>CAZLCS010000028.1:0-76370 GCA_964557955.1 uncultured Syntrophobacteraceae bacterium
GCGCACAGGACAGTTGATGACCGGAGAAGCTACCGACTTTTCGCTTTCGGACTGGGGCTCTTCCGGAAAATGAGTACCCAAGGTTGCAAAAAGGATGTGGACATGACAGAACCCGTGTTGTTTGACAGCCATCGAACAACAAAGGAGGGTTCAGACCATGTCCACATCGATAGTCTACCATGCTTTCGGGCTGAAAGGCATCCATTACGAATCCACGCAGTACGTTCAAGACAGGCTAGTGATCGGGGCTCGGCTGAGCAGAGTAACCATCAAGTGTCCTCACTGTGGCTGTAGGGAAGCGACCTTCAAGGACCAGAAAAGGCGGCTTTTTCGCATGGGCCCCATGGGAAGAAAGAGGTGTTTCCTGGATCTTCTGGTCCACCGGCTGGAATGCCGGCAATGCAGCCGCCGCTGGTGGCCTGACATCCCCTTTACGGACGGAAAACACCGCTATGTTCGATCGTTTGCACTCACCGTGCTGGATCTGCTCAAGTTCGGAACCATCCGGGTTGTGGCGGCCTACGTCGGAGTTGGCTGGGATACGGTCAAACAGATCCACAAAGACAGGCTCTCTGTGCTCTACCGAAAGATCCCGCTCCGAGAGGTCAGGTACATCGGCATCGATGAGTTCAGCCTCAGGAAAGGGCATGAGTACAGGACGATCTTCACGGATCTCGAAACCGGCAGAATCCTCCATGCTGTCGAAGGGAGAAGCAAGGACGACATCCGCCCCTTCATCGAGAAACTTTCCAAAAAAGCGAAGAAACTCAAGGCGGTAGCCATGGACATGAGCAAGAGCTACTGCTTTGCGGTCCGCGAGTGGCTGCCTCAGGTGGATATTGTCTTTGCCCGCTATCACATCATGGCCCTCATGAACAACGCCCTCGATGAGATCAGGAGAGGGCAGCAAAATGAGCTCGACAAGATTGGCAAACAAACGCTCAAAGGCAACCGATTCCTGCTTTTGAGAAACTATGCCGACCTCAAGCCGGACCGGAAAGCACGCCTCGACGAACTGCTCCAGGCCAATCAACCTCTCTTTGTCGCTCATTCCATGAAAGAGCAGCTGAGGCTCTTCTGGGAAAAGGATGACTTCGAGGGCGCCATGGAGTTCCTCAATGTGTGGTGCCGGGATGCCATGCAATCCGGAATCAAGGAATTGGCGAAAGTGGCCAAAACCCTGGGAGCCTACAAGACAGGACTCCTCAACTATTTCAAGCATTTCATCACCAACGGCGTTGTCGAGGGCATCAACAACAAGATCAAAACCCTCAAGAGACAGGCCTACGGATTCCAGGACATGGTCTACTTTAAGCTTCGACTCTACCACCTGCATACACAAAGGTACTCATTAATCCGGATGAACTGTAAAATGGCAAGATCTCGATGGCTGTTTCTTCCGTTTAGATTGATGGCGGAGACCAGTCTGCGAACTTCCTCCGTGCTCAAGCGGGGCTCGTGCCCGGAGAGGGAGATGCGGTAGGTTTAGATACTCCGTGCGACCAGGCGCCGGTGCCACCCCTTCTCCAGGAGAAAGCCCGGGAAGGCTCGAATGGCGGCTATGTGGCCATTGACCGAGGTCGCGGTGAGATGTCGGTCGTAGCGCAAGAAGTTCACGAAGGCCTGAACATCTGTCTCCAGCATGAAGGCCACATGCGGACCGTGCCTTTTCAAGTGGTCACGGTAGAAAAAGGCGAAGGCTTTCAGGGCCGAGGCACAGGTGATCACGGTGCTCTCGGAGCGGCCACAGCGGTAAAGATCGTTTTTCAACGCAGCCACCGCCCCGTCCCAGCTCTCCGGCAACGGGACTCTCAATGGAAATTCTATCTCGCCTGACATTTCGGTCTTTTCAGGGGGCATGGGGGCGTCCTCGGTCCTGGTCGGTTCCCGGGGTGTCCCTCGCGGGAGGGGATACACATGAAATTGAAAACACTTACTAATCAATGTCTTCTATGTAAAGTTGCTGAGGGCTTCTCGAGAGGAGAAAATGAGAACCAAATCGGATTTGGTCATGTATTATGCAAACTGAAGAATATCAACAGGAGGGGCCTTTCCGAGATACAAGAGCTCTCAGTACCGTCGCTCAGGCGGACGGACATAACTATCAGGTCCTTTAGCTTGGAGCGATGCTGGAGCGCCACAATCATCTGATTGCGATCATGGCGCTCACCGCTTTTTGTTGTGATGCTTTTCCGGGACTACCCGGTCAAGCTCGACCGAAGTTGACGAATCAGTTCGAGTGCCTCGGCGGGCGGGCGCTTTTCGATCCGGCGGTATTCACGGCCGTCTCGGGTCCTGGCCATCATCCCGTAGTCGCATAGCCATCTTCGCAACAGGGCATGGTCACCGAAGAGGTGATTTTCGTTCAGCAGGTGGTTGACCTCTTTTTCGGTAAGGATCTGCGCGGCAGGCAGTTTCGACCAGATGATCCACAGGCAAAGCTCCTGCTGGCTGCGTTTGGATGGCCAGCGAGCGAGCTTTCCCGCTGCGTCGAACATCCGCACTGAGCGCTTCACGCGGACGAAATCGACTGGCTCAGTCTCCTTAATGGGCGGGGGGCTCTCCATATGCTCTCCGGCCACAAGTTGTGCCCGATAATGTTGAAAATTCCTATAGCCGATGGCCCGCACCAGCATGTTCAAGAGTTCAAGATGGCTCGGCTGGGACTCGCAATGAGCGAGCTGGCCCTTGAGGGACCGTGCAAGGGAGGAAATGTCATCTGAATGGAAAGGCAGAATATCTCTGGACATAGCTTATCCTCGCGAAGTGTGCCGATCCGGGTAGGGTAATGTCGGTGGTCGCCGTCTTCCGACTCGGCACGGGATAAGGTGTCCGGTCGAATGGAATATCCTGGCAGGTTTAGCACCCCTCATGGGGCGGCGACGCCTGGGTGAACTGCCGACCGGTGCGGAATATACTGAACGTTCCATGGCACCGTCAACCTGTTATAGATGTCGAGCTCGACAGCTGCCTTGATGTTGTTAACCCATGAGGAAGCCCTTGTGGGCCGGATGGTTAACGGTGGGCCATGAGAGTGTTCGCGGTGGGAAAATATATATGCTACAAATCCGTGAGTTCTCGGGGCCCTTCATTTTAGAATGACTTCAGGGATAGAAGAGATGGGCGATTGCCGGTTGATAAAAGGGTATTCGGACCTGTCCCTCCGCGTCCTTGGCCCGCTGTCGAGGATTTGCAGAGATGCCTATCCGTTGCTGGTTGCCCACTTCAAGCTGAATGGCGATATTTCAGTGCTGTTCCCTTATATCCATGCGGTTGCCGACGGTGCGCAGCTCTTCGAGCGGCCGGTCTACATCAAATTCAGCCTCGACGGCGTCCTCTGCGGTCTTCATCCCTCCGAGGGGTCTGCAGGTCTATTTGAGACCTACCTGCAGGCTCACGAATTCCTGGAAAGGCTCATTGCTTTCCTGAACGACCTCCATCGGCGCAAGGACTCCATCCGCCCGGATCACCGGAGGTACCGGCGCATGTCCATTCTCGATATCCTGAGCGTTCTGCCCGGGAGGAACTGCGGGGAGTGCGGTCATCCCAGTTGCATGGCCTTTGCCGCGGCACTGAGTAGACAGGATGCGGATCCCGCTCAGTGTGGAGGGCTTGGAAGCCCCCTTTGGCAGAATGTGGCCTACCCGGTCTATGATGCCCAAGGGTATCTCAAGAAAACCATTGCCATCGATGTTGACGCCACGCGGGTGAGCCGGACACTCGAGGAAAAGCTGGCGCATATCGCGAGGCTGGAGCAGGATCTGAAACGACTGACTCGCATCGACACGACGATGGAGAGCACTGGCAATCATTCTCTGCCTGTTCCCCTGACCGGACGGGAGCTTCAGGTGCTTCGCCTCATGGCTCGCGGAGCCACCAACACGGAGATCTCCGAGCTTCTCGGTATCAGCCATCATACTGTCAAGAGCCACGTCATTCACATCTTCAACAAATTGGGCGTCGATGACCGGACGGAAGCCGCCGTCTGGGCGGCCCGTCACTCCCTCGTCTGACAGCCTCCACACGCATTTCAATCGCTTCCGACAAATCAGCTGAAAAGTCTTTTTCTCCCCCAAATGGGGGATTCGGCCCCGTTGCCCTTATGGCAAAACCGTGCGAACGAAATCCATGAGGTTTTGGGGGCAACTCGGAAGAAATCTCCGAGGGATTGGCCGTTGTCACGAGTTTGAGAGCGGATGGGCGGGCAAGAGGATCTTGTTCCGTGCATGGCGGATGAGGAGAGAGAGGATATGCATCGAATGAATCATCTGGAGATCTACAAGCTTCTCGATAAGACAAATTGCAGAGAGTGTGAGCTGCCCACCTGTCTTGCTTTTGCCGCAGCGGTCATGCGGGGGGAAAAACCGTTGTCCCAGTGTCCTTTCGTTGACAGAGGCTTGCTGGAGCGGCTTGAAGGCGAACGGGCTCCCAACCGCGCCGCTCCGGACGAACGCGAGAAGGCGATGGAGCTCCTGCGTTCCGAGATTCGTGCAATGAATCTAGCGGAGGCGGCGAATCGGCTTGGAGCTGTACAGGCGGCTGGACACCTCACGGTAAAATGTCTCGGGAAGGACTTCCACATCGACGGAGAGGGGAACGTCCGGTCAGAGTGCCACAAGACCCCGTGGCTGGTGATTCCCCTGCTGAGCTATGTTGCCCGGGGAGCGGGTAAGAATGCCACCGGGAATTGGCTCCGCTTCAAGGAGCTCGAGGGTGGCGCCGACTGGGGTGCTCTTTTCGGCCAACGCGCGGAAATGCCCCTCAAGAAGCTCATCGATTGCCACACCGATCTTTTTGAAATCCTTTTCGACCTCTTTGACGGGGAGCTCATCGAGAGTCCTGCGGATTGCGACATCTCGATCGTTATCCATCCCTTGCCCAAAGTGCCTGTTCTCATCCGGTACTGGAAGAAAGAGGGCGACTTCGATTCGGCGCTCACCTTGCTTTTTGATTCGACAGCCGGCGCGAATCTTGGGGTTGAGCCCCTCTATACGATCTGTGTCGGTCTGGTCACCATGTTCGAGCGAATCGTTTTGACCCACGGAAGGCTCTCTTGATTGCGGGTCCGGAAGCATCGTGCTGGTCGGGAGACTGAAGGATCGGCAGGGAGGTGTTGAGTACATGGGAGGAGAAAGCATTCCGAAATGCCCCGGCTTTGAACGGTCGCTGATCGTCGTTCCCCAGTTGTTCATCTGCCCCTTCTGCGGTGCGGAGATCGAAATCTGGACCGACGAGAGGATGGCCAGGTGCACGCATTGCCGGAAAATGGTCAGCAGGAAGGATGCCCCTCCGGCCTTTTGTCACGGGTCATAGAGCCCCCCTGTGCGAAGAACGCTCCGACAGGCCGGGAAGGGAGGGTAGGGGGGCCGGAAACCGCTGCCCCCTCCTGAGGGGCTCCAACCGTTGCGAAGTACCGGAAAAGAAAATTTACAGCTTCGATCGCTGGGTATCAATGTGGTTGCCCTTATTAAACGGCACCTCAGCATGTAATGAATCACCAGGCTCTTGGAGATCCGTAGAACCCAGCCGAATAGCTGCTCATGTGCAAGTCCGATGCAGATATCAATTCTCTTGGGCTTTCTGTAAGGACCTGTCCGCCTCTGGAAGTCACGAGAACCGTGTCTTCGAGCTTCAGGGCGGGACCTCCGGGTTTCATCACGTGTATCTCCACTGCGACCACCGTCTGGTTCCTGAGTCTGGCGGTGCTATTTGCAGCGAGAATCGGGTGCTCATTGAGCTCAAGGCCAATCCCGTGCCCGATGAAGTGGGCCTTGGCACCTGATTCAAAGCGCATGAAAGCTTCCCCAATGCCCAGCTCATCCGCCTTGGAATGTGCAAGGGCGTAGATTTCATCGCATTGCGCTTCGGGCAAGAGGTGACTGATCACCCAGTCCGATACCTCCCGGAGCTTGAAGAACAAGTCCTCAGCTTCGGTTGACTGTCCCCCGACGTAATAAGTCCGGCTCTGGTCGGCATGATAGCCGTTGATACAGGCGGGGATATCCACCAAAACGAGATCGCCATACTCGATGGTTCGCCGGCTGGGGCCCGTGGGGACTGCACTGCTGAGCCCCGCGCCCGAGAGGGTAAAGAGTGTGCCGCTGGTTTCTCTGAGATTGGGTCCTGAAGCAAGGGGCCCCCGGCTCATGACGAAGTCGAGAGATCGAACGAAAAAGCAGCCTTCGTGCCCTGCAATGCGTTGTGCATTTTCAACGGCTGCGGCGAGCTCAAGCTCGCTGATGTCCGGGCGCAAGATAGCCAGTACCGCCAGGTGGCCGGCGTGGACTGCCGCGCAAGCTGTCTTGATGCTCTCAATTTCGGTTGAATCTTTCACCATCCGCTGATTGGAAATGTGTCCTGATACATCCACCAAGTCACGGTCACCAAGGGCCTGCTTGAACTGATTGGCCAAAGCCAAGGAGATGAGATCCAATTCCGTTCCGACTTTCTCGCCGGATCCCGGCCCGGGGAACATTTTGGAGATCATCGACGAGAGGTTTTTCCCGTGAACGAGGTGCTCGCTCTCCAGGAATGACTCCCGCCTGGCAAGGTCATAGCCTCTTCGAACGAAGAGGGCGATGTCATCAGGGAGGACAATAAGGAATGCCGGTTGGGCCGTGCCGGTGTAGTAGAAGATGTCCCTCGAGTGAAAGAGGATAGCGCCGGAAAGACCACTTTGCTTCAAAGATTCCTGAAGATTGTCGATTCTCTGCCTCAGCTTCATTGGCCGCTCCTTTTCATGGCGAATCTGAATCACTCAAACCAAGCTGAAGTCCGTGACATGACACGGCGGTCAACAAGGTCTCGCTGCTTTGGTGCGCCCATGGAACCACAGAAATAAAAAGAAAAAATCGCCCGTTCAGGCCATGGCAGGAGAAATCTTGGCGATCAAATCAGGTTGAGGCGGGAAGCCATTATGGCGGCGGCTGTTCGATCGTTCACGCCGAGCTTGTTATAAATGTGGACCGTATGGCTCTTGACCGTGTGAGGGCTCAGGCAAAGAATATGTGCAATGTCGAGGTTGGTGCATCCTTCTGCCATGAGGCTCAAGACCTGAAGCTCTCTCTCGGTGAGGGAGGAAAAGGTTCCCCCTTTTTGAGGAGTGACAGTCCGGGGAGCGCCCGACGCCATCCCGGTGCCACCTTCGGCCTTGCCAGCGGTCTTTTCCTGGTGATCAGCCCCGTATTTCCTTGCGGTTATCTCGAAACCCACGGTGACGACAAATTCCACGTGCCTTCTCTGCTCTCGGATCGGGTAGGCTCTGATCTCTGCCCATCTTGGGCGCCCATCCGAAAGCCGGTCAAACATCTCTCTTTCGAGGAAACACGGTTTTCCCGAAACAAAAACATTTCTGGCCGCGCAGTGTTGGGCACAAGGTTCGGTCCTTCTGTAGTAGAACTCGTAGCAGAACATCCCCAGCCTTCGAGCTTCAGGCTCGACACGGTTGTGCCAGACAATTCGATAATCCCTGTCCATCACATTGCAGTGAAAATCGATTCCCTGGAAAAACGTGTTGTAGAAGAGTCTAGAGATTGTCTGTCGGGATGCCTGATCGAAGGAATCGAGGCCACTTTCCGCGGAGCGTCGACAGGAAGCTGCGTCTGGGGTGGCAAGGAATCGGCGCATGGGTTCACCTCGAAGGAAGGGGGATCCTTTCAGAAAAAGAAGAACGATCGGTATATTTTGCAGACAAGCCCATGGCCTTTCCCGCTGGGCCAAAGAACTCCGCCGGGGCCAGAGGGAAACAATCTGTCTTTCGGATCAAACCATAGGCTGCGGACGTCGATCGATCAGCATGACACTTTTCGAAGGGACCTCAGATAGGCCCGCACTTGCTTCAAAGTGACCTCCCAATGGAGCGGGTCTCTTGTGGCCGCATAGAGAGCGGCGACCCCGTTGAGGGCAACGAGCATGAAAGTGGCCACCTCCTCGGCGTTCACTCCGGGTTTGAGGAGGCCCTTCTCGTCCGCTTCCTCGATCCAGGATTTCATGAGCCCGGTAAGTCCAACAAATCCTCGCAGGACTTCTCCTCCCATCTCAGGAGATTGCCCCGAGAGCTCGACGAGGGTGTTTAAAAGAAAGCACCCGCCCTCGAAGATGTTCGCCCCGAGGTAATCTCGCATGTCATTTTCAACCACTGCCTCCAGTCTCTCGATGGGGTCCTGAATTCTTCTGATGTTCTTGAAAACTACATGTCGCCAAATTCTGATGGCCTCTTCGTAGGCCGACCACCAGATGTCTTCCTTGCTCTTGAAGTGGGCGTAGAGTCCTCCCCGGGTGAGCCCCGTGGCTTCCAGGATATCGTTCACGGAGGTATTGTGATAGCCCTTCACGGAAAAGAGCTGAAGGCATTGATCGACGATGCGCTGCCGAGTCTGAGCGCCCTTGCCAGTCATGATTCACTCATCTGGTGCATCATTCGATTGAGCTCCTCCATGCACCCAGCCATCGCATGCACCAGCTCGCGCAGGTCGAATGAGTAGCCATTGTTTTCAAGGCAGGCCTGCATCGAGGCGCTGTCGGCGAAGCTCTGAACTTGCGCTCTGAAGTCCGGATCCTCTTTCATTTTGGCGACGAATCGCTGAGCATCCTCGAATGCCATACGCGTACTCCTTTCTCGTTAGCTGCAATGATCAGCGGGTCAGCTCCCGGGTTGTTCGTCGGGAAGTCTCATGCGTCCTTTTATGAGGTCGACCATCGCCTGCGGACATGAGATCGTCGGGGCCAGGAGCTCTCTTGTCGCTTTCTGAAACGCCGCTTTGTCCAAGGGCTTGTGGGTTCCCGGTACGATCTCCAGACTGGGATATTCCTGGTGGATGATCTTCTCATACTTCGAAATGAATGGACAGAGAGCGGTCATGCAGTAAGCGAAATGAAGCGCGTCCAGTTTGAATTCAGCAATAGCCCGGACGCGCCTGAGAATCTTCTCGGGAGCCGAAAGTGTCGGGCAACCGGCGCAACTGATGATTCCGATGAGGTCGAGGGGCTCGTCTTTCGAATAGCGCTCGAAAAAGGCCTTCCGTTTTCTCATGTCAGCCAGGCAGACGACAGAGGCGCAGTTGGTATCCTGGGTGCAGTTTGAGCAGGTGACAATGCCGATTCGAGCCATGGGTGCTCTCCTTCTCTACGGGAACGTTCCAGGTCCAAGCTCATTTGATCCTTGGGACGACACTCACCTTGACCAGTACTTCGCCGTAACCCAGACAGGTCACCCCGGCATCCGGGCACCGGACAAACCTCATGAAGTGGAAGTGGTTCGGGTCGTGGCCCTCACTCAATCGTTCGTTGATCAGCGCAACCGGTATCGACAGCTGGGAAACCAGATAGACGCAAAGTCTCTCCGGGCAGAGCTTTGTGATGAGATTTCCGTCGACGTCCAGAACGATCTTCTGGCCTTTCGTATGGCCGGAGTTGCAGTGCCTGGAATCGACCACCTCGGCGACGATGGAGTGGAGGGGCGCAGCCTTCGCCAATCGCTCGACATGCCGTAGCCGGTGCCCCTCTTCCCTGAAAGCCTCCAGGTCGGATTCGCTGTATCCAACCCTCGCGGCATATCTCTCGATGACACCCTTTCTCATGGATTCCATACCCTCCGAGCTTCTCAGTCATTTCTGAGTTCGACCAGTAACGGCTTAGAATACGGCGGTTTCGCAGGCACTCTGATCATCAGAGAGACGATGTGCGGACCCGGCAAGAACGGAACACCCGCTACGGTGAGCGTCAGCCTTTTCTCAGGCCTCTTTCAGGGCCTTGAAGGACGTTACCAGACTCCGGGCCACGACATAGGCCATGGCAAGAATAACGTCGAGTGCAGGAAGCTGGAATCTGACCGTGGCATCGAACTGGATGTTGAGCGAGGGACCAAACTCATCATCGCCCTGCCAGAACACCATCCGCATGGGAGCACGGGGAAGCACTTGAAAGCGGTAAGCGGCATCGCCCATATCTTCCGGCTCCCCGTTGAGCGTTTCGCAGGCTCTGCGGAAATGATCCGGTCGAGCCCCCAGATGCTTCAGGAGATACTTTGCGGGAAGCTCGTGTGGGCCGCGAAAGAAGAAGGGGCCGCCGGGGAGCTCCTTTCCACCGACCCACTGCCTCGACAAGGGTTTTTCTACCGCCTCCAGAAGATAATGGAGAGCCACCAGATGCAGCTCATAGGTGAGTGGGAGGACTTGTGATGCTCCGCTGTGTGCGATCAGTCTGTCATTTGCTCTGACTTGAAGCTCTCCGCAAAGAAACGGAAGAACATACGTGGCCTCGCCGGGCAAATACTCGACCATGGCATTCCTGCAGATCATTTCCGGCTGTGCTGTTTGGAGGCGTTCCCAAAGGAAAGGGTCGATTTCTGAAGGATCCTCATAGGTTGTCCCTTTCTTTATCGTTCTGGCGCTGTTCATGGTCCTGGCTCCCCCCGCATGCTACAGGTTGTCTCTCAGCTCCTACCGCGTTTGGCCGAAGCTGAAAAGCTGTCCTTTTGCCTATCGAACGATAGGGACTCTAGCCGGAGCAGCGAGAAATGCATCACCCATTCGGGCTATGGATGTTCATTTCGGTGCTTTTTGGGAGGGGCTGGGGGCCTGCAATGGGGGCGGGGGGGAGCTGTCCGAATGATTCAAACGACACCGTGGCGAGTGGCCAGCACGGCGGCCTGCGTGCGGTCGTTCACGCCAAGCTTGTTAAAGATATGGACCACATGGCTCTTAACGGTATGCGGACTGATGGCGAGCTCGTCGGAGATTTCCATGTTTGTGGCCCCTTGGGCGATGAGTCGAAGCACTGTGCGCTCTCTTTCGGTCAGGGGCAGCGACAGGAGGGGGTCCCCGTCTTTCTCAACGGTCTTAACTGGATGCTCTGCGCCTTCGAGCGTTCGCTTCCCATGGCCGATGGCCCGTTGCCACATTTTCGGATTGGATCCGGGGGAGTCACTGTCGAGGTCTATGGAGACTGTCGACAACAAGTTGCCTTTCCCATCCAGGACCGGGTAGATGGCCTTGAGAGCCATGGGACGAGCGAACCCGGGACAACCACGATGAGAAGCCTTGCGTCTGCTCACAGCGGCAGCGAAGGCCATGCAGGTCGCATAGCCGCATTGGCGGCAGTTCGTGCGGGGCAGGAGCCTGTAGATATCCAGTACCGAAAGAGCTCTGAAGGTTCTGTGGTCTGGCTGGATTGCTCTCCTGCGTTGATGGATGCTGTTGAGAAAGGTGACGAGGTTCTCCAGAAAGCTCAGGGACTCCTCACGATCAGAGAAAACTCCCGCAAACCCGGTATTCCGGTACAGGGTGCAGCTGAACCCATCGAGGGGGAATCTGATGAAAGGCGGATTGTGAGAATAGACGGCTTTCGGGCTCACTGCATTGATATAGGGTGCGAGCTGCGAGGTGTCGGCATCCAACCTGAAATCGGCGACGATCATCGCTTCCCCTGTCCTTCCTTGTCCGAACAGTGGGCTGTATATTCGTATGGAGAAGTCAAAAAACGCCGAAATGAAATGACCTTCGCTCATGATCGCTCCAGGCACCTGGTGTTTTGATGTGTACCCCTCCATCGTTCCGAGCGCAACCCATGTTCTCACTGTAATCCTACGATCGCAAACAGTCCCGTCCCACCGATTCGCGGTGGAATCAAACTTGCGCTCCTCTGCCACGTGTGACCAGGCCCCGGCTGCCGTCGACCAGGATGAGCTCTCCATCCTCGAGGATTCGGGTTGCCCCGGCAACGGCCATAACGGCCGGGATCCCGTACTCACGGGCCACTATGGCGGCATGGGATGAAACACCGCCGGTTTCGGTGACGACGGCGACGGCCGTCACAAAAAGCGGGGTCCAGGCAGGCGTCGTGTAAGGGCTCACCAGGATATCCCCGGGACGGACCTTGTCAAACTCATGCTCCCCCCGGACGATTCTGACCCTGCCCTGCTCAACGCCGGAGCTTGCGCCGACGCCGCGAAGTCGCTTTCCCGGGGCGGTGGCAGCGAACCGCTCCTCCTGCCACCTTCCGTTCACGATCCGGTAAGTCGCACGCCTGCGGGCGATGAGCTTCCGCGCCTTGTCGGGAGAAGGATGTTTGCCGAGCAGCCAGTCCCGGACTTCGTCAAAGGTGAGGTATCCGACATCATCCTCAGTGCTCAGGAGGGACCGGTCGGCAAGGCGCCGGCCCCATTCGGCCGCAATCTCCTGCAGAGCGGCGAGGGGCCGCGTGAGATCGAAGTGGGTGTCTTCCCGGAACGCGTTCAGGGTCGTGAGGTGCTCCAGCATCCAGCGAAAAGCCTGCCCGAGACCAGGGATGAAGCGAGATCGTTTTTCGATCAGCTCGATGGCAGCGGCGCGACGGGCACGGACTTCTTCGGGGTTTCCCGCACGCCGCTCGGTCTCGACGAGGCTGCCGAGGATCCGCCACACCTGACTCGGATCCTGGCGCCATGTGGGCGTCGTGAGATACCAGCAGGAGCCTTCCCGATGTCCGTATTGCTCCACGAACATTCCGAAGGCTTGGAGGAATTCCAGGCCCTCGCGGGTCGAATGCAGCCGTTCGGGCGCCATGTCCCGCACGGCGGCTTTTACAACTGGGTCCCGGCACGCCAGGCGGGATAGCTCCCAGAGCGTTTCGTTCACCCTGAGGGTCGGATTGTCGATTCCCGTCATGAGACACGCCATCACGGAGCTGCTCTTTCGGGGACCGATGGCGAGGGTCACGAGAAACTTGAGCCAGGGCTCGGCTCGAATGCCGGCGGCGGCGCTTAACCTCGTGTAAAGGGGCTCCTCCCAGGCGGAGAGTATTGCATCGGTACGATGAAAGAGCTCCTCGTCCGCGAGCTGACTCAGATCTACAGGCTCGGAAACGGCGAGAATCGCACTTCGGGGACCGTTCTCCCACCAGGCCTGCCAGTCGGCCCTCAGGGTGCGGAACTGGTGGATCGGATCTCCCAAAAGCGCCCGCCACAACTTCCGAACACGAGGCAACCGATACGCCGGTCGCCATATTTGAGCATCGAAAGCCGCTTGGTCTTCCGGCGTGACCTTGCCGCCGCACTCCCGGATGGCATGGATGTGGCCCCCTACAAGACGGGTGAAGACCAGGTTGTCGAGCGGACGGGGGGCCACCGCGTACCGTTCGTCCACGAAGGGCTTCATCATCCGGTCGAGAAGGGAAGGCTTTCGAGGAGGATCCAGGGGCTCCGGAGACGCCTCCGGAAGCGAGGTGATGGGGCGGGCCTGAAGCAGATGCATCTTGCCCCCCGCGAGGGCAAACTCCATATCCTGGGGACAGCCGAAATGCGCTTCGATCCGAAGAGCCATGGAGCAGAGGTCCTCGATCTGCTCGCGGGTCATGAGCTGCCGGCTGCCTTCCTGCGAAATGGTTTTCAAGTCGCTGCGCCTTACGCGGGCGACCTCTCCGGTCACAATGCCCGAAACGACGGCTTCGCCAAGCCCACGCACCGCTTCGATCCTTATGCAGTCGATGCCTTCAGGCTGGACGGGATCCGAGGTGAAGAGAACGCCGGAGACCTCGGCGGGCACCATTTCCTGGATGATCACGGCCATGCGGGTCGAAAAATGGTCTATGGAGCGAAGACTTCGATATGCGATGGCACGGCGTTTCCAAAGAGATGCCCAGCATTTGCCGATTGCCTCCATGAGGTTGGCTTCCCCCTGGACGTTGAGAAAGGTCTCGTACTGACCCGCGAAAGAGGCGTCCGTGAGGTCTTCGCTCGTTGCCGAGGAGCGGACGGCGACCAGGGGTTCGCCCATATCCCGGTAGTGACGGAGAACATCGTGCTTGAGATCCTCATCGAGCAAGCAGCAGGCGAAAAGCTCCTGGGCGGTTCGATCGACACCTTCCCAGTCACGGGCCTCCATTGGCCCGGTGATCTTCTCCCGGAGCCCACAGCGAGCCGCATGTTTTTCGTAAGCATCCGCAGTGAGGATCATGCCGCATGGAACGGGCATCCCCAGACGAATGAGCTCGAGGAGGTTGGCGCCCTTGCCGCCGGCTTCCTCACTTCCTGAATAGGACGATTCATGGAGTCGCAGAATGGCCACCTTTGATCCCTCCCAAGATGAGCTGCCATGCCGAGTGAAGCAGGGAGTCGCTCAGGCCCATGCCGGTGATGAGGGCCAGAACCACCCCCTGGTAGACAAAGAGAATATGAAGAGCGATGGCCTCGGCCGGAAGGTCCCGGCGGACTTCACCGCGCTCGCCCGCAACCGTTACGAGCTCTTTGAACAGCTCGTAGATGCGCTTCCTGGCCGGCGTGGCGTCGAACAAGTATTCAGGATCCCGCATGCTGTGCTTGTAAATGAGCGTGAGCTCCTCCCGGTGCGCTTCCGCCTCGTCCACCATCGTGACCACCACATCCCTGATCAGCTCCAGCGGAGACTTCGCGGGATCAGCCTCCCGGATGAGATCTTCCACCCGCTTCAGCACTTCATGGCCGTAATAGCGGAGCACTCCCTGTTTGACGCCGAAATGGTTGAAGAAGGTCGCACGGCTGAAACCTGCCCGTTCGACGATTTCATCGACGGAGGTTTCCTCGAACCCTTTTTCCTGGAAGAGCTCCATCGCTGCGATGTAGAGAGCGCGCTTGGCCTCCGCATTCTTCCGCTCCCGCAACCCCGGTCGCTGTGACATGATGTCTCTCCCTTTAACGTAGACTGAGATATAAAAATAGACGCGCGTATAGATTCTGTCAACCCATAAGAATCTGCGTTTCGTTCGCTCTCAACAGGCCACATCGCTCAGTTCGGAGGCACATTCTTCGGATCGGGCGGGCTTTCGTAAACAAAGCAATTGATGTCAATATCTTTGATGTGTCAAATATAAATACGCCAATCAACGCCGGATGGGAGATTCCTTTCAAAGGAGGTTCAGCATGGAGAAGCTGCTTCAGAGAATTCAGGCATTTCTGGCTCAGGCCGACCTTCCGATTTACGGCATGGCACCAAGCTCACCCCTGGAGACCGAACCGCCGGGATATCGGCCCTCCGATCTGCTTCCGGGCTCCCGGAGTGTCTTTTGCCTTGGAATTCCGGTTCCCAGGGGGGTGTTCCAGTCAGGCTCCCGGGCCGAAAGCACCTACTGGCGAACGGCGAGCGTCACCTACCGCTATCTGGATGCCATTCTGACCCGCTGTGCCGCCATGCTGGAGGAGGGAGGCGATATGGCCGTGCCCGTTTTCGGCTGTTTTCCCTACGACCTCAAAAGCAAGGGCGATTTCTGGGGCTACTTGAACCTGGTGAGGATGGCCGAGGTTGCCGGCCTGGGCAAACAGGGGAAGAACGGGCTTCTCGTCAGCTCACAGGGCGGCACCCGTCTGCTCCTGGGCGGGATTGTGACGACGGCTTCGTTGCCTTCCCTGTCGTCGCTGGAGGGGCGGCAGATGGGCTGCCCCGAGGGCTGCTTTGCCTGCCAGGAGGCCTGCCCGGTGCAGGCTATCGATCGGGACGGCCGGGTGGACCGCCTCAAATGCGTGCGCCGCTCCATGCGCAGTCCGCTCTTTGTGCATCTGCTCAAAAGCGGCGAGGTGAAAGAATCGGACATGGAAATGGTCAACCACGTGAGCGGCGTGGACGACCATTCCATGTACACCTGCATGGCCTGCGTGGCCGCGTGCCCCCTCGGATGAACTGTCTTTCCTGAAAAACGAAGGTGATCACAGTGACGGATGACAGGCTGATCTTCCTCCTCTCCAAGGCTCACAACAAACTCCAAAACCACCTCAAGGGACAGCTCGCGGCGGCGGGTCTTCGGATCACCGTCGTGCAGGCGGGCATCCTTTTTCTGCTCAAACAGAGAGACGGCCAAACCATGACCGAGCTCAGCCAGGCGCTCTCGACCGACAACTCCGCCGTCACGGGTCTCGCGGATCGCCTGGAGAGGCTCGGGCTCATCGTTCGCAAGATGTCCCCGAACGACCGCCGAGCTTATCTCATCCACATCACGTCGGATGGTCTGGAGGAGATCCGCAAGGCCAAAGCGGTGATCCGCAGAGTGAATGAGGAGATCAAAGAGGGTTTCACCCCTGAAGAAATCGATGCCTTCCGGAGAGTTCTCGCCGGTATCATTGAAAGGACCTGCAAGAGCCGAGTGGAGACAGCCGGAGGGTGAGGCCCAACGAAAATCAACGGACCA
Organism: uncultured Syntrophobacteraceae bacterium; assembly: GCA_964557955.1. GTDB lineage: Bacteria > Desulfobacterota > Syntrophobacteria > Syntrophobacterales > Syntrophobacteraceae > JALOOX01. The sequence continues at coordinate 16,132 of CAZLCS010000028.1, forward strand.
GGGTGAAATGTCGCATTTTTTCAATACGCTGTCTTTCCTTTTGCTGAATGGCTCCCCATGAGATTGCATGATGGCCGGGTCGCAAGGACTGCTCCGTGCTCGAAAGCGGAGCCTCGGTTGCACCGGCCCTGTGTGGTGTGATTTAGCGGATGGCGGAGTTTCGAATCATCCCGGGGAGAGGAGCGGCAAGACATGGATAATGCAATCCGGCCGACTGGATATTGCGATCACACTCATCCAGGCATCCAAGCGGTTGCTTCAGCCCTCGGAGACGGCGAGGAGGACCCTGTAGCCATCTTCCCGGAACGAATTCACATCGAACTGATCACCAAGGTGCACAGACTGATTCCCGACAGCGCCAGAGTGCCGGTGCTCCGCGACGGGGAGTTCGACGGTGTCGATTTTCAAGCCCTCGTGAAGGGATCCGGCTGGGAGTTCTGCGCACGAGCAAGACTACAACACTGACTTGGGAGAGCACGCAGAGAACGGTGCGAGTGATTACAACATTTCTGTAACTGCTTCTCAATTCAGCAAAAGCATAACACTTGTTGAGATTATTCATTCGAAAACAACTAGTTAAGTCTCAAAACGTTAAGCGACCGGGCTGCATGGGAATTTAGGCTGGCTGTGGCGCTTCAGCGACGAGTAGCTGTTGATCAAGTTTCGATAATCGGGGATATGGTTGGAGAACAGGGTTCCCAGTCCCTCGATATCATTGCGCCAATCTCGATGCAGCTCACAGGCGACGCCGAACCAGGTCATCAGTTGTGCACCGGCAGCCGACATGCGATTCCAGGCGGAATACCGGGTCACCTCGTTGAAGGTGCCTGATGCATCGGTCACGACAAAGACCTCGAAGCCTTCCTCAAGAGCGGACAACGCAGGGAAGGCAACACACACCTCAGTCACGACACCGGCAATGATCAGTTGCTTCCTGCCGGTTTCCCTCACAGCGTTTACGAAATCCTCGTTGTCCCAGGCGTTGATATTGCCGGGACGGGCGATATATGGCGCATCGGGAAAAAGGTTCTTGAGCTCAGGCACCAGGGGCCCGTTCGGCCCATCTTCGAAGCTCGTAGTCAGGATGGTGGGCAGGTTGAAGTATTTGGCCAAATCGCCGAGGGCCAGGACGTTGTTCTTGAACTTGTCCGGGTCGATATCGCGAACGAGCGACAGCAGGCCCGTTTGATGATCTACCAGCAAAACGGCGGCATCGCTCCTGTTCAGACGGACATAGGGATTGCCCATGGTGCGGCTCCTTTCGTTGGCTGAGTGAAATGCTGGAGGTTCGGCACTTCGATATTCGTCATGATCTTCTGCGCTTTCATGAGGCTCACGATCGGCAGTTGGCAGAGCACAAACATCCTGCCGCAGACTGGGGCCCCTTGGAGGGCATCCTGTCAATTCCAGGTTTTCCATGATACCGAGCTGTCCTTCACGGCATCGACATGGCTGCACCGACCTCGCCGAGGGCGATGGCGGAGCTCTCATGCTGAGACTGGCTGGTCTCATCTCTCACCTGCTTTGGAATGGCAGACACGAAATGCTCCAGTCCCCTACATTCCTCAGAAGCCCTCATTAGCGATATGATAGGAACTACCACGCAGTCTGTCCAAGCTGCGACTTCTGGCTAAGATACGGTGACCGACGCGGCTGCCTCTTGAGTTGGCACAGTCACTGTGCTGTTTGACTCGATGGCGGCACTGAAGCGGATTGAGGCTTTCCATGCCCGCAGTCGAGCACGGGTGGGCAAAAAGACCTGGAATCGAGACGAGTTAGGCATCTTCACCGTCATCTTCCCCATCCCGAATTCAGATGTTCGACACTTCCGGAATCTTCCTACCCAGATCAGAATGAACCCAATCGACCCGGCATCCTCGAGTTCACGAGCCGCTGAAGCCTTTGTACATTGCTTCTCCATCTCTTTTTGCGTATATGCTGTCAGTTCGAGCATGGGGGAGTGGTGAAAATATGTTCAGATATTTGAAGAATTGGCTTTTGCTCACCTTGGGGGGTATTCTCGGTATTCTCGGGCTGGGGGGGATAGGGGGAGAAGAGAGGGGAAGATGTCACAGATCCTGAAGGAGATGGCCATGACCCTTCTCAAGGATCCCCGCGCAATACCATCCTCCGAAGCCGGACATGCTGCGCTGCTGCCGGCTCATGTGGCCTGGAATCGCTCGATTGGACAAAAATTTTCGAGTCATGCTGTGAGAGAGGCCAGAGACGAGAGAAAGGAATGAACGGTGCCGAGATTGAACAAATCAGAGAAGGTTCCTGAGCAGATGAAACCAGTCAGTCAGGCAAGAGCTTTTCAATGATCCAACGAATCACATCGTGCGTCCGGCAAGCCATTGCACCGGCCATCAAGACGAGCCGCTGGATCCTCACCATCACCGTGCCGGTCTCTTTTGCCGTCCTCCTGCTGAAATTGACCGGACTTCTGCCCATCATGGCGCGCATGTTCGCCCCCCTGTTCGCCTGGTTCGGCATGCCGGGCGAATCGGCCCTGGTGTTTGTTACGGCCGGCCTGGTGAACATCTATGCCTGTATCGGCGTTATCAACACCTTGGAGCTCAGCGGCCGAACGGTGACGATCCTGGCTCTCATGTGCCTGATTTCCCATAACCTTCCGGTTGAGACGGCTGTTCAGAGGAGGACGGGCACTCCCTTGTCCCGGACCTTGATGGTTCGACTGGGGGCCAGTTTTGCCGGCGCGTTTATTTTGAATGTTCTGCTGCCGGCCGATACGCAGCTCATGGCGGCCGCGACGAAATCAGTGGTTGCAGCCGAGTGGGGCAGGGAGCTCATGGATTGGCTGGCCGGCATATCCTATCTATGCATCAAGATTGTCTTTCTGATCACGCTCTTGATGATTCTGCAGCGTTTGTTGCAAGAATTCGGCGTCATCCGCCTGTTTACCAGTCTGCTCAAGTACCCTTTGATGGTCCTGGGGATCCCCCATCAGGCGGCTTTTTTGTGGATTGTGGCCAACACCCTGGGACTGGCCTACGGGGCAGGCGTGATCATCGATCAGGTGGAGCGCGGTGAGCTCTCCGCCAAAAACGCCGATATCCTGAATTACCACATCGCCATCTCCCATTCCCTGCTGGAAGACACCCTGCTCTTTGTGGCCATTGGTGTCCCGGTCCTGTGGATCACCATTCCGCGCGTGATCCTGGCTGGCATCGCGGTATGGCTCAAGCGGCTTCTGGACTGGACTTTTGTGCCCAGGGGCCGTTCCGGGTCAATCCTTGAATTACTTTGAGCTCATGACCTGGATTGTAACCTCCTGTTTGAATCCGGGAGTGAGATCCGTTTCGATGGAGAGCACGGTCTGCCGTCGGCTGCCCGGGGGCAGATTTTCGAGATTTGGCGTAATCTCCAGCCTGTAACCGTTCTTGTCTGCAATCGGGTGCTGGGCCACCGCAATGAATTTCTCATCATAGGAAAGCCTGGTGATTTTGAAGGGTTTGCCGGTGTTGCCGATCACCAGCACGCTGGCCGATCTCACAGACTGCTGCGCCGACATCTTCCCGATGAACAAAGTCTTCGGGTTGACGCTGATCTCCCCTTCTACAGACCCGTTGATTCGGATCATGACATAGGGCTTCTGCGGTAGGTCGGTATGAATCCACAGTGAGTCGCTGTAGTCGCCTTCCTTGAGGAGATTGGATAATTTCAGTCGATATCTCATCCCTTCTTCAACGGTTTCGAGCTCATGGGCAACGCGACCGTCCAGCTTGCTTTGGATGCCTGTGACGTGAAAGGGGAGGGAACTGGCGGCCAGCTCGATGGTCTTGGGCTCAAGCTTCTCGGCTCTTCCCCGAAAAATGACGGTGTTGCTCGGGCTGACTTCGATGAAGGTTTTCACCGTTCCGTGCATCACCAACTTCCAGCGCTGTTGACTGGGATCGTTGCACTCGAGCGTGGATGTCTTGCTCACCCTACCCTTATACCCTGTAAGGTTGAGCTCCAAACGGACCTTTCCCTTCCCGCCGGGAGGGATCACCCGATCAAAATGGGCGACAGTACAACCTCAGTCGGGGCTCACCTTGGTGATCCCAAGGTCCTTATTGCCTCTGTTCTCCACGGTGAACTCATGCGAGACCACGACTCCCTCGTTGACCTCGCCAAAATCGTACTTGGTCTCGGGCATGAAGATGGAAGGCCCCCCCAGGACATTGGACGAAACCGATGGCTTGATCTGGGGAAGGCTTGCCGACGGCACTCCCCAATACACACATGCAGCCAAAAGGCCTATCACCCAGGTCTTCGGCCGCTCTCGATGGATGAAAACTTTGCGACGCATGCTCCCCTATCCTCCACAGGCTGGGCGGTCCTTCAGGCCGTCCGAAATCTCACGCTCCATTCAGAGGCGACCCTTTCAGTGTGTGCATCCGCTGAGGCAATACAATACATCGTTCAAGAAATGCCCACAAAGGGCCTCAGGACAAAATAGAGGCCCAGCAGGGCGATGGCCGCCCCGGCGCATTTCCTGAACCACTGGCTCCCCTCGTGGAAGGAGCTGTTCTCCAGCAGTTTTCTGACCGTTGCCGTGGAGCTGCCCGCCACCGCGATGGGGATGCAGTGGCCGATCCCGAAAAGCACAATGTAGACGACTCCGATCAGGATCTTCTGCTGAATGGTGATGATGGCGAGGATCGGTGCGATGAAGCCGAAGGTGCAGGAGCCTGAGAGAATCCCATAGGCCAGACCGAGTACCAGGGCGCCGATGATGCCCTTGACCTTGATCCGTCCCATGAGGCTCCCGGACATGGAGCAGTGGGACACTCCCCACATGTCGAGCGCCACCCAGATGAGGATGGCCCCGACGAGGATGGTCCAGTAGGGGCCGACCTCACCCAGCATGCGGCCCAGAAGCGAACAGACAATCCCCACCATGGCGATGCTGATGAAGAGCCCGATGCTGAAAACCACGGCGTAGTAGGCGGCGTCCCTGGCCTTGAGCGCCCTTTCCTGGCCGGCCACGTAGCCCACGATGAGCGGAATCGATGCGATGTGGCACGGGCTGAAGGCCACGCTCACCATTCCCCAGAGGAAACAGCCCACGGCGGCGACAAGCAACCCGCCGGACATCCATTCGTTGATGATCAGAAAAGCCTGCTCGAGCATTCTCCCTCCTCTTCTTAACGCTCTGTTTCAGGTTCGGCACCGTTCACAGGGACCTATTTGACGCCGAGCTTCTCCAACACGGCCACAATGGCTTTCTTGTCCATGAAGCCCTCGTGCCGCATGACCTCTTTACCATCTTTGTCGTAGAAAATCTGGGTCGGTATGGCGCGTAGCCCGAATCGCTGTGCCTGGTCCCGGTGCTTCCAGACGTCGATAAAGAAAATGGCGGCCCTCCCGGTCTCGTGGTACTCCTTTTCGAGCTCTTCCATGATGGGGGCCATCATTTTGCACGGAATGCATTCCTTGGCGCCGATGTCCAACATGGTCACCTTGCCCTTGACTGGCACCTCGGGCACGCCGGCATCATTCGCACTGCGGCAGACCCCGCACAGACCCAGCACAAGAGACAAGACTAAGGACGCCACCAATGTTCGAATACGAAGATTCTGTCTCACCACTAACTCCTTCAAAGAGTTTATGTGCGTGAATCCGCCTTTCACTACCTCGGGAAGCCAACATCACCCGGGAGCAAAAGGCATATGGCGCATGAAATGAGTCTCTACCATCCGTGCCTGCCCCAGCCATGGCCCCCGCGCATGCCGCCCCCCTGGTAGGCGACGGACGTCCCGAGCTTTTCCTTCTGCTCGGCCGTCAGGAGCTCCCGACAATCCAGTTGATACTGCGTCGCCCGCTCCTGGATCTCGCTCTGGAGAGCCCGGATCTCCTGCTGTTTGGCAGCGATCCTGGCCTGGTCGGGGCTCGGCCGGCTCCAGAGCTCCCGCAGCTCCATCCTCCTGCTGAAAAGCCTGTCCCTCAGAGGACTCATCTCCTCGGCAAAGATCTGTTGCCTCGTCTCGATCTGAGCCTTCTGATCTTCCGTAAGATTCAGACTGGATGCCCAGTGAAACGGCGTTCCCATTCCCGGTCCCGTTCCACATCCATTGCGAAACGCCCAACCGTTTGCGCCCAACAGAATCAAGATTGTGCTCATGAGGATTATCTTCTTCATGGCTTCTACTCCTTGCTTCTCTGGTTCAAAAGATGCCGCCTCCCCGCGACTGCGGCTTTCTTTGATCGGCGCTCCAGGAGGCTGTCCGAGAACTGTCATTTCGAGCGAGAGCGAGAAATCTCGTTCATCGCATCACACAGAGGTTGTGAGATTTCTCTCTTCGCTCCACTCCGTTCGAAATGACAGACAGGTGTTCTCGGACTGCCTCATAGGCATATCTCGTGCCAGCGCCGGCTTGATCCAGGTCAATAGTCTGAAATATTTCACTTAAATTCTGATCACACCTCGCTGCTCCTGAGGTTTCGGGTCCTGAACGCACATCTGTCATGCGGCAAGGACTGTCGAGATCTTTCTGGCGATTTCATGGGTAAACATATGAAATTCTATCCTTTTAAGTGATTCGACAAATCATGTAGCCTGTAAAGCTCATTCGACAGTTTTGTCGAGTGCGCTCAGGGCATTAGTGGCATTCTTTCTCTGTTTTGGGCATGGTATAAAGAATGCTAACGCATGAATCGGATGTCATAGTCTTCATCCGAGCGAATTCAAGGAGAATCATGAAACGGGAACAACCCGGATACAGCGCCGGGCGAAGGTTCGCGATGAATCCCCGCATGCTGCAGGCCGTCGTGCCGGCACTCGTCGGCCTGCTGTTCGCCGGTCTCTTTTTCGTCACGGCCATGATGGACTTCCATCGGCTTGAGGGCCTGCTGCTCGAGACGTTGAGAAACAAGGCGATTTTCGTGCTCGAGGTGACTCACCGGGCATGCGAGAACAAGATCAGGCGGCTGGCAGGCGCGGGGGACGAGCTGCAGAATCCCCTTGCGGGCCTGGTGATGGAGGATGACACGGCCCCTCTCGAGGTGAGCCTGGCGAAGTCGCTGCTGGAGGTGGCGAGGGCCGTCGATGCCGACAGCGCGGATCGATCTCGGTTGGCCGTGCCACGGGGATTTCGGAGTGTGGGGCTGCTGGATGAAGAAGGAGAGCTTGTCTATGACGGAGAGCCCTTGCCTGGCCGGGTGGTGGCCCACGCGAGGGACCTGGTCGAGGGTGAAAGCGAGATCGATCTGCACCTTTTTGACGGCATGAACCGCGACGACTACATCGGCTTTGTGGGTGTGCGGAGGCGAGGGGGTAAAGGTGCGGTCCTGCTGGTCATGAATCGTGAAGACGTCATGTCCTGGGTATGGAAAGCGGCGGTTCGAAACACGGTTCAGGAGATGAGCTGGGGGCAGGGGGTCGTCTACCTGGTTGTGGAGGATTCCGAGGGAAACATTTTAGCCCGGGCGGGCAGCCTTCCCGATGAGAAACTGGGGGAGTGCCTCATGCTGGCCAGAACCGTGCGCGAGGGCGCGAGCAGCCTCACGGGCCAGTGCGTCAAGGTGGGAGACACGAAGTTTCTGGAGCTGGCCATGCCATTCGACCTGGATACTGGCAAACGCGGGGTTGCGAGGGTGGGTCTCGAAACCGAGGAAACCGATCGCATCCTGAGCCGGAACAGACAGCACGTTCTGCTCTGGACCGGCTTCATGGCAGGGATCGGCCTGATGCTGATGGCTTTTCTGTATCGAACCCAAAAGCGGCACATATCGCGCCTGCAGGCGGTCCAGGAACGTCTGCACCAGGCGGAAAAGCTCTCGGCTCTGGGGAAGCTCGGAGCGGGAGTGGCTCATGAGATCCGCAATCCTCTGAATGCCATCAGTCTGGCGGTGCAGAGACTCCGGAGGGAGTTCAGCCCCCATGAGCCGGACAGTCGGGAGCCTTATGAGCGCATCACCCAGATCCTGAGGGATGAAATCCAGCGCCTCAACTCCATCGTGGAGGAATTCCTCAGCCTTTCACGTACGTCTAAGCTCGATCTGCGGCCGCAGCCGGTGATTCCCCTGCTGGAAAAGATCCTCTCCCTGTTTCAGGAAGAAGCAGAGGCGAGAGGCGTCGAGCTGCGAAGGCGCTGGGACGGGGCCGGCCTGGCCGTGCGCATGGATGGACACAAAATGGAGCAGGCGCTGCTCAACATTTTGCGTAACGCCCTGGAATCCACCATGCAGGAAGGCGTGGTGGCGGTTTCCTGTGACCAATCCAGGGAAGGATTGATGCGCATTCGCATCCGCGACAACGGGAGGGGAATTCCCGAAGGCGAGGAGGGGCGCATTTTCGAACCCTTCCACACGACCAAGAACAACGGAGTGGGTCTTGGGCTGGCCATTGCCCATGAGATCATCGCCGCCCATGGCGGCGAGATACGGATTGCCAGCAGGTCCGGCGTGGGAACGACGTTCGAGATATTGCTCCCGCCATGGGATGGAGAATGAGATGAACATCGGAGATTTCAGCCTTGGGCATTACTGATCTGGATATCCTGATCGTGGAAGACGAGCCTTTCCAGCGGGAGATGGTCCGTGACCACCTTCTCCGGGAGGGCCACCGCGTACAGGAGGCGGAGGATGGTGACAAGGCCATGGAACTTCTCAAAGGGCATACTTTCGATCTCTTGCTCCTGGACTACCGCATGTCGGGCATGGACGGTCTTGAAGTCCTCAAGGAAGCCAAAGGGCTCTGCCCCGACGTGGAAGCCATCCTGATCACCGCCTACGGCGCTATAGAAACGGCGGTGGAAGCCATGAAGGCCGGGGCTGCGGACTATCTCACCAAACCCATCGACCTGGACGAGCTTTCCCTGCTGATCGAGCGGATCGGCAGGCACCGGACGCTGGTCCGGGAAAACGATGTCCTGCGCCGGGAGCTGGGGGCCAGGGGCGTCTCCACGGACGCCATCCGATTCAAGAGCCGGAGGATGGCCGAACTGGTCCAGCTCGCAGGCCGCATCGCCTCAAGCCAGGCGACGGTGCTCATCCATGGAGAGACGGGGACGGGCAAAGAGCTCATGGCCCGGCTGGTCCACCAGCTGAGCCCCAGGGCCCATCGGCCCCTCGTCGCCGTGAACTGTGCCGCGATCCCTGAAACCCTCCTCGAAAGCGAGCTCTTCGGTCATGAGAAAGGAGCGTTCACGGGGGCCATGCAGCGACGCATCGGCCGCTTCGAACAGGCTGACGGCGGGACCCTGTTTCTGGATGAAATCGGCGAGCTGACGCCGCCGGTGCAGGTCAAGCTGCTGCGTTTTCTCCAGGAGAGAGAGTTTCAGCGCGTCGGCGGCGAAAGGACCCTCAAGGCGGATGTGCGCATCATCAGCGCCACCCACCAGGACCTCGAGGCCAGGGTCAAGGAGGGCCGGTTCCGGGAGGATCTCTTCTACCGCATCCATGTCGTCACTTTGAAAGTCCCTCCGCTCCGGGAGCGGCGGGAGGACATTCCCGTTCTCCTGGACCATTTCATCCAGAAGTACGCCAGGGAAAACCAGAAGACCATTGATGGAGTGAGCCGCGAGGCGCGCGACCAGCTCATGCGCTACGATTACCCGGGAAACGTCCGGGAGCTCGAAAACATCATCGAGCGGGCCGTCGTCATTTCACAGGACCCGGTGATCTCCACCCACGACCTTCCCTTTCAGGAGTGCGTCGATGCCGAGGACTCAGCAGCGGCGACCGCGCCCGGCAAGCTTCAGGACGCTCTGGAAAACCTGGAGCGACGAATGATCCTGGAGGCCCTGGACCAGGCCGAATCCAACCAGAGCCAGGCCGCACGTCTGCTCGGGCTCAGCGAGCGCATGCTTCGGTACAAGCTGAAGAAGCATGGGCTCAAGTGAGCCGAGCCCATGAGATGCCATAAAAGGACGGCCGGCCATCGCACAGTCGGGATGGCTTCCGCATCATGGCCGACATGGCCCCCGGATGGCAACATCGGGCAGACTTTGCATCCGCTGCCCCCATCCGCTTCCGACGTTGACCTCGAGCAAGCCATCGCATTATACTTGCCTCTCTGGAATTGACGGAGGGCTCGGCGGCTGTTCGAGCCATCCCGATGTGCTTGAAGCGACTTACTATTTTGAGGACTATGATTGGTGACTATGATTTCCTGTAAGTACCAATGCCGGTGCCCTCTCTTCTCTGGCGCTATCCGATGCATCCATCCAATGTTTGGAAATCCACCCTGATCGAAGAAGTCCACTGACTCTAGGGTTGTTTGACCGAAAAGCGCAACGCAGTCTCCCGGGGAGAATCCACAAACCGGACCTCCGGATGTGCTCGGTGTGCCGAGAGCCCACTGTGTTGAAGAGGCTGATGGTCATGCCCGAAAGCCGCCCCTGTATGCATTGCGCAGATCTGCAACCGCCCAGCGGAGGAGCTTGAGTGAATCGACCTTATCACAAAGAAATCGAACGGCGCAGGACCTTCGGGATCATCAGTCATCCCGACGCCGGCAAAACCACTTTGACGGAAAAGCTGCTCCTCTTCGGAGGGGCCATCCAGATAGCGGGGGCTGTCAAGGCGCGCAGAGCCGCCCGTCATGCCACCAGCGACTGGATGGCCATCGAGAGGCAGAGAGGCATCTCCGTCACGACCTCGGTGATGAAGTTCACATACCGGGGCTTCGAAATGAATCTTCTCGATACGCCCGGCCACCAGGACTTCTCCGAGGACACCTACAGAGTCCTCACGGCGGTGGACAGCGCCCTCATGGTGATCGACAGCGGCAAGGGCGTGGAGTCGCAGACAGAGAAACTGATGGAGGTCTGCCGGATGCGCAACACGCCCATCATCACGTTCGTCAACAAGCTGGATCGTGACGGCATGGAGCCGCTGGAAATCCTGAGCGAGATCGAGGACAAGCTCCAGATCGAGTGCACCCCGCTCTCCTGGCCCATCGGCATGGGACGGGGCTTCAAAGGGGTTTACAATCTCTATCGCAGGGAGCTCCATTTGTTCACCCCCGGGCAGGAAACGCGAAAGCAGGACGGCGTGGTGATCGAAGATCTCGCCGACCCCGAGCTGGACAGGCTTCTCGGCAGCCAGGCGGACGAGCTGCGCAGGGACGTCGAACTGCTCGAGGGTGCGGCCAATCCCCTGGAAATGGATCACTATCTCAGGGGAAACCAGACTCCCGTCTTCTTCGGAAGCGCTCTCAACAATTTCGGAGTGCGGGAGCTCATGGACGCCTTCGTGGAAATGGCCCCGTCACCGAGGGCTCGACCGACGCTGACACGGGTGGTCTCCCCCTGCGAGGAGTCTTTTTCAGGGTTTGTTTTCAAGATCCAGGCAAACATGGACCCGGCTCACCGGGACCGGATCGCCTTCCTGCGGATCTGCTCCGGGAAGTTCACCCGGGGTATGAAAGTCATTCATCATCGGCTCGGGAAGGAAATCGCCCTGGCCAATGCGACCGTCTTCATGGCCCAGGACCGCGCCAACGTCGAGGAAGCTTATGCCGGGGACATCATCGGCATCCACAACCATGGAACCATCAAGATCGGAGACACGTTCACGGACGGAGAACCTCTGCACTTCACCGGCATTCCCAGCTTTGCCCCGGAGCATTTTCGGCGCGTGGCGCTCAAGAACCCATTGAAAGTGAAGCAGCTCCAAAAGGGTTTGAAACAGCTGGCCGAGGAGGGCGCCGTCCAGTTCTTTCGGCCCCTCAGGGGCTCGGACTACCTCCTCGGAGCCGTCGGAGGTCTGCAGTTCGACGTCATCGTAGCCAGGCTCAGGGCCGAATATGGCGTGGATGCCGTCTATCAGCCGGTGCCCTTGTCCGCGGCACGCTGGATTGAGTGCGGTGACAGGAAGAGGCTCGAGGAGTTCGAGAAGAAGCATATCGATCATTTGGCCTGCGATTCGGAAGGTTGCCTGACCTATCTGGCGCCCAATCCGTGGCGCCTGAGCCTGGTCATGGAAGACTGGGCCGACATTGCCTTTCGGAAAACCCGGGAGCACAATTCCGTGTAGGTATTTTTTGCAGGCCATCAAGACGACCGCGCTCCCTTTGCTTCAAGTCCATTTGCGTTTCACGGACGATACCGTGCTGACGGTCCCGATCGCCCGCTCCATTTTGTTGCGATCATCTTGAAACCGGTTGATTCCCTGCCCGGAACTTTCTCCTCCTCGAGAGGCAGAAATCATGAAAACGCCGATCATCTCCGTGCTGCTCCCGGTCCACAATGCTCAGGCGACTGTGCGCAGTGCGGTGCAAAGCATCCGGCGCCAGACGCTTGCAGACTTCGAGTGCATCATCGTAGACGACGGCTCGACCGATGCGACCCCGGGCATTCTGCGGGAAATGGCCCGAGCGGATGACAGACTGCGCATCCATCACACGAAAAAGCGGGGCATCATTGCGGCGCTCAACACCGGAATCCAGCTTTGTTCAGCCCCCTTGATCGCACGAATGGACGGCGATGATCTCTGCCATCCACGGCGCCTGGACCTCCAGGCGGTGTATATGAAAGCGCACCCCGACGTGAGCGTCTGCTCATCGCGCATCGCCATGTTTCCTCGCCCTGAAGTGCGAGGAGGGATGTGGCGGTATCAGGAATGGTCGAACGCAATATGCTCGCACGATGATATCGTGAAGAACATCTTCATCGAATCCCCCGTCGTCCACCCGAGCGTCGTCGTGCGCCGGGACGAGCTCCTGGCGATCGGCGGCTACCGGGAGTGCGGGTGGGCGGAAGACTACGATCTGTGGCTGCGCTACTACCATAATGGCGGGAGGTTCGCGAAGCTGCCTCACACCATGCTTGCCTGGCGTCATTCCGAAAGCCGTCTGACATTTGTAGACCCGCGCTACAGCCTGGAGAATTTCCTGCGTGCAAAAGCCTGCTACCTTGCGCGTCAACTCCAGGGACTGCCGCGTCCGCTCTACCTGTGGGGCGCCGGGAAAACCGGTGCTCGTCTGCTCAAGCACCTGCAGCGGGCGGGGCTCCAAATCGCCGCCGTCCTGGAGATCGATCCCCGCAAAGTGGGCGGAGTGAAACGAGGGGTGCCTGTGCTGGCACTCGATGATCTGCCCCGTCCGTGCGATGCGTTTGTCGTCACGGCGGTAGGCTCCATCGGCGCGCGCGATCTGATCCGTCGGCGGTTGAATGATCAGGGCTACAGAGAGGCGCTGGATTTCATCTGTGCCGCATGAATCGGCACAACACCTCTGTTCCTATTGGTTTCACTGGAATCGTGATTCCCCTTTGTGCCGACCAGCCTTCACGGCGGCGACCTTCATACTGACCACGGAATGGGCCAGGTCCTTCAATTCCTCTTCCGAGAGCTGCAGACCCTCGATGATCGCTTTGGCCGTCGGGTCGTGGACGACCAGATCCATGGGGAAGACTTCTTCGGAGATGACTTCAACGTTGTCGAAGCCCGCCGAGCGCATGCCCTCGAGGTATTGATCCTTCAGGACGGCGCCCGCGACGCACCCCACGTAGGCGGCGATGGATCCCCTGATAGCGCCGGGAAGCTCTTGAAGCAGGACAATGTCCGAAACCATGAGCCGCCCACCGTCTTTCAGTACGCGAAACGCCTCCCGGAAGACCTGGTCCTTTTCGGGAGACAGGTTGATCACGCAGTTTGAAATAATGGCGTCCACGTGGCTGTCGGGGACCGGCAGATGCTCGATCTCCCCCAGTCGGAACTCGACGTTTTGGAAACCGCCTTTGACCGCATTTTCTCTGGCTTTGGAAAGCATATCGGGGGTCATGTCCACACCGATCACTCTGCCGGTTTGCCCAACCAGTCCCGCTGCGAGGAAGCAATCGAACCCGGCGCCGGATCCCAGATCGAGCACGATTTCGCCTTCCTTGAGGGAAGCGAGGGCCACGGGGTTTCCGCAGCCCAAGCCGAGGTTGGCCCCTTCGGGTGCGTTTTTCAGATCCTCATCACTGTAGCCGATTCTCCTGCCGATCTCGTCGGCTGCGGGAGCGCTTCCACAGCACGAATGGGCCCCGGGGCAGCAGGAGCTCCCCGCCATGGCGAACTTTGCGTACTCTTTGCGAACCATGTTCTTGATCTCATCCGGTCTCATTGTGTTGGCCTCCAGTTCCTGATCCCATTCCAGTCAGTCCGCTCATGAGCGGCCCGAGGAATTCCTTGACGCGCTCAGCCAGGAGGTCCGCCTTGATGAGCGTGAAGCAGCAGACCTCCCCGTCCTTTTCCCAGCTCACCAGGGCCAGCTTGTCCCCGGCGCGAATCCCCGCCCTGTCGCGCAGCTCCTTGGGGAGCACCATCTGACCCCGCTCGTCCACGGTGATGAGCGATTCCATCCGGCAGCAGTCCTTTGTCCGGGATTCTTGCCCACAGCAGGTCTCTCTGGATTTCTTGCGCGGCATGGCCACCTCCTCGGCTCACCCTGTATGATTATTCTGATTAATCAGAATAATCATATTATTCAGAATTTAACAAAGTCCGTTCAGCTTGTCAATCATGGGCGGATTCCCCTCAGGGAATCGATCCAGGCCGGCATGGTGAATTGGCTGCTACGACCGCTTCCTGGAAACGTTTCTTGAGCTTGATCCGGTTCCAATAGGTCCACGGCGCTCCCGAGACCTTGGCTCGGCCTTTTGCAGCCGCTTCAGGATTCACCAGGAAGTCGGCCAGGTGAGAGGCCTTTACACCCGCTCGCTTCAAAAACCCGGCGCATCCGGCACAGTAGGTGATAAGCCTTTCCCCCTCCGTCTCCCCCTTGCGCCTCGCTCCCCATTTATTTGCAAAGGCTGGGTTGATGAACCCGACGGAGCCGCCTTCACCGCAGCACAGGGTAAGCTTCTTCCTGTGACGGGCCTCACGAATGGAAAGGCCCATTCGAGCGATCCCCTCGCGAACCGCCTCCTGGATTTCCGATGCGTATCTCAAGGGGCACGGGTCGTGAACCGTTACAGGTCCCGAGAGGCCCCTGGCCTCAAAAGCCCCGGCGGCAAGCAGGCGCTCCCAGACCGTCGCCACTTCAAAGCTTTTCCCGTATTGTTCAAAAATCTTGTAACAGTTCGGACAGGCCACCCAGACGTTCCTGATCCCATGAGCGGAGAGGTAATCCAGGATGGATGAAAAGGAAGCATGGAAATGACCCGACCGACCGAGATCGTGAGACGGTGTGGCACAGCAGTCGAGAACGATCCCCAGTTGTGGGGTCTCCTGCCGCAGGAGCTCGAATATGCGCCAGGTGGCCTCCGGGCGGGTCCCGGGCAGCGTGCAGCCTGGGAAGAAGACGGTGTCGCAGCCCTGCGGCAGGCCGTACCAGGAGTAGCGCTCCGAATGGCCGCGGGCTTCGTAGCCCAGAATGGTCTTGTAACGACCGAGATCGAGGGCGCCTTGCTCCACGGCCTGCCGGCGCATCTCCAGGAAAAAGCCGGCCGGGCTGAGCTTCTCGGGACACACAGCGCCGCAGAGATCGCAGAGGCTGCACTCGAAGGGGTCGGCGACCCCTTCCCTGCCGGCAGGGGCCTTGATTGCCTGGGCGATTTCTCCCGGCATTCCGTATTTTTGGAGAAAAGCGCACTGCTTGACACAGGCTCCGCAACGGGTACATCCTTCGGCGACGCTCGCGGAAATCTCCGCCAGTGTGCCTTTCGGCCCCTCTGCAAAGGCAGTCTTCAGGCTCACCGGCGAAACCACAGGCAGGTCGGGCGGCAGCATTTCCTCCTCGCTCCCTTCGTTGCACTCTTTGCCGGTCCTGGCCCGATAAAGATTCAGGAGCTTCCTGGCCACGAGCGGGAATATGCCCAGAAGCGCCAGGGAGAGCAGGAGGCGGGGCGAGAGGATGGAAGCGGTCGAGCTCAGCTGAGCCAGCTGACTCCCCGCGTTCACGAACACGAAGGTGCCCGGCAGCATGCCCAGCTGCGAAACCCAGTAGAAGGTCGAGAGCCGCATCGCCGTCAACCCCATGACCATGTTGATCATGAAAAACGGGATTACGGGGATCAACCTCATGGAAAACAGATAGAACGATCCCTCCCGGCGCACACCGGCATCGACGCGGGCCGCCGCCCGGGGGCACTTCCTGCGCACCCGGTCACGCAGGAGATACCGGGAGAGGGCGCAGGCCAGAGTCGCCCCGAGGGAGCTGGCGAACGACACAATGATGGTGCCGGTGAAACTGCCGAAAAGGGCTCCCGCCAGCAGTCCAAGGACTGTCGCGCCGGGAAGGTTGAGAGGCACGACGATCAGGTAAACCAGAAGGTACAGCCCCACCACCGCAAGGGGCCTTGCGTGGTAAATTTCCTGAAAGCGTGCGTTTGAGGCCTTGATCGCCTCGAGCGTCAATTGCTGATGCATGCCCGAAGCAAAGAAGGCGGTCACAATGGTCATGATAAACAGAATCAGAACGAGTTTTTTCCACATACTTGTTTGGCCAATTCGATGCCTTCAAAGGTATTCTTCTTGGGTCAGAGCTTCGAAACCGGAGATGACGTCCATGAGCTCCTCGGTGATGAGGCTCTGGCGCTGTTGATGGTAGGCGGTGCGCAGCTCATCCAGGCGTTCCGAGATGTTTTTCTCGGCCACCTGCATGGCCGCCAGCCGACTGGCGTTTTCGGCGGCCAGGGACTCGGCCAGGGTACGATAGAGGGTCACGAACAGGAACTGGCGCACCAGTGCGGAAAGGAGCTGCGCCGGCTCCATGGTGAAGGTGGGAAGGACCCGGGACGGCCACCGGCGCTCCACAAATGAGCGCAGCCATGCCCGGTTCAGGGGCAGCAGGCGCACGTGGTGGGGCTCGAAGGCGGCCCCCGATGCCTGCCGATTGAATGCGAGATCCACGCGGTTGTCATGGTCCAGGGAATGCCAGGACTCCAGATGAAGCAGGATCTGCTGCACGGCTCCGTGGATTGCCGTGACGGATGCGGGGACTCCGAACAGCTGCTCGACGGCACAGCCCAGGCGCTCCAAACGGGCTTTTGCCCTCACCCCACTGGCCCAGACGGTCCAGTGGACGCCCAATGGCTCGACCCGCTTCATACGCCTAAAGGCGTCGGCCGCCACGATGTCGTTGAACGGGCCCGCCATGCCCTGGTCGGTCCCGAAGACGATGAGAAGCCGTCGGCGAGTCGACGGCGGTCTCCCGGTTGCGAGCAATTCAGGGGCCTGGCGGCCGACCACCTGCAGGGCCAGCTGCACGGTGCGGTCGTATTGGGCCAGGGACTGCACCGCCCGCTCGACCTGCCGGATGTTCACGGCCGCCAGGGCCTTCATGGTCTTGACCACGGACATCAGCTCGCGGGCGCCGTTCAGCTTCCTGCGCATGGTCTCAAGGCTTTCCATCGTCAGCCTCACCGGTCAGGGGTGAAAGAGCCTGCTGTGCCAGGGAAAGGAGTGCGACACGGTCTGCATCGTCGAAGGGCGCACCGGCATCGATGCGCTCGAGAAGAGTCTGGGGTCCGTGGCGAATGGCTTGCCGGATGGCCTCTTCAGCCGCCGGGATCGCTTCGATGTCGAGGGCGTCGAACAGCCCGGAGCTCACGGCCAGGAGCACGGCGATCTGCTCGGGCACCGGCATGGGGTCGAACTGGCGCTGCTTGAGGGACTCGCGCACCCTTCTTCCGCGCTCCAGGGTCTGCCGGGTGGCTTCGTCGAGCCGGGTGCCGAAGCGCGAGAAGGTTTCAAGCTCTTCGAACTGGGCGTAGGTGAGACGCAGATCGCCGGCAACGGCCCGGTAGGCGCTCAGCTGCGTCTTGCCTCCCACGCGGGACACCGATTTTCCGACATCCACGGCGGGCAGGATCCCTTTCTGAAACATCAGCGGGGAGAGATAGACCTGCCCGTCGGTGATGGAAATGAGGTTGGTGGGGATGTAGGCGGACAGGTTCTCCGCTTCGGTCTCGATGATGGGGAGCGCCGTGAGGGAGCCGCCGCCCAGCGCTCGGCACAGATGGGTCGACCGTTCCAGGAGCCTCGAGTGGATGTAAAAGATGTCCCCCGGGAACGCCTCGCGGCCGGGCGGGCGCCTGAGCAGGAGGGAAAGCTCGCGGTAGGCGACGGCATGCCGGGTGAGGTCGTCATAGACGATGAGGACATCCTTTCCGGATTCCATGAAGGTCTCGGCCATGGAAGTTGCCGCATAGGGTGCCACGAACTGCATGCCGGGCGTATCGTCTCCCTCGGCCACCACCACGATGCAGAAGCCCATGGCGCCATGCCGTTTCAAGTCGGCGACGACCCTGGCCACCGATGAGCCGCGCTGGCCGATGGCGCAATAGACGCAAATGACGTTCTTTCCCACCTGGTTGATGATGGTATCCAGCGCCAGGGAAGTTTTGCCGGTCTGCCGATCCCCGAGGATGAGCTCCCGCTGCCCGCGCCCGATGGGAATCAGGGCATCGATGACCTTGATGCCCGTCTGGAGGGGGACGGTTACCGGGTCACGGTCCATGATGGCCGGGGCATCCCTTTCCACGATCCGGCGTTCAGCCGTGTGGAGGGGGCCTGCACGATCCAGGGGCCGCCCCAGCGGATCCACGATGCGCCCCAGGAGCTCTTCTCCGACCGGGACGTCCAGGACCCGACCCGTTCGATAGACCTCGGTTCCCGCCTTGATGTGCTCGCCGGCGTCCAGGCAGACGACTCCCACCTCGTGGGGATCGATATTGAGCACCAGGCCGAGAGCGTTCCCCGGAAAAAGCACGAGCTCTTCGGACTGCACTCCGGGCATACCGTCCACCGTTGCGATGGACTGGGCGATGGAGCGGACCGTGCCGTATTCCTGCACGCTCAGAAAGGGCTTCTGCCTGTCGAGAACATCGTCGAGGGTTCGTGACGTGCATTCGAGGAGAGACTTCAGTGAATCGTCCGAGTGGCACATGGAGCATTCCTTTGCCGGAAGAGAGCGGGCGCTGCAATTTTCTCTATCGCTGATCCTCCGGAACGCCCGATGATGCGAAGACCGGTCTCTTGATGAACTCCAGGTTCAGGTCCCTCTCCAGTTCCCCCAGGTAATCCTCCAGACTCCAGGCGACTCTCACGCCGTCCGCTTTGAGCTCGATGCCGCACAGCAAATCCGGCGAGGTTTCGTAATGGAAGGAGCATTCCGGAGCAATATGGCTTCGAAAGGTGTGCTCGATGAGGGACCGCAAATCTGCCGGGATTTCAAAGGAGCTGGTGACGGCGACCCGCGCCCCGGAGCGCATGAGCGACCCCGGGAAATCCTTGCCGGCGTGGTCGATCATGTCCTGGAGCCGCTCGAGGAAGACGTGCAGGATCCGCTGTTCCAGCTCCGCGCCGGCGAGCTCCCCCAGGGCCTGCCGGGAAATCTGCAGGAATTTCGCCCCGGCATGGACCCTCAGGTCGTGGAGAAAGGAGGCCTTTTCCTGCTGTAGAGCTTCATACCAGGCGGCCCGTCGGTTCATCACCTCTTCCCGCACCTGGGTGAGCAATTCCTTGCGCCGCAATTCCGCTTCCTGCCTGGCATTCTCCATCATCTCGGCGCGGCCGGCTTCGAGCTCGCGGGTCTTTTCCCGGTAGAGCTCCGCCTCGCGCTCGGCCGCCTCGATGTGGAGCCGCGCCTCCTCCTGCCGGGCCGCAATCCCCGCCTCACGCTCATCCATGGCGTTGAGGATGGGGCGATAGAGGAATCTTTTGAGCAGCGCCACCAGGATCAGGAAATTGAAGATCTGCGCAAAAACGGTGAACCAGTCGATCAGCACGGATCACCCTCCTGCCCTGGACACCAGGTAGTTCCAGTATGGGTTCGCAAACAGCAGGATCATGGCGATGACCAGGCAGTAGATGCCCGTGGATTCCACCATGGCCATTCCCACAAAGAGCGTGCGGGTGATGGCATTGGCTTCGTCGGGCTGTTGGGCAATGGCCAGCAGGGCCTGGGAAAGCGCGCGTCCCTCGCCAAGCGCCGGGGCGATGGAGCCGACGGCCATCGTCAAGCCCGCCGTGAAGATGGATACCACCGCTACCAGAGTCAGGCTGTCCATGGCGTCATTCTCCTTTGTCCTGATGTGGGTCGCCTGGGCCGGCGCCGGTTTGGACCTCCACCGCCGCAGAGATGAAAACCGTCGCCAGGATGGTGAAAATGTAGGCCTGGATGAGGCCGGTCAGCAGTCCGAAGAGGTTCATGATCACGGGGAAGATGAGCGGGGTCACGGCCAGGAGGATGCCGCCGATCATGGTCCCGCTCATCATGTTCCCGAAGAGGCGGACCGCCAGGGCCAGGGTGCGGGAAAGCTCTCCCATGATGTTGAAGGGCAGCATGAGGATGGAAGGCTTTGCGTACTCCTTGAAATAGCCGATCACCCCACGCCTGGAGATGCCGTAGAGCGGGACGGCCACGAACACGCAGATGGCCAGCGCCGTGGTGGTCGAAAGAGAGCCCGTGGGCGGATCGATTCCCGGCACCACACTGAGCAGGTTGGACGCCGCGATGAAGAGAAACAGGGTGCCGATGAAGCCCAGGAATTCCGCCGGCTCCTGGCGACCCACGTCGCTGATCTGGCGGTTCAGAAACGTCACGATGACCTCGAGCAGATTCTGCATGCGGGACATCTTCATGCCCGTGGAGAGCTTCCGGGTCACCAGGGCGGACACCACCACGAGGAGCAGCATGACGCCCCAGGTGGTGACCAGGGTGGCGTTGATGTGGATGAATCCCCACTGCCAGAGGACGATCTGATCAGGCGTTATCTTCATGATGGATGCCTTCGACACGCATAAAACCCTCTGGTGCGAAAGGTTTCGAGTTTCGGGTTTCGGGTTGAAAGGCAGACGACCGGCCGCGGGCCTCTTCATTGTTTAAGTGAGCCTGAAAGACCATGAGGGATGCTTTTCAGTAAAGGCTGCACCACACTCCTGCTCGATCGCGATGACGGGTACCGTCCGCCATGCGGGAGAGAGCACGAGGACGATACCCACGGTCATGGACGCACAAGGTTCAGTCCCTCACGCTCGGTTGCAGCTCTTTTCCGCCGAATCCGAGAACCCGGGTGAGCATCTGGCGCATGAGGAGGAATCCCGCCAGGCAGACCACGAGTCTCAGCCAGTCCCCCTTCATGATGACATAAAACAGGCCCATGGCCACAGCCGTTCGGAGCCAATAGCTTGCGAGCAGGAGGAGGCCGGGACGGCGCGCTCGAACCACCCGGCGGACCGTCCACCACAACCCGCCAAAATAAAAGGCTCCCACCAGCATCCCCGCAGCCAGCACCCCCGAATACTCGACGATACGATTCACCCCTTCCCCCCTTCCCCGATTCCCCCCTTCCCCGATTCCCCCCTTCCCCGATTCCCCGATTCCCCGATTCCCCCATTCACCAATTCACCAATTCACCGATTCCCCGATTCCCCCCTTCCCCGATTCCCCCCATTCCCCGCCCCTCACTCTTCCCGCCGGCTCTCCCGTTTTACCCAGTACCACGCGTTGAGGCATCCCCAGATGACTCCGGCCATAAGCCCCATGAGGGTCCATGAATAACGGCTGGGGAATTCCCGATCCACCCAGACTCCCAGGGCCGTCCCAAGCAAAGTCGGGATGGAGACGGCCCAGCCGACCAGGCCGAACATCCCCACCCCGAACCATGCGCCCAGACCTTTATGACGGCGGGCCCGCAGTTTGCGAGCCTCTTTCCCGCCCACCTCGTCGCTGATGCGCTGCCTGTTCTGGTCGAGTCGCTTTCTGGAGGAGCCCGAGCTATCCACGTCGTCCCAACTCCCAGAATCGCCTGGCGAAGTCGGCTTCCATCCTGGCCAGAGCCGACCGCGATTTCCGCTCCTGCTCATCCAGGCGCCGGAAGACCTCGTCCACGGTCTGCCTGAGCGCCCCGAGGCGGGGGCCTCGCACGGCATTGCGCGTCGAAACCCACACATCGGGACCGCACTTGACCAGGATGCCTTCGTCCACGGCCGCAAGACACTCCTCACCCTCCGGCGTCCACCAGGAGAGGATACCGGGAACCAGCGCCGCCGCAAAGTCCACGTGCCGGGGGAGGAGGCAGAAATGGCCGTTTTCGGCTTCGGCAATGATTTTCCGGACCGGTTCCTCCACGAGAACATGGCTGGGCACCAGGATCTGGAGTCTCATGGGGTCCCGGCCTCCTCCACCTTGCCGATCATGTACAGGGCCTTTTCGGGAATCTCGGAGAATTCGTCGTTCAGAATGCGGGCACAACCGTCCAGGGCATCCTCCAGGCGCACGGACCGGCCTGCCAGCCCCGTGAACTGCTCCGTCGTGAAGAAGGGCTGGCTCAGAAAGCGCTCCAGGCGGCGGGCCCGGTAGACCGCCTTTCGATCGTCCTCAGAAAGCTCTTCGATGCCCAGCATGGCGATGATGTCTTTGAGCTCCTCGTATGTGGCGAGAGTCTTTCGCACTTCCCGGGCGATGCGATAATGCCGGTCCCCCACCACCAGCGGGTTCAGCATCTTGCTGGAGGATTGCAGCGGATCGATGGCGGGATAGAGCCCTTCGCCGGCCTTCTTGCGAGAAAGCACGATGGAGGCGGAAAGGTGCCCGAAGGTGTGCACGGCGGACGGGTCGGTGAAGTCGTCGGCCGGTACGTAGACGGCCTGGATGGAGGTGATGGCGCCGCTCCGCGTGTTGGAGATGCGCTCCTCGAGGCCGGCCAGCTCCGTGGCCATGGTGGGCTGGTAGCCCAGCCGCGAGGGGAGCCGGCCCAGAAGCCCCGACACTTCCGAACCGGCCTGGATGAACCGGAAAATGTTGTCGATGAGGAGCAGCACGTCCTGGCGCGCCTCGTCCCGAAAATATTCGGCCATGGTGAGGGCCGCATGCCCCACCCGGAAGCGGGCTCCCGGCGGCTCGTTCATCTGGCCGAAAACCATGACCGTCTTGTCGAGGACCCCGGCCACCTTCATTTCGCGGTAAAGCTCCTCCCCTTCCCGGCACCGTTCGCCGATCCCGCAAAAAATGCTGACCCCCTCGTGAAGGCCCACCATGTTGTGGATGAGCTCCGTGATCAGCACCGTCTTTCCGACGCCGGCCCCGCCGAAGAGCCCCGCCTTGCCCCCCCGCTCCAGAGGTATGAGCACGTCGATGGCCTTGATGCCCGTCATGAACACATCGGAGGTCGTGGCCCGGTCGCCGAGAGGAACGGGGTCGGCGTGGATCGGAGCCCA
Organism: uncultured Syntrophobacteraceae bacterium; assembly: GCA_964557955.1. Lineage (GTDB taxonomy): Bacteria > Desulfobacterota > Syntrophobacteria > Syntrophobacterales > Syntrophobacteraceae > JALOOX01. Next base: position 39,229 of record CAZLCS010000028.1, read on the forward strand.
CCGGACGTCTTCGGGCGGGGGAAGCCTGTCGACGGGATCCCCGAAGACGTTGAACACCCGGCCGAGAACGCCTTTGCCGACGGGGGCCCGCAGGGGCCGTCCCGTGTCCACGATGACGGCATTTCGAGCCATCCCCCGGGTGGGGGTGAGGGCCATGCCCCGCACCACGTCACGGCTCAGGTGACTCTGGACTTCGATCACCACCTGCCGGCGGTCTCCGCCCAACAGGACGCTGTATCGCTCGGGAAGCTCAGCGGGGAAACGCGCATCGATCACGCTGCCGCGCACGGACAGGACCGTCCCGACGTTTTCTCTCTGAGGACGCGCTTGACTGGTTGAAGCATCGGCTGATTTCACGCTGGTCACTCACGCCGGCAGCTGCCCCGGGGACGAGGCGCTGCTCCTCCAAGGCCTGCTCGGCTCCTCCTTTTGGCCCCTGTCGATGTCGTAGACTCAAGGGGTGCCACGGACCAAGCGAAGCTTGCCCGTGAATGAGGAATCCCGCATGGCAAGCTTCGATTAGTACACGCCCGCAGAATGAAGTGATCCTATTCCGTAGTACACCTCCACAGAAAGAGATGTCCATTTCGCCGCTCGTCATGCCGGCAATCTTTAAGCCGGCATCCAGCTTTTCTGTGGATTCCGGCCAGAAGACTGCCGGAATGACGACTCGAGAGGTGGACACTCTATTGTGATGGCCTGTACTTAGAGCGTCATCCCCGCATGTATTTCCTCGAAAAGCGGGCACAACGTCACCCCCGCGTGCTTCCGGCGGGGGTCCAGGGTCTTCAAAGGGACTGGATTCCCGCCTTCGCAGGAATGACGAGCTCGCTCAGCTGAAGCCGTTTTTGACACGCTTTCCGGTGCCCAGGACCTAAAAGATCGGCGGATGCCAATACGATCGGGCCGGGAACAGCGGATCCTTCCGGCACCGGGGATTTGGGAAAGATCAGCTCTCGCGCCTGCATCGCCTCCACCGGAGTGCATGAAACAAATGATAACAGGAGCGCCGTCTCTCTTCAAAACAAATTCGGATCCACGATGGATTCGTTTGCAGCAGGCGAAGAATTTATATAGACAATCGTCGATGCATGATGATATATTTGCGGTCGTCAATACAATGAGGAGCCGCTCCCATGAGAGAATTCATCAAGGTCATGAAGGCCCTGTCGGACCCGAATCGCGTCAAAATCATCAAGATGCTTCAACAGCGCTCGCTCTGCGTGTGCGAGATGCAGGCCGCCCTCGATATAGCCCAGCCGACGGTGTCGAGCCATCTCAAACTGTTGGAGGATGCCGGCCTGGTGTACTCCCGCAAGAACGGTCTCTGGGTGAACTACTTCGTTTCCGATGGGAGTGCCAGCCCGTACGTAGCTTCCATGCTCGGCAATCTCAAGCACTGGCTCAAGGATGAGCCTGAAATCGTCCGACTCATCGAGTCGTTGTCCGAAATCAGCCGCGAGACCCTCTGCAGGAGGCAGACTGCATAGACGGCGGTGAATCCAGGAGGAAATGGAACATGTCGGAGAAGGCCATCACAAGGATCAATGTGGCCAATTTCGGGGTGAGCATCATCGGCATCAAGGAGCTCATGGAGGAAATGGCCGGGACCTATGGGGAGAAGTCCGACCCGGAGGTGGCGGAGCACATGCTCGACCGGCTGGGGAAGGAGAACTACATCCCCGGGAAGGCCAGGGAGGATTACGGCAGGGCTTTTGTCCGCGAATTCCGAAAATTCATGGGGCAGCCGTACGCGGAGGAGGCTCCCAAAGGGCTGGATATCAAAGTCCTGGGTGTAGGCTGCAGCCAGTGTCGTACGTTGACTCAGACGATCATGGAAATCCTGACGGAGCTCAACCTCCCGGCCGGCGTCGATCATGTGACCGACATGAAGGAGATTGCCCGGTATCGCGTCATGGGTGCACCCGCCCTGATCGTCAACGGCAAGACCCTCGCCGTGGGAAGCGTGCCTCCCCGGGACAGGATCAGGAAATGGCTGCTCGAAGCGAACGCAGCTCCAGGTGGGAAATAGGATGAAGACAACCGAAGACAAAGGCTGCTGCTGCGCTGTGGATAAGTGTGTGCGTGTCGAGGAGCCGAGCCCACAATCAACGAGCTCTTCGGCGCTCAGATACCTTCTTTACGGTATTCCTTTGCTGGCGGCCTGGTGGCTCCTTTACAGGAGCCTGGCGCCATTCTCGAAGTACCTCACCTACTCAATCCTTGGTCTGCAGGTGGAGAGCCACCTGGCCCACGCCGTCGAGTTCTTCGTCTACGACACCCCCAAGGTGCTTCTGCTCCTGACCCTGGTGGTCTTTGGGGTGGGAGTCATCCGGTCCTTTTTCACGCCGGAGCGGACCCGGGGAATCCTGGCCGGCAAGAGGGAGTCCCTCGGAAACATTTTGGCGGCGTTTCTCGGCATCGTCACGCCGTTCTGCACGTGCTCGGCGGTGCCGCTCTTCATCGGCTTCGTCACGGCGGGGATTCCTCTGGGCGTGACGTTCTCCTTCCTCATCGCCGCCCCCATGGTGAACGAGATCGCCCTGGTGCTCCTCTTCGGCCTTTTCGGGTGGAAGGTGGCCGGGATCTATCTCGGCATGGGGCTCCTCATCGCCATGGTGGCGGGCTGGGCCATCGGGCGATTCCGCATGGAAGGGCACCTGGAGGAGTGGGTGCTGGAGATCCAGGCAGACGATGAAGAATACGTTGGGCCCGAGCGAACCTGGGAAGAGCGCATTCAGTTCGGGCTCGACGCGGTGCGCGACATCGTGGGCAGGGTGTGGATCTACGTGGTCCTGGGGATTGCCGTTGGAGCTGCGATCCATGGTTACGTCCCCGAGGGGTTCATGGCCTCCATCATGGGCAAGGGCGCCTGGTGGTCGGTGCCTGCGGCCGTCGTGATCGGGATTCCCATGTACTCCAATGCCGCGGGGATCATCCCGGTGGTCCAGGCGCTCCTCGGAAAGGGGGCCGCCCTGGGAACGGTGCTGGCTTTCATGATGTCGGTGATCGCGCTCTCGCTCCCGGAGGCCATCATCCTGCGCAAGGTGCTGAAGCCGACACTCATCGCCGCGTTTTTCGGGGTGGTGGGGATCGGGATCCTCGTGGTGGGATTCCTCTTCAACCTGCTGATCTGACGGCCGGCAAAAACTGAAAGCCGGAAGGAGATTTCAAAATGGGTACCGCTCGAACTGCTGAAAACGAACCGGTGAGGGATGACGTGGTGGAAAGCCAGGAGGAAATGGAGCCGAGCCGCATCGACTGGAGCACCATCTGGAAGCCCATGGTGCTCATCGTGGGCGCTTTCCTGGTGGCCTTTTACCTTCCCATGGACAGCAAGCGCTTCACCAACGCGGTCATCGAGTCACTGGCCCTGGTCAAGTGGTATGCCCAGGAGCATGTGCTGCTCTGTTTGGTGCCGGCCTTCTTCATTGCGGGGGCCATTTCATGCTTCGTTTCCCAGGCAGCGGTGATGCGCTACCTGGGGCCGGCGGCCAACAAGGTGCTGGCCTATGGAGTCTCGTCCGTTTCGGGGAGCATCCTGGCCGTCTGCTCGTGCACCGTGCTGCCGCTCTTCGCCGGAATCTGGAAGCGCGGCGCCGGACTGGGTCCCGCCATCGCCTTCCTGTACTCGGGGCCGGCCATCAACATCCTGGCCATCGTCCTCACGGCACGCATCCTGGGGCTGCCCCTCGGCATCGCGCGCGCGGTGGGAGCCATCCTGTTCAGCATCGTCATCGGCCTCTTGATGCATTTCTTCTTCTTGAAGGAAGAGACGCAAAAAGTCCAGGCAGCCATGCACCTGCCGTCCGTCGAGGTCGAGCGGCCGCTCTGGCAAAACGTGGTGTATTTCGCCACGATGGTGGGGCTTCTGATCTCCGCGACGTGGGGAAAACCCTCTGAGCCCGTGGGCTTCTGGAACGCCGTCTTCCAGGTCAAATGGTGGCTCACGGGGGCTTTCGCCGCCGCTCTCGGAGTGGAGCTCATCATCTGGTTCCGCGTCCAGGTGCTGAGGGTGGTACTGGCGGCGATCGTGATCGCCATCCTCGCCTTCGGGTTTCCCCATGAGCCGCTGATCGCCTTCGGGGCGGGCATCGTGGCCCTCACGGTGATCATCACCACCACGCGGGGGGAGACGGAGGACTGGTTCAATGCGACCTGGAGCTTCACCCGGCAGATCACTCCGCTGCTGCTGGGCGGCGTGCTGGCCGCAGGACTCTTGCTGGGACAGCCGGGGACCGAGGGCATTATCCCCTCCCAGTGGGTGAGCAGCCTGGTGGGCGGCAATTCCCTGGCCGCCAACTTCTTTTCGGCCGTTGTGGGGGCGTTCATGTACTTCGCGACCCTCACGGAAGTTCCCATTCTGCAGGGGCTCATCGGCTCGGGGATGGGAAAGGGACCCGCGCTGGCGCTCCTCCTGGCCGGCCCGGCCCTTTCGCTTCCCAACATGCTGGTCATCCGAAGTGTCATGGGAACCAAGAAAACGGTAGTGTTTTGCAGCCTGGTCGTGGTCATGTCCACGATCTGCGGCATGATCTTCGGCCATTACTTTCCCAACTGAACACCAATCTGAAAGGAAGAATCAAAATGGACATCAAAGTGCTGGGCCCCGGCTGCCCCAAATGCCAGCAGACGGAAAAAGTAGTCAAGGATGCGGTTTCGGAAACAGGCGTGAGCGCCACCGTGGAAAAAGTGACCGACATCCTGAAAATCGGTGAATACGGCGTCTTCGGCACGCCGGCGGTGGTGATCGACGGGGAGGTCAAATCCGTCGGCAAGGTCCCCACCAAGGATGAGGTCAAGAAATGGATCAGCAAGTGAGTTGTTTGCTCGAGAGCGATTTCTGAGATGAGCAAGGAGAGAGGAAATGGCTGAAAGCTGTTGTACACCCGGTGGGAACATCATGATTCTGGCGTGTTCCGGAGGCTCCAACGTGGGCCAGTTGTCCAATCAGGCGGCAATCGAGCTCACCCAGGAAGGTTATGGAAAGATGTTCTGCCTGGCCGGCATCGGGGCCCATCTGACGGGGTTTGTGCAGTCGGCCAAAGATGTTCCCAACATGGTGGTCATCGACGGCTGCTCCCAGGCGTGCGCCAAAAAGACGTTGGAGCATGCCGAGATTCCACTGAAATCCTACGTGGTGCTGACGGACCTCGGAATCGAAAAGAACAAGGATTTCAACCTCAAGCGCGACGAGATCGACAGGGTCAAGAAGGCCGTCAAGGAGGTTTGATAAGAGGCGCCGGGAGCACGAACGTGCGTGGCGTCTTTGAGCATCAGGAGGGACCATCAGCAGGAGCCGGACCCGGGGGATACGCATCAGCCGGGTCCGGCTCCTGCACGGAAGTCATCCCGGGGCTTATCTTCCCACAAGGAGGTGTAACATGCTGCTCACAGGCTATCGCAAGGAGGTCGTGCGGCCCGAGTGCAGGCCCGAGGCCGAATCCGTCCACTGCATCGCCCACCTCGATGAGGATATCACCGAGGTGATTCCTTATCTCAATGCAGTGCTCGGCGGTTTTCAATATCTCAAGGACCCTCCTTCCGTTTCGTTCAAGGTGCACGGCAAGCTCATCGCGGTCCACCCGAGGATGATCTGTGTCAATGCATTGCGGACGGAGGAGGAGGGAGACAAGATCATCGAGTGGCTGAAGCAGGAGATCAACGACACCTGGGAGCGGCGAGGCGAGATCGAGCCCCGGTACGAAAGTGCTCCCAAGCCCAAGGTGTTCGAGATCCTGAAGCTGCTTCCCAAGACCAACTGCAAAGAGTGCGGCCAGCCCACGTGCATGGTGTTCGCCACCCAGGTGGCCGAGGGGGGCAGGGGGCCGGAAGATTGTCCCCCCCTGGCCGGAGAGAGCAAGGCGAAGCTGGAAGCCTATCTGGGACAGTTCCAGTTCGAATAGAATTATTCAAGAGGATCGATGAACCAGCTTGGAGATAGAGCAGCTCGGTGGAAAAGGTATCCTCGCGGAGGATGAGATCTTGCGTTTTGTAAGGACTTCTGGATTCCGGCTTGAAAACTGCCGGAATGACGTCTGAAGAGACATCTACGTCCGCCGTGCCGGCGAAGGCTGGCATCCAGAGGGATTGCAAAAACGCCAGTTGTTAACATTAATGATTGTAATATCATGGCAAAGCTTAAGATTCTCTTTCTGTGCACTGGGAATTCCTGCCGCAGCCAGATGGCGGAAGGCTGGACCAAACATTTGAAGGGAGACCTCCTTGAACCCTATTCCGCGGGGGTGGAGCCTCACGGAATGGATTCCAGGGCTGTTGCCGCCATGGCGGAGGCCGGCGTCGATATCTCGCGTCAGCGATCCAAGGATGTTTCAGCTCTAGAAGGCATCGATTTCGATTTCGTGGTGACCGTCTGCGACCGCGCCCACGAGTCATGCCCTTTCTTTCCCGCCAGGACGAAGAAGCTGCACTTGGGCTTCGACGATCCCCCCCGGCTGGCCGCCGGCTCCCCCACCGAGGAGGAGGCCATGGCCCATTACCGGCGAGTGCGGGACGAGATCCGGCAATTTGTGGAAGGGCTGCCCGAGTCACTCACTGTGAATACAGAGAAGGAATGAGGAATGGACTCGACAAAGGAAGCGGAAACCAAACAGCTGAACATTTTTGAGAGATACCTCACCCTCTGGGTGGCCCTCTGCATCGTAGGCGGAATCGCGCTGGGGAAACTGGCCCCGGACGTTGCCGACAGGCTGGACCGGATGGCCATCTACGTGGGGGAAGCGCCCGTGGTGTCCATCCCCATTGCCATCGCACTCTTTTTCATGATGTATCCCATCATGGTGAAGATCGACTTTGCGGAGGTCCTCCGCGCCGGGCGCACGCCCAAACCGGTCCTGCTCACGCTTTTCATGAACTGGGCGGTCAAGCCCTTCACCATGCTGGGCATCGCCATGCTTTTTGTGGGGACCTTTTTCAGGGACCTCCTGCCGGGCATGGATGTTCTCAAGGACGGTTCACAGGTTCCCCTTTACCGGTCGTACATATCGGGCATGATCCTGCTCGGCATCGCTCCGTGCACCGCCATGGTCCTCATGTGGGGCTACCTGTCGAGGGGGAACCAGGGGCTCACCCTGGTCATGGTGGCCATCAACAGCCTGACCATGCTCGTCCTGTACGGAGTGCTGGGGAAATGGCTCCTCGGCCTCAATCAGATGCCCGTTCCCTGGGAGGCGCTGCTGCTCTCCATCTCGATCTACGTGGCCCTGCCCCTCGTGGCCGGCTACTTTTCGCGCCGCTGGATCATCCAGGCCAGGGGAAGGGAGTGGTTCGACACCAGCTTCCTGCACGTACTGACCCCGGTGGCCATCATCGCCCTGCTGGCGACCCTGGTGCTTCTTTTCAGCTTCAAGGGACAGACCATCATCGACAATCCCCTGACCATCCTCTGGATTGCCATTCCCCTGACCATCCAGACCTTCCTCATCTTCATCATCACTTACATTGCCGCAAAGCTCATCAAGCTGCCCTATGAAGATGCCGCCCCGGCCGCCATGATCGGAGCATCGAACCATTTCGAGGTAGCCATCGCCACGGCCACCATGCTCTTCGGGCTCTCATCGGGGGCAGCCCTGGCCACCGTGGTGGGGGTCCTCATCGAGGTCCCGGTGATGCTCATGCTGGTGAAGATCTGCCTGAAAACACGGTACTGGTTCGCTGATCGACTGAAGGGCATGAGTGTGCGGGAAGCTCTGGTCTATCTGATTGAGGAAGTGGAAAAGCTGCGGGGAGAGATAGACATCCGGTGTGCTCAAGGGGGATGTCCGCCCGAGCGTCCGAAGGAACGGGAATCGATCGGACCAGTGCAGTGAGCGCTTTCAGGCGTGTGGTCGAAATTGAGGGTCGAGAGTGGGGGAGCCATGTTTGAAAGGGCTGTTTTCGCAACGGACCTGTCGTCGGATTGGGACGATATCATCGGCTGTGCCGGCGAAATCAAGGCCCTGGGATGTGAACAGGTCGTCCTCGCCCATGTGCTCATGGCCAAAGTTTATCAAAGTGCGGATCTGATGGCCGAGGCCGAGGTCCGTTCCAAGCTGGCGGAGCAGAGCAAACAGCTCGAGTCGCAGGGATTTAGGGTGACGGTGGAAACCCCTATGGGACCTCCGGCGGTCTCCTTGAATGAGGTTGGCCAACGCCATGATGCCTCGCTCATCGTGGTGGGCTCCCACGGCAAGTCCGCCTGGAGAGAGGCCTTTCTCGGTTCCTTTTCCAGCGCCTTGCTCCATCACGCCCGCTTTCCCGTTTTGCTCATCAATGTCAAACGCCTCATGGACGGGGGAAAGGGAGGAAGCTGCCAGCTGCGCGCGCACGAGCTCCTGCGCCATGTGCTCTTCCCCACGGATTATTCGAAGGTCGCAGGTGACATTCCGCCCGTCATCGAGCATCTGGCGTCGAAGGGCATCTCCGAACTCACCATCCTCCATGCCATGGAGCTCCTCGATGCCTACCCGCCGGCAATCCTCGAGCCGGCCGAGAACGCGGCTCGCGCGCATATGGATGCGCTGGTGAGTCGTTTCAAGGCATCGGGCATTCCAAAGGTCAACGGCGAAGTGGTTCGGGGACACCCTACGCCGGCGGCGCTCGAGCTGCTCGGAACCGGCGATTTTTCACTGGTGGTCATGGGCACCCAGGGGAAGAGCCTGCTCTCGGAAATCCTGCTGGGCAGCGTCGCCTACAACATCTCCCGGCTCGCCCCATGCCCCGTGCTGCTGATTCCTCGTTCCAGCTTTCAGTGAGTGGAGGAAGAATGATTTAATCATGATTCAGTCGCTTCTTTACTTCGTTCTGGCCGGATTGTGTGAGATTGGAGGAGGTTACCTTGTCTGGCTGTGGCTCAGGGAAGGGAAAAGCATCTGGCACGGAGTGACAGGAGGGGTGATTCTCGTTCTTTACGGAGTTGTCCCGACTCTGCAGCCGGCCAGTTTCGGACGCGTCTATGCGGCATATGGCGGCGTCTTCATCGTGCTCTCGATCATTTGGGGATGGCGGGTCGATGAAGTCACACCCGACCGGTTCGACATCATTGGAGGATTGATCTCTCTCGTGGGCGTCCTGATCATCATGTACTGGCCGAGGGCTTGATGGTTGCGCATTTTTCTGCGACGATGAAATAGATCGGCTCGAGTTTATGAATATGAGCAATAAAGACAGTAAAGTAGTGCTTCAGGCCATCCTGCAGGGTGTGGCCATCCTGGTGTTGGCGTGCTTGACCGCTCTTGCCGCGAACCATTTCCGTCCCGGCGGCCTTCCGCTCGTGGCTGACTGGTCGCCCGAGGCCCGGCTGACATTGGATTCGGGAGACAGCCTGATGGTTTCCCTGGAGGAAGCGGGGATGCTGTTTTTCGACCGGTCCGCCCTGTTCCTGGACGCGCGTTCCAGCGACGAATATGCGGAGGGGCACATCGATGGCGCTGTCAACCTGCCGTGGGACGAGTTCGACGACCACTTCGCCACGGTGATGGCCGACATTCCCCCCCAAACCCCCCTGATCACCTACTGCGACGGTGAAAGCTGCGGGCTGAGCAAAGAGCTGGCCATGGCCCTGCTGGCCAAAGGCTACAACAACGTCCGAGTGCTGGTGAACGGCTGGACACTCTGGCAGGAAAAACGGCTGCCGATCGAAGTGAATGAGGATTCACCGATCAGGTGATGGCTTGGGGACTCCCCGGCAGTGTGTGGGAAGCCCTGGCGAATGGAAACCAAGATTGCAGGATTCAGTCGGGATGATGTCTCAAATCGAAGTGAAAGTCCTTTCTGCAGAAGGATGCGGCAATACTCCCCCCACCGTTGCCCTGGTGGAGGCTGCCGCCGCAGAGCTGGGCCTTTTCATCCAGCTCTCGCAGCTCGTTGTGACTACGTCCGATGAAGCCAGCCTGTACAAGTTTCATGGAAGCCCTACGGTTCAGGTCAACGGTCTCGATATCGATCCAAGCATGAGAGACAGCGTGCCATACGGTTTCACGTGACGAATGTATGGGACATCGGGGGTGCCCCCTAAAGAATTGGTGCGAAACGCTCTGCTGGAAGCGGCCGGGACCAAGATCCGATGAGCTCGTGATTTCCATGCAGAGCTCAACAGCCTTCACGAGGTAGATCCGTGGAACACGAACGCGAAAACCCAGCCATCTGCCATCATGACATCGAACCTGACGATCACGACCATGGTTCCTCCTCACCTGCGGGAGCCCACCATAACGCTCACGGCCGCGATACGAGCGGATCCCGGCTGCTCATGACGCTCGGGTTGAACCTGGTCATTCCCGTGGTCCAGGTGGTGGGCGGCATCCAGGCCAACAGCATGGCGCTGCTCTCGGACGCTGCGCACAACTTCAGCGACTTCACGGCGGTGCTCATCGCCACCATCGCCAACCGGATCGGCAAGAAAGGAGCATCCACCGCCAACACCTTCGGATACCGGAGGGCGGAGATCCTGGCCGCCTCCCTGAACGTGGCGCTCCTGGTGGGGGCCGCGATCTTCATTGCTTATGAAGCCTTCCACCGGCTTCATCACCCGGCAGCCGTCTCCGGCCGGCTGGTGGTGCTGGTCGCAGGGGTGGGCGTCCTGGGGAACGGTCTTTCGGCAGTGCTGCTCCATCGGGATGCCGGCCACAATCTCAACGTGCGCGGGGCCTTCCTCCACATGCTCGGAGACCTCCTGACCTCCGTCGTGGTGCTGCTGAACGGGGTTGTGTTGATGTTCAAGCCCTGGTACTGGCTCGATCCGGTGCTCTCCGTTCTCATCGCTCTTTTCATCCTGAAAAACTGCTGGTCCATTCTCAAGGAAGCGACTTCCATTCTCATGAACGCGACCCCGCTCGGCCTCGATATCGAGAGAGTCAAGAGCTTCCTGGAAGGCATACCGGGCGTCAGCGGGGTTCATTACCTTCATGCCTGGAACGTCTGTTCTTCCAGCGTGGCCTTCTCCTGCCACGTGGTGGTCCCCGACCAGCGGCTGAGTAAGATCGATGCCCTCTCGGAAAGGATACGCCTGCAACTGCTCCATCGCTTTGGAATCGATCACCCGGTCCTTCAGTTTGAAACCGTGGTATGCGGTGAAGGGACGATGCTGTGCGGGCTGTTGCCTGGCAGTGAGGGTAACGGCCGGACGCGCTCTGCCTCCTCCTCCGGCGCGAGCTCCGGCAATGGGTTTTTGGGGAAGCCGCTTCATTTCTGGATCAGGCTGGTGCTGGGAGTGATCTTCATCATCGCCAGTGCAGACAAGGTCACCAATCCGGGAGGATTCGCACAGGCCGTTTACAATTACCAGATCCTTCCGGATGTACTCATCAATCTCACGGCGATCATCCTGCCATGGCTGGAGCTCTTTCTCGGCATATTCCTCATCGCCGGATTTTGGCTTCCCGGGGCCGTCACCCTGGCCAACGGGCTGCTGGTCGTCTTTTTCGGCTCACTGGTCTTCAATGTGGCGAGGGGGCTGGACGTCCACTGCGGGTGCTTCAGCACGAGCACCGATGGAGATCCGACCACAGCCTGGTATCTGATCCGTGATGCGGCGTTCCTGCTCATGGGAGGCTACCTCTTTTACAAGGTGATGATTTCTCGCAAGCTCGAGGGACGAATCGGAGCACGTTCATGAAGAAGAACGACTGGAAGTATCTGATCGACGCACTGCTTTTCGTCGACCTGAGCTCTCTTGCGGTCATCGGGCTGCTGCTTGCCTTCGTCATTCCATCCGGGAAGGGGGCGCCGGAGGCGGCCAAGTTTTTCCTGGGTCTTCATCGGCATGACTGGGGGGATATCCATCTGTACCTCTCACTCTTGATGCTTGGGCTGGTGGTCCTGCACCTCTGGTTCAACTGGAACTGGGTGGTCAATGCGACCAGGAGCTATGTGGGAGAGCAATGGCGGAAAGCGCTCTGGGCCCTTTGTGGCGCCTGGATCCTGGTTCTCTTTTTCGCCTGGGCCGTTGTGCTGCTGTAGACGCAATGCGCACCGTACCGTCGTGGGGATGTTTCAGGGGAGCCGTCAGGATGATGAGCCGCTGCAGGTCGACGGCGCACAGGCCGTCAGAAAGGAGGAAGATATCCGGCGAATAATGGCCTCAGAAAAGGTTTGTTTTTTGACCGGTGCATCCAGCGGTGCATCCAGATCATGAAGGAGGGGTACCATGAAAAAGATCGTTATGTTGTTGGCCGTCTTCGCACTGCTCAGCTTCTTCACGGTGGCCGACACCCTGGCTCAGCGCGGGGGCGGGTGGAGAGGCGGTGGCGGGTGGGGGCCCGGGACGCCCTACTCCCGGATGTACAATCCTCAGACCGTGGAAACCATCAGCGGTGAGGTTGTTTCCGTCGACAAGATCACACCCATGAAGGGCATGCATTCCGGACTCCATGCCATGGTGAAAACCGAGAAGGAAACGATCTCCGTGCACCTTGGCCCCGACTGGTACATCGAGAATCAGGACATGGGAATCGAACCGAAGGACAAGATCGAGGTGAAGGGCTCGCGGATCACCTACGAGGGCAAGCCGGCCCTGATTGCTGCGGAAGTCAAAAAGGGAGACCAGGTGCTGACGCTTCGCGATGCCAACGGGGTCCCGGCCTGGAGCGGCTGGCGGCGCAGATAGCTTTGGACTTCGGTCAATGGTCATTCCGGCGTGTCCCTGCCGGGAATCCAGTAGTTTTGGAGCCTTCTAGCTTTCGTGCTGGAGGGGATGTCGATATGGTACTCACGATCAGCGATGAAGAGCTCGTGCACATGAAAATGATCGTCATGGACGGAGATGCAAAGGAAGCGCTTCGCATGCTGAAGGAGCTGGTCAAGCGGCTGGAGCAGCAGAAGAACCTCGGTCTGAAATCTCATCTCGACTGACATGCTGAGCCTTGGGAAACCTTCGTTGAATGGACAGGGGACACGCGTGCTGCGTTCGGCTGTCCTCGTGGTCTGTTCCATGCTGCTTTTTGCGGGCTCGCCAGCCGCCGGGTCGGGGCCGGCAGCGCCTTCCGCGGCCAAAGGCTGTGCGGAGGGAGGCTCTGCGGTCCCAGACTGCTGCCACGAACCTCAGGGTCGAGGTGGGCCGTTCGGCGCCGGTGGATTCCATGAAGATCGAAGTCCGGCTGGCGAGCATCGAGCAGAGTCTGTCGCGCCTGCACGCCGACCGCCGTCTGCTTCTCGTGCAGCTCGGGCGCATGTCGCCTCTCGGCACCGCCGCGGGGTTCGCCTCCTGGTCGGAACCTTCATGACCATGGTGGTGACGCCGGTCATGTATTCGGTGCTCGATGACGCCAGAAGTGCATGGCATACTATGCAGCACGGGAGTTGAAAGATGAACCTGAAGAAAGTCCCCATCGATCTGGATGTGCAGCAAGTTCAGGAGATCCTGGCCATCGACATGGATGACGATGCGGAGCGGGCCCTGGCCTTCATCAAGGAGCACTTGGCGAACCAGGTCAAGAAATGCCTGCAGTCTCATTGAGTGCCGGTGTTCGAGGCCAGTTACGGGCCTCGCCAAAAGGATCGGTTTGTCCGCTGAGGAACGGCCCATTGCTTCTGCACTGCCGGAACCCTTTTTCCTTTTTCATCTGGATAGGGTTTGACCTGAATTGGAGTGCCGAATCGTGAGTGACACCCCCGAGAGCATGGCGAGGGCGGTCATGGAAGCCTGCGCGGATTGCGACATCTGCAGGTATCTTATGGAGGATACGCCGTGCCTGGTTTTCCCTGAGCTATATCGGCTGTTCGATAAAGAGGCGGGGAAGAAAGAACGCCTCACACCGGACGAGTTGAGGGGCCTCGTGGAGCTGTGCAATTTTTGTGCGCTCTGTCCCTGTCCCAACATCCGGGCGGACATCATGAAGGCCAAGCACGCCTTCATCCAGCGCGAAGGGTTGAAGCCGACCATTCGGCTGCTGGAAGACGTCGAGCGCGTGGCAAGGATCTGCGGCGCCTATCCGCGGCTTGCCAACCTGCTTTTCCAGTCGAAATGGACCGGCCGCCTGCTGAAAGGCCTTGCCGGGATCCATGCGGACCGGAAGGTCCCGGGCTTCCCGGAAGAGAGTTTCCCATCATGGGCCGGGTCGCGAGGGCTTCACGTCCTGAAGGAGGGCGGCCACCGAAAGGTTGCATTCTTTGCCGGCTGCACCGGGCAGTATCTCTTTCCCGCCGTGCCCCGGGCCGCAGTCGAGGTCCTCGAGCACAACAGCATCCAGGTCTATGTTCCCGAGCAAAAATGCTGCGGCATGCCGAGCCTGCTCGAGGGCGACCGGGAGCTCACCCTGGAGTTTGCCGCCTTCAACGTGGACAGGCTCTCCGAAGCGGTGGACGCCGGGTGCGACGTCGTCTGCTCGTGCCCCACCTGCGGTTACCTCCTGAAGCAGGTGCTGAGCGAAGGGGCAAACCATGCTGCGGAGCTCCAGGAGACTCGCGGTCCCTTGTCTCGTGAAGTGCAGGGCGAGGAAAAGGCGTCGAAACCGGCGCGGGATCCGTCCGCATCTCCCTCGAAACACGCTTTCAAGGGACTCTTCAGGGACGAAGGGTATTTTGCCTCCCTCGATCCTCGAAAACGCTTGAAAATCGCGAGTCACACCTTCGATCTCGGGGAATACCTTTTGAGCCTCCATCGCTCCGGCGATCTGAGCACCAGGCTGGGTCCGGTCTCCGGGCGCATGGTGTATTACCCGCCCTGCCACCTGAGGGAGCAGAAGATCGGCGCACCGTACATGGAGCTTCTGACCCCCATTCCGGGGATCTCCATCGAGCCGCTCGAAGGGGTCTTCCACTGCTGCGGCATTGCCGGGATCATGGGATTCAAGCAGGATTTTCACGAGGTTTCCATCGCCATGGGGAGCCGCCTCATGGAGCGGATCCAGGCCATTGACCCCCAAAGGCTTGTGACCGACTGCCTGAGCTGCCGGATCCAGTTCAATCAGCTGCTCCCCTACGAAGTGCTTCACCCCGTCGAAGTTCTGAGAGAGTCCTGCAGAAGTGGGAGTTGAAATCAGAGAAAATTCAACATGCTGTATGCATTCGGGGCGGGTGAAGGGACCATTTCCATCAGCGGCAACCCCGCACGGCCGGAAAAACTAAGTACAGGCCAACACAATAGAGTGTCCACCTCTCGAGTCGTCATTCCGGCGGTCTTCTGGCCGGAATCCACAAAAAAGCTGGATGCCGGCTTAAAGATTGCCGGCATGACGAGCGGCGAAATGGACATCTTTTTCTGTGGAGGTGTACTAAGGCATATCTTACGCGCGCGCGGAGCGGTCACGAAAGCACTGTGCT
The DNA here is from genome assembly GCA_964557955.1 of uncultured Syntrophobacteraceae bacterium. Taxonomy (GTDB): domain Bacteria; phylum Desulfobacterota; class Syntrophobacteria; order Syntrophobacterales; family Syntrophobacteraceae; genus JALOOX01. The sequence goes on from CAZLCS010000028.1 coordinate 54,487, forward strand.
CCTTGAGGCACGGGGACGTGATCGGAGTCCGCGGCCCGTTTGGGGCTCAATGGCCACTCGGGAAAGCCGAGGGGAAGGATGTTTTGCTCATCGCAGGGGGGCTGGGATTCGCTCCCCTGCGGCCGTTGCCAGTTCGGCCTTTTTTCTTGTATGCTGAAACAGGCCGATCTTTTTCTTGCGAACGAGTCGGAGACTGGTGTGACAAGCTGGAAGCCTGACCGTACCGAAAAGACACGAGCAGAAGCACAGGCCTATTGTGTCGAGAGCTGAGATCATGATGGACGGAGATCGAATATCCAACGACCTGGTATTCAAGGGAGAGCCTGTCGTCAGAACAGATCGGCCGGGCAGGGGGGCCGCGCACAAGGCCAGGTCCCTGATCTTGATCTCACTCATGATCATCTGCTTGCTCCTGACCTGGTATTTCCATGGAGTCATGGGTTCGGCGAGTGTCTTTACCCACTTCTACTACATTCCCATCGTCCTCTCGGCTTTCTGGTGGAAAAGGAAGGCATTGGTCGTTCCGATCCTCCTCGGCCTCGGCCTGATCGTCAGCCGGTTCTGCTGCCTGATCGAGGGCCGTACGACCTATGACGATTACCTGCGGAGCATCATGTTCCTTGTTGTTGGCGTTGTTGTGGCTTTCTTGAGCGAACGAATTCAGAAGGCCGAGGAGCAGGTCGTTCAAAGCGAAGCCCGATACCGTTCCATGTTCGAGCACATGAGCGACGGGGTTGCCGTATTCGAGCCGGTGGAGAACGGCAGGGATTTCAGCTGCGTAGATCTCAACAAAGGAGCGGAGAAGATCAAAGGCTGTGGTCGGGAACAGCTGCTGGGTAAGGGTCTTGGGGAGATGCCTTCCGATCTGAAAGATTCCGGATTTGTCGATATCCTGCGTCGCGTAGCGTCAACAGGGAAGCCGGAAGCATGGACGGCTGGCTCCCACCGTGAGACAGGGACCGGTGTCTGGCGGGACATGTCGGCCTATAAGCTCCCGTCAGGGGAGATTGTTGTCATATGCAGCGACAAGACGGAGCAGAGACGTGCACAGCAGAGAGCTGTTCAACTGGCCTCCATCGTCGAATCATCGGATGCCGCCATTCTGTCCATCTCCCTTGACGGGGAGATTCTAACCTGGAACTCGGGAGCATCGCGCGTCTACGGCTGGGAATCCGATGAAATCCTTGGGGACTGCATCCTCACGCTGGTCCCGCCCGACCATTGGGAGACGGTGCTCAAAGGCATCGACGACGTCAAGTCCAGCGAGAAGCGGGACCATGTTGAGACCGTGCATGTAACCAAAGCGGGGCGGCACATCGATGTCTCCCTCATCATGTCTCCACTCAGGGACCTTGAGGGCAAAGTCGTCGGAGTGTCCTTCATCGCCCGCAATATCATGAAGCGCAAAGAGGCGGAACGCGCCCTTCAAAGGGCCTACGAGCAGCTGGAGAGAAAGGTCGAAGAACGGACCACCGAGCTTGCGGCGGCAAACGAAGATCTGCGAAGAGAAATTGCAGAGCGGCAGCGGGTTGAGAAAGAGCTCGAGGAAAGCTCGGAGAAGATCAAGCTTTTCGCTTATCTCATTTGCCACGACCTCAAGAGCCCCGCTGTCGGCATCTACGGGTTGAGCCGCCTGCTCCGCAACCAGTATGGGGATTCCCTGGATGAAAAAGGAAAAGAATATTGCGAACAGATACTCAATGCGAGCAGGCAAGTTGGCTGCCTTGTTGAAAAGATCAATGTGTATATATCCACCAAGGAATCCAGTCTCAACCTCGAACGGGTGGAGGTGAAGGAGATTTTTGAGACGATCAGGGATGAATTCAGCCCTCGCATCCAGGGCAGTCAAGTCGTTCTGATCGACCAGGATACAGTGGCCGAGGTGTGGGCGGACCGGCTTTATCTTTTGCGGGTCTTCAGGAACCTGGTGGATAACGCTCTGAAATACGGGGGCGATCAGCTGAGCGAGATTCGTTTGGGTTACGAGGAAACGGCGGATCTGCACGTCTTCTCAGTTCATGACAATGGCGTGGGGGTACGAAGCGAAGATTCTCAGAGAATATTCGGCATGTTTCAGCGCGACACGACATCGAGGGGAATCGAGGGCTCCGGTCTTGGACTGGCCATCGTGAAGGAGGCTGCCGAGCGACACCACGGAAGAGTCTGGATCGAGTCTGAGCCAGGCAGAGGCACGTCTTTCTTCGTTTCCATATCGAAGACCCTGTGCTGAAGCGTTGTTGAACCGTAATTGTCCGGGTAATGGGGCTGCCTGTGGGGATATATGAGTGGGATGCCGGGGCCCATCATCCGGTAAAAGTCGCCCGGGTTGCCTTCAAGTCACCAGGAGGCTGTCCGAGAATGGCCGTGTCGGGCTGGGATAGACCCCGCCCCTGCAATACAGCCTAGTAATCCCAGCGTAGGGCCGAGGTTTATCACCTCCCGCTCTTGGGCTGGTTGATCACTCCGTATTCTCGGACAGACTCCCAGACATGGCTCAGGCTGCGGGGGAGACCGAGGGGATCGTGAAGGTCATCATCCACGCGAAAACAGACCAGGGTCTCGAAGCGCACATCATGGGGCCTCACCGCGCCGATCTCATCGTGGATATCGCCCTGGGGATACGTGCCGGCCTGTCCGCCCCCACGATCATCGAAAGCATTCATACATGTCCCACCCTTTCGGAAGCCATGATCGAGACGGTTCGGGCTCTTTACGGACAAGCCGTTCACATTCCCACGATGGGAGCAGTCCGATGAAGGCGAAAGATCCATGCAGGACATCGCATCCCGGGCCCCTCTGCAGGGACCTGAAGGAATCCTCGGCCTGCTGTGCCATTCTCGACAGCATCACCGACGGCGTGATCGCCATAGACAGCGAGCAGCAGACCATTTGTTTTTTCAACCGTGCCGCCGGGGAGATCACCGGCTACACGGTCGAGGAGGCGTTAGGCCGTTGCTGCTTCGATGTGCTCCGCTGTTCCGTCTGCCAGACCGGTTGCCTGTTGAGACGCGCCATGACGACGGGCGAGCCTGTTTATGACTATCCATCCAGGATCCTCAACAAGGCGGGCGGGGAGGTGCCCGTGAGCATCACCACGGCTCTCATCCGCAATGAGCGGGGGGAGGTGATCGGCGGTGTCGAAATCTTCAGGGATCTGTCGATGGTCGAAACCCTGAGGAGCGCGGTCTCGGGTCGGTATCACCTGGGGAACCTTATCAGCAAGAACCATCGGATGCAGGAGCTTTTTGAAATCCTCCCCGACGTCGCGGAGAGCGACAGCACCGTGTTGATCCAGGGGCCGAGCGGCTCGGGGAAGGAGGTTGTGGCGACGTCCATTCACGATCTGAGCCTGAGAAAGGACTTCCCCTTTGTGAAGATCAACTGCGGCTCCATCCCCGACACGCTGCTCGAATCCGAGCTGTTCGGCTATGTGCGAGGGGCCTTCACCGGCGCCGGAAGGGACAAGCCGGGCAGGTTCCTCCTGGCCGATCGCGGGACGGTCTTTCTGGACGAAATCGGGGACACTTCGTCCGCTCTCCAGGTCAAGCTGCTCCGCGTGCTGGAGGAAAAGCAGTTCGTACCCCTCGGCGGAACAGGCTCCCTGAAAGTGGATGTCCGGATCATTGCCGCCAGCCACAAAGACATCGAAAAGATGGTTGAAGCGGGGACTTTTCGCGACGATCTTTACTACCGTTTGAACATCATCAAAATCGAGCTTCCTCCTCTTTGGGAGCGAAAGGAGGATATCCCGCTTCTGGTCGACTATTTCGTGTCAAGGCTGAAATCGATCAAGGGAAAGAGGGTCTCGGGGGTTTCAGACGAAGTGCTGGACCTCCTCATGAATTACCGATTCCCGGGCAACGTCAGAGAGCTCGAAAACATCCTGGAGCACGCCTATGTCCTGTGCAAAGGGCCGGTCATCGAGAAGAGGCACTTGCCGGTCTATTTCCTGGAAAAGGCCCAAAAGAGCCATGCGGACTCAGTCGCGGCCAGTCTGCTCGATTCCTCGGAGGCGAGAATCATCGGACAGGTGCTGCAAAAGCACGAAGGCTGCCGACTTGCCGCCGCTCGAGAGCTGGGTATGAGCCGCTCCACGCTCTGGCGCAAGATCCGAAAGTACCGTCTTGCATGAGCACGCCCCGAGGCCGGCATCCAAGCCGAATCGGTGTTTCAGATTTGAAACACCTGATTTGAAACAGTCTCATTCCTGCCACAGCTCCGCCTTCCACCAATCGGGAAGCCAGACTCTATCCATTTGTTTTTGAAGGCAAAGCTCCTGGAGCCTCCCGTCTGTTTCAAGGGCATGGACTTTGCCCCAGCGAACAGGGAGGGAGTGGATCGAGGAGCGTTCCGATGACGGTGGCCATTCCATTATTCGGGGAGCGGGTTTCCCCCCATTTCTCAACCGCCCGGGTACTGCTGGTGATTCTGGTCCAGGAGCAGACCGTCTCCTCAACCATGCGACTCCATTTTTCAACCGACTCGCTATCCGAGAGAAAGCTCAAGATCCTCTCCCTCGGGGTGGAGGTCCTGGTCTGCGGAGGCATCGACCGTGGGACCGAGGAATGGCTTGAAAAAAGGGGAATTCGCGTCATCTCCAACATCGCCGGAGAGGCCGGCGAAGTCCTCTCCGATCTATTCGGCCTTGAGCAGGGGTTGGCAGGCTGGAATCCGGGGTCGACCCGATGAAAGGTTTTACCCAAAACCTCATCGGAAACGGGTACTGGTCATGGGATTCGAAGAGATCAGGGCAGCCATGCTGAACATCGAGGGTCAGGAAGAGTTCTTTACAGCCGGACAGATTTCGTCAAGGGCCGTGACGGGACCAGATGGGAGGCGGCCATGCAAGTGCAAGGACAATCCGACCGAACCGTAAGAAATAGCCTGCTTTTCTTTCAAAACCTTTTCGGTAATTACCATCCCCGGGAATTTGCCGTGCGGTTGTGGGAGGGCACCACATGGGAAGCGGAGCCGGGCCGGCCGACGCGTTTTACCCTGGTCATCCGGCACCCCGGCGCCATCCGCCGCATGTTCTGGCGTCCCAATGAGGTCACGCTGGGTGAAGCATTCCTTCGCGATGACTTTGACGTCGAGGGCGAGATTGAGGGGATCTTTCCTCTGCGAGACCATATCTCCGACCCTCGCTTCAGTCTGAGCCGCTGGTTCGGCTGTGCCCGAATCCTGTTCACTCTACCCAATAACGGAAATGGTTCGGGCGCAGGTCTTCAGGCGGCGAGGTTGAGCGGCAGGAGCCATTCCAGAGAGCGTGACCGGCAGGCGATCAGCTACCATTACGACGTTTCCAACGACTTCTTCGCGCTTTGGCTCGACAGAAGAATGGTCTACTCGTGTGCCTATTTCGAAGCGCCGGACGACGACCTGGATACGGCACAGGAGAAGAAGCTCGACTACCTGTGCCGCAAACTTCGGCTTCGTCCCGGAGAACGGTTGCTCGACATCGGCTGCGGCTGGGGCGGGCTGCTGATACATGCGGTTCGTCACTACGGCGTCACGGCGCTTGGCATCACCCTCAGCAAGCTCCAGGCCGAGCTGGCGAACGAGCGCATTCGAGAGGCCGGACTGGCGGACCGCTGCCGGGTCGAGGTGCGTGACTATCGTGAGGTCGATGAGCCCGAAGGCTACGACAAGCTGGTGAGTGTGGGCATGTTCGAGCACGTCGGAGAGCCCCAACTCTCAGAGTATTTCAGCCGTGCACGGCGTCTGCTCAAGCCATGCGGGGTGTTTCTGAACCACGGCATCGCCTGCTCCATGGCGGACCTGAAACGGAACGGACCGAGCTTTGTGGACGCTTACGTCTTTCCCGACGGCGACCTGCTTCCCATCAGCACTACGCTTCGCGTTGCAGAGAGGAGCGGCTTTGAAGTGCGGGATGTGGAGAGCTTGCGCGAGCACTACGCACTTACCCTGCGGCACTGGGTGCGGCGTCTGGAAGCCCGGAAGGAGGACGTGATTCGAGCCGCCGACCCGGTGACGTACCGCATATGGCGGCTGTATATGTCCGGATCCGCCTATGGTTTCAAAACGGGCCGGCTCAATGTCTACCAGGTGCTGCTGTCCAAATCGAATGGAGGCAGCAGCGGCCTTCCACTGACTCGCACGGACTGGTACAGGTGAGCAGTGCAAGTCCACGTGAATCGAGATCTCTCGCTTCATCCCGCTTCGTTCGAGATGGCATGAGGGGCGTTCTCGGACAGCCTCGCAGGCATCCTCAAGAGGAGTGTGGCGGGTGAGCAGCACTCCGGCAGCACTCCAGCAGCACTCCAGCTTGCGGCTTCGGGGGAGGAACGATATACTTCCTGCGCTTGCCGGCAAAAATGAGGATTCCATTCCATAAGATGGCTTGACGCCAATCCAAGACCTGGTGTCGACGCATCCCGAGAGGGCAGCTTATGCAGGAGGTGGCCGTCCTCCTTGTCCTGTTGGCAGCAAGTCGTGCTCCACGGGCAAGCTCTGCTTGGCCCGTGCCGCACATGAAGTCACCAGCAATGCCGCCCAGTGGCGGGGGATGGGTGAAGCCATGCAACGGTCAATGCCACCTTGCCGTGTCAAGACCTCCGGGTACCTTCCCGGTATTCTGGTGTTCCTCGCTTTCATGGCGGCATGCAACGATTCGACAGGACCAACGGTGGTCGATTTCGAGAAGACCATCGCGGCGCCGAGACCGGGCGAAACGAATCCAGTGCAACCCGGTCGGTCCGTATTGAGGGTGGCGGTCGGGGCGATGGTCTCACCGAAGGAAACCTTCGTCCACTACAGGCGGCTTCTGGATTACCTGGGGGAGCGACTGGGAATGGATGTGGAGCTCGTCCAGCGCAAGACATACGGTGAAGTCAGCGAGCTCGTGGGTAATGGCGGAATCGATTTGGCCTTCGTCTGCTCCGGCCCCTACGCCACCGGGAGGGAGAAATACGGGTTCGAACTGCTTGCGACCCCTCAGATCCAGGGAAGCCATTTTTACCAGTCCTATCTCATTGTCAACCAGGGCAGTCCCGTGCAACGGCTGGAGGACCTGAAGGGAAAAGTCTTCGCCTTCACCGATCCCGACTCCCACACCGGAAAGCTGGTCCCGAGCTTCTGGCTGGCCCGGATGAACGAGCGCCCCGAGTCCTTCTTCGGCAGGGTGATCTACACTTACAGCCATGACAATTCGGTTCTCGCGGTGGCCAGGGGGCTGGTGGATGGAGCGGCGGTAGACGGGCTCGTCTGGGAATTTTACCGCCAAAAGAAGCCTTCCCTGACGGATGCCACCCGTATCATCCGGAAGTCCGAGCCCTTTGGCATTCCGCCCGTGGTGGCTTCGGGCTCCCTCGCGCCTGAAAGCCGGCTGGCGGTCAGGGAAATTCTCCTGGCCATGCACGAGGATCCCATGGGAGCCGGGATTCTCGGGGAGATCATGATCGAACGCTTTGTGGAGCCCCGGGATGAATGGTACGACGGCATCAGGCATCTGTGGCGCGGACTTGCCCGGGACGTGGAATAGCACGGAGGCAACATGCTGCTCGGAACTCTCAAGAGCAAACTGCTGGCCGGCGTGTCCCTGCTGGTGATTTCGAGCGGCGTTCTCATCTCGCTGCTGGCGACCCATCGCTACGGCAGGAGCCTTTTGGAGTCCCTCGCCGGCCAGGCCCAATATCTCGCCCACGCCGTCTCGCTCCAGGCCGCCGACATGGTGCTCACCAACGACATGGTGGCCCTCCAGAAGATGCTGGAGCACCAGATGCGAAGCAATCCCAGCGTGTCCTACCTTTTCGTCCTGAAAGAGGGGCAGGTGGTGTCCCATACCTTCCCCGACGGCGTTCCCGTCGACCTGGTCACCGCCAACCGGCCGGCCTCCGACGAATCGGCGGTTCACATCCAAGAAATCGCCTCGACGGCCGGGGAGTATTTTCTGGACATGGCCGTCCCCATCTTCGAGGGCAAGGCGGGGACACTGCGGCTTGGCGTCTCGGAGAAACCCCATCGGGAGCAGGTTCGAAGACTGTGGCTGCAGATGGTCTCACTGACACTGGCGATTCTCGTGCCGGCCCTGGCGGCCTGTCTCCTGTTGATCCGGCGGATCACCGGGCCGTTGACCGAACTGGCCGAGGCCGTGGACCGCGTAGATCGGGGAGAGATGAATGCCAGGGTCCGGGTTTACGGGCAGGATGAGGTGGCTGCTCTGGGGAATGCCTTCAACAGAATGGTGGCGAGCCTTCAGACACACACGCTGCAACTGGAGGAGCAGGCGCTGGAACTGGCGCGGGCTCACCATCAAACCCGCACCTTCTGCGGCCTGGTCCAGGAGATCGGCGCGCTGCAGACCCTCGGCGAAATCGGCGCCACGATGATCGAGCGGCTGAGCTCCATCCTGGAGTGCAGCCGGATGGCGCTTCTTCTCGCCACCGACACAAAGGACAAGGTTTTCGTCATCACCGAGACCGACAACTACGAACTCAAGGATGCCGAAGCCATTCAAGCCATGACGCGTTTGCTCGAAGTCCTTGGCAGCCAGGATGGTTGCGCGGTCGGGGCCCGCGGCCGATGCGCCCAGGAGGTCGCCAAGATCATCGTCTTACCGGCGCTCCACAGCATTCTCCCCCTCGGTCATGAGAATCGACCTTTCGGAGCAATCCTGATCGACTGCTCCGAATCCTGCCGCTGTGAGGATGCGGAGCTTCGGCTGGCTTTTTCCATGGCGAATCAGGCGGCCGGGGTGATCCGGAGGGCACTCCTCCACGAGGAAGAGGTCCGAGAGCTTCAGACCTGCGTGCAGTCCCCGACGGAATTCTGCGGCATCATTTCCAAGAATCCCAGGATGCTGTCGCTCTTCAGGCTCATCGAGGATGTTGCTCCCACGGACGCCAGTGTTCTCATCCAGGGCGAGAGCGGCACCGGCAAGGAACTGGCGGCCAGGGCCATCCATCAGAAAAGCTCGCGGAGGGAAAAGCCTTTCATTGTCATCGACTGTTCGGCCTACCCGGCCACCCTCCTGGAAAGCGAGCTCTTCGGGCATGAGCGTGGGGCCTTCACGGGGGCCATCAGGCAGAAATCCGGTCGATTCGAGCAAGCGGACGGGGGCACCGTGTTTCTGGACGAAATCGGCGAGATTCCGCCGGCCGCGCAGATCAAACTGCTGAGAGTCCTTCAGACGCACCGGTTCGAACGGATCGGGGGAGAGCAGACGCTGTCGGTGGACGTGCGCGTCATCGCGGCCACCAACCGGAACCTCCTGGACGAAGTCAAGGAGGGCCGGTTTCGCGAGGATCTCTACTACCGCCTCAATGTCATTCCCATTCACCTGCCGGCGCTCAGGGAGCGACGCAACGACATCCCCCTGTTGGCCCACCACTTCCTGCAAGGGTTTGCTGCGGCGCAGGCCAAGAGGGTGGAAGGTTTCAGCGCCGAAGCCATGCGGTTGCTGCTGGACTATTCCTGGCCGGGCAACGTCAGGGAGCTGGAAAACAGCATCGAGCATGCCGCCGTGCTGGTCAAGGCCGGACGCATCGAAGTCGAGCACCTGCCCCCCGCCATTCGAGACTCCCAATCCTCGCAACAGGCGCCCAAATCGCCCACCATCGCCGAGCATGAAGTGAAGCTGCTCCAGGAAACCATGGAGGAATGCGGCTGGAACAAGAAGGAGGCCGCGCGGCGCCTCGGCATCAGCCGCAGCACGCTCTATGAAAAACTCAAGCGGTACGGCATCACCCGCCCCATGACGCACTGAGGATCGCTCCTCCGTGTTCCGCCACGCTGGATGGTGACCGACATCCGGACACCAGACAACCTATTGCTTTTACTCCATTATCCGCAAGAGACCGATCTGTGTGACCGATTGCCGGACACCACGGATTGCGGCAGACGCTCCTCCGCGCCCCTCGGGAAATCCAAAAAACCGCTCCAAGCCTGGAGTTGCCCAATCGGGCACGGAGCTTGCCCTTGATACCGGCGAGGCCGAACCCGGAAATCTCCCCATCCAGATCAGAGGGCCTGCCGGATGCAGAAGGAAAAGACCATAGCCGTCGTCGCCGCCGACCTTCAGGAGCAGCAGGAGTTGTGTCGCGTCCTGGAGCGCAATCATTACCGGACGACCCGATTTGAGACTGCCGCCGGACTGGTCAACCATATCCGGGAGAGCTCCTGCGATGCGCTCATTCTCGACCTGGACAGCGTGCCGGTCGACAACCGCTTCATCCGCAAGCTGAGCCGCGAAAACCCCGAGCTGTACATCATCGGGATCTCCAGCCGCACGTTTCACCCCGAGCTGGAAGAAGCCATGAGAGCCCACATTTCGGCGTGCCTTGGGAAGCCCGTGGACGAAGACGAGCTGCTGTTCTGGCTCAAGAGCATTGCGGCCGGGGAGCCGCAGTCCAGGGCATCGCCCTGAACCCGAAAGCCTGAAAGGCGGTAGATCATAAGATCAGGTCAACAGCGAAAGGACACAAGCATGAGCACGAACTTACCGGTTGAAGACCATTTGCTGCGCATGCAGCGCGACCTCAAGCGGGCGGCGATCAAGAAACCGTCGGACATCAAGTGGACCATGGTCATCGACGTCGGCAAGTGCATCGGCTGTCACGCCTGCACCCTGGGCTGCGTGGCCGAGAACAAGCTCCCGCCGGGCGTCGTTTACCGGCCCGTCCTCGAAGAGGAAATCGGCAAATACCCGTATGTGCGCCGACGCTTCCTCCCGCGACCCTGCATGCATTGCCAGAACCCGCCCTGCACCAAGGTCTGTCCCGTCTCGGCCACGCACATCGACGAACAGGGGGTCGTGGTCGTCAACTACGACCGCTGCATCGGATGCCGCTACTGCCTGGTGGCGTGCCCCTATTCGGCCCGCACCTCGGACTTCGGGGAGTACTACACCGAAAGGACACCGGACCTTCCGGGGAAGATCCTGGGGCGCAAGGCCGCCGCCGAAGGCTATGAGAACAGGCCGGCCAACGAATACGGGAAGAAATGGCCCGAGCGGGGCCGGGGCTCTCCCATCGGAAATGCGAGGAAGTGCCACTTCTGCCTTCACCGGCTGGCCGTCGGGATGCTGCCGGCCTGCGTCACCACCTGCGTGGGGCGCGCGACATTCTTCGGAGACCGAAAGGATCCCGAGAGCCTGGTCTTCACCCTCCTCGGCTCACCGCGCATCCACCGCCTCAAGGAGGAGCTCGGCACCAAACCCGCGGTTTATTACCTGACTTGAGAAAAGGATGAAGCCATGTCCCAGAAATCATTCAATGCCTTGTTTGCCGTGGCCGTCATCGGGCTGATCGTCGGCGCGTGGGGACTGTTCGAGCGTCTCATGCACGGACTGAAGCCGGTGGCCTTCGGCTCCTACGTGCCCTGGGGGCTCTGGGTGGCCTTCTACCTGTTTTTCCTGGGCCTTTCAGCGGGAGCCTTCCTCATCACCATGCTGACCTACGTTTTCGGAATGAAGCGCTTCGAGAAGATCGGGAGGCTCTCCGCCTTCACCGTCCTCATCGCCCTCCTCTGCGAAGTGCTCTTCATCACCCTGGACCTCGGCCGGATGACGCGGATCTATCGCTTCCTCATCAGCCCGAGCTTCACCTCCTTCATGACCTGGATGTTCATTCTGTTCAATGCCATGGGGCTCATCTACACCCTCAAGGTTTATTTCCTGGTTCGAGAGGACATCATCGCCTGGGCCAACGACGGGAATCGCCCCGGCCAAGCCCTTTACCGGCTGCTCTCCTTCGGGAAAAGGAGCTACGAGGAATCCGACCATCGCAGGGATGAGCAGCGGGTCCACGTGCTCTCCATGATCAGTCTGCCCGTGGGGCTCCTCTTCTACGGCATGAACGGAGCCTTCTTCGCCATCCTCATGAACCGCCCCATCTGGAACAGCGCGTTCACGCCGCTCCTTTTCATCATGGCCGCGCTCCTTTCCGGCGGCGCCCTCATCACGTTTCTCACCCACATTTACATGCGCGATGACGAGCTGGTCTACGGCCTCGGGCGCGCGGTCCTCTTCGTCCTCGTGGTCTTCCTGTTTCTCGAGGTGCTGCAGTTTTTCGTGGGCTACCAGTCGGGCGTGGCCACAGTGGTGGCGAGCCTCAACCTCATCGCCAAGGGGCCTTACTGGTGGACTTTCTGGATGGTGCACGTCCTGGTCGGAAGCCTCGTTCCGCTCATCCTTCTCATCGCAATTCCCCATAACCCGAGGGCGGTGGCCTGGGCGTCCTTCCTCATCGTGATCACCTTCATCACCGTCCGCTTCAACTTCGTGATTCCCGACCTGGCCGTCTACAAGCTCGAGGGGCTTGAGTACACCTTCTATCACGAACGGTTGAGAACGCACTACACGCCCAACCTGAACGAATGGCTGGTGAGTCTCTGGATCGTCTCCCTGGGACTCGTGGCCTTCCTGCTGGGAACGCGTTGGTTGCCGGTCATCTCTTCTCAGAGAGGAGGTTTCGAGAATGTCCAGTAAAAGCGCGGAGCGAAGAACGGACCACCGCTGGGTGGAAATGGAACGGCGCGATTTCCTGAAATGCTCGGCCCTGCTGGGAGGCTCCCTGGCCGCGGCGACGGCCCTCGGACGCTTCATCCAGGACCAGGGGACCGAGTCTGCCTGGGCGTCCTCCAACGCCGTCGGCATGAAGGACAATGCCTACGTCCACCACCTTCCCGAAAACCAGATCCATTCCGTCTGCCAGCAGTGCAACACCAACTGCGGCATCAAGGTCAAGATCGTGGAGGGGAGAGTCGAGAAGATCGACGGCAATCCCTACAGTCCCTGGACCCTCACCCCGCACATTCCTTATGACACGCCGCTGGCCGAGGCCGCCACCATCGAGGGCGGGATCTGTCCCAAGGGGCAGGCCGGCATCCAGGCCCTCTACGACCCCTATCGGTTGGTGAAGGTGCTCAAGCGGGCGGGGAAGCGCGGCGAGAACAAGTGGAAGACCATCCCCTTCGAGGATGCCGTCAGGGAGATCGTGGAGGGCGGTGACCTTTTCGGTGAAGGCCCCGTGGAGGGACTCAAGGACATCTGCGTCCTGAGGGACCCCAAGCTGCTCAAGGAATTGGAGGACGATGCAGCGCTGGTGGCATCGAAGAAGATGACCCTGGCGGATTTCAAGACGAAGCAGGCCGCCAACCTTCAATACCTGATCGACCCCGATCACCCGGACCTCGGCCCCAAAAACAACCAGTTCTGCCTCAACTGGGGCCGCCTCAAGGCGGGGCGCAGCGATCTCCTGAAGCGGTTCGTCGGGAACGCCCTGGGAACCGTCAACGCCCACGGCCACACCACCGTCTGCCAGGGGTCCCTTTACTTCACCTGCAAGGCCATGAGCGACCAGTTCACCGAGGGGAAGTTCACGGGGGGCAGCAAGTTCTACTGGCAGGCGGACACGGGCAACGCCGAATTCATCATCTTCGTGGGGGCCAACCCTTACGAGGCCAACTACGGTCCCCCGCTGCGGGTCCAGAAGATCACCGAGGGGATGATCGACGGGCGCATGAAGATCGCCGTCATCGATCCAAGGTGCTCGAAGACGGCCTCGCGAGCCTGGAAGTGGCTGCCCGTGCGCCCCAACGGCGTGGCCGCCGTGGCCATGGGCATGATCCAGTGGATCATCGAAAACAGCCGCTACAACGCCAAATACCTGGCCAACGCCAACAAGGCGGCGGCAACCGGGGACGGCGAGACCACCTGGACCCAGGCCGCCTGGCTCGTGAAGCTCAGACCCGACGGCAGTCCCGGCTCTTACCTTCGGGGGTCGGACCTGGGTGTGGCGGTCGAAAAGCGGCCCAGGAAGGAAAGCGGGGAGTGGGATTTCGATCCTTTCGTGGTCCTCCGGGAAGGTGCCCCCGTAACCTTCGACCCCAACGATGAAAAGACGCCCGTGAAGGGCGACCTGCTGGTCGATGCCGAGGTCAACGGCATCAAGGTGAAGAGCGTGCTCCAGATTTACAGGGAGACGGCGGCGGAGAAGCCCCTGGGCCAGTGGGCAGAGATCGCGGGACTCAAGGAAAAGGACATCGCCGACCTGGCCCGCGAATTCACGAGCCACGGCAGGAAGGCCGCCGTCGACATGCACCGGGGCGTCTCCCAGCACACCTCGGGCTTCTATAATGTGCTTTCCTGGATGATGGTGAACGTCCTCATCGGAAACCACGACTACATGGGAGGGCTCGCCAAGGCCACGGGCCACGACCTCCTGGGGAGCAAGCAGGGCATGCCCTTCGACCTCGGGAAGCAGAGCGGCAAGTTGAGACCGTGGGGGATCTCCATCATCCGGCACGAGGCCGTCTACGACAAGACCACGCTTTTCGAGGGATTTCCCTCCAGGAGGGTCTGGTACCCCTTCTCCAGCGACATCTACCAGGAAGTGATCCCCAGCATGGGGGACGCTTATCCCTATCCCATCAAGGCCCTGCTGCTCTACATGGGCTCCCCGGTCTACGCCCTCCCGGCGGGGCACAAACTGGTCGAGATCCTCTCCGATCCGAAGAAGATCCCCCTCATCTTCGCCTCGGACATCGTCGTCGGCGAGACGTCCATGTACGCCGACTACATTTTTCCCGACCTCACCTACCTGGAGCGATGGGAATTTTCGGGGGCGCACCCGTCCGTCACGCCCAAGGTGGCGCCTTTCCGGCAGCCGGCGGCTCCTCCCCAGACGGACACCGTCACGGTCTTCGGCGAGCAGATGCCCCTTTCCCTGGAATCCCTCGTGCTGGCCGTCGCCGAGCGCATGAAGCTTGCCGGGTTCGGCGAAAACGGCTTCGGCCCGGGGCTCCACATGAAGCGGGAAGAGGACCTTTATCTTCGTATGGTGGCCAACGTGGCCTTCGGCGACAAGCCCGACGGCTCCGAGAAGGTGAAGCCCGCCTCGCCGGAGGAAATCCAGATCTTCGAAAAGGCCCGAAGACACCTTCCGCCGACGGTCTTCGACACAAACCGTTGGAAGGCCGTGGTCGGTGAGGAGATGTGGCCCCACGTCGTCACCGTCCTCAATCGCGGCGGCCGCTTCCAGGGCTACGCCCAGGCCTACAAGGACGGGAAGCTCTCCAACAAGTATGGAAAGCTCGTGGGAATCTATTTCGACAAGTTCGTCACCACCAAACACTCCATGACGGGAGAGCCGTACGTCGGCCATGCGGTCTTCATCGACGGGCCGTGCGACTGCACGGGAAAGAAGCTCGAAGACGAGGTCCGGGGCTTCGACATGACCCTCATCACCTACAAGACCATTTCTCAGACCAAGAGCCGCACGGGCGGCAACTACTGGCTGCAGGCCATCTATCCCGAAAACACCATCGAAATATCCTCACTGGACGCCGGGAGGCTGAACCTGCATCCCGGGGACAGGGTCCGGGTGACGTCGGCCTCCAACGAGGAAGGCATCTGGGACCTGGGCCATGGAAGGCTGAACCCCATGATCGGGCGCATCCGGGTGCTGGAGGGGCTCCGGCCGGGAGTCGCGGCCTTCTCTCTGGGGCACGGTCACTGGGCCTACGGGGCCGGGGGCGTTGTCATCGACGGGCAGACCGTCTCCGCTGACCCTCGCCGCGCCAAAGGAGTCCATGCCAATGCCGCCATGCGGGTGGACCCGGTTCTGAAGAACACGGGCCTGGTGGACACGGTGGGCGGCAGCGCCGTTTTCTACCAGAGCCAGGTCAAGCTGGTGAAGGTGTGAGCCGGGATCCCTGACGGATTGTCCACACGATCCAGTCGTCATTCCGGCGGTCTCCCGGCTCGGAACCTGCCGGGACAAGCTTTGGCCGGAATCCACGGAAAAGGACTGGATGCCGGCCTGAAAATTGCCGGCATGACGAGCGGCAAAACGGACATCCTTGTTCTCGTCCGGAGGACCTGGTGAAACGCCACGATCACGAAGATTGCCGAGAGCTGGTCCTCCCATCGCGGGAATCTCTCCCATGGCGCATTTTCGGTTTGACCTCGCGGGCCGGTTGCCTCATTGATTGGATTATCCCTCAAACGGGACCGAGGGAATCCAGAAACCCGCGAGGATAAAGGAGGAACCATGTATCTGCCCGAAATCTATGATAAGTTTCGCCAGCAATACGCGGAGATTACCGAAAAGTATCAGCAGCTTGGCCTGGCTTGCCGGGCAGCCGGTCCACTGGATCAAAAGGTTCAGGACCTGGTGAAGCTGGGCATTGCCATCGGCGCCAACTCCCAGGGAGCCGTGCGCTCGCATACCAGAAAGGCGCTCGCGTCGGGTGCCACGCCGGAGGAAATCATCCATACGGTCTTGCTGGCCCTGACCACGACGGGGTTCCCCAACATGATCGCGGCATTGGGCTGGGTCAGGGAAGTCCTGGAAAAGGAGACAGCTCAGTAAAGGCTGCGACGGAAGTATGGATGTTGCCCAGGGTCAGGGGGTGGGCAACGCTGTAGATTTTACCCACCCTGTTCGAAAGACCACGCTGCCGTAATTGGCGTTCTCACAAATCAAAACAGACGGAGCTTGCTGATCGGGGCTGCCTTCGATGCACAGATGCTGCCCCCTTCTCAGGAGACGATTTCCATCGCATTGTAAGGGCAGGTAGGCACGCAGAGCTCACAGGCGATGCACTTGTCGCGATTGAAAGAGAGGGCCATCTCGGGCCGCCTGACCGACAGCGCCCCGGTTGGGCAAATCGCCGTGCAGGCCGTGCATTCAATGCAGCGCTCCTCATGCCACCGGACATCCTGAGCCAGGGGCTGGAGACCCACACCGAGTTCCTCGAGGAAGCACAGGGCGGCCGCGAGATCCTTCTTTGCGGCCGTCACCTCGACGACCAGTCGCCCCTGTTCCCTGGGGGTGATGCGGGCCCTCAGGATGTTGACCATCACGTTGTAGTCCTTGACCAGCCGGTAGGTGATGGGCTGGTCGACCAGGTTCGGAGGAAAGGTGAGCACGAGCCTTTTCTTCTTCATAGCGCAGACCCTCCCGCCCGGGAGGTCTCGATGGCTTCCCCGGAGCCTTCCTGCACGGCGACAGTTACCCGCCTTTCGTTGAGGGTTTTGAAGCACACGCCGGAATCCACCGACGGCAGTGCCGTCACGGGCTGGGTGAGCAGAAAACTGCCACTCTGGATCCAACCCTTCAGCACCTCGGCTATCTCTTTTGCCCGAACGTAGGAGGAGAGACCGGATGTGGCGACCTTTTTCCCGTTTACGTTTATGGAGCCTGATTTGAGCTCGGCGTAGGTGACTTCCCCCAGGCTTCCCGCGATGCCATTGGGGTAAGCCTCGCTGTAGTCCACCACCTGGGCGACGATGTCCGCATCGGTCACCGCGGCGTAATGGAGTGTCTCTTCATCCACAATGGGAATAGGCACCCCGATCCCCACCGCAAGGGTGACTCCGTATCCCGTGAAGGACGCCCCCCGGAGCCATCGTGCGCTCATCTGCTTCAGATCACCCGTGACCGACAGCGTGCCCGACCCCATTCGCGGCACGCTCCGGTCGGTTCGAGGCACTCCCGGATTATGCTGGGTGCCGCTCCCCACCACATACCCGATGCCGCCCCCAAGAAAGATGCGGCTTCCCATTCCGATGGTCCGGTACAGGGGATCGTTGAGCAGCGGGCTGAGCTGGCCCGCGCTGCAATAGGTCGCATTTCTCATCTTCGGCTGAAGAACACCCATATAGGTATGAATCACCCGGTCCGAGAGATTCACGGCGACGTTGTAATTCTGGTAAGCATTGCGGACATTGAAGAGGACAGCCTCATTCATGTCCTGGAGCCGAATCCAGGTCTCGAGCCGGCGCCGCGGGTAGCAGTCGGTGGTGTAGCCTTCGGCGGCCAGCTTGACATCCTTCCCCGCCACCAGGTCTTCGATCACGTGTGCGCCGCCGTATCGAAAAGCACCCGGGTAGATCTTGTTTCTCGGGTCGTCGTCGGCGATGGCCGTGGCTCCGAGGAATAGATCGACTGCTGCCAGTCCCGTGTAGGCGGGGATACCGTTCAGGGTGGCGGTGCCGCCGCCGAGCTTCATTCTTGGTTTGGTATGACCCACATTGAAATACGCGCCTGATGAGCACATGGGAGCGAAGGTGCCCGTGGTGACCACGTCCACCTCAGCCGCTGCCTTCTTCAAGCCCTTCTTCCTGACCAGGGGAATGATCTCTTCCGCATTGAAGACTACGGCGTGTCCTTTTGCGATCTTCTCGTTGATTTCTTCAATCGTTTTCTTCATCCGGTCCCTCCTGCATCTCATCCGGATAACGCATCCGGCGAAGTCCGTGCTTCAGCGACTCTCTTTGCAGGAGCAGCCATTATCCATAACACCTGCCACCACCTCCTCTCTCCATGCAGTCCCTGCCGACATGCAAGCGGCGGGGTCGAAGGTTGTGAAATGCATCGTTTGACATCAGGCGATCCAGCGGTTTTTGCTTTTCATACTGTTTTGGTAGAGTATAATTGACGATACCCGGAGTCAAGCAATTTGTTCAGCGGGAGTCATTCGGGAAACCGGTTCGTGTTATCGAAACAGAAGGATGCAGCGGGGGAATACTCCGCAGGAAGGAGCGGGAGCTTGAAGCTGTCCACGCGAAGTCGTTACGGCACCCGGCTCATGCTCGAAATGGCCCGGAATTATGAGCAGGGTTCGGTTCAGCTCGGTGTGATTGCCAGGCGCCAGAACATCCCCGTGAAGTATCTCGAGCAGATCATCATTCCCCTCAAGAAGGCCAACTACGTGAAGAGTGTCCGCGGGAAGAAGGGGGGGCACATGCTGGCAAAGCCCCCTGCAGAGATCACGGTCGCCGAAATCGTTTCGCTGCTCGAAGGGGGGCTCAAGCTCACCGACTGCACGGAAAGCCCGGAGCTGTGCGACCGGTCCGCCACCTGCCCGACTCGTCTCCTCTGGAAGGAGGCCACGGAGGCCATGTACGAAAAGCTGAGGGTAACCACCCTCGCCGACCTCGTGGGGCGAGGTGAGCTCGAGCATGGAGTGCCGTGCGAGGCCACTTCAAAGACCAACAATGACAAGGGCGGGTGAGGCCAGTCGCGCCGCTTTGCCGCTTGATGGTCCGGTCTGATCTTCGTGATCGGAATCGTTGTCTGACTCAAACCCATGGCCAGGCAATTTGGGGAGGGTCCCGTGATGGTTTACAGAGTGTCCGTTTACATCGCCGTTCTTGTCTTCGCCCTTGGTCTCGCCCACAGGGTCTCGACATGGTTCAGGACCTCCATTGGCGAGAGCGCCGCTCGAATTCCCACCAGGGCCAGGGTCTCAGCGGCTCTGCGGGGAATAGGGGGAGCATTCTTCAGTGGCCGGTTCCCGGTCATGGCGAAGGTCTTTCTCCTCGACGTGCTGCTTCAGCTCAGGACCCTGAGACAGGACCGGTTCCGGTGGGTGATGCACATGTGCCTCTCCGGGGCATTCTTTGCGCTCCTGCTGATGCACGCGCTGGGAAGGTTCACGACGACGGCTGTCTTCCCCGATTATCAATCCACGCTCAATCCATTCCTCTTCCTCAGGAACCTCTTTGGGGTTCTGGTGATCGTGGGTGTAGCCTTCGCCGTTTTCAGGCGCTTCATCCGCAGGGGAGCTCGCCCCAGAAGTAAAGCTGCAGACGTCCACGCACTGGGAATTCTCACCGTCATCTTTCTTTCCGGAATCCTCCTGGAGGCAGTGAAGATCAGCTCCCTTTCCGCCTTCGACGAAATGGTGGAGCAGTATACGGTGCAGGCGGATGCCGAGGAAATCGAATCCCTGGAGGCCTATTGGGTGAGTGAGCTCGGTCTCGTGTCCTCCCGCGTGCAAGGGCCATTTGACCCGGATACGCTTTCTCGCGGCAGGTCCTCACACGAGCTTCAATGCGTGCAGTGCCACTCCTCGCCTCGCTGGGCCTTTGCGAGCTACGCCGCGTCCACGGCCCTCAGGCCTTTTGCCGCCGGACTGGGTGATGCGTCCACCCGCAGCGTTCTCTGGAGCGTGCATTTCTTTGCATCACTCCTGGGTCTTGCCTACCTGCCCTTCAGCAAGATGTTTCACATCTTTGCCAGCCCCCTGAGTCTGCTGGCCAATGCGGTCATGGAGAAAGGAAAGTCCGACCCGGCCAACATCGCGACCCGACAGATCATGGAGCTGGATGCCTGCACCCACTGCGGCGCCTGCACCGAAAGGTGTGCGGTGGCGGTGGCTCTCGAAGAGATACCCAACGTGCATATCCTCCCTTCCGAGAAGATTGCGTCGATCAAGGCCTTTGTGGCGGGCAAGAAGCTGAGCGTTTCGCAAATCCGAACCCTCCAGCAGGGGATGCATCTTTGCACCAACTGCGGCAGGTGCACGGAGGTCTGCCCGGTCGGGATCAACCTGGCGGACTTGTGGGTCGATGTGAGAGAGGCCTTGCTGGAGAGGGCCTTGCCCGAGTTTCTGCTGCTCTCCCCCTTTTCAGTGAGGCGGGGCCTGACCAGCGACAACCTGGACGAAGATCGGTACAAAAGACCTCTGGACCTGGCGATGCAGGCCATTCTCCTGGAAGGGGAGCCCAACCTGTTGAAGGACAGGAGCATCTCCGTGGAGCCGGGGAACGCTCATTGGCTGGCGCGGCTCAACGGATCGCTTCGTTCGAGCAACTATTCCGAGTGCTTCCGCTGCATGACCTGTTCGAATTCCTGCCCGGTGGTGCGGAATTACCCCAATCCTGCAGAAGTACTGGGACTGCTGCCCCATCAGATCATGCACGCCCTGGGACTCAATCTCTGGGAGCTCATCCTCAGCTCCAGGATGCTCTGGAGCTGCCTCGGCTGTTATCAATGCCAGGAAAACTGCCCGCAGTGCGTGCGCGTCTCGGACATTCTATTCGAGATCAAGAACCTGGCCGTCGCCAGGGCCCATGAGAGGCTTGAATCCGATGCGAAGGAGCGGCCATGAAAATTGCCTTGCTACGCTGCTGCACCACCAGCACAGCGCTCAGGTACTTCGAGCTCTCGACCAACGCGGTCCTCTCGAAGCTCGGAGTTGAATTCATCGATGTCAAGGAATTCAACTGCTGCGGATATCCTCTGAAAAACTACAACCTGAAGGCCTACCTCCATGCTTCGGCAAGGAACCTGGCGCTGGCCGAACAACGCTCATTGGACCTGCTGACCATGTGCAACTGCTGCTACGGAAGCCTGAAGCGCGCGCAGCACCTGTTTTCCGAAGATACCGCCATGAAGGATGAAATACGCAAGAGCCTGAACAAGGAGGGTTTGGACTATGTTGGACGCATCGAGGCCAAGCATTTCCTTCAGGTCCTGCACGACACGATAGGAGTCGAAGCCATAGCGAAACAGGTGGTCAGGAGTTTCAGAGGACTGAAGCTTGCGGTCCATTACGGCTGCCATATCCTGCGTCCGAAAGAAATCGTGCAGTTCGACAGTCCGTTTGCGCCGACGAAATTCGACAGGCTGGTCGAGCTTACAGGGGCTGAAAGCATCCCCTGGCCGACCAAGCTGGAGTGCTGTGGATCGCCCGTGATGGGGGTCAACGATCGGCTGTCGATGGACTTGACCGAAAGGAAGCTTTCCAACGCGAAAACGGCCGGTGCGGATGCCGTCTGCGTCGCATGTCCTTACTGCGAGTACCAGTTCCAGAAGGTTCATAAACTGGTGACCGCCGGGAGGTGCGCGTCCTGTGCGCCTCCCTCGATTCCGTTTGCCCAGCTGCTCGGCCTGAGCCTCGGCGTCGACGAGAAGCAGCTCGGTTTGCAGCCTGGTCAGCTCCCTGCCGTCTGGCTGACCGCCGCCTGAGGCAGGGAAACACCCCCGGTAATGCTGTTGAATTGAACTCCTCTGCCCCGTCGGGTCGGGTGCCATGGGCTAAGTACAGCTCATCACAATAGAGTGTCCACCTCTCGAGCCGTCATTCCGGCAGTCTTACCATGAAAATATTGCTGGAGCTGGGACACAAATATC
>CAZLCS010000029.1:0-74641 GCA_964557955.1 uncultured Syntrophobacteraceae bacterium
ATCGGGAGCGAAGAGCAGGGCGCTTCATGACTTGTTTGGCCGGAATCCACAAAAAGGCTGGATGCCGGCTTAAAGATTGCCGGCATGACGAGCGGCGAAATGGACATCTTTTTCTGTGGAGGTGTACTGAGCGGAGCTTGCCCATGCGAACTCCCCTGCTCACGGGCAAGCTTCGCTTGACCCGTGCAACCCCTTCCTTCAACCCCCATGGGCTTACACCCACGACGAAGGATGAAAAGGGAGTCCACTATTCAGACAAACAGCATTGCCCCCCCGGCGGGTTTCAAGGGTTGCTTCGCTCCACTGCCCAGCGAATGCATATAAAGAAGGACATTGGTGTCTGCGTTTCATTTATCATTGGTCCACGTTTACCTGTTCGCCCGTCGCACTCTCGCTTCCGGTTGCTCGATAGACGGGAAAGTGCAGTGTGAAGACCGTCCCCCTTTCTTCGTCAATGCCGGTCTGGAGGTGAGTCGCTTCCGCTTCCGGTGATTGAGTCCTGCTCTTGACCTCGATGTAGCCGCCATGGTCCTCCATGATTCCGAAGGTGACGGAGAGCCCCAGCCCTGTGCCTTTGCCAACGGGCTTTGTCGTGAAAAAGGGGTCGAAGATCTTGCCCAGCACGTCCGGAGGAATCCCGGAACCGGAGTCGGCCACAGAGACCAAGACCTGATCCTTTTCCAAGTCCCGGCGGGTCCAGATGATCACCCTCCCATCGGAGCCGATGGCGTCATAAGCGTTATTCAGGAGATTGATGAAAATCTGCTGGAGCTTTTCCTGATCACCAAAAATCAGCGGCAAATCGGGTTCAAGCTGCCGCTCGATGCTGATGTTCTCCAAACCAAAGGTGTGCTCGACAACGGAAAGCACCTGGTCCAAAACCTCATTCAGATTGATCGCCTTCTTGTCGGTCTCGGTTGTCCTGGAGAATCGCAGAAGGTCCGAAACGATCTTCTTGCAGGCGCGCAGGTGCTTTTCCTGGATCTTCAGCCACTCGTGGTACTCAGAGTCACTCGAAAAGTCATCCAGCATAAGCTGTGTGTAGCCAAGAACGATGCCCAGCGGGGTATTGAGTTCATGGGCAACCCCTGCAGCAAGCTGGCCCAGCGACTCGAGCTTCTGGGACTGGACCATACGTTCCTGAAGGGTCCTCAGGTCCTCCATGCGCCGTTTGAGCGTCATGGCCATGAGATCGAAGTACTCGGCAAGGCGCTGGATCTCATCTCCTGAATTGGCGCGGTAGACGGGGCAGCTCCGGCATGTCGAGATTTTCCGGGCATATTCTCCCTCAATGCAAGAGGGACAAAGGGTTCCTGCAACATACCAGCATCGGTGACCGGATCTGCCGTAGGCCGGGCAGTGGGGTTTTTCGCATCCCATGTACTGCCAGCACGAAAGCTTGGGTGCGCGAATGGTCTGAATGTCCAGATTCCCGTTCACGATTTCTTCAGCTGAGTGCTGAAGCAGCTCGATCCTTTTCGTTATCGTACGGGCGAACATGGTTCCAAGCAGCGCCGCAAAGACAACCACAATGCCCGTAGCTGCGAAAATGGTCCAAAGGAGCCGCCTCACCGCTTCTCCGATTCTCTTCTGCGAAACTCCCAGACGCACGGTGCCGAGGCGTTCTTTTCCGATGACGACGGGAGCAGCAAAATCATAGATGAGCTCCTTCCCCGTTGAGATGAGCTTCAAGCGGAAGGCTTCATTACTCTCCACGGCGTTCGCATTGGCCAGATCAACCGGAAAGCCTCCCGTGAAACTGTGGACAAGGGGCTTTCCATGATTCCCCTGAACAAAGACGAAGGAGATATCGTCGCTCGTCCGGATTGCCTCGTCCACCAGGTCTTTCATGCGCAGATAGTCCATCGCAAGAAGCGGCTCCCCGATGCGTGCCCGAACGTGGACAACGCTCGATATGCCCTGTTTCTTGCTCTCTTCGACCAGCGCCTCGGAGGCCGTCTTGCTGATAATGAGAGCGAGGGAGACCCCCAGCAGAAGCAGAAGGGCAATCATCGCGACAGAGAGTTTGGTGCGGAAGCTTACTGGAGAAATCATGGCTGCCATCCTACTCGTTGAGATCGATCCCAAGCTTCGTGGCAAGCTCCCTGATCGAGTCGTAGTCACTGTCTTCTGCCGCAATGATGCCGGCAAAATGGGCTGAATCGCAGATGGGACGGTACTCGGGGCTCATGCAGTCGATCTTGAGGAACGCTCCCTTGATGGCACTCAAGACCTTGGGATCGAGATCTTTACGATAGGCATACATCCAGCCGGGGTAGTAGGAAGTATGGGCAAGGACCCTGATCTGACTGAGATCGATCTTATCGGCTACCAGGTCGAGCGTCCCCTCTCTGACGGACCCTATGTCGTATCTCCCTCTGTAAACGGCGAGGACGACTTTTTCCTGCTGTCCTCCAGGACCCGGCACAAACGCGATCTCGCTGAAATCTTCCTTTCGAATCCCGTGATCGAAGAAATGGCCCAGGGCGTAGAGATATCCTCCGGCTGAGGAGGCGTCGACGGCGACCCAGCGTTTTCCCCTGCAGTCCTCCAGGGTCTGGATCGCTTCATTGTCGCTTCGGGCGATAATCTGCCCACGGAAATCCGGCCTGCCGTCAAGCTCGATGATTCGGGCAAATGCCTGGACCCCGTAGCGCTGGGCCACCTTTGCATAAATGAAAGGATTGGCGAACGAGATATCGACCTTTCCCTGACCGCACATCTTGATGTAGTCATCGAAGCTGTCGGGGAACACCTGCCTGATGGGAAGGCCCGTTTCACGCTTCAGATATTCAATGAGCGGATGATGGCGCTCGAAGGAGACACGATGAAAGTACTGGGGCACATAGGCATAGGTGATCGTGTCAGGGGCCTCCTCGAACCCGATCTCTTCCCGTTTTGAAAAGTCGACGTGAGTGGCCTCCTCCCCCTGGGTGCACGAGATGAGCGCAGCAAGAAAGACGATGCATGCAGCCAGGGCCAGCGTATTCGATAAAATTGCTCGTTCGTTACCAGGCTTGATCATGATCAGCTCCGGTGGATTCCCTTCCGGTCAATTTTTGCCTCGCACATCATGGACCCCGAGCCCCCCCGAGGAGAACTGCTCGACAATGATTTCGTAAAACCGTCTTTGTTGTGAGGCCGAGAGAAGCTCTCTTTCCTCCAGGATGTGCTCGATCACTTCGCTTTCCAGGTCCGACTGGTGCAACAGGATCTGCCGCGCGACGGCATAGATCCTGTCCCTGTCCGGCGGATCGGTGAAGAGGAGCCTCGCGAGCTCGGCCCTTTCGCGTCGGAGGCTCTCCCGAATCCGGGCGACCTTGGGCAGAAAGGTAACACGAATTTCCTGCACCGCCGCTTTCTGCTCCGCCGTGAGATCGGGAATCAGATCGAGATAGCCCTTGATTCGGGCAGCGTTGCGGACGGATTTGAGATAGAAATAGAGAGCCGACAAGGCGGCTGCCGCAGCGGCGAGGGCGGTCGCGACGCCCAGTGTAAAATACGTGAGAGCCATTGCTTACCCTCGTCCCGGTTGATCCAGCAATTTGAGGTAAATGGAGCCCAGAGAGAACGGGGGAAAATCATCAAACTCATCGAGCGTGCGCGTGCTGGGCGAGCTCCCTGTCTCCAGCAGATCCATGAAGCGCGACATGAACCGCATCAGCACTGCAAACGGCGATCGGTCCAACCCCTCTTCAGTTGTCGAGCCGTGGGACTCTCCCACCATCTCCAGGAGTTGTCCTGCGAAATCAGAGCTCGTATCCAACTTCGAAAGGTTTCGCACCAGGTCATCAACGTTTCGGAAGTCGGCAGCCACCCCACGGCACGTCCCGCATTGGCCGAGATGATGCTTCACGCGTCGGGAGGATGCCGAATCCAGCTCACCGTCGATATAGGCCGAGAGGTTTCTTTGGATGTCTTGACACCGCATCGCTTTCATTCCTTTCCTTGCTTTTTCAAAAGCTGCCTCAATCGGCTGCGCGCCCTGAAGATCAACGATTCCGCGCTTGAAACGGAAACAGAAAGGATCTCACCGATCTCGGCATACGAGAGCTCTTCACTCACCCTGAGGAGCAGGGCGGCCTTCTGATTTCCAGGAAGCCGATTCAGGGCCGACATGACTTCCTGTTCCAGCTCACTGGCTTCAAGGGCGCTCAAGGCAGACGGGCCGGTTTCGGTGCGTGGGTAAGCGCGGAGAGCTTCACGGAGATCGAAAAAGCGCTTGCGCCTCTTTATCTCGTTCAGGGAAAGATTGTAGGCTACCTTGAAAAGCCAGGTCGATACCTGCGCCCGGGCCTCGAACCTCGGGGCTGCCCGATAGAGCGCCCAGAACACCTCCTGGAGCACGTCCTCTGCCGAATGCCTGTCTCCCAGGATCCTGTAAACGAAATTGAAGACAGACCTCTGGTGTTTTCGCACCAGAAATTCATAAGCCTGATGGTCTCCGGCTCCCACGGCCTCAACCAGATTGAAATCGCTCTGTTCCATGCGTCTTACCGGCCAATCCGTGGGAGTGTGTTCCGTAAAGCCGAATCATTCATGAGGAAGCCGCCCGGCTCCATAAATGTCCGGGTATGCGTTGACCTGGACCCTGTCGCCCCGCGAGGGCCTGAAGATTGCCGGGTCCCGGAACCTTTAATCCTGCCTCAGCTTGACGACCAAAACGGCGGTATGAGCATGACTGATGACCTGTCCCGTCACACTGCCCATAAGCAGGCTTCTGAGTCCCGTCAATCCATGACTGCCAAGCACGATGAGTCCGGAGCTCTTCTCCAGTGCGGCCTTGATGATCTCTTCGTGGGGCTTTCCCCTGGCTACCCATCCTTCGTTTCGAACCCCTTCGCTGCTCGCGCGCCCGGCAAGCTGATCCACCAGAATTTCAGCCTCGGAAAGCTCTGCCGGCGTTGCATTCGGAGGGATCACACTGAGCTGAAAGAGGGTGCTGTTGCACTGTTTGGCGATGGCAAGGGCCTCCAGGGAAGCGGCTGCACTGTACCTGGAGCCGTCGGCTGCGAGCAGGATGCGGTCGTAGTTCACTTCGCACTCCGGGGGGACCACGAGAACGTTGCAGGGGGAATGACCAATCACCCTCGCGGTGAGACGTCCCAAGAGAAGCCTTTTGATGCCCGTCCTCGCGTGCGTGCCCATAACGATCAGGTCCGCCCCGCTCTTGTTCGCCTCGTCCACAATGTCCAGATAGGGGTCTTCGCCCGGATGGATCACGATCTCACAATCAACACCCTCTCCGGCGGCTCGCTCTCTGACCGAATCGAGATGTGCGCGCATCTCTTTTTCGGCCTGCTCCACGACCCAGGGAAGGACGTCCTCGTATTCCCGGTTGGTCACGACAACCGAAAGCGCAAGGAGCTTGCTTGAGCAGATCTTCGCAAGTTTGATGGCCTCCTTTTCCGCACCCCTGCAGGATTCCGATCCGTCGGTTGCAATGAGCAATTTCCGCATCCTGTCCGTCGGACATATTGATATACTCATGGCTTCTCCCTCTTTGTTCCGGCCGGAGCGCACATGGCTGGCGGCATCAGAGGCCGCGATGACGACGTCGTCGGCTGCCGGCGCCGTTTTCGACCGATGGACACATCCAACCCGGACCCCCTGCTACTTCATGAAGTATTGAATGATATAGCTTCCCGCCAGGAAAGTGATGATGATCCCCAGAATGAGCTTCAAGTATTTCTGGGGTATGAATTTCTGCAGTCTGGCCCCGGTGTACATTCCGGCAAACCCGCCGGCGCCGAAGAGGACCCCGAGCAGCCAGTCCGGTGCGCAGGAGAGCCCGGCTTTCGCCGGTATCACACTGTAGAAGAAGACTCCTGCTACGGATGTGATGAACGTCCCCAGCAGAGCGGCCCCCGCAACCGTGTAAACCGGCAGGTGAAACACGGCTACGCAAAACGGTGCGATGATCGCTCCCCCTCCGATCCCGTAGGTCCCGCCGATGATTCCCACGACAAAGGCGAGCATGAACATCCCCGGCGTGCTGAATATGAAGCGCTGCCCCCAGAATTCGTATTCCACTCGTGCAAGAGACCATGAGATGGTTTTGACCACGGCTTCAGGGGGAAGCCCGGACGATACTCTTGCGGATTGATCCTCCTTGAGCTTCCTGGCGTGCCGGTTGAACTTTTCTTCGAGGGCTTTCATCTCCTTCTTGCCCCGCTGAGAACGCTCCGTCATCTCATAGAGGAGGCGGACTCCGATATAAAGAAGCACAAACCCCACAAAGAACTTGAAGGACTTGGGGTCCGGGAGGTAGAGCACCCTCAGGTAATAGCCGATGAACACACCGGGAAGCGTTCCCACGATCACCACCCACGTGAGAGGCCAGGCCATTCGACCTTCCTTGAGGTAGCGGTAGACTCCGCTGGGAATCGCCACGATGTTGAAGACAAAGTTGGTCGCGCTCACCGAGGGCGTCACAAAGCGGAGGACGCTCACCTGAAACGGGAGCAGGAGAAATGCTCCCGACACTCCACCCATGGATGTGAACGTGGACACGAGAAAGGCCACCAGGGGGGGCAGGAAGATCCACGTCTGCACCCCGGAAACCGGAAAAGTCACGTACAGGTAATCCATCACGTTCATAAGCTCCTCCCCTCTTTCTGCTTTTGCAGCCGCCGCATCAACGCGCGAGTGTACGAATCCCTCTGGTAACCTTTAAACAACTCAAACTGGATAAACTTGCGCTCCAAACTGAGAAAACGGCAGCGAGTGAATGGGGTTATCGGAGCATTGGAGAACGATGGGTGCAGGGGAGCTCCCAAAATGGCATTTTGGCGACCGACCGATCAATCGATCCGCCAGCCTCCTCCGAGTGATTTAATGAGGCTCACGACCGCCACCAGTTGCTGTCCGCGCAACCTGGCTCCGGCGCGTTCCAGCCCGAGGGCGACGTTCTGCGCAGTCGCCACTTCGAGGTACGTCACAAGCCCGGAGCTGTAGCGGTTGTTGGCGATTTCCAGCTGCTTTCGGGCTGCATTCAGAGCATCCGTCACCCGCTCGTATTGGTCGGTGAGGAGCTGCTCGGCTGCGAGATTGTTCTCCACCTCTGCGAAAGCCGCGAGCACCGTCTGGCGGTAACGGGCGACGGCTTCCTCGTGCGCCGCTCTGGCCTGGCGAAGGTTGGCGGCGAGCTGTCCTCCCTGGAAGAGCGGCAACGAAATGGTCGGTGCGACGGCCCAGAGGCGGCTCGGCCAGTCGAACAACATCCCCGCGTCGGCACTCTGAAACCCGGCCAGCCCATTGAACTTCACCGTCGGGAAGAATGCCGCCGTCGCGACACCGATGTTGGCATTGGCTGCGGCCATGCGACGTTCGGCGGCGGAGATGTCGGGCCTCCTTTCGAGCAGCTCGGAAGGCAGGCCGGTCGGGATGGCCGGCGGTCCCACCTCGAGCGGTCGTTCGGCCAGGTGAAAAAGTGAGGCGTTCTTTCCGGTCAAGACCGCCAGCGCATGCTCGAATTTCGCCCGCTGCAGCGCGTTGTCCGGCAATTGAGCTTCGGCACTCTTGAGGACGGTCTCCGCCTGGGCCACATCGAGATCGGACACCATGCCGCCTGCTCTGCGGTTTCGGACCAATTCAAGGGATTTCCGGTAGACCTCTATGCTGGACAGAAGTAAAGCCTTGTCCGCATCGAGGGCTCGAAGGGCGAAATAGTCCGCTGCGACCTCAGCCTGTATGGCCAGCCTCACTGATTCGACATCATCAGCAACAGCCTCCTCATGGGCCGTAGCGGATTCGACCGCACGCCGCACACGGCCCCATAGATCGATCTCATAGCTGAGATCAAAGGGTACGGTGAAACTGTCATAGGTTTCGCCCGGTCTTCCTCCAGCCGGGCGGTTTTCGGAGTCGCGCAGCCTGACAGGCTGGAAAGAGGCTCCAAGGCGAGGGAAGAGGCCCGAGCGCACAACATCGGCGGCGGCGCGCGCCTGATCGAACCTGGCGACAGCCGCCCTGAGGTCCTGGTTGGCTGCCGCGGCCGCGGCAGCCAGTTCATCGAGCTCATGGTCGCCAAAGAGCTCCCACCAGTTGCCCTTGGGAAGATGAGCCTGTGGGCTGGCCATTTTCCAGTCACCGACGGCCCCCGTGTAGGACTCGGGAATCTCAGTGGCTTCCGGTCGCTGATAATCGGGACCGACAACACAGCCGGCCATCATCGTGACCATCAACAACGGGAAGGTGAAAATACGGCGGATGATCACAACACCGCGTATGCGACGGGAGGGTATCTTCATGGACCTTTTTCCGTTTGGGTCATCCCACTTATGGACACAGTGACACCGCTCGCGAGTGATTCCGAAGGGTTCAGGATCACACGGTCTTTTGCATCCAACCCCGAGAGGATTTCAATCGTCCGGCCGAAGTCACGTCCGAGCTTCACCGTGCGCACCTCCACTTTGCCCTCCTCCAGCACGACGCCGACCTGCGGCCCTTCCGAACGGAACAGGATCGTATTTGCAGGAAGCGTCAGGACCGGCTCCGTCTTCGCCTCGGTGAATCGCATCTGGGCGTAGCTTCCAGCCAGGATTTCACCCTTCGTGTTGTCGATCTCCAGCTCGACCAGGAGGGTCCTGGAATCCGCCGCAATGACGCCCGCTGTGCGAATCACTTTGGCCGGGAATGGCCGGCTGGGAAGCTCCGGGAGGGTCATCTCCGCAGCCTGCCCGGTGCGGATGCTTCGCGCCATGGCCTGGGGGACCTGCACGAAGCCTCTGAGCTTCCGGGTTTGAGCCAGATGAAAGAGCTCTTTCCCGGTGCCTGCCACGATGAGGTCTCCCGAATCGACGTTGCGGACCGTGATGGTGCCCGCAAATGGGGCAGTCACTCGGGCGAAGGACTGGAGCTTCTCGAGCCGCCTCACCTCCGCCCGCGCCGACTCGGCAAGGGCGGTCTTGAGCTTGAAGTCAGCCTGCTTCTCGGCGTTTTCCTGCTCGCTCACACTGGCCGTCTTCAAGAGATCGGCCCACCGTTTGGCAGTGATTCCGGCAAGTCCCAGGGCTGCTTCCGCCTGGGCGAGCTGCGCCCGGGCACGCTCGAGCTCCTGGTTGAGCTCCGGTGTGTCGATTTCGGCCAGAAGCTGCCCCTCTTCGACGTGGGTGCCGATGTCCACAAGCCTGCGCTTCAAGTAGCCGTTGGCACGCGCATGAATGGGCGCTTCCGCCCATGGCTTGATCTCGGCGGGCAGCGGCAGGCCCACCGTGGATTGCCCGGGTTTTGGCGAGACGACAGTTACGGTCGGGACGGAAAGCTCGTGAGTCTCGGCGCCCAGTTCGCTATGCTGGCGATTCCTCGGCATGAGGCCCGCGAACACACCGATTACGATCAGTAGAAAAACGGCGGTGAATCGGTGAATCGGTCGATCGGTGAATCGGTCGATCGGTGAATGGGTGAATCGGTGAGTGGGTGAATCGGTCGATCGGTGAGTGGGTGAATCGGTTGATCGGTGAATGGGTGAATCGGTCGATCGGTTGCTCGGTGAATCGGGGTTCTGGCTCATTTCGATTTCCTTGACTGGATGAGTTTAGTGAGCATCGCTCCCACTTTGTTGCACTGGTCCACTACAGGCGAGTGAATCTCCTCCGGGATGAAACCTACCTCCATCGCAATCTCAAGCTGAGTGATGAGCTCACTGAGGGAACCCTTGGATATGTAAAGAAACCGTATGAACTCGACATCGGACTTCCTCTCGTAGCCTTCGCCGATGTTGCACGCAACGGATACCGCCGCCCTTTGCATCTGGTCCCTGAGACCGAAATCCTTGGATAACCTGCCTGAGGAGGTAAGCTTATAAATCTCGACAGCAAGCTTCTTCGCTTCCTGCCAGACCCTCAATTCCCGAAAACTCTGATATCCCACTAATCACCTCCTCATTCACCGACCCACCGATTCACCGATTCACCGACTCACCGATTCACCGACTCACCGACCCACCGACTCACCGATTCACCGATTCACCGATTCACCGATTCACCGATTCACCGATTCACCGACCCACCGTCTTCCTATGGAGCAGGCTGAATACTGCAGGCACAAGAAAGAGCGTCGCCACAGTGGCGAGAATGAGCCCTCCGATCACTGCGCGGCCGAGGGGCGCATTCTGCTCGCCGCCCTCACCCAGTGCCAGGGACATGGGGATCATGCCGATGATCATGGCAAGGGCCGTCATGAGCACGGGGCGCAGGCGGCCGACTCCGGCTTCCCATGCCGACGTGAGCGGATCCAGACCCTGTCGGAGATGGCTGCGCGCAAAGCTCACGACCAGGACCGAGTTGGCCGTGGCCACCCCCAGGCTCATGATGGCCCCCATGAGCGCGGGAACGCTGATCGTTGTGAATGTGAGACAAAGCCCCCACACCACCCCAGCCAGGGCACCCGGCAGCGCTGTGATGATGATGAAGGGGTCGAGCCAGCTCTGGAAATTCACGACCAGGAGCAGGTAAATGAACACGATCGCCAGTCCCAGCCCGACAGCGAGGCCCTTGAAGCTCTTCTCCATCGTATCCGCCTGGCCCCGCAGCATGATGAAGCTCCCCTTCGGAAGCTCCTTTTTGGCCTCCTCGACGAGGGGAGTGATATCCCGGAGCACTCCGCCCAGGTCGCGGCCGCTGACGCCTCCGAAGATGTCGATGACCGGCATGACGTTATAGTGGGAGAAGATGGGAGATCCGCTCGTGCGATTGAAGGATGCGAGGTTGGCGAGGACTTGCGAATTGTTCCTGCCGGCGGCGTTCACCGGGATGGAGTTGATGGCTGTGAGTGAATCCATCGGGTGCTCCGGGACCCTGATATTGACCAGGTACTGGACCCCGGAGCGCGGATTGAGCCAGTAGTTGGGCTGCACCTGGCTGCTTCCGCTGAGACTCAGCAGCATGGAGTTGGCCGCATCGCGCTGGGTGAGGCCGACCAGGGAAGCCTTGGTTCTGTCGATGTCGAAGTGGATTTCGGGCTGGTCGGCGGGCTGCTGCACACGCAGGTCCACGGCGCCGGGGATACGGCGAATCTTTTCCATGAGCCCGTTTGCGACGGCACGGTTCCTTTCCCGGTCCCTTCCCACGATCTGGATGTCGAAGGGGGCCGGGAGTCCGAAGTTGATCGTCTGATTCACGATGTCCGCTGGAAGAAAATAGAAAATCACCCCCGGGAAATCCCGGTTGAGGCGGGCGCGCAGGTCCCGGACATAATCGGCCGTTGTCCGGTGGCCTCGTTTCAGGGAGACGAGAATATCCGCATCCCTGGTTCCCGTGAGGCCGTTGTCGATGTATGTGAGAGGAATGCCGCCGCTGGGGATCCCGATGTTGTCGAGGATGCCTCCGAGCTCATTGTGTGGGACCACTTCGCGGATGACGCCCTCGACCCGGTCCACGAGCCTTGTGGTCTCTTCGATGCGCATGCCGCCCTGGGCCCGCAGGTGCAGCCGGAACTGGCCCGCGTCCACCGATGGGAAGAAATCCCGGCCCAGGACGGGGACAAGGAGCCACGTTCCCACACAGAAAGCGAGAAAGAGAGTGGCGAAGGCAACGCGGTGCGAAAGCACCCGGCCCAGGGCCCGGCGGTAGCCCTCCCGAAACCTCTCGAAAGCACGCTCGAAGAGTCTTTGCGTTGGGGGGGACGGGTGCGGCTTCACATCGTCGGGATCGACGGCTCCGTGGGCGAGATGCTCGATGTCGCGATAGAACCACATGACCAGCGTCGGGATCAGGGTGCGCGAGAGGACGTAGCTCGTCAGCATCGCAAACACGACCGCCTCGGCCAGCGGCACAAAGAGATAGCGCGCCACTCCGGTCAGGAAGAACATGGGAACGAATACGATGCAGATGCACAAGGTAGACACGAAAGCCGGAAGGGCAATCTCCTGCGCTCCATCGAGGATGGCCTGAATGTTGGGCTTCCCCTGAGCCATGTGGCAGTGGATGTTCTCGATGGTGACCGTGGCGTCGTCCACCAGAATGCCGACAGCCAGGGCCAGCCCCCCCAGGGTCATGAGGTTGATGGTCTCGCCGAGGGCGCTGAGGATGGCCAGGGAGCTCAAAGCGGAAAGGGGGATCGAAAGGGCGATGATGAAGGTGCTCCGCCACGATCCGAGGAAAAGCAGAATCATGACGGCGGTCAGGCCAGCCGCGACGAGTCCCTCGATCACGACGCCATTCACCGCTGCCCGGACAAAGATGGATTGGTCCGCAAATTCCCTGGTCTCGATCTCGGGCGGGAGACCGCTCAGAATCCGGGGCATGGCCTGCTTCACACCGTCGACCACGCTGAGGGTCGAGGCCGAACCGCTCTTGAGAACCGTGAGGAGCACACCGCGCAGACCATCCAGGCGGACAACGTTCTGCTGAGGCTGGTAGCCGTCGTGGACCTGCGCCACGTCGCCCACGCGAATCACCGCACCGTTCACAGTCTTGACGGGGAGATCGTTCAGTTCCGTCAGCACTTCCGGGCTGCTGTTCAGGGAGACATTGTATTCTCTTTCCCCGATCTTGGCCGTACCGCTGGGAAGGATGAAATTCTGGGCGTTGAAGGCGTTGACCACATCCTGGGGAGCCAGGTTTTTGGCCTGGAGCGCGGCAAGATCGAGATCGACGGCGACGACTCGCGCCCTCCCCCCGTAGGGATACGGAACGGAAGCCCCCCGCACGGTCATGAGGCCGACCCGGACCTGGGTGAATGCCAGGTCCTGCAGCTCCTGCTCGGAGTGCTTCCTGCTCGCCAGGCTGTATTGCAGGATCGGGACCGTTGAAGCATTATAGCGTATGATAATAGGTGGGGTGGTGCCGGCCGGCAGAAAACGCAAAACCGCCTGTCCGCTGGCCGTCATCTGGGCCACACCGTCGGATATGGAGGCGCCGGGCTGGAGAAAAACCTTGATGACGCCCGCCCCGTTGTACGAAGTGGACTCGATGTGCTCGATATCGGCCACCTGGGCGCTGATGATGCGCTCATGGCTGTAGATGATCCGCTGCTCGATCTCCCTGGCGCTCAGCCCGTTGTAGAGCCAAACGGCGCTCACGACCGGGATGTTGATGCTCGGAAGGATATCCGTCGGCGTCCGCAGCAGCACGAAAGGGGTCAGCAGCAGAAGTACCAGCGCCGCCACCACGAAGGTGTAGGGGCGGCGGAGAGCGAGTTGGACGATCCACATCGGTCGAGTCCTTCAGAAAAATTCACTAAAAGGCGAATGCCGATACCGCTGTCCCCGCAAGGACAACCCAGAGAATGTCCACTTTATGGTAGAGCGCTGCAAATGCAGCCAGTGCCAGAGCCGCATGGGCCCAGGTCCACTGGACGTTCAGTCCGAAACGGATGGTGACGGAAAGGAGCAGGCCTACAAACGAGCACAGAATTCCGCCGATGGCACTTGTGAACCAGGGCGATGAGCGCATCCGGTCAAACCAGGGGGCAACCCCGACCACAATGAGAAAGGAAGGCAGGAAGATGGCGATGGTCGCGACGAGGGCCCCAGGGAGGCCGTGCACCAGGTAGCCCACAAAGGTTGCCGTGATCACGATGGGGCCTGGCGTGAACTGACCGAGAACGATCCCGTTGAGAAACGTCGGGCCGTCCATCCAGGAACGGACCTCGACGATCTCGTGGAACATGAGGGGCACGGAGCCAAACCCGCCGCCGAAAGCTATGAGATCGATCCTGGCCATGAGCACAGCAAGATGGAAAAGCTCCTTTCGGAAAAAGAGGAGCAGGGCCAGTCCCGCGGCGGAAGCAAGGAGAAGGAGCAGCAGCGGGTGAATCGTAGGCGGCATCTGGCTCGAATGGTGGACACTGCGAGAGCCGGCTTGCCTCCCGTCCAGCAGCATTCCAAGTAGAGCGGCCAGGAGAATGATGAAGACTGGGTTCGCCTTGAGCCAGAAGAGCGCTGCAGCAATCAGAGCGAGAGATACGCTTTTCCAGTTCTTGAGGGAGATCTTTCCGAAGGACAGGGTCGCATTGGCAGCAACGGCCACGATAACGGCCTGCAGGCCGCTGAATATGGATACCACTGCCGGGAGCTGGTGGGTGCGCGCGTAACCGAAGGAAAGGGCCAGCATCAGGACGAAGGCCGGCAGGATGAATCCGATGTAGCTTGCCGCCGCGCCGAGTACGCCACGAGCTTTTAAGCCTACGAATGCAGCCGTCTGCATGGCGGTTGCCCCCGGGATCGTCTGGCAAAGGGCCACGCCATCCTGGAAGGAATCGCCGTCCAGCCACTTTTCCTGCCCCACGGCCATCCTGCGGACATAAGGGATCATGGCGGGACCGCCGAAAGCGGTGATCCCCAGCCGGAGAAAGGAGCCAAAGAGAAGCATAAGCGATGGAGGAGGACTGCCGCAGGGAGCCGAATCGATCTTCAAGAGCACACTATTCCTTTCTCGACGACGAATGCGCACCATGTTGCTTACCACCTTCTGTCGATTCAAAATCATTCCGCGCGCAAAGCCTCGATGGGCTCCAGACCAGCGGTCCGTGAAGCGGGATACATTCCGAAGAAAACCCCCAGTATTGCTGAAAACCCAAAAGCCATGGCGGTTGAAGGCCAGGAGATCAGGGTTTCCCAGTATCCCAGGGCAGACAGCCCATACGCGCATCCAATTCCCACAAGGACGCCCGTTGCCCCGCCGGTTCCCGCCAACAGAACCGACTCGATGAGAAACTGCACCCGAATGTCCCGGCACCGTGCGCCAAGAACCCGCCGAAGCCCAGCCTCGTTGACGGCAAGCTCCTTTGCGGCGATATCCAGGGCATCCTGGCTGACGGCGCGGCTCACGATGAGCTCTTTATGCCTCTGGAGCTGCACTTCCGCGAGCTTGAGTCGCGCCTGAACGTCTTCGATTCTGGCTTCAGCCACGGCAAGCTCGGCTTTGTTGCGCTCAACCCTCGCGGTGAGGTCTTCCTTTTCGAGTTCTGCTATGACCTGGTCCTTCTTGACGAAATCCCCGATATTGGCGTAGAGCCGTATCACTTTGCCCGAGATGCGCGCCCCGACCTTCACTTCGGAGCCCACCTGCGATTTGACGGCGCCCGTAGCCAAGACAGTTGACGAGAAATCCCTGCGGATGGCCCTCGTGGTTGCGGGACCTGTCGGTTCCACATTCTTTGTGGTGGGCGCGTAATTCCACCATCCGACCCCGCTTAAGGCGAGCACGAGGAGAACCAACAGGATGATCAAACGACGGGATTTCTTCTTCCTTGCAAAGCACCTTCCAGTTTCTCGTCGATGAAGAAAAACGCCTTGTTCACTCCGGCCCTTCCCCCGTCCTGCCATGCTCGAAGGATTTCATCCAGGGCGGGCATGCTTGCGCGCTGGTTCCGATGCGCGCCTTGATGAGATCGAAAAAGCGGACTCGCTGCTCAGAGGTCAGGATTGAGCTCTCCTGAAGAAAATGGTCAATCACCCGTTCCTGAACCGCTCCCTGCAGTCGATGAATCTCTGCCTGCCTTTTTTCTATCTCCTCATGATCGGGAGGTGCCGCACCCAAGTGATCGATGAGCTCGATCTGCCTTGCCTTGATCTCCAGTCCCAACTCCTGAAGACGTGCATGGAACCTCTTCCGCTCCGCCTCGAACCGTATACGCTGATCGGACGTAAGGTCGAGCTGCAGGAAAAGCGGTCCTCTGGGAGCCTGCGACTGATCCACCCCGGACAGCCAGGGCAGCTTGTAGATCGCGTATGTCGCAATAAAAACGAGGTTCAAAGCGACCGAGGCGATCACGAGGATTTGCTTCATGTTCCCATTCATGATCCACATTTCCTTCTCTAATCGTTCGCCGCCAGGGAGAGATAGGCGGAACCCAGCGATGTCGGCGGAGTGGGGCTGAACCACTCGAACCCGTCCAGGCTCTCTGTTTCCGCAACAGATGCTCGCTGATTTCCCGAAAGGGAAAGCTCTCTGCTCATGAACATCCCGAGGAGACAGGCCATGAGAGCCACGGTGCAGGCGGCCACCCGCATGGGAACCGATAGATCGAGAAGCCATTGAAGCGGTTGCCATTTGAGGGGAAAGAAGGATTTCCTCTTATCGGTAAAAGGCGCCATTCTCCTCGCTTCTGCCATGACCCGAGCAGAAAACCCCTCCGGCAGCGGGGGAACGCTCAGGCTATCGAGTATGTTTCCAACCGCCCGGATGCACTCGACCTGGCTGCGGCAAGCAGGGCAGGCACTGAGATGCTCGTCGATCTCACGCCGGAGATTTGCCGGCATCTCTTCATCCACGTATGCATTCAGGCGGGATGGGAGCATCCTGCAGTTCATGGCCATCTCCTTTCAAAGGCATAAACGAACGAGAAGCCAAAAACCCCCGCTCCAAAACCAGTTTTTCTATTTTTGTTGGAGATGGGACAAAAGAGCTTGAAGGGAGGTTCTTGCGCGGCTGATAAGGCCTTCGACCGCTTTGGGCGAGACACCGAGAATCGGAGCAATCTCGGCATAACTCAATCCCTCATAGTGCCTGAGGATCATGGCAGCTTTCTGGTTGGGTGGGAGGGCAGAGAGCGCTGCATGGACTTCAGCTCCCCGCTCTCTTTCGACGAGGACATCTGAGGGATCGGGCGATGGGTCTACCGCCTCCGGAGCATCCTGTAGTCTCGTGGGTTGCTTTTTGCGGGTACGGTCGATGCAAAGGCGGGTAAGGGTGCGGTAAAAATAGGTGCGAAACGTTGCAGTGGCTCGATAACGGGGAGCAGCCTCCAAAATCTTGAGAAAAGCGGCCTGGACGATATCCTCGGACTCCATCGAGTCGCCAAGAAACCGGTGAGCCGTCTTCCAGGCAAGGGCCTGGTAGCGCCAAACGAGCTCGCTGAACGCATCGAGGTTCCCGCTGGCAACGGATTGCATGAGCTGTTCATCGGTCGCCTCTTTCAACATCTCCTCATTGCGCTCAAAGATGTATCCTCGCGGCAGAATCGCCGTTCCCAGGCCTGATCGCGCCGAGTTGAAGCCCATTCCTTCGCTGGAGCTCAGACGATCCACTTTCTGTGAATGTTCCTCAAGCTGATGGCGAACAGAACGACGCAGAACCCGGCGATGACGCAAAAATCCAAGCCAAGGGGCATGATGCTCTTCCCATGTACCGCGCCATGGAGAATGTCGGCTCCATAGGTGAGTGGGAGCAGATAAGACAGGGGACGCAGAAGGTCCGGAAGAGACTCGACCGGAAAGAACAGCCCGCAGAGAAAGATCATCGGAAAGCGGAAAAAGTTGGAAAACGTCTGCGCCTCAAAAACCTCACTGACTGAAACCGCGATGAAAAGGCCCAGGAAGGTCGAGACGATCGCGATCAATACAATCGCCGGCAATAGGGTCATCCAGGCAACCCGGGAGAGGTCGGCCAGGAATAGGGCCAGGATGATGGGGACGAATGCGTTGGCCACCCCGAAAAGAATGGCGCCGCTTGTTTTGGCCAGCATGAGGAGCCCCAGTGGAATCGGGGCGAGCAGCAAACGCTCGAACGACCGGTTCTTTTTCTCGAACGTCACGGTCACCGCCAGCATGGAGGTGGTCCCGAAGAGAACAGAAATCGCGATCACACCGGGGAGCAGCGTGAGAATACTGTCCAGTCCCCCGCCGGATTTGATGAAGAACATGCCGGTCCAGGCCACAGGAAACATGAGCCCCCAGCTGATGTTCGGCGGCTTGAGATAATAGGCCCGCATATCTTTCAGCATGATGTTCCAGAAAGCAATCCAGCGCTTCACGAACCGCCTCCCGATTTTTCCTTTTCCCTCTTCATTGCATCCAGCTCGATACCGCTCACCTGAACAAACACCTCCTCCAATGAAAGCCTGATCCTGCGGATTTCGGCAATTTCGGCTCCCTGGTCCTCAATGAAACGCAAGAGCGGGCTGACGCTGATGGATTCCGAGGACTCAACGCGGACCTGTTCCCTAGTAGCAGCTTTAAACTCCAGATGGGGGAAGGCCGCCGCGAGTCGGCTGCACAGGTCACTCTCAGCGTTCAGAACAGAAATGACTATTGCTTTCCTCTCCCGGATCGGTTGCAGCAGGTTCGCAATGGCATCCGCCCGCACAACGCGCCCTCTCACGATGAAGGCGATCCGCTGACAGAGCCGTTCAGCCTCCTCAATGTAATGGGTGGTGAGGAAGATCGTTGTCCCCGCGCGGTGAAGGTCGCCAATCAGCTGCCTGATCTGTCGCGCACTGCCCACATCGATACCCGTGGTGGGCTCATCCATGAAAAGGATTCGGGGAGAGTGAATGATGCCGGCCGCTATGGTCAGCTTGCGTTTCATGCCCTTGGAGTATCCGCCGAACTTCCGATGCGCCGCTTCCTGCAATCCGAAATCTTTCAGCAGTTCTCCCGCCCGCTCCTGGCGTTCTTTCTTGCGCATACCATAAAGCGAAGCGCAGAAGCAGAGGTTGTCAAAACCCGACAACTCGGGGTAGAGGTTGCTTTCATCAGGAATAACTCCGATCATGTGTTGCGCTGCTTTAGGGTTCCTGGTGCAATCCATGCCCGCGATCCTGATGGCTCCCGAGTCAGGCCTTGCAAGCCCTGTCAGTATGTTGATGGTCGTGGTTTTGCCCGCACCATTGGGTCCGAGGAAGCCGAAGAGCTCTCCCTCATGCACTTC
This sequence comes from uncultured Syntrophobacteraceae bacterium, assembly GCA_964557955.1. Taxonomy (GTDB): domain Bacteria; phylum Desulfobacterota; class Syntrophobacteria; order Syntrophobacterales; family Syntrophobacteraceae; genus JALOOX01. The sequence continues at coordinate 18,597 of CAZLCS010000029.1, forward strand.
GAAGGATATCCCGTCAACGGCTGTGACTGCATTGAACTTCTTGGTCAGCTGATCCACGACGATCAGCGCATCGGCAGGTTTCGCCTGCGATATTGCTCGATCATCGCCCATGACTGCCTCCCCGTATGCAGCGGTCGGGCTGGGTGCCGGCTTGCCGCTGGAGACATGAGCTCATTCCTCTGCTCCCTCTGAAAAGGATGCGACAGCGGGCAGGCCACCTCCTTCCTTTGCGAGTTGGGAATGGGTGAATGAAGGAACCCCCGTGCGAAAATGGCTCACTCCTAACATTTTGACCCCATCTTGCACTTCCGCTTTCCCGACTCACCCATCCCCCCATCCACCGATTCACCGATTCACCGATTCACCGACTCACCGATTCACCGACTCACCGACTCCCCCCTACTTCTTTTCATCCTCGCAAGGATGATCCTTCCCCTCACCATGGCACTCCTTGATTTGCTCGGGAGTGCACTCCTCGGGCTTTCCCTTGAGCTTCTGAGGTTGCTCGCAGCCGCATTTACACATCCTTCTTCACCTCCTTTCTGCAGCATGTGACTTCATCCGACAGGCTCCTGCGGCAGCATCCTTCGGCGAGAGGAGACTGATCGGCAATCATGTTGAGCCGGTCGGCCAGTCCTTTGAGGGTGTCCCTTTCCACCGAGTAGTGGGTCCAATAGCCTCGCTTTTCTCCGCAAATGAGACCGGCTTTCCTCAGAACCTGCAGGTGCTGGGAAACAGCCGCCTCGGAGATGCCAAGCCGATGGGCAAGTGCGCCGACGCACAGGTTCTGAGTCAGAAGAAGGTGCACAAGCTTCAGGCGGTTTTCATCCGCCAAAGCTTTTAACTGGCCTAGAATCTCACCTGTCTCCATGTCATTTACCGGCATCCAATTAAGAGATTTCTTAATTGGATGCTAGCAGGGTCAAACGTTCCTGTCAAAGGGATCTTACATCCACAGCTGAGAGAGGAATGAGGTCTGGATGCATTTTGAGGCCTTTGCACACCCTACGGCGTCTGCGTCTGAATGAAATTCTGGTTTCTGCAGTATGCCCTTGAAACCGGTCCTTGGGTCCTATTCAACTTGTCTATTGTCAGAAGGAGTCCTCTGTGCAAAGGATGTCTGGGCAGATTGAAGGAGTATCTATGCAGGAGCGGGCTTTGTGCCCGCCCGGATCAGGTCGCTACCGGCGTTCAACGGGGCTCTCCAAACGGGCTCTGAGAGCTTGCACTGCCGGTCTGCAGAAATTTACCGTGAATTGATGCGCTTTTTTGTGGAGGATGGATCAATGGGAAAGGCTGATGCTGTTATGGCCGATGCCAGGGGATTCATGAAAAGCCGAGTGATCCTGACGGCAACGGAATTGGACCTTTTCACGAGTCTCGATGAAAGGCCGGCCACTGCCGAGGCGCTGGCAAAAGGACAGGGGCTGGATGTCCGGGCTGCGACCCGTCTGTTGGACTGCCTGGTCACCCTGGATCTTCTGAAAAGAGAGAATGAAGTGTACCGACCGACGGAAAACGGAGCGTACTACTCATCCCGACATTCCGAATCGGTTCGGCCCATGGTGATGCATCTGAATCGCCTCTGGCGTACGTGGAGCGACCTCACGGATCTGGTGAAGGCCGGCGGGCATCACCAGCGGGAGCCGGGCATCCACATGGATGACGAGGACTGGGAGGCTTTCATCGGAGCCATGCACGTGGCAGGCCGGGCGCTCTCCCGTACGATAGCTGCCGAGTACGATTTGAGCCGATTCAAACGCTTGTTGGACATAGGCGGAGCATCGGGCACCTACACCGTCGCGTTCCTGCGTCAGAATCCATCCATGACGGCGGTCATTTTCGACTTCGACAACGTCCTGACCCTGGCCCGCAAGCGGATTGCCGAGGAAGGAATGGAGACCCGGGTGGAGCTGGTGGCCGGAGATTTTTACCACGACGAGCTCCCCACCGGGTGTGACCTGGCACTCCTGTCGGCCATCATTCATCAGAACAGCCCCGAAGAGAATCTGAGTCTCTACGAGAAGACGTTCAGGGCCCTCGAGCCCCGTGGAACGGTGGTCATCCGGGATCACATCATGGATGAATCCCGCACCGAACCGCCGGCCGGAGCCATGTTTGCCATCAACATGCTCGTGAACACCCGTGGCGGCGATACCTACACCTTCAGCGAGGTCGAGGAGGGTCTCCAGAAAGCCGGATTTGTGGATGTGAAGCAGGTGAGGTATGGAATGGGCATGGATTGTCTGGTGGAGGGACGCAAGCCCGCGTGAGGACCTCCGCGTTCGATTCGGGCGCGCACAAGATTTGGTGGAATCTTACCCCTCAAGAGCACAGGGGTGCAATGCCGTTGGCTTGGGCGATGGGCAACTGGCAATCATCCGGCGCACCGACCGGGGAACGTCATTCCCGCGCGCTTCCGGCGGGGATCCAGTGTCTTTTGGTGGGATTGCAGGCCACCGGATCCCCGCCAGGAACCTGCGGGGATGACGAACCGAGAGTGCCGATGGATGCTGCTTTTATGCCCCACGCCGTATGGGGTGGCACGGGCCAGGCGAAGCTTGCCCGAGAGCAGTCGCTTGCATGGGCAAGCTCCGCTTACACCTCCACAGAAAAGGTGTCCATTTCGCCGCTTGTCATGCCGGCAATCTTACCATGGAAATAGATTTCCATGCATGGGGGTGAGCGCCGCGGATGCTCATGGCCGTTAAGCCGGCATCCAGCTTTTGTGCGGATTCCGGCCAAAAGACTGCCGCAATGACGACTTGAGAGGTGGACACTCTATTGTGATGAGCTTTACTTAGCCCATGGCACCCTGCCTGACCGGACGGATGAGCTTCACAAGAACAGCACCGAGCACCGGGGGGCGTCGGCAGGTCCCGGGTGCCTGCTTTCAGACCTCCGCCCCCCGGGCTTGTCACTGACTTCATCCGGCTGAATCCTCGTCTTCGTTTTCGGCTTCTGCAGCCAAGTAGCCCTCAGCCATGGATATGGCTTCATGGGCTGCATCGACGATGTCTTCGTCCTGGGAATCCAGGAGTTGTGCGAGGGTCTCTCCAGCCTCTTGCGGGCGTATGGCAGCAGCGGCATCGATGGCGGCCAGCAGCAGGGTCTTGTCTGTTTCCTTTGAGACGACGAGTCCAGAGATGTGGGGCCACGCCTCGTCCAGCTCCCAGTTTCCCGCCGCAATGACGGCTTCGTATTCCAGGTCTTCATTCCCGCTGTGAAGTGCTTCGAGGATCTCATCTTTGAACCCGGGGAGAAAACCCATGCAAAAGACCGACGTGAGCTTCCAATGGTCGTCACCGCTCAGGAAAGCATGGCGGATGGCATCCGAGTGCCAGTCCTGGGGAGCGTGGACGGAAGCTTCAAGGGCAGCTTGCCGGACCGACTCCGGGATTCCCTTGTCCTCGAAAAGCTTACGGAGAACCTCCAGGATTCGGTTGAAGGCCTTTTCCGAAATCGCCACATCTTCGGAGTCTTCGAAGCCTTCGATGTCAGCGTATTCGAGACCCGGACCCAGCGAATGCAACGCCCTCAGGCGGAGAATCTCGGATTCGGAAGGGCTGCGCGCAATGGCGAGCAAAGCCTCGGCCAGCTCATCATTGATGACCGAAATCTCTCCACCCAACTCCGCGGCGACCAGACGCACGGTTTCATCAGCCTTCCTGTCGCGGACAATTGCCAGGAGCTGATCGGCCGCATCCTCAGGCCATTCCCAGGGGGGCAGCTCCGCCAGTGCTTTCAAATCCATTGGGTTCTCCTCTTTCATACGGATGACTCCTCGTTAAAGACAAACGGATACAACAGCCCCTCTATAACATATTCGTGAAGGAAGGTTTCCAACCTTGTGGACAGTCTGTGAAACAAGATGAGCGCCAGGGAGATTCCCTCGACGCTCTCTTCGGTACGTTCTTCTGTGAAAAGTTTCGTAAACGACGTGCAGACGCTGACGCCTCAACCCCAACCTCCAGTCATGACATCGAGGGGGATTGAGCTAGCGCATTTCATCAAAATCGTCATCATCAGGGTCGTCCACATCAGGTTCTTCAGGGTCATCCTCGTCTGCGAGTTCATCGCTGCCGCCCCCGGACACGGCAAACCAGTTGCCGCTGGCCCCAACCACGAAGGCAACTGGGGCAAAGCACGGTCTTGGAAGCACCAGCATCTCGTCAATGTCCGCATCGCCTTCAGGGCCTGCCGTGACTTCGGCTGTGGCCACGTTAAATTCAGTGCCGAAACCGTCGATGCAACTCACCACGCCCCTGAAGGTCGCCGAAGGATTCACACCGCTGGTTGCCAGCACAAGGCCTCGAACCGTGATCTGAAGTCTCCCGTCCTCGCCGACCCTGCCCTTGGCAACGTCGACCACCCATGGAGAACCTCCACCGTTGATGCCCCGAATCATGAATCCGTCTTCGGGCACACCCGCCATCGTGTCGAATTCCAGAATATCAGCGGCTGAAGCGTTTGCCCCGGCCCACAACAGCGGAATGACTGTGAAGATCATCCCGATCAGAAACTTCCTTGGCATTCGCATTACTCACTCCTTGACCGCCAAGATGACCGAAATGTCAATCGGCATCTTTGGGTTCTTTCGGTTTTTCATTGGAACCTTCCCACGCAGATACTCACGGCATACCTGTGCTGGGAAAATCTGCTGTTCCTTATCACTTTTTAAGGACTGAGCGGAGCTCATTCAATGACGGGAAGCGGCCAAAAGCCGTATGAACAGAGTTGGCTAAGAGGCATGATCATATGTGGCCATGACGGGATCCCAGAACGCAGTGCGTAACTGTTGGAGAACATTCTCCAGCGGTTGGTCGGCATCCAGAATCACGAAGCGGGCTGGATCCCTTCTGGCCAGCTCCAGATAGCCCTGCCGGACCCGTGCATGGAAGGCTCGCTTCTCACTTTCGATGCGGTCAGGACTATAGTTTTTGACCTGAAGGCGTTCTGCTGCAGTATCCAGGCTGCAGTCGAGCAGGATGGTGTGATGGGGCGTGAGTCCCCGGGTAGCCCAGCTCTGCAGGCTGCGAAGCATCTCCATGTCCAGGTCTCGACCGTAGCCCTGGTAGGCCAGGGTGGCATCGCTGAATCGGTCGGCCAGGACCCAGTGGCCATCCTGAAGGGCCGGTCGAATCACCTGGTGGACCAGCTGGGCGCGGCTTGCATAATAGAGCAAAGCCTCCGCCTGTTGGCTCATGCCCTGGTTCGATGGATCCAAAAGCAGCTGACGGATCGACTCCCCAAGAGGCGTTCCACCCGGCTCCCGTGTGGTGACATGGGGCACGCCGACAGTATGCAGCCACTGGCTCAAGTGCTGCAATAGAGTACTCTTGCCGCACCCGTCGATACCCTCGAAGCTGATGAATCTGCCCGAAGATTCCTCTGTTGTATACATTCACAAGACTCAGGTATGGGGTTGGTGGAGGTTGCGCCCCCCCGTGTGCATCGGCCTCAGTGTTTCACGGGACACCAGAGGACTTTCGGAATGTGACGGCCGGTGCCGCCAGAGAGTCACACGTGCCCGGCCAGATTTTGATTGTCCGCCTCGGTCTTGGTGTCTTCGTTGTATTGCCGATCCTGTCGCTGGAAATTGACTTTGTTTTTGGCAATGTAAAAGGACTTGAGCTGATCGAAGCTCATTTGGAACAGAGCGCAGGTCTCGTCAAAACAGCTCCATAGGTGCAGGACGGCTTCTCTGGCTTTGTCCTCCTTGAATCCACCCCCCTTGGCCCACCACTTCCACTTCACGCTGTTTTGGAGCTCATCCAGGGCCAGGAAGCACCGGACGACGCAGTCGGAAAATGCTGCACCGTTTGCAGAGCTGTGGGCAAAGGCAACATCCGAGGCTTGAACGTCCACGAGATGCGAGAGGCTCACGAGGAAGTGGAGCATGTCCACAATCTCGACCTTGCCGTTGTGGCTCTCGAACCCGCTTTCTTCGACCTCTCTCACCAGTTCGGCCAGTTCGGCCGACAGGGCCTTTCGGTAGTTTTCGATCCAGACGGGCTTCATCTCGGGGTTTGAAAGGATTGCCTCGAAGTCGAGGCCTATGTTCTTAAGGGTGTAGACGTTCAGGCGCCGCTGCAACTCAAAGATCTCCTGCATGAATCAATCCCTTGTTCACTCAAGTTTCAGGTCAATGGATTCAAAGTACTTTCGAATTTCCCGGGCGATGACGCGGATGCGGGGGTGCGCCTGCTTAGACTCGCGCAGGCGGATGAAGTGCTCCCAGCCGCTCCATCGCCCGCTCACGAAGATCTCGCTCTTGAGCAGGTTGGGCAGGATGTCCCGGGCGATTTCAGGTCTCAGCCCCCTTTCCACGTCCCCTTGATACCAGTCGAAGAGAGCCTGTGCGCGCTGGTGCCACTGGATGACGGCAGGGGATTCCCGGGCGAAGGTGCCTCGCGCCGCGTCATAGAAGGGCTGGATCTCCTCGGGAAGAATGAGGACCATTCCACGGTTCCTGTAATTGACGTAGCGCGTGCTTTCCTGCGTAAAGGAGAAGACGCGATGGCGGACCAGCTCGTGGGTGATCCCCCGGTCGCAGACGATTCTGAAAACGAAGAGCGGCAGGTCGGATGCCGGGTCTTTGAGCAGAAGCCCCAACTGCTCGGCTTCAGACATGAGCGAAACCTGCAGCGGCCAGCTCGAGTCGGGAACGCCAGGGTTTTGGAAGAGCGCCGGAAAGAAACGATGAAGGTGCTGGGCCAGAAAGGAGCGGCAGGGGGCATTCCAGGTGTCGAGGGATCGCAGAGTCTCAATCCAGGATCGCAGATTCCCCGCCATGGCGAAGCCGTCGGGGATCAGCGCGGCGGAGAGGAAGATCCGGTGGAAGCCATTCCGTGGTCCCAGTGCTCTGAAGATGGAGGTGCAGATGGACTCGGGATGGAATTCACCGCCTTCCGAGGAGTCCATGCTCATGATCTTCAACACGATGTTGCTGTGCTCGAGAACGGAAAGATGCTCATGTTTCTTGAGCATCAGGACAAAGGCTTTTGCGGAGTCCTCAGTAATGCGGTCTTCGGATTTGTAGGCGGTTCTGCCGGCCAGCTCGACGAGCCGCAGAAGCTCGCCTTCGCGGCAGGGGGCAACACCGTGTGGCACCACCTCCATGGGGACGAAGCGGACTGATGGCATGTGCATCCCTCCTCCCATGTTCACCGTTCCAATGCCAGTTGGATCAGACGGTCCATGAGCGCTGAAAAGTCCATTCCCGCTGCGGCTGCCGCCTGGGGGAAAAGGCTGGTCTGGGTCATCCCGGGGATGGTGTTGGTCTCGAGCACAAAAAGATCCTCTCCGGACACGATCATGTCCGTGCGGCTGTAACCCCTGCAGTAGAGAGCCCGATGGGCGCCGACAGCCAGTTCCTGGGCCCGGCGGGTCATGGATTCCGAAATGCGGGCCGGGCAGACTTCATGGGAGGCCCCGGGAGTGTACTTGGCCTCGTAATCGAAGAACTCGTAACTGTCTCCCGGTATGATTTCGACCAGGGGAAGCGCCTGCAGGTCATCGTTGCCAAGGACGCCTCCGGTGATCTCGGTGCCGGCAATGAACCGCTCCACGAGGCAACGCCGGTCGTATTGCCAGGCCAGGTCGAGAGCCCGGGGCAAATCCACCCGATCCCGGGCGATGCTGAGGCCGATGCTGGACCCTTCATGCTCCGGTTTGACGACCACCGGAAAGCCGAGGGTTTCTTCCACTCGATCAACGGTTGCCGGATCATTGCGGTCGACCACCACGTGGGGGGCCACCGGCAGGCCGGCCTGAATGTAAAGCTGTTTGCTCAGGATCTTGTTCATGGCGATGGCGCTTCCCAGCACCCCGCTGCCCTGGTAGGGAATGGACAGAGAATCCAGCAGTCCCTGGATGGTTCCGTCCTCACCGAGTCGCCCGTGAAGGATGATGAGCGCGACGTCGATTTTGGATGCATCCCGCGCCAGGCGAACCAGGTCGTCCCTCGGATCGTAGCGAAGCACGTCATAGCGGGACGGGTCCAGAGCACGGAAAACCTGGTCGCCGCTTTTGAGCGAAACCTCACGCTCCGCCGACTTCCCCCCAGCCAGCAACGCAACGGTCAGCTTTCTCTCCATTGTTGCCATTGCCCCCCTTTCCTTCTCTGCAGTCAACGGAAATCTGAATGGCCATCAACTCCTTTCCGATTGGCCTGATGGGAAGATGCTCGAAAATCCGTTCCTCCAGGCTGAAATACAGCCCCATCCTTTGTTCGAGAAAGGCGGCCTGCTCCCGGGACCTGGCATAGCGATCAATGAGGTCCAGAAAACGCTCCTCGATGGAGACAATCTCCGCATGCCGGACTCGCTTGTCCGCATAGTTCACCAGGATCGATTCGGTCATGGGCCCCAAGACGCGTCCATGGTCCATGGTCACATGTTCTCTGACAATGGGCGCGATTTGAGGAAATCCCCAGCCTTGGAGCATTTCAGCACCCAGTTCTTCGTGCCTCTCGCCGGTGGCAATGGATCGTGGCTTGGCAATGTCGTGCAGCAACCCGCCCGCCTCCAGGAGCTCAAGATTCAGGTCATTCGAACGCTCATTCAGGAGTGTACCCAAAAATACCGCTAATTCAGCTACGAGGATGCTGTGCAATTGGATGTGCCTCGGCATCCGAACGCGTTCCATCAGGGAAAAACAATGAGCTCGAGAAGGGATCGCCATTTATCGTCCTCTGTCAACAGATTTGACCGGAATATTCTGCTACCACCTCTTCTATACCACAAAGCGATTATGCTTACGATCGCAGAAAGCAGTTTGACCCCGTGCATGCACTCACGATGCTGCGTCTTCAGTCCTGCCGAACACGGGACCGTGGCTCTTCCCGGTCTGACGAACCCCGGAGTCAACAGCATCATCACCGCCGGATCTCCGGTGCTGAATGCTCCGTTGGTGGTCTTCTGACGGATTGGAGTGACCTTGGCTCTTGATGTCTCATCTCCAGCCGTGGCCTCAAACCAGGAAACAGGGTGAAATTGCCAAAATCTGCGGATTTTGACCAGATGGGCCTCCCTCAGAGGCCCTTTCCTTTTGAAGCAAGGACTCCGGACTCTCTCCGGTTTGGCGGGGTCGGACTCCTGTGCTCAACTGCGCGTTCGCTCGAAATGGCAAAATCTAAGAAAAAACCTATAAAAACAAGATGTTAAAGATAAATTCCTCTCAAACACCCCGAATGCCAAGGCATTTCCATTCCCATGCCTCTGCCGGGAGAGAAGATCTTCAAGGAATATGATTTTGTGAGAAAAGGGGAGAAAAATGAAGTTTACTCAGAGGCAACACTGGGAACGAGTCGTTCAAAAGCCCGTAAGAATCTGATAATAAACGAGTAATCTGCATGCAAAATTTCTGTATTTGAATCAACTGGTTATGATGGGTAAACCTCTAACATCACTTCCCTCTAGGAGAATTTGCCTTCAGCGGGTCATGGGGGGAATCCCCGAAAGAAGTCTTGAGATCAACTTTGACCGGTGACCGTTTCCAGATTAGTTTGGCACCCGTCGTTGAGGAGAAGAAGAGAGTTTCTTGTTTCCCTGAACCTTCCTGGCTGGTTTCCAATGATTCCAATGTTTGTTCCGTGTGCTGATTAGTTTTCTTACGGTTATTCGCTGAATCTTCATCTTGCATATATGAATATGGGGCTCGGGCATCAGCCTTGGGGAGGTCTTCCACGCCTGAGGAAGTCTAGTATGGACCAGGGATGGAAAAGCGTTAAGCAGGATTTGCAGAAGTGTCTGTCAAAGGGGCAGTATGATCTGTGGGTGTGTACCCTGGATTATCTGGGCTGTGAAAATGACCGCCTCCTTCTTGGCTGCAGGAACCGGTTTCACATCGAATGGCTGAGGGAGAAGCTGGAGGAGAGGCTCCTGGCCGCTGCGAGGCGGCATCTTCAGGGGATCAGCAAAATCGATTACCGCATTGCTTCGGAAAGGCCGCAGCCTGAGTTTGAATGCCACCCCGAGGAGGGGCCTCGTCAGATCAACTTTCATGAGCTGATCCGCAAGGCCGAGCCGGCTTTCAACCCCCGCTTCACCTTCGACCAGTTCGTGGTGGGTCAATGCAACCAGTTCGCCTTTGCCGCTTCCATGGCTCTGGCCGGGGATCAGGGCTTCAACAACCATCCCGTCTATCTGCTCTCACCGACAGGTCTCGGGAAGAGCCATCTGGCTCAAGCCGTGGGGCACCATCTCCTGGGGCAGAGCCCCAACTGTCGGGTGCGTTACACGACGACGGAGCAGTTCACCAACGAGATGATCTTTGCCCTTCAGCATGGGAGCATCGAAAGTTTCAAGAACAAGTTCAGGCATGGTTGTGACGTGCTTCTGCTGGAGCGCATCGATTTCCTGAGCGGAAAGATGAAGGTCCAAAATGAGCTTGTGTACACCCTCGACGAGTTGATGGATCAAGGAAAGCGGATTCTCTGCACGGGGAGCACCTTGCCGAGGGACATCCCGCGGCTCAGCAGCGAGCTCAAGTCAAGGCTGCATGGCGGGCTGGTGGCGCCCATCGAGCCCCCGGACTATCGGACGCGCATCGAAATCATCCGGCGCAAGTCGCAGGGCGGGAACGTTCGGTTTCCCCAGGAAGTGATTGAATTTCTCGCAGAGCGGCTCACGGGAGACATCCGTCAGATCGAGAGCTGCATCCACGGGCTGTCCGCCAAGAGCCATGTTTTGAAACTGCCCGTCACCATCGGTCTGGCGGAGGATGTGACGCAGGCTATGCTGAACCATCTTCCCAAGATCACCATCGAGCACATTCAGGAAATCGTGTGCTCGAGCTTTCAGATATCCGTCGAAGACTTGAAGTCGCCTTCCCGGCGAAAGGAGCTGGCCACAGCGCGTAAAATTGCCATGTACCTGTGCAGGCAGTACACCACCGAGTCACTCGAGGCCATCGGCAAGTCTTTCAAGCGGACCCACAGCTCGGTCCTTCACGCCGTGAGCGGGCTGACCAAACAAATGGAGGAAAAGGACGGCAAGTGGAAACGCCAGGTAGAGTATGTCAGTCGGAAGATTGAGACCAGCTGCCTGGCTGTTTAGCACAGAGATCGTCCTGCAGACGCCTGGAGAGCTCGGCCACCAGGCGACTCATGACCTCCGCGAACTGCTCAGCGCTTCCGGACCTGAACCGATCACTCGATAGCCGGTAGCGATTCTGATACAGCACCCGACGTTCAGGCTCCTCACTCCAGATGCTGATCTGGAGATCCAGCCGGGCCTGCTGGTTTTCGTTCCCCAGATCCTCCCAGGCAAACTCGTGTACATGGCCGCTCATCTGCACGCCGAACGGCGAAGCATTGGCGGCTGCGACCACCTGTGCGAAAGGGCCGCTTCCGGCCAGGTCCCTCGTCAGTTTGTCGGCAATCATGGCCCCGGGCGAGGTAATCCACCGGAAGTGCGGTGAAAATCGCACTTTGCGGGAAGGTTCCAGGATAATCATCTCGTCGCGGTCGTAGGGCGCCGATGCCGAAAAGGGCCATATCCGCAAAGATCCTTGCCGAGAGACCGTGCATGGGGGAGCGGTGCTCTCATAGCTCAACCCGAAATAGACGGGCGGCTTGCCGGTGGTGAGCCCACCGAGGCACCCCGTGATCGCAACCAGCAGAAGGCTTGCCAGAGCGAAATTCTGCATGGACATGCTCATTTCCTCTCAAACGGGTCGTCCACCTTGGGTGGGAAGATGATGCGGTTGGGCTGATCTTTCAGCCCCTGGGCCAGTGCGCTCATCTGGGCCAGGAGCTGCTTCAGCTGCAGGATGGTCTGCTGGAGCATGACATTGGACTGGGCAACCTGCCGGTCCACGTGGGCCACGAGTCTGCCGCCCTCTGCGATAGTCTGGTTTAAGTTCCCCGTGATATCTCGAATCGCATCCGGCGGGAGCGCCTTGAGCTGCTTTGCGAGGCTCTCGGCTGCCTGGCGAGTCGCTTCGAGTGTGCCCGCCAGATCATCGAATCCCTCTTTCATCTTGTGAGAAGTGGCCTTGTTGATGTTTTCCGCAAAACGTGCCGTTTCGTTTGCCGCTTTGCTGATGGCCAGCACCGTTCCCTGCCACTCTTCGGGGTCGATTGCTTCTTTCAGGTGCACCAGCACATCGTTGATGAGCTCGGCCGTCCGGGTCCAGTTCTGGGTCAGGCTCTGCAGGTCGATCTGGTTGATTTTCTTGTAGATCGTCTCAAGAGCGGTCTTGAGCTGCACGATTTCTGAGGGGTATGAGGGGATGACCGGGTATTCCGACGTGAAAGTGATCCTGGGGGTGAGCTCCCTGACATTGGCAGGAGCGGTATCGATTTCGAGATAGCGCAGCCCCGTCAGGCCCATCTCGCGAAGCTGGATCGCGAGCGACTCATCCACACGGAATTCAGGTTTGAGGTGCATGACCACTTTGATGAGACGCCCGTCAGGAGCCAAACCGATTTCAACGGCTCGGCCCACGGCAACTCCCCGATAGTTCACGATGGCGTCCTGCTGGAGTCCTTTGACCGATTCGTCAAAGTAAGTGACATAGACCAGGTTCTCCTCGAAGTAACGGGATGCTCCGAGCCAGATGATCGTGACGAGGAGAACGGACCCGCAGATGATGACCAGGAGTCCCAGCCTGAATGCGCTCACTCGGTGTGGCAAAGGTCTACTCCTTTTTGGAAAGCCTATCCCCTCCGCCGCGTCTGCCGACGGAAAAACGCCTGGACCCGCTCATCCGGGTGATCCCTCCGGAGCTCCTCGGGAGCTCCCACGGCGATGATGCCGCGAGCCTTCCCGTCCAGCATGATGCAGCGGTCTGAAATGGCTTCGATGCTGGGGAGTTCGTGGGTGACCAGGACCATGGTGATGCCGAGGGCCCGCTTCAACTCCAGAAGAAGCTCGTCCAGTTCGGCCGAGGTGACGGGGTCCAGACCTGCTGAGGGTTCATCGCAGAACAGGATTTCCGGGTCCAGGGCGATGGCCCGTGCAAGGGCCGCCCGCTTTCGCATGCCTCCGCTCAACTCGGCGGGCAGCAGTGTGTCGAAGCCCGCCAATCCAACCATTTCCAGCTTCAAACGCACAATGTCTTCGATCATTTCGGGCGGCAGTTTCGTGAGCTCCTGGATTGGAAGGGCGATGTTCTCGGCAAGGCTCAAGGAGCCCAATAGCGCACCCGACTGAAAGAGTACGCCGATTCTCTGCCTTGCCGAAGCCAGGGCATCGACATGATCGGGGCCTGTGATCACCTCTCCTCCCAGCACTATGGTACCTTTCAGGGGGTGAAGCAGCCCGATCATGGCTTTGAGCAGTGTGCTCTTCCCGCAGCCGCTGCCTCCCAGGATGGTGACGATTTCACCGCAGGAGACGGACAGGTTGACGTTTTCGAGCACGACCCGATCTCCGTAGCCGAGGGTCAAATCATCGACCCGCACGACCTCTTTCCGCTCTCCCGGCTCTCCCTGGGATATGCTGACGGCGTTCATGAAAGAGAGCTCCCGATCTCTGAGCGCTTGTCAACCAAGCACCCGGGCACGTGCTCGGCGTCATCCCGGTGAAAGTCTGAATCCAGGCATGTTAATGATTTCCGGCCTCCGTCCTTCGCCGGCGTGGCGGCATTTCGGGACTCCTTGAATACCCTTTCGGTCGCGGGATGCGAAATGGATCTCGGTTTGGACGTCTGGCTGAACATCACCCCATGCTACCCTGTCCTCAGGATTCTCAGATGTCAAAAATATGATACAAAATGGTGAAAACCGCGTCAGCCAGTATAATCAAAAAGATACCGCTCACGACCGCAGAAGTCGTCTGGCGTCCCACACTGTCGGCACCTTTGTCGGCCTGGAGCCCTCGAAAACAACCGATCAACGCCACCAGGATGGAGAAGACCAGGCTCTTGGCGAGCCCCCCGAAGACGTCTGTCAGCGTGAGGATGGAGTAAACCTCCTGGACGAAGCTGGCGGCCGTCAAGTCCAGACTGAGTATGCCGACCACGATCCCCCCCACGATGCTGGAGGCGTTGGCCAGCATGGTCAGCAACGGACCGCACAGCGCCAGGGCGATGACCTTGGGGAGGACGAGGAACTTGGTGATGTCGAACCCCATGACCACCAGGGCGTCGACTTCCTCGTTGACCTTCATGGTGCCGATTTCAGCGGCGAAGGCGGAGCCTGAGCGGCCTGCCAGGATGACAGCCGTGAAAACAGGCCCCAGCTCACGGGTCATGGCGAGGCTCAGCAGATCGGCCACGAAGATGTTGGCACCGAACTGCCTGAGCTGGACCGCTCCCTGAAAGGCCATCACCAACCCCAGCAGGAAGCTCAATAGAAAGACGATGGGCATGGCATCCGCACCCGAAAGCTGAGCGTAGTAGAGGACCTCTCGCCATCGAAAACGTCGAAAATGGTACAGAGCGCTTCCCGTGGAAATGAAAAAATCGCCGATGAAGCGTACGAGATCATTCCATTCGCTCCACCTCCTTCTGACGATGCCCCCCAGGCTGCTCACCCGAGCCGTCAGGGAAGAATCTTCAGGTGGTGCGGAAGGAGTGAGGGGAAGGTCCAGAAATCGAGCAAAGTATTCGGCACCGGAAGGAATGGAACGATGTTCCATGGGAATTCCATGAGTCTCACAGTACCGTTTGAGCAGGCGGATGAGTGCCAGTCCGCTGCTGTCCATGGTCGATACCGACTCAAAATCCAGGATCAGCTTGCTGGGCGGGGACCTTCTCAGGGATTGGAGAATGCTTTCCCAAAGGGCTTGAGCGTGCTGAAAATCCAGTGGCTGTAAAAAGGAATAAACCGTCTCCCCCTGCGAAGTCGGTGTCACCTTAAAGTACGGGGAGTCCATTCAACGGCCAGGTCCTTTTCACTTTTTCTGATTGATCTTTTCCCGAAGGACACCGGAACATTTAAAGGTCACCACTTTTCGCGGGGCAAGCATGATGGGGGTTCCGGTCTGGGGATTGCGCCCCCGACGCTGGTTTTTGTCTTTCACGCTGAATTTTCCAAACCCGCTGATCAGGACATCATCACCCTGCTCCAGGCCTTGTTTGATAATCTCAAAAAGCGTCTCGATGATGTGTGCGGATTCCGTTTTGGTGAAGATGTTCTTGGCAAACAGATTCTCCACGATATGCGCTTTCGTCAGCGTCATGATCGATTCCTTTCCGGATGTCTTCTGCAACGATGACCACCCTTGCCCCTCAATTCCCGATACTGTCCGGCTATTAATCGATAATGCTTTGTTTTTCAACAAGAAAATGGGATGGAATCTCAAACGGGGGAAGCGTTGCCGCTTCCCCCGCTGCTGACTGAGTTGGTGGCGGTGCAGGGACTTGAACCCCGGACACTGCGGATATGAGCCGCATGCTCTGACCGTCTGAGCTACACCGCCATCGTGTGGAAAAGTTAGTGGTATGTATAAGAAAACCCCCTTTCCGTCAACAGGAATTTCCCCGGAGCCTCATCCACGCTGATCGGAGAGCATTGACTCCACCAGGACCCTGGCAGTCTTGGCCGCCCCATCCAGTTCCAGTGTGTGAGGAGCCGGCACCGACGGATGCATCAGGAGGTGCTCGACAGCCTCCATCAGATCCAATTCCGAAAGGCTCTTCAGAACACGCATGAGTCCCAAACGCTCCAGTCGTTCGGCCCTCATGGCCTGCTCCCGGTTCTGCGGAAACGGGTAGACCAGTGCGGGCACTTTGGAAGCGAGGATGTCCATGCAGGTATTGTAGCCGGCCATGCTGATGGAAAGATCTGCGCCCGCCAGTTCGGCTAGGAAATCGCTCGCAAACGGGTGCAGGGAAATCCTCGAATCTCCTGATGCCAGGTTGAAAAGGGCGGAGCGGTCAGCCTCCTCCATAAAGGGGCCCAAAAATACCCTCAGATCGAGATCTTCCCGCCCCATGCGGTTGAATCCCCTGACTACAGTCTGAAGGAGGTCTGCGCCAACACGGCCGCCCCCAGTGCTCGCCACGATGACCCGGCGGCCGTCGCCTGGCCGCCGCGCCGGCGCACTGCGGCATACGAAGCCCGTGTAGACCACAGGGGCGGCGATTTCATCCATCCTGGAGAAGGTTTCACCCAGATCGATGATCCGTGGGTCGGTATGGACGAGAAGGAGATCGTACCAATGGTTGAGGATCTCGAGAACCCGCGTTTCATACTTCTCTACATCCTGCTTCTCCACCAGGATATCACGAATGCTGCAGGCCACCCTGGTTTTGGAGCCGTCCTTGTGGGCCGCCTCCAGCAGAGGCATCAGTTCATGTCGGAAAGCACGGCGTCCGAAGGGAAAGAGCTCCGTGATGATCCAATGCGGCTGAAAATCCTGAAAGAAGCGAAGGAGGAGGTCCGTGCGGTCGATCCAGAGGTCCTTCATCTCTCGATCACGGACTTCGATCCGGCTGAAGCTGGGGTCCATCATGACCGGGGGCAGGAAAGCCCGGCGCACGTGGGGTGGGGGAGTGAAATCCGCAAGGGGCTCTCCTCCTTCGACGAAGAGAATTTCGTGAGGTTCGAGCGCCCGGGCGATTTCCATGCTCCGAAAGAAGTGTCCAATGCCGAGAACGTGCTGGGAGTAAAAGAGTATTCTCATTTCTCATCGCGGCAATCAGCTCGAGGTCGCCATCACGAGCCCCACCGGCAGGGATTCCCCGAAGACCCACTCCCTTTCCTGGTCGAGGAGGCTGCTTTCGGGGTGCAGCAGCATTTCCCGATACCTCTCCGGACGGGGAGCCCGATCCAGCCAGGCAAGAATTTCGTCACGCCTGGACTCGTCGATATCCCGCTCCCGGTCGCCCGTGAGCCTCGCGATCTGGACGACGGCGTGAGCCAGGGTCTCTGAAGGTTCAGGCCCCATGGAGGTCAGGGCTTCGAGCCATTTCTCGACCGTGCTTCCAGGAATCACCAGGTTCAAAGGGCCATAGAAGGGGATTCTCGCGCCTAGACGGCTCAGCGCCCACAGGTCCTGCGGTTTGGAGGGCGAGCGCTGAATCCTCTTGAGAAAGACTTCCCCCAGATCCTCCTTGGTTTGAACCGGCAGTCTCTCCATGTTGGCAACGGCCATCCAGACTTCCATCTCTTCCTGGGCGCTGAGGATCTTCCCGGCCTTGCCCGGCTTCTTCTTCTTCTCTCCAGCTTGAAGAAGTCCCGCCAGCTGCTGAAAGAGGTGCCATTGCTGGCCGGACGAGAGTCCCCCGGCCACCCGGCGCCAGAAAACCCACCACTCGGATCGGTTCTGGGCCTGGCGCGGGAAGGCCAGTCCCTGGTGAAAGAGCTTCCAGACCTCTTTGATTCGCCATTCGTCCACCGGGTCGCCGAATCCCGGACGAAGGCAGAAGCCCAGCAGGTTCAGCCATCTGGCTTCATGCTGGGCGGTGAGGCTGCGGCCGGACCTGGTTTCCAGGAGCGCATCGGCGAGCTTGCGGATGAGTGAGCTGGGCCACTTCTCCTTGGGGCGATCCAACGCAGAGACCAGCTCCTTGGTGAGCTGCTCCGCTGCGCGGGGGGCAGACCGGAACCCAAAGACTTCCCGGATTTTTTCCTGGCCACCTTCGATGAGCTCCGAATCCAGGGTTTCGCCCGAGCTCAACCCACCCGATGGCGGCGGTTCGGCGCCCTGACGGACGTCAAACTGGAGCTGCCATCGGTGGGGTGTCTGCCGGGACGCGCACCACAGCTCCAAAGTGCCGACTTCTGTGAGCCGCACCGCGAGCTCAACGGGCAGTGGCTGTGCAGGGGCTCTCTTGCCGTAACGCAGGACCGTGCGAATAGGGGGCAGGACCGTGATCTCCTCTTCTGCCAGCGCGACCAGGTCGCCGAGACGATCCCCCAGCCGCGTGCTGGAGCTGAAGAGCTGGAAGCTCACGGGCTGATTGGTCAGCACGTTGAAGGATGGTTGTTCCAGCCGGATCTCGCAGCCTTCTTCCATACCGCGCGGCACCAGACATACGGCGTTACGCTCGATCTCATCGGTCACTGCCCTTTGGTCCGAAGCCACCTCGACATAGAAGGAGCGTGGACTCCCGGCCCCTACGCGGACACCCTCGCCAACGCGCACCAGCCCATAGTAGGCCGCCCCTACGGCGACGGCCAGATCGGGCCGAGGATTTTCGAGCTCGACGGGTTGGAAGTCTTCTCCGGCTTCGTGCTTGAACCAGCTCCCCAGGATTTCCCGGACCCGATCCCGGAGCATCTTGGGGCTCAATGCGCCGCCGTTAAACAGGACGAAGTCCGGGTAGACCGAATCCCTTCCCGTCTCGGTCGAAAGGAGGCGGCGAAAACGATGCCAGAAAGCCGCCAGATGCCGCGTCACAGCCGGCTCCTGGACATAGGGGAGCCCCCACTCGGTGAGTCCCGTGCGGCGAGCGGCCGTCGGTATGTCATCCGGCGGGATCTTCGGGAAAAAGCCATCCAGGATCAGGTCTCGCACGACATCCCGTGAGATCGTTGCCTTCAGGGTGTCTCCGATGAGCTTCCTTCCCAGGCCGACCAGCGTGATCTCATATTCATCGTGAGATGCGAAACCGGACGTGGATGCGGCGGTCCGGGTCTCTCCCGGATCCCGTCCGAAGAGGCCGGATCTTCTTCCCGCCGGACCGAACGGCGGCAATTCCGCATCAGCCGGAGGAGAGCCGGCCGCCAACTCTCCCAAAAGGGTCTCTTTTGCCTTCCTCGATTGATGCCAGAGTTGATGCCATCGCCTGGACTCGAGCTTTCCAGGCTGTCCCATGAGCTGGACTTCAAGATGTCGGGCAAGGGCGAGATCCATGTTGTCCCCGCCGAGCATGAGATGATCCCCAACCGCCAGCCGATCGAACTTGAGGCCCGCTTCTCCCACGCGGACGGCGACCACCGTGAAGTCGGTGGTCCCTCCGCCAACGTCGCAGACCAGGATCAGCTGACCGGCCTGCATTCCTTCACGCCAGTTCTGCTCATGGCGTGACAACCAGGCATAGAAGGCGGCGAGCGGCTCCTCGACCAAAATGATTTTGTGCAATCCCGCTTGATGAGCGGCCGTCACGGTCAATTCGCGGGCCACCTCATCGAACGAGGCGGGCACCGTCAGCAGGACGATCTGCTCCTCGAGACGAAAGCCCTCGCGTCCTCCAGCCATTTCGGCATTCCAGGCTTCCCGGAGGTGTCGGAGAACCCTGCTGCCGGCTTCCACGGGAGAGATCTTCTGAACATCGGATCCGGCACCCCAGGGAAGGATGTCCGCCGTGCGGTCAACGCCCCCGTGGCATAGCCACGACTTGGCCGAAGACACCAGCCTTCCCGGCACCAGTGCCCCCTGCTCACGTCCGAGCTCGCCGACAATGTAGCTCCTGCCGGAATCCCATGGCAGAGCAGTGCTCTCGGGCGGCAGCTCATAGGGGCCTGGAAGGTACAGAAACGAGGGCAGCACGGGGAGCTTCCCCATGGAGCCGGGAGCCACCAGCTGAGGAATGTTGAAGAACTGGATCCTGCGGCATTCAGGGTCGGGTTTGGTCCTGTCGACATAAGCCAGGGCCGTGTTGGTGGTCCCCAGGTCTATGCCGACGATATAGCGGTGCTCGACGTCCGAGATGTCAAGAGAAGGCTCCGTCTTATGCAACGTCTTCCTGCTCCCTCAGATTGAACTCCAGCTTCCAGCGCTTCTGGTCATCATCCCGCGCCACGCACCAGAGCTCGAGGGTTCCGATCTCCGTCACCTTGCTCTGGAGCCAGACAGGGACGACATTCACGCCTTCGATGGCATCGGAGGCGGGAAGGACCGCCTCCATCGTGGTCACCTCATCGATTTCACCCTGCCAGTCGTCGATGATCTCCCCTGCCTGATCCTTCTTACGGACCGTGGATGCCAGGAGATTGAACACCGCAGGTTCGCCGACCACGAGTCCGAACTCTCTTTCACGGATTTCCGCCTCGGTTCCCTCCTCCATCCCAAAGGGGACAATGCAAAGGGCCTTGATGGGAGTAGGAACGCCGGGCACGGCAGGCATGGCGCTTTCGATGCCGATGTAATAGGGGCGAGCCACACCGCCACGGATGCGGATCCCACGGCCCCGTCTCGCCAGTCCGTAGTAGGCGGCTCCTCGCGCCACCGCCAGGTCGAGGTCGGCGGAGCTCAGCTCTCTCACCTCCTCCCGGGGATGCCATCGTCTCAGGATGTCAAGGACCCGCTGCCGCAGCAGGTCCGACTTCATGACCCCGCCATTGAACAGCACCGCTGAAGGGTAACCCATGCTGGAGCCCGCCTCTGAGAGTCCCCTCTCGGATTGCCCCAGGAATCGGGCCAGGTGACGGGAAACCGCCGGGTCCGATTCGTAGGGCAGTCCCATTTCACGAACGCCCACCTTGCGGCGGCTCTTGGGGTACTCGTCTCGCTCGGTGATGGGAAAGAACCCTTCCACGAGCACTTGCTCCACTTCGGCTCGGGTGAGCTCGCTGCGTAAGGTCCCTCCGATGAGTGAGGTACCGCGTCCGAGAATCACGACGGGCTCGGCCTGGAGCTCCAGGTTGCTCAAGAGCCGTTCCTTGGCGGTCCGGCAGCTGTGCCACAGGCCTCTGAACTGCCAGGAGTCCAGGCGCACTCCTGTCTGGGCCAGTTTTGCCTGGAGTGCGTAGGCCAGGGTCAGGTCCATGTTGTCGCCGCCCAGGAGGATGTGGTCTCCCACAGCCATGCGTCTCAGGGTCAGCTCACCCTGCTCCTCGGTCACCTGGATCAGGCTGAAATCGGTGGTGCCGCCTCCGATGTCGCAGACGAGAATAGACTCGTCGACGCGGACGGCCTTCCTCCAGCGTTCTCTCTGGGACTCAATCCATGCATAAAACGCGGCCTGGGGTTCTTCCAGAAGCGTGATGCGTTCGAGTCCTGCGGCCTGTGCCGCCTTGACGGTGAGCTCACGGGCCACGGCATCGAAGGATGCCGGTACCGTCAGGTAGATCTCCTGGTTCTCGAAAGGTGCATCGATCCCCTGCTCAGCCATGGAGTGATTCCAGGCGTCCTTCAGGTGCGCCAGAAAGAGGCTCGACGCTTCCAGAGGGGAAACCTTGCGCCCTTCAGCGGGGCTGTCCCACGGAAGGATGGCTTCGGTGCGGTCCACCCCTGCATAACTCAGCCACGACTTGGCCGACGCCACCAGGCGGTTGGGGATCTCAGCGCCCCGTTTCCTGCCGAACTCGCCGATGGTGTATTCCACGGATGGGTCCCAGGGGAGCGCCAACGCCCCCCCTGGAACATCGTGCGGGCCTGGAAGAAACAAAAAGGACGGCAGCAGGGGCTGCGGCCTCACGTCCCCGGGATTGACCACCTGCGGGACCATGAAGGTCTGGATGATCGGTTCCTGATCCTCATGCACTGTGCCTTCGGTATATGCCATGACACAATGGGTCGTCCCCAAATCGATGCCGATAATATAACTGGATTCGCTCAAATCCACTCCTCAGCTGCCTGAAAAGTTTCGAGTTTCAAGTTTCGAGTTGAAAACCGGCCCGGCTAGGGGCCTTTTCATGGTTCAGAGTGGCCCGGTGGGCCATGCGGGACTGCTGTGTACAGGCTAACCTTCGATTTCCACTTCCGCCGGGGCGATCACCCGATTCTTTTCCTGATCGGCCACCGGCTTGGGGAGCTCGATTCTTTCAGCCTTCCAGCCACGATGTCGTAATATTCCCGTGAAAGGAGGATCGCCTGAAACATTCCCCGTGAGCCTGATGGCTCGAGCATCGAAACCGGGCTTGATGGTGACGGTGGAACCCTCTCCCTCCTCCATGATCGGCTTGAGATCGAGCACATCCCCCAACGCTTTCCTGCATCCTTCGTGGATGCTCCGAACGGCGGCCCCGATCTGAGCATCGTTATATAAATTGAGGTCTTCCTGCAGAAAGTCAATGAACCGCCCCTCCTGTTGCAGTGCAGTCAGAACCTGCACGGCCGGTTGGACCGAGGGTTCTGGAATGGCGGCTTGAACGGGCCTTTCCACCTCATCACCGGCGGCATGACGCTCACCGGCGCGGCGCTCGGCCTTGCTGACGGGAGCTCCCTCCCGCTCGGCACGGCGCAGGAGAGCTCTGCCCTGAAGGGCGAGGAACAGCCAGAGAATGAAAGTGATGGTCCCTCCGGTTCCCGCCAGTACGGGCAAAAGGTAAATCCTGGACTCGTCGAGAAACTGTTTGAAGCTCGCCAGGGACCCCCGAAGGTCTTCCGGGAGGTTCGGCACCTCGGGCTGCATGAGGGGGGTGACCCATGCGTCGAGACCCTGGATGACCCTGTATCCGATGAAATACAGCCCGGCAACCAGTATGCCGTTCCAGAGAACACAAGACACCAATGACTGCAGGGTCCAAGCGTTTCTAGCCTTCATGCTCTTTCACTCCTCCAGCTTCTTGAGGTTCGCTCCGGGGCAAGGCATTCAATTGTTGACTCAATTCATTCCATCCACAGCGTTTGCCCGCCAAATATCATCATGTCGGAGAACATCCGTCAAGCAGGGAAAAGGAAAACCAGATTTTCGGTTGCCATGGTTTTGGCAATCGTGATAAGGAAATCCGATTTGCTTAAACCACACACCCCCGTACCTTTTGGTGCCCGTTTTCCGGTTGGAGAAGGGTTTCAGGGGGTGGAGGCCACAACCAGAAGGAGGTTTTATGGCGGTCGTCAGCATGAAGCAATTGTTGGAAGCAGGGGTTCATTTCGGGCATCAAACGCGCCGTTGGAATCCCAAAATGAAAACCTACATCTTCGGCGCTCGTAATGGGATCTATATTATCGATCTCCAGAAAACGGTTCGGCTTTTCAATACGGCCTATCAGTTTGTCCAGGAGACCGCCGCCGCCGGTGAAAGCGTCATGTTCGTGGGCACCAAGCAGCAGGCGCGGGAGACGATAAAGGAAGAGGCCGACCGTTGCGGGATGTTCTACGTGGATCACCGCTGGTTGGGCGGGATGCTCACCAACTTCAAGACGATCAAGCTGAGGATCGATCGGTTGAAGGAGTTGGAGGCCATGATCCAGGATGGAAGCATCAACCGTTTTCCCAAAAAAGAGATCCTGCAGCTCCAGAACGAGCGGGATAAGCTGGTCAAGAACCTGGGCGGCATCCAGGATATGACCCGGCTGCCCGGGGCCATGTTCGTCATCGACACGGCACGCGAGAACATCGCTGTTGCGGAAGCCAATCGACTTGGCATTCCCGTGGTGGCCGTCGTAGATACCAACTGCGATCCGGACGTCATCGATTATCCCATTCCCGGCAATGATGATGCCATCCGAGCTATTCGCCTCATCACCGGGAGGATTGCAGATGCCTGCGTCGAAGGCCGGCAGCGATATCTCGAGTCGCAGCATGCGGCAAGGGACAAGGAAGCGATTTCGCTCGAAGAGGTCCCCGCAGGCCAGCTCCTCAGCCAGGAGGAGAGCGGCCCCGAGGTTGAGATTGTCAATCCCGTCGGTCAGGCTGAAGGTGACAACGGCGAATAGGGTTGTTGACAGGAGGATAGCATTGGAAATTTCAGCTGGAATGGTTCGCGATCTGAGAGAGAAGACGGGCGCAGGCATGATGGACTGCAAGAAAGCCCTTCAGGATACTGACGGAGACATGGACAAGGCTTTGGACCTGCTGCGTCAGAAGGGGCTGGCCAAAGCCATGAAAAGGGCGGGCCGGGAGGCCACTGAAGGGATGGTGCATGCCTACATCCATGGCGGCGGACGGATTGGAGTGCTCGTCGAAGTCAACTGCGAGACGGATTTTGCGGCTAAGAGCGACGATTTCGTCGAGTTCACGAAAAATATCGCCATGCACATTGCTGCTTCCTCTCCTTTGGGGGTTGAGCGCGAGCACATTCCCCAAGAGGTGATCGAACGCGAGAAGGCCATCTATCTGGCCCAGGCTCGTGAGTCCGGCAAGCCCGAGAACATTCTTGAAAAGATGGTCGAGGGGAAGATGCGCAAATTCTTTGAGGAGGTGGTTCTCCTCGAGCAGAAATATGTGAAGGATCCGGACAAGACCGTCCAGGACTATCTGAATGAGCTGACAGCCAAAATCGGCGAAAAGATCATCATCAGGCGATTCGCTCGCTATCAGCTTGGCGGCGAGTAGGCTCATGGCATCGGACACCCGGCGGTTTCTGAAATCGGCTTCGGTGTGAAATTGAGCGGCCGAAGAAAGGTATCCCGGAAACACTCCTTATCGTCTCCCCCCGCCCAAGGCGGGGGTCCAGGACCCTTTGAAGACCTGGGTTCCCGCTTTATGCGGGAATTTTAATAGGTCAGGGACTCCCGGTCACATTCAAAAGGTGAATACAGGGCTGCAACAAGTGGAACAAGAGAAGCTCGAGCCCAAGTACAAGCGGATTCTGCTGAAGTTGAGTGGGGAAGCTCTGATGGGAAGAGAACCCTATGGCATCGATTCCGGCGTCCTGATTGACGTTGCCACTGAAGTTCGCGAGGTGAATGAGCTGGGTATCGAGATGGCGCTCGTGATCGGAGGGGGTAACATCTTCCGCGGAGTATCAGGAGCGTCCAGGGGTATGGATCGCTCCACTGCTGATTATATGGGAATGCTGGCAACGGTCATGAATGCGCTGGCCCTGCAGCAGGCTCTGGAGAAAATGAGCGTCCCCACCCGTGTCTTATCAGCCATTGATATGAAGGAGGTGGCTGAGCCTTATATTCGCCGGCGAGCGATTCGGCACCTGGAGAAAGGCCGTGTTGTCATTTTCGCGGCAGGCACGGGACTTCCTTTCTTCACAACCGACACGACGGCCGCCTTGAGGGCGGTGGAGGTAGGCGCCGAAGTTCTGATGAAGGCAACGAAGGTGGATGGGATTTATGCCAGCGATCCGGTCGAGGATCCGACGGCCAGGAAGTATGATGCCATCAGTTTTTCGGAAGTGCTTCAGAAGAATCTCAAAGTCATGGATGCAACCGCCATCTCATTGGCCAGGGATCAGAATATGCCGATCGTGGTCTTCAATCTCAGAACCGCCGGCAACATCAAAAGGGTTGTCATGGGAGAGGCCATTGGAACTTTGGTGGATGGAGGGAAGGAATCATGCTAGATGATGTGTACGCGGATGCCCAAGACCGAATGCAGAAAGCCCTGGAGAATCTCGAGCAGGAATACAAGCGTTTGAGAACGGGACGAGCATCCGTTTCCCTGGTTGATGGAATTCGAGTGGAGTATTACGGAACCAGCACTCCCCTGAGCCAACTGGCAACTCTCACGGTTCCTGAACCGCGTACGATCATGATTCAACCCTGGGACCAATCGGTCATCGGTGATGTCGAGAAGGCGATCCTCAAGTCGGAGCTGGGTCTGACTCCCAATAACGATGGCAAGATCATTCGAATCAGCATTCCGCCCCTTACTCAGGAGCGCCGCAAAGAGCTGGTCAAGGTGATCAAGAAGAAGGCCGAGGAGACCAAGGTGGCCATGCGCAACGTTCGGCGTGACGCGAATGAAATGCTGAAGGATCTGAGGAAAGAAAAGACCATTTCGGAGGACGAGCAGTTTAAAGGCCAGGACGAGACTCAGAAGATCACGGACGAGTTCATCAGGAAGGTGGATGGCGTCTATGCGGCCAAAGAGAAGGAGATTCTGGAAATCTGAATATGCCTGAAATCCCCCTCAGCCGGCTTCCACGCCATGTTGCCATCATTATGGACGGCAATGGGCGGTGGGCAAAACAAAGACTGCGCCGAAGAATTCTGGGCCACGAGGAGGGCGCCAACTCGGTCAGGGAGGTTGTGCGGTGCTGTAGAAGGCTCGGCATCTCCTATTTGACCCTCTATTCCTTTTCCAAGGAAAACTGGCAGCGCCCCGATGCTGAGGTATCGGGCCTCTGGCGTCTTCTGAGACGATTCTTGCGGTCGGAGCTCCAGGAGTTGATCGACAAGGAAATCCGCCTCTGCCATTGGGGAGACAGGGAAGGGATTCCCGATGACGTTCTTGCCGACTTGGAGCATGCTACACGGGCAACCGCGAAATTCGATCGATTGTTCCTGAGTCTTGCCTTGAATTACGGAGGGCGCCAGGAGATCGTCAGTGCGGCAAGGCTTTTCTCCCAGGATGTCCTGGCTGGCAGGCGCCGGCTGGAGGATCTTACGCCGGAGCTGTTTTCGACCTATCTGTTCTCGTCGGGTTTTCCGGATCCCGATTTGATCATTCGCACAGGGGGCGAGCACAGGTTGAGCAACTTCCTCCTGTGGCAGTTGGCCTATGCCGAAATCTACGTCACACCCACTCTTTGGCCTGATTTCAGGGAACCTGAGTTCCTGCTGGCTCTGGAGGACTATGGGAGGAGGGAGCGACGATTCGGCAAGACCAGCGAGCAGGTGGTTGCCGACTTGGCTTCCGCTGTGGATTCCAATCAGTGAGGGACCGTTTCCCTCCAGAAGACTTCATCATGTTCGGCCTCCTCATCCCTTTTGCTTTCAGCCTTTTCTGCAAATTGCGAGCACTCCATCCGTGGGGTTCATCCACCCCGGCGATTCATGGGTCTGCCTGCCCGAGCACACCACGCCATGAACTGATAGGGATTTGGATCGGGGGAAGCCGAATGGAAATCTCATGGTGCAACGACAGGGTGGTGTCTTGGCTGGAAGGCGCCGCTGTCTCGTTCTCGCAGGAGTCAGCGTCTTGAACTGGAGGGAAATAGGTTCGCATCAACAGAGGTTGATTACCGGGTTTGGCCTGGCGATTCCACTCTTTGTCCTGGTGGGGCTCGGGCCGTTATGGAGTTGGGCGATTCTCCTTACGGTTCTGTCTTGCCTGGCATTGTGGGAATTCGAGGCACTCATGTTTGCCGAGGGCATGCAACGTTGGGAGCGAATCGTCTATTATCTTCTCGGCCTGTGCATGCCCGGTTTCGCTTTTGCTGCTGCCGGCTCGGGGCTTCACGGGTGCCTGGTCCTGGGGATCTTTCTCGGGTTGGCGGGATTGCTGTTCTTCGCACCCAATGATCCTTTGGGTTTGGCTCGACTGGCGAACATGATATTCGGCTGGCTATACATCCCTTACCTGCTGTCTTATGTTCTGCTCATCGGTCGGACCGGGCAGGGGAGGGAATGGGTGTTTTTCTTGCTGTTAGTCACCATTGCCGGGGATGCGGGTGCATACTATGGTGGAAGAAAGTATGGGGCTCACAAGCTTTACGAACGTGTCAGTCCCAAGAAGACCATTGAGGGCTCGGCCTTCGGCTTCGTCGGCAGCCTGACTGTTGGCGGTATGTTGGGTACATTTTTGCTGCAGGAAGTACCTTTGACAACCATTCTGTTCGTGAGCGCCGTTCTCTCCTTGGCGGGCCAGATGGGCGACCTGTTCGAGTCCATGCTCAAACGCATGAGCGGAAGAAAGGATTCAAGCCATATCCTCCCCGGCCATGGCGGCATTCTCGATCGTTTGGACAGCCTGCTCTTTGTGTTTCCAGTCGTCTGGTCTGTCGCTTCATGAGAGGTTGCATGCGGGCTGATATGTGGGGCGGACGATTCCCAGAGTAATATTCATGCGGTATCTTTACTATTGAGGTGATTCTTGGGCCTTCCGACTCGATGCAGACCAGGCAAATGTTGATGATGATTCGGTTCCGTGCCGATCAATAAGCGTTGGGGTTGGACCCGCAATTCCATCCGGAGTGGCTGAAGTGAAAAAGGTGGTCAGCATCCTGGGTTCCACGGGATCCATCGGAGTCAGTACCTTAGAGGTGATCCGGCAGTTCCCTGAATCGTTCGACGTCGCCGCTCTGGGTTGCGGGCGCAACGTGCAGCTGTTGCGCGAGCAGATTCGGGACTTCAATCCCCGTCTGGTTTCGGTGATCGACGAGGAGCATGCGGCAAAGCTTGAGGCTTTGCTGGATGGGGCCGGCCCCAGGCCGGAGATCGTCTACGGCGAGCAGGGGTTCGGGCAGGTTGCCGCCATGCCCCGGAGCGAGATCGTTGTGTCCGCCATGGTAGGGGCGGCAGGGCTCCTCCCCACGCTGGAGGCCATTCAGGCCGGGAAGCTGGTTGCGCTGGCCAACAAAGAGACCATGGTCATCGCCGGCAAGATCGTTACCGAGGCGGCTGCGAAGCACGGCGCCGTCATCCTGCCGGTGGACAGCGAGCACAGCGCCATCTTCCAGGCGCTTCAGGGGAACCATCCCGAGAATCTGAGGCGCATCCTGCTCACTGCATCGGGAGGTCCGTTCTTCTCGCTGGATTCGAAGGAATTGGCTCATGTGACTCCGGAGCAGGCTTTGCGTCATCCCAACTGGAGCATGGGACGGAAGATCACGATTGATTCGGCCACGCTCATGAATAAGGGACTCGAGGTGATCGAGGCGCACTGGCTCTTCGGTGTTCCGGCAGAACAGATTGCCGTCCATGTTCATCCTGAGAGTATCATCCATTCGATGGTGGAGTACATCGACGGTTCGGTGATTGCCCAGATGGGGATTCCGGACATGAAGATTCCCATCGCCTATGCATTGGCTTTTCCTCAGCGGCTCCCGGTCAACAGCCCGCCGCTGGATCTTTTCCGCCTTCAGAGGCTCACCTTCTTCCCGCCGGACATGGATCGATTCCCATGCCTGCGACTTGCGTTCGAGTCTTGCGAAGCCGGGGGCACTATGCCGGCCGTGCTCAATGCGGCTAATGAGGTTGCCGTGAGTGCATTTTTGGATAAGCAGATTAGTTTTATAGATATTGCACGGATCATTGATACCGTGATGAAGAAGCATCAGGTCAACGAAAGCCCGGATTTGGATGCCGTGCTGGCTGCCGATCGCTGGGCTCGGTGCGAAGCCGCCAAATGCTGCGCTGCGCAGGAATGAGTGAGGGTCTCCTTTGTTTACGATGATTGTTTCGACCGTTGTAGTTTTGGGTGTTTTGATCTTCGTCCATGAGCTGGGCCACTTTCTGATTGCCAAGTGGTCGGGTGTGAAGGTGCTCAAGTTCTCCCTGGGTTTTGGACCCAAACTGGCGGGCGTGACTCGCGGGGATACGGAGTACTGTGTATCGGCCATTCCTTTGGGCGGATACGTGAAGATGCTGGGCGAGGAAAGTGAAGGCGAAGAAGAGCTGAGCCCCGAGGAGGCCGCCAGGAGCTTTCCCGCTCAACCTGTCTTGAAGCGGATCGGCATTGTTCTGGCGGGTCCGGCTTCAAACTTTATTCTCGCCATTGTCATTTTTGCCCTGGTGTACACGTTCTCGGGCATGCAGATCATGACCACCGAGATCGGGGAGATTTCGCCCGGTTCGCCGGCGCAAGAGGTAGGATTGACTGCCGGGGATGTGATTCTTTCCGTGAATGACAAGGCCCTGAACGAATGGGAAGACCTCCCCAGGGCAATCCAGGGATCACGGGAAGAAGTCCTGAAGTTGACCGTTCGGCGTGGCGAAACAACGTTCAGGGTCGATGTAGCGCCAAGAATCAGTGAAGTCAAAAGCCCCTTTGGCGAGACGGTACAGCGCAGAGTGATCGGGGTCACACCTGCGGGCAAGTTCGCAACCGTGGAGGTTGGCCCTCTGGATGCCTGGTATCACAGCATTTCTCAGACGTATCGTTTGAGCAAGCTGTTTCTGGAGGCCATCGTCAAACTGATCCAGAGGATTCTGCCCCTTGAGACTCTGGGGGGTCCTATATTGATCGCTCAGATGGCAGGCAAGGTCGCCAGCGAAGGGATCATCTACCTGGTACTCTTTGCTGCAGCCATCAGCGTGAACCTGGCAGTGCTGAACCTGCTCCCCATTCCCGTTCTGGACGGCGGGCACATCCTCTTCTATCTCGTCGAGCTGGTGCTGGGGAGACCTCTCGGGGTCAAGAAGGTCGAATTTGCCCAGAAGATCGGGATGTTCCTGCTGATTCTCCTGATGATCTTCGTATTCTACGTGGACATCAAGAGGGTCTTGTTCGGGGGAAATCCGGAACTCTTGCCCTGAGATCTCGCCTGATCATGAGAATTCTTGCCGCTGATACGTCCACCGGTTCCGGGAGCATCGCCCTTCTGGATGGAGGGAGAATTCTGCTGGAATGGGTGCTGGTCGCGAGCCAGACTCACAATCGACGTTTGTTGAGGTCCGTTGAAGATGCGCTGCATGCAGTCGGGTGGGACCTTGGGGATGTGAATGCCTTTGCAGTTACGGTGGGACCGGGGAGCTTCACCGGGCTTCGCATCGGACTCACCACTATCAAGACCCTGGCCTGGGCATCCGCGAAGCCCTTCATCGGCATCCCGTCACTGGATGTCCTGGCTGCGGCCCTTTCTCACTCTTCCTTGCCCATATGCCCGCTCATCGATGCGCACAAGCAGGAGGTCTACGGCTGCCTGTACCGTTCGGATTCAGCGGGAGATGTGCATCCCGTCGGCTCCTACCTGGCAATGCCGGCACAAGCGGTCGGCGATTGGGTCCGGGAGAAAACTCTCTTCTGCGGAGATGGTTGGCTGCTATATGGAAAGGTCCTGCAGGAACTGCTTGGGCCACTGGCGGTCGGAGCGGCTGCTCCCTTCCATCTCATCCGTGCCGGCGTCCTCGCAGAGTTGGCTCGAAAGAGGCTCGAGCGGGGCGAGTCGCACGATCCGGTGACCAGCGTTCCCCTGTACGTCCGGCTTTCGGAGGCGGAGCTCAAACACCCTCATCTCAAGCCGAATCTGTTCCTATCGTAGGGTCGGTTCCATCACGAAGACCTGAGAATTTCCCAGGAGTCAATTCCCAGCTCGGGAGCACGCTTGCGGACCCGGTCGACGATTTCCGGGTCCATGACGATGTCTTCGGGCCATTCACGGTGATGGCCGTCTTCAGGGCCTTTGCGGGTGGCGTCGACGACGACGCGACCGTCTCGCACAACCATGTCCCGCCTGGGATCTACATTGTTGAACGCTTTCCAGAGCACAAGCGAATAATCTTGGAGATCGACGGCTTCGTCACAGAGGACAAAGATGGAAAAGGGGTGGAGAACCGGTTGGTCCAGCAGTGCATCCCTGAAAGCCTGAGCCGATCGGTCTCCAGGCTTTCTAAGATTCACCAGGAGGATCCGATTTCGCGTCTCAAGCGGCGGCGCATGGTGGGCGGTCAGAAGCTCTGAGACCGAGTGCAGAGCGGTTTGAATATCATTGGAGGTAGGGATTTCGAGCAGGCTTCCCCTCTCGGACCTTCTGTTCTCTCCCCCGACTCTCCGGGTGGCGTCCACTCCCAGCTTGCCCCCGAAAAGCGGATCCGGCGCACTGTGATCCAGAACGTCCAGGACGCCCTCCGTGATGGTGAGATCCTTCCCGAGGTCAACCCGATCGAGAACCTCTCTCAGGACCGTGCCGGGCTCGCTCAGATCCACCGTGTCGTCCACCAGAACCACGGCCTTGCAGAAGCTCATCTGTCCCTGCCCCCAGACGGCGCTCATGATGCGCCGGGCGTGTCCGGGGTATTCCTTGGCGATGGAAATGACGCTGAGGTTGTGAAAAACCCCCTCCCACGGGAGCCAGAAATCTCTAACCTCGGGCAAGACCGCATTCATGAGAGGCAGAAACACCCTCTCAGTGGCCTTGCCCAGGTAGCAGTCCTCCATGGGCGGCCTGCCGACAATGGTGGCTGCGTAGACGGGGTTTCGCCGATGGGTGATGGCCGTGAGATGGAAGACGGGGTAATCGCCCACCAACGAATAATATCCGGTATGATCCCCAAAGGGACCCTCAATCCTCAGTTCATCAGGATCCACATAGCCCTCCAGCACGAATTCGGCTTCTGCGGGCACCTCCAGGTCGACGGTGATGCAACGGGCCATAGGAACCGGCTGCCTCCGGATGAATCCCGAGAGCATCATTTCGTCGATGCCACGGGGGAGAGGGGCGGTAGCGGCATAGGTCGTCGCAGGATCGGTGCCGATGGCCACCGCGACGGGCATGCGCCGCTTCGATTTGCGGTACTCCTGGAAATAGTGGGAGCCGTCCTTGTGGATGTGCCAGTGCATCCCGGTGGTATTGCGGTCGAAGACCTGCAGACGATACATCCCCGCATTGCGCCGTCCGGTTTCGAGGCTGCGCGTGATGACCACGGGGAGCGTCACGAACGGCCCACCGTCCAGCGGCCAGCATTTGAGCACCGGGATGCGGCTGAGATCGATGTCACGGCCCGTCTGAACCACCTCCTGACACGGGGCGGCCTTCACCTTCCGGGGGAGGAATTTCAAAACCTCCAGGCCCATGGGGAGCAGGCGAAAGGCGTCCCGGAGCGACTTGGGGGGCTCCATCTGGATGAACTGGCGCAGCCTGCCTGCCAGGGTCTCCAGGTCGGGCACACCGAGAGCCATGCAGATTCGGCCCTCGCTCCCGAATGCGTTGGTCAAGACCGGAAAGTCGGAGCCCACAACCCTTTCGAAGAGGAGAGCCTTGCCCCCGCCCGTGCTCTTACAGGCCAGATCTGTGATATGTGTGATCTCCAGATCCCTGGAGACCGGCGCTTTGATCCTCTGGAGCTCGCCGGCGCTTTCCAGGGCGAGCATGAAGTCTTGAAGATTTCGATAGGCTGTTTTCATGAGAGGATGGTGCTCCGGAGTCATGAGAGGATTGCTGTTTAAAGAAACGGCCCTCCTGAGGGAGAGCCGTCATTTGAAAATCCGACGCCGGGCAGCGCCGGCATGAGATGATCACGATTCGGTGGTTCAGTTCATCGTGGACGAGAGCAGTACATCGGGATGTACGCCGTAGTTGTAACTTCTCATGCGGAAGTAGTTTTCCAGAAGTCCGACCTTCTGGTCGACATAGTCGTATATGACGATACGACGACCTTCCGCGGAATTGCCGTTCTGAGAAAGGCTTCGAAGAGCCTGTGCCAGGGTCTTATGGAAGTAGGTCGGTACCGCAAGAAAAAGGACCCTTGAATGAAAATGCCTGAGGCATGCCGTCAGAGTACGTTCATTCACCAGGACGGCTGCCGGCTCATCGGTAAAATCCGGCCCTGAGCACGCCTTGGCAGCCTCCAGATCCTCGCCTTCTTCCTCTATACGAGAAGTGCTCGGCTCAACGAAGGGCGTCGCCTTGATGCCACGTTTGGCGAGAGCCGTGCTCAACACCTTATCCTGATCGTCCCCCCCCGTAAGGACCAGAAGGGATTCTGCGGCTTTGCGGATTTCCGCCTCAATGTCATCCACGATCATGCGCGTCCTCTCTGGATCCTTCACGAGAGTGCGGAGCATGCGTGGATAGTCACTTCGAGAACGGTAGGGAAAGTCAAAATCCGTGGCGCGAGCCACCACATGAGCAGGAATGATGCCGCGACCTTCACGGGCGTCCTTGTCGTTGATGGTGTAAACGACATCACCCACATAATAATAAACCAGCTTTGAGAGGCGGTCTTTTCGCTGGCCGGCATGTGAAAGGCCCAGCATATAGCGCGTATCAAAGTTTGTAACCAGGTGTGTCAGAACCTTTGACGGGCACCTCTGGCAGTCATCCATGATAAGGTAACCGATTTTCTCATACACTCTGCGCCATGAACGCGTGATCTCACCAGTGTGAGCGATGGTGATTTGTTTTCCGATGCTCTGGGAGCCATTAGCAATGACTCCTACTGCCGACCTGGGAATCTGAAGGAAATTTTCAACCTTGATGAGCCAGTTCTCCAAGAGCTCCTGTTTGGGGATCAGGACCAGCGTCGGTTGTCTTCTCTGAGCAATGGTGTAGAGAGCGATGACCGTCTTTCCACTCTTATGCCCCCCCACCAGTGTGGCAAAATCATTATTCAGAACGCTTTCTGCTGCATCCTGCTGGTAAGCTTTGAGTTGACCGTGGAATTCTATGGGAATGGGCTCGAAGGATCTCCTTCGGTCAGATATGCGGTAGGGCTGTTGAAATTTCTTGCAGAGATCCGTGAACTGGTCCAGAAATCCCCTCGGCAGAAGGTAGTAACGTCCCTTCTGACGGAGGCAGCTGATCTGCGCCGGAATACTTCCAATCCACTCCCCCCGGTTGTGGCGCATTTCATAATCTGGATTGGTGAAGACCAACCGCTCATGAAGCTTGCGCTCCAGCAACGGCATCAACCCCTCGGTCGGGACCTTCAGCCATTCGCCCAGTACGACGTTCAGTGTCTTGCTCACCATCGCAAAAACCTTCACAATAAAACGATAAGACCCCGGCCAGGAGGCCTGCTAACTGAAACCGAACCCAACTGTCATGGCGCTGGATCGAGGGCGCAAGGGAATCGAGCCGCCCTTGGAGTCACTATCGGTAGAATAGCGCCAAGAATTCAGGTTCTTATGCTGACCACAATGAATTTGACTTGGGATTTGTGCACATTTATATCCTAACCCACATTTCCTCACATTGGAACCCGCTTTCAATTCGCACGACTCCACCGGAAAGGGACGTAAAACATGGAAGATCGCTTGACCCAACCCATCGATCTGCTCGCCGACCTGGCACGTGACTATCAGAAGAAATACATCGAACTGGAAGAAGCCATTCGACAGGTTCCGACGGAAAGGCTGCCTCAGCAGCTCAAGGTTCTTGCCGAGTCCGCAACAGACCGCTTCCGCTCGGCCCAGATGTTGCTCGCACGACACATGACCCATGATGCTGCACTGCAAAATGAGGAGACCTTACAAATGCTGTGCGTTGTCTTCCGGTGTTTCGACGAAATGCGGATCGTGTTTCAGATCCTGCTGGAACGTTTTCCCCGAAACGATATGCAGAGTTGACCACCGCTTCCGCCATGAGCCGAGGGTGCATTCCGCCCAGGCCCTTCAACGGCAATCGACGCCCTCAGCTTTTGTCTTACTTTACTAACATGCTTTGTATCGGATGGAAAATATTTTTGGCGTACTGGGATTCAGTCGGCTCGAGTCGCCTGCTTCTTCAACAGAAAGTAGATGCGACCGGGATATTTCATGCGTCCGGCCATCCTCTCTGCCGGCTCCCCCGTTCCGCAGAAAAGATCCACTCGCCCGAATCCCTTGATGGCCCCACCGGTGTCCTGATTCAGGACCCACCTGCTCAAGGGTTCTGAGCCGGCCCACTGGCCCGTGGACGAAAGCCTCGGTTTGCTCGTCTCGAGGAAAGCCAGAGCCCCTCGCGGTTGAAGCTTGGGATCCATGGCCACCGAACGTCCCTCGGTCAGCACCACATTGAGGCTGCCGACGGGCCCCTTTTCAACCCATCTGAAAAATACATAGCTTTCATTATATCCGAGGATCTCGTCCTGAAGCTCCGGATGTAACTTCAGAAAGTCCCGAATGACCTGCATGGACATTCCTTCAGACGGCAGGAAGCCCCGGTCGATCAGAACCTTCCCGACACTGCGATAGGGCCGTCCGTTGGCTCCGGCATATCCCAGGCGGTGACGGACACCATCGGGCAGCTGGATGACGCCCGAACCCTGAATGTGAAGAAAGAAGGCATCCACGGGGTCTTTCAGCCAGGCAATCTGGCAGCCGCAGTCTTCGATCTTCCTGAAAGTATCGATTTCTGATCGCGTGAAGTAAGGAATCACGCGACTCTCCTGGAGGCGCCCCACCCAGCGTTCGCCCTCCTGAAACTTATCCGGATCGAAGTTATGGAGATTGATCGTCAGCAGATCCGGCGGCACAGTGTATAAAGGATAACGAAAGACGTCATCCGGTTTTAGGCTCCCCTCCAGGACCGGTTCGTAATAACCTGTGA
Organism: uncultured Syntrophobacteraceae bacterium; assembly: GCA_964557955.1. Lineage (GTDB taxonomy): Bacteria > Desulfobacterota > Syntrophobacteria > Syntrophobacterales > Syntrophobacteraceae > JALOOX01. The sequence goes on from CAZLCS010000029.1 coordinate 54,186, forward strand.
CCAGCGCTCCGCCATCTCCGGGAAGCGGTCGCAGTCCGTAGAGATCGAAAGACCGGGCCAGTGTCGCCGGGTCCAGAGCTCCGCCGGCCATGTGCTGGAGAAACAGGAGCAGGGTTTCCTTCAGCTGGCTCACCGGTATCTGGATATCTCCCAGAGGGAATGACCGATCGGCCGGAACCCTCTGGAAGTACAACAAGCTCTTTTCAATGGCTGCCTGGAGCAGCTCGAGACTCATATCGTCATGCAAAGCCGGCCATTCGCTCAGCTGGAGGCGCTCGAAATGCATCTCCTTGGGCGGTTCCTTGACAGGCTGCGGGACGCAGCCCCACAAAATCAGAAGCCACACCCAGGCGAATCGTCGAATTTCGACTCTCATCTCCAGGTCCAGTCCCTTACGAGTCTAAGTACCCATTTCCCAGGAGCTGAGATACTTCTCCTGTTCGGCCGTGAGTCCGTCGATGTCAATCTGCATGCTGGCCAGCTTCAACTTGGCAATGGCTTTGTCGATCTCCAGCGGCACCCTGTAGACCTCACGCTTCAACGAGGCGGCATTTTTGACCATGAACTCTGAGCAGAGTGCCTGGTTAGCGAAGCTCATGTCCATAACGCTCGAAGGATGCCCTTCAGCAGCAGCCAGGTTGATCAGACGGCCTTCCCCCAGAACGTAAATGCGTCGGCCGTCGTTCAGGGTGAATTCCTCGACGAAGTCCCGAATCTCACGCCGCGATCGAGTGATCTCCGCCAGGGATTCCAGATCCACCTCCACGTTGAAGTGGCCGGAATTGGAGACGATGGCTCCGTCCTTCATGGCCATGAAGTGTTCCCTGCGCAGCACGTGGATGTCGCCTGTGAGGGTGCAGAAGAAGTCGCCGATAGGCGCCGCCTTGGCCATCGGCAGTACCTGGTAGCCGTCCATCACGGCTTCCAGCGCCCTCAGGGGATCCACTTCCGTGATGATCACCTTGGCCCCCATACCGGCAGCCCGCATGGCCACGCCGCGTCCGCACCAGCCGTACCCGCTCACCACGAAATTCGAGCCCGCCAGGAGCCGATTGGTCGCACGAATAATCCCGTCAATGGTGCTCTGTCCCGTTCCATACCGGTTATCGAAAAGGTGTTTGGTGTCCGCATCGTTCACGGCGATGATAGGGTACTGCAGCACTCCCTTTTCAGCCATACTCTTGAGACGGATGACCCCGGTCGTGGTTTCCTCAGTCCCTCCGATGACACCGGCCAGAAGATCCCTTCTCTCAGAGTGGAGAACACTGACCAGATCGGCACCGTCGTCCATGGTGACCTGGGGGTTCTTCTCAATGCAGGCATAGATATGCCGGTAGTAGGTCTCCTTATCTTCACCCTTTATGGCAAACACCGGCACCTGGTCGTGTTGAACCAGCGAAGCGGCCACGTCATCCTGGGTGCTCAGGGGATTCGACGCACACAGCCGGACCTCAGCTCCGCCGGCCTGGAGCGTCTTCACCAACGCCGCCGTTTCCGTGGTCACATGCAGACATGCTGAAAGCCGGACGCCCGACAGGGGTTTTTCCCTTCTGAAACGTTCCTCAATGGATCGAAGAACGGGCATGGACTGTGAAGCCCATTCGATCCTGAGTCTTCCTTTCTCGGCCAGGCCGAGGTCCTTGACATCATAATCCATTGTGTCTCCTCGCATATTGAAATAGGTACAAGTTTCAGGTTTCAAGTCTCAAGTTTGGGGTTTGTGTTCCGGGGTTGCGGAGCTGCGAGCACAAACCCGTGTCAAAAAGAAAAAGAGCCCGGAATCGATTCACGGGCCTTCATCGCGTGCGCATCATCCGGGCTCCTCACGGCCACGTCTCGATGGCTGGTGGAGCCGCTGTTGTCTCTTATAATCCCGCCTTCTCCCGGAGTTCATCGATCATGTCTGTCTTTTCCCAGGTGAAGTCGGGATCGTTTCGGCCAAAATGACCACCGCAGGCCGTCTTTTTGAAGATCGGTCTGAGGAGCCTCAGATTCCGGATCATGTTGGCGGGCTTGAAACTGAATGTCTCTCGCACAATCTGCGCAATCCGGTCGTCCGAAATCTTTCCTGTGCCAAATGTATCCACCATCAGGGAGACGGGCTCGGCGACCCCGATGCTGTAAGCCACCTGCACTTCGACACGGTCGGCAATATGGGCGGCCACAATATTCTTGGCCACGTACCGAGCCATGTAGGAAGCCGTCCGGTCCACCTTGGAGGGGTCCTTGCCGGAGAAGGCGCCTCCGCCATGGCTTCCCTGGCCGCCGTAGGTGTCGGCAATGATCTTCCGCCCCGTCATCCCGCAGTCACCCATGGGGCCGCCCACCACAAACCGGCCCGTGGAGTTGATGAAGAACTTTGTCTTTTCATCCATGAGCTCGCAGGGAATGGTCTTACGGATGACTTCCTCGATGATGCCTTCGCAGATGGTTTTGTACGTCACGTTGGGGGTGTGCTGAGCCGCCACGACGACCGTATCGATTCTCTTGGGACCTCCATTGGCATACTCGACCGTCACCTGGCTCTTGCCGTCCGGCCGCAGAAAGTCCAGAATTCCGGTCTTGCGGACTTCGGCAAGCTTCCGCGCAATGCGGTGTGCGTAGTAGATGGGCATGGGCAGGAGTACCGGCGTATCGTTGCAGGCATAGCCGAACATGAGTCCCTGGTCGCCGGCGCCCTGCTCTTCGAACAAGCCTTCGCCCGGATTCACGCCCTGGGCGATATCGGGGGACTGCTTGTCGATGCTGGTGATCACGGCGCAGGTCTCCCAATCGAATCCCATGGCAGAATCATTGTAGCCGATGCCCTTGATTGTCTGCCTCACGATCTCCGGGATGTCGATCCATGAGGAGGTGGTGATCTCCCCTGCCACAAAAGCCAATCCCGTGGTCACCATGGTTTCACAGGCTACACGGGCGGCTTTGTCCTCGGTGAGAATGGCGTCCAGAACGGCATCGGAGATCTGGTCGGCCACCTTGTCCGGATGACCTTCTGTCACGGATTCCGAGCTGAAGAGGTAACTGTTCATCGACATTTCAGGAATAACCTCCTTCGATTTTCGTTTGTATCACAAAGCCCTAAAGAATCGCCTGAACCGGGCATCAGGCAGAATCTCTGATCGGCTGCAGAAAAGTGAAACATTACGTCAGAAACCGGCCGCCTTTCGGGGAACCGGAACCTCGTCTGTTTCGGTGCATTTCGAGCCGTCCCATTCCGTGAATCTGTTGCCGGCGTCCACGAGCACCACGCGGGGGTGGTAACCGTTTAGCTCGGAAGTATCATACTCGGCATAGGTTGCGATGATGATCAGATCACCCCTGGAGCCCAACCGCGCCGCCGCTCCGTTCAGGCAGATGTCCCCCCTCCCGCGGGGGCCTGGGATCGCATAGGTATCGAAACGAGCCCCATTGTGGACGTTGTAAACCTTGATCTGTTCAAATGGCAGAATATCCGCTGCCTCCATGAGCAGCTCGTCTATGGTCAGACTCCCCTCGTAGTGGAGGTTGGCGTCGGTCACAGTGGCGCGATGGATCTTCGATTTGAGCATGATGCGGTGCATGGGAACCTCCTGTCATTCGTCATTAGATGCGATCCGGTGCTGCTGACGATCCCCTCATTCTCCTCGAACGTTCAGCACCCTGTTGTCGATGAGGCGGGTGCTGCCGACGAACGCGGCAAGCGCGAGGAGCGTTGGCCCCCGTATCTCGCTCACATCCTCCAGGGTTTCGGGATCGCAGAGCTGGGCATAATCCATGCGCAGCTCACCGTCCGAGTGGACTCGCTCTCTGACTCTTCCCAGTATGACTGGTCCCCGTGTCTCTCCTCCGTTGGCCAGCCGCTCTGCCTCGCCGAGCGCCCGATTCAGGTTGAGGGCGGCCTCACGCTGGCCTGGCGTGAGGTAGACATTGCGGCTGCTCATGGCCAGTCCGTCGCTTTCGCGGACGATAGGATGGCCGATGATCCGGACATCCATGTTGAGATCGCCGACCATCCGGCGGATCACCGTGAGCTGCTGGAAATCCTTCTCTCCGAAAACCGCAGCATGAGGTTTGACAATGTTGAACAGCTTGGCGACAACCGTGGTGACTCCGCGGAAGTGCACCGGACGACTTCGTCCACAAAGCGGTCGCGTCACTTCCGTGACTTCCACAAAAGTCTGATAACGGTCCGGGTACATCTCCTTCACGGGGGGTGCGAAAATCGCCGTCACTCCCACCTCCCCGGCCAGAAGCACGTCCCGCTCCATATCCCGAGGATAACGCTCGAAGTCCTCACCCGGCCCGAACTGTGTGGGATTGACGAATATGCTGACAACAATCTCATCGCCATGATTGCGGGCTTCCCGCATCAGCGTCAGGTGCCCCTCATGGAGGTAGCCCATCGTCGGCACCAAGGCGATGCGCCTGCCTTCGCGCCTCCAGGCTTCGGCCTGCTGCTGCATCTCGGTAACGCTCTCGATGATGCGCATATCCACTCCTTTTGAACAAGGGCTGGGATCGAATGTCAAATGGACGGCGATCCACAGCTGGAACAGATCCTTTTGCTTTGGGGTGGTTGAACCGAAAACCCGGTCTGCCGGATACGAAGCTCATGATGTGGAACGTGCGCGGGAATCTTCACCTGTTGAAGAGATCAACATGCAGAAACGTTAAAAGCCTTCCAGACCTCACGTCCAAAAGGCTTCAAAAAACACCCGGGCATTTCCGACCATGATCATCAAGTTGCTTCACCCCACCTTCTTTCGTCTCAGTCTCCTGTAGATCCGAGCGAAACGGACTTCCTAGAAGCTGGGCTTCAGTAACAAGACCACAGGCCTTTGTCAAGGGTAATATCGACCATGCAAACCATTTGAAACAATAGGAATTCGTCAGAAACGGACGTGTCAGAACCCCACGAACAGCTCGACGCAGATGGTCTCGTGGCATCCAACTCCCATCTTTGAAAATTTCCGGTTCTGAATATTCTGCCGGTGTGTACTGCTGGCCATGAACTCCTGATGGATGGCTCTTGAAGTCATCCCCATTCCTCTGGAAAGGTTTTCACCTGCGGTGGCAGCCTTCGCGGCACAGGATTTCACCATTTCAAAAGCTGGATTTTTGCCGCTCGCAGGATCCCGGTGGTCCAAAGATCCCTTCTCGTAAAGAGTCCGGGCTCGCTCAAGAGCCTTGGATGCCAGGCATTCATCCCAGGTGAGAGTGAGGTTCTCTTCTCGAGCCAGCTGGAAGAGCCTTCGCGCTTTTTCCTGAGGACTTTCGACAGACTTGCGGATCGGAGGCGGAGGAAGGGATGGGGTCTGCCTGACTTGCTTTTGGCTGCTTTCGACACTCTCCGATGATTCCCCGGAGCCTGCAGGTCGCTCCCCACTGTGAAGCATGGCCTGTTCCCTTGCCTGTGCCCTTGCATGTTCCTTCGCCCTATCCATGGCCTGTTCGATCTGGATCTCCATGGATCGTCCTCCACCTACAACGACCTTCGAGACCATCAGCTCTCGGTTCAGGAGGTAAACCATCGGAAGGATCAGGTGGGAGTGGTACAAATCTATGACTCCCGCATCATCGACCAGAAGCGGAAATGAAATCGGGGTTTCCCGTGTGACGGCTGCAGCTCTCTCTGCGCTGGAGGAGGTGACGGCAAAAGCCCTGACATTGAGATCCCGATAAGACTCCAGAAGTGCATTGACTCTCGACAATGCCATGCGGTTCGAGCTTGAATCCAGGTCACAGAAGAACAAAATCACGAGCTCGCCTCCTCGAACCTCCGTCAAATCATGGCGGCGTCCCTGCACGTCTGAGAGGGTGAAGGCAGGGGCGGCCTGATCGGGGGCCAACTGGCCCCAGCCGTTGGGGACTGCCCGAGGCTCGACTCCGACCACTCCCAAGACGGCCATCAATACGAGGAGTCTTCGCAGAGTATATTGGAAGGGATTGAATAACTTCAATATTTTAATGGGTGATCCCATACACATGGAATTCCTGTCGCGGGTCATCGCCTGTCCCCGGAATGAGGCCCTGAGACGCTTTCCAATGGAGCTTCTCTTATTCCCCATTTGCCATTGTGAAGTCAATTGTGAAGCAGGGGTCGCCCTCTTGCACGGAGTACGTGAGCGTTCTCGATCAGCTCATCTGCCACCAAGGAACTGCTGCAAAGCCCTGCACCTTCTAATCGGTTCGTTTTCTATCGTTGACTTCCTTAAACAGATCATGGCTTGATGAGCCATGACGATGGCGGTCATCTCCAGGTGGGGTCGGAGAGACTTCCATGCCCCTTGAACCAATTCTTCAGGGGGGTCTTCCGAAGACGGGCAGACCGCCACTGGAATGAGCACTGCAAACAGGACCATGTGATGGAAAGGCAGACCGTGAAGACACTCAAAGAGACACTTTCACTCATGTCGTATCAAGATGCCGTAAAGATGCTGGGCCCCAATGGTCCCCAGTTGCTGCGTAAAGGCGGTCAGTACGACATCGACATCGACCTGGATGTCAGGTTGACGGACAGCCTTTATTGCACAGCCTGGGGGGACTCCGTCGTTCAAATCGAACACGGGCGGGAGACAGGATCTGAACTGCTCTGCCGATGCAGTACCTGCAGGGAAATGTGTGAGCACATCGGGGCCGCTCTTTCCCTGGCACTCGAAGAGAAGCTGCTGCTGGGGCTTTCAGCACCGCCCGTCGAGGAGGCGCCGAAAGAAAGTCACAGCGTGGAGGATCTCGTCGGGCAGGCCCTGGCCGACCGCGAGGAGCGAGCCAGGACGGAGAGAATGGAGATCAAATCCATGACTCCCGAAGAAATCTGGACGGACTATGCGATTACGAGCCTGGTTTCCGGGAAGACGTATCATGTCGTGCTGCGCGGATGGGAGAGGGGGGATTCCTACTGTTCATGCCCGGATTTCCGCAAGAACACGCTCGGAACCTGCAAGCACATCATGAAGACCCTCGATTGGGCCAAAAAACACTTCAACAAGGCCGCACGGGACGTACCCTACGAGGTGCGGAATATCTACGTGCATCTCGCTTACCATGACGATGTCGAGCTTAGACTGGCAGTTCCTCCGAATCTGCCCAAGCCGGTCGTGGATATCCTGAAGCCCTTGGCCGAATCGCCCGTCACCGATGCCGCCGATCTCATGCAGCGCATCACCAAAGTGGAGCGCCTCGGTCATGATGTATTCATCTATCCGGATGCCGAAGAGCACATCAACAGGATGCTTTTGCTCCTCAACATCCAGAAGAAGATCTCTGAAATCCGGAAGGATCCCGTCAATCATCCCCTGAGGAAATCCCTGCTCAAGGTGGAACTGCTGCCCTATCAGCTGGACGGCCTGGCTTTTGCCGCCGAACGGGGCCGAGCGATTCTGGCCGATGACATGGGGCTCGGGAAGACCATCCAGGGAATCGGCGCGGCCGAGCTTCTGGCCCGGGAGGCAGGGATCTCGAGAGTCCTCGTCGTCTGTCCGGCCTCACTCAAATCCCAATGGCGCATCGAAATCGAGAGATTCACGGACCGTCCGTGCCAGCTCATCCTGGGGGCCGCCGAAGCTCGATCGACCCAGTATTCAGACCCGGAAGCCTTCTTCACCATCTGCAACTACGAACAGGTGCTCCGCGACATCGATGCCATCGAGACGGCTCGCTGGGATTTCATCATCCTGGATGAGGGACAGCGGATCAAGAACTGGGAGTCCAAGACAAGCCGGACCATCAAGGGGCTCAAATCGCCCTTCGCCCTGGTTCTCTCGGGCACCCCTCTCGAGAACCGCCTGGACGAGCTCTATTCCGTGGTGGAATTCATCGACGACCGCCGCCTGGGGCCGGCCTTCCGTTTCTTCGACCGCTACCGGGTCATGGATGAAAAAGGGAAGGTTCTCGGATACAAGAACCTCGATGATCTTCGGGCTCGTCTCAAACCCATCCTGCTGCGCCGCACGCGCCGGGAAGTTATGACCGAGCTTCCGCCGCGCACCACGGAGATCCGTCGGATTCCACCCACCGATGAACAGATGGTGCTCCACAATGCCCAGAAGAAGACGATCCAGAGCATCCTCAAGAAGCGTTACCTGACGGAAATGGACCTGCTGCGCCTCCAGAAGGCCCTGCTCATCTGCCGGATGGCCGCCGACAGCACTTTCCTGGTGGACAAGACGGATCCGAGCTATTCAAGCAAGCTTGCCGAGCTGGACACGCTGCTGGATCAGCTCACCTCCGAGGAGGACAGAAAGATCGTCCTCTTCTCCGAGTGGACCACCATGCTCAATCTCATCGAGCCCCTGCTGCACAAAAGGGGGCTCGACTTCGTGAGGCTCGACGGCTCGATCCCACAGAAGAAGCGGCAGCAGCTCATGCACCGTTTTCAGAAAGAGCCGGAATGCAAGCTCTTCATCACCACCAATGCCGGTTCAACGGGCCTGAACCTGCAGGCGGCCAATACAGTCATCAACGTGGACCTCCCCTGGAATCCGGCCATCCTGGAGCAGCGCATCGCGCGGGCTCACCGCATGGGGCAGAAGCGGCCCGTGCAGGTGTACCTCCTGGTGACTGAATACACCCTCGAGGAAAGCCTTCTCGGGACCCTCTCGGCCAAGCAGGAGCTCGCCCTGGCTGCCCTGGACCCGGATTCCGATGTGACACGGGTGGACATGACCAGTGGGATCGAGGAGCTCAAACGGCGCCTGGAGCGGCTGCTGGGAGCCGGCCCCGACGCGGTCATCGATGAGAGCAGGAGAGCGCGCGTCGAACGGGAAGCGGCCGCCGCTGCCGCCCGCAGGGACCGCGTTGCCATGGCGGGTGGGCAATTGTTGAGTGCGGCCTTTACCTTCATGGGGGAGATGTTTACACAGAAGGCGGACAGCCCTGAAGCGTCGGAGCTGGCGCAGACGCTCAAGGAGAACCTCTCCCAGTGCCTGGAGAAGGGGCCGGATGGAACGCTCAGGATGACGGTCACTCTGCCCGATGAATCAGCCCTGGACAACCTGGCCAGGTCGTTGGCCCAGATCCTCCAGCGGGCGTGAGGAGGGAGATCGCCGCAAGGTGCAAAGGGTGAAAAGGGTGCAAGGGACGAATGGGAAACGGGGACACGGAGGGGGGGCGAGGGAGTTGGTGGGGCAATTTTCGGCTGAAATTGGGGGAAGCCGGGAGGCATCGGCAAGACCCGGGTCCCGGGTTGGGAGGACCGGGCCCTGCCGTGGCTGGCACTGATGATGACGGGTTGCAGCGGCCTGTGCGGTTCTGTCATTCAGGTTGGGCCGATCCTTTGGGGTAGCTTCCGAGAAGCTTCAGGAACTCTGTCTTTCCTCGAAGCTCCTCCAGGATGGCGCTGAAACGCTCGTCAAAAATGTCGATCTCCACATCGGCATAGAACAGGTATTCCCAGGGTCTCGTGTCGATGGGGCGCGATTCGAGCTTGACCAGGTTGATATGGTTTTCCGCAAAGATCTTGAGCACCTCGCAAAGGCTCCCCGGCTGGTCGCTCACCGAGAAGATGATGGAGGACTTGTTCCGGGGCCCCTCGAGGAAGTGGTCGCGCGATATGACCACGAATCGCGTGAAGTTACGCGGGTTGGTCTCAATGCCTGCCTCGAGGATCTTCATGTGAAAGAGCTGTGCGGCTTCTTTGCTGGCGATGGCGGCTTCGCCGGGCTCGCCGCTCTCCTTGATCCGCTGTACAGCTGAAGCCGTATCCTTGCAGGCCACAAGGTCCCAGTCCGGATGCTCGCTCAGGTAGTCCCGGCATTGCTGAAAAACTTGGGGATGCGAAAACACGCGCTGGATGTCAGCAACCGACGAGTGCTCACTCCCCAGGAGGTTGTGCATGATCCGCAGGGTGATCTCTCCCACAATCCGCAGGTCGTACTCCAGGAGCAGATCGTAGTTCTCATGAATGCTGCCGGTCTGGGAGTTTTCGACGGGTACGATTCCGAGGGTGGCCGTCCCTTCATCCACAGCTTTAAAGACCTCGCGGAACGAAGCGCAGTTGGTGTGCTCGATGTCAGGGCCGAAGAACTGGAGGCAAGCCTTGTGGCTGAAGGAGCCCGTTTCGCCGGCGTAAAGCACTTTCACAGCGGGCTGGCCGGGTTTGGCGGGCCTTTTCAGCTTGGCTGCCTTCTCGAGATAGGCAAAATCCAGCTGTTTGCCGACGACGGGTGCGATCACATAGAGATCCCGCATGAGCTGCTTGAACTGCTCCGGGTAGAGGCTCTGGGGTCCGTCCGAGAGTGCCTTGTCGGGATCTGTGTGGACCTCGATGGTCAGGCCGTCTGCGCCTGCGGCAATCGCGGCCCGGGCCATGGGGCTCACTTTCTCCCGGATACCTGTGGCGTGGCTTGGGTCGATGATGATGGGAAGGTGGGTGAGCTCCTTCACCACGGGAACGGCGGTCAGGTCGAGGGTGTTGCGCGTGTGCCGCTCGAAGGTGCGGATGCCGCGCTCACAAAGGATGACCTGCTCATTGCCTTCGGACAGGATGTATTCCGCTGACATGAGCCATTCCTCGATGGTGGCCGAAAGGCCTCGTTTGAGCAGAACCGGCTTGCCGATGCGCCCGACGCATTTCAGGAGCTCGAAATTTTGCATGTTTCGGGCTCCGATCTGGACCACATCCACGTATTTCACCATGAGGTCTGCCTGGCTGGGGGACGTCATCTCCGTCACTACGCCCAAGCCGGTTTCGGCGCGCACTTCGGCCAGGATTTTGAGACCCTCCTCCCCCAGCCCCTGGAACGAGTAAGGAGATGTCCGCGGCTTGAAAGCTCCGCCCCGGAACAGAACGGCCCCGCAACGCCTTACCCATCGGGCGATCTCCATGGTCCGCTTGCGGTCCTCGACGGCGCACGGTCCTGCAATCACCACCAGTCGATCGCCCCCTATGGCCACGTCGCCCACCTGAATGACAGAGGGTTCCGGATGCAGCTCACGGCTCACCAGCTTGTAGGGCTTCGAAATGGGGATGACCTTGGCCACGCCGGGCAGAGTTTCAAAGTGCCTGAAATCCTTGCGGATCGTGCCCACGACGCCGAGCACGGTCTCCTCGACCCCCTTGATTTCCTTGACCATGTAATTCTCCGAGCGCAGTTGCTCCTTGAGACGTTCGCTCTCCTCCTCGGTGATTCCCTTCTTGAGCACGACGATCACGGCGGTTCCTCCTCATGGTTCTGAAAGATTGAAGCTCCAGCAAAAAAAAGACCCCGGGGATTCCTCCCTGGGGTCCGCTTTCAGGCAAAAACCCGGGAGGATCCATGATCCACCCGGGTTTTAAATGGTATCAACGCACTCAGCCTCCCGGGCGGATGGGCCTGAAGAAGAAAAAAAAGCCAAACAAGAAGCCGCGGGAAACGGATTCCACCAGATCACTCCTCATATGATGGATACCTAAAGACCTTGGTCAGCCCAATGCACTCAGAAGCATACAAGTAGAAAAGGACATTGTCAACAGACCCTCAACTTGATAGATATCTTACCCGCCTCGACAGAGAGGCTCTGAAGAATTTAGTCCACCGGGCTGATGGGGCCTTTCCCGTTCCTGCCAGGACCCTTCGATGATTTTCTCATCCATCGCATTTCTCTTCTATTTTCTACCATTCATCCTGGTTCTTCACTATTTTCCAGGCAATCGATTCCGCAATGCCACTCTGATGGCTGCGAGCCTGATCTCCTATGCCTGGAGCGAACAGAGCCATCTCCTGGTCCTGGTCTTCACCATATTTCTGAACTATGCGTTGGGGCTGCTCTTTTTGGCAGTTGATGCCAAGGGTGAGGGTCAGGGAACAGCCAGGCAGATCATCGGCCCCAGAATCCGCAGGTTCTCCTGCACCGACCAGAGGAAATGGATTCTGGCGGCAGGTGTAGCGGCCAACCTTGGCATTCTCATCTTCTATAAGTATAGCGGATGGCTTTTGTCCTGGCTGATCCCGCCTTTCCATCCCATGGCTTCGGGAATCTCCGACCCGGAGTCCGTCAGGGTTCCATTGGGGATCTCCTTCTTCACGTTTCATGCACTCTCCTATCTTGTGGACATCTACCGCAGAGATGCTCCGGTACAGACAAACCCCCTGAACTATGCGCTCTACGTCTCGGTTTTCCCCAAAATGCTCGCGGGTCCCATTCTGCCTTACCATCAGGGGTGGGCACAGCTTGAGCGGCGTTGCGTAGATCCGGAGCTCTTTCTCGCCGGCACAAAACGATTCATCCAGGGCTTGGCGAAGAAGACTCTTCTGGCCGACCCGCTCGCCGGTTTTGCCGACAAGGTGTTTGCGATTCCCAGTGGCATGCTTTCGACCGAGCTTGCCTGGCTCGGACTCGCTTCCTACACTCTGCAGATCTATTTCGATTTTTCCGGATACACGGATATGGCCATCGGTCTGGGCCAGATGTTCGGTTTTCGCTTCCCCGAGAACTTCGACTACCCGTATGTCTCCCGATCAATTCGGGAATTCTGGCGCCGCTGGCATATCTCCCTTTCGAACTGGTTCAGAGACTACCTTTACATTCCCCTTGGAGGAAACCGCTGCTCTCCTGCGAAGCAGTATATCAACCTGGTCATCGTCTTCTTCTTGTGCGGTCTATGGCATGGGGCCAGCTGGAATTTCGTGATCTGGGGCCTCTGGCACGGGATCTTCCTGGTGATCGAGCGCACTCCCCTTGGGGGAGCCGCATTGAACCGTTTGTGGCCCCCTTTGCGGCATTTGTATGCCCTGCTGGCCGTCGCCCTGGGCTGGGTCTTTTTTCGGTGCGACACCCTGGCTCATTCGGTCACCTTCCTCGCCTCCCTGTTTGGAATGGGGGCCGAGGGAGATGCGGCTCTTCCGGCGGATTTGTACGTCAACGCCGAGTGGATTCTTTGCATGGGGATCGGGGTTATGGGGTCCATCCCTTTGATGTCGCAGCTGGAAAAGATCCTGGTGCGAATGGAGTCGAATGGAGAGACTGGCCGAAGATCGAGTGGAGGTGTCCGGGTCTTGAAGGCCCTGGTCTGGAGCGGATTGTATGTGCTCTCATGCATGGCGCTGGCGGGAACAACGCACAACCCCTTCATTTACTTTAAGTTCTGACGATGCTGCAGGGTGAGCCTTGAAAGGAGTTCGCATGAAAACCTGGATCACACCGTCCTGGATTGCTCTCTTCCTGGCTGCCATTTCCCTTCCGTTTATTCAAATGCAATTTCGATTTTATCGGGAATTCGACAACCTGGAGAACCGTGAACTGGCGGAACTCCCGAGCCTCCAGAAGGTCGGCACCGGTCAGTTCGCCAATCAGCTCAATGCCTACCTCAAGGACCGTTTCGGTTTTCGCCCCGACCTGATCCGTTGGAACTGCCTCCTCAGAATGCGGCTGCTGGGAACTTCCCCCATTCCAATCGTCATCCCCGGGCGAGACTCCTGGCTCTTCTACTGGGCGGAAGCGGTTCCGGACGGCAACACGCTGAACGATTACCTGGGGACCATCCCCCTGTCCGAGGATGAGCTGGCGGAGCTGCGGCAGCGACTGGAAGCCAACCGTGAGGCCTTTTCGCAGCGGTCCATTCCTTACCTCGTGGTGATTGCCCCCAACAAAATGACCGTTTACGGGGAATACCTCCTGGAGCGCCGTAGAACAAAACGCAGGGCCACTCGCCTGGACCAGCTGCGGGAAGCCCTTGGTCGGGGAAGCCCCCTTCCAGTCCTGGACCTGAGCGATGTCCTTGTGAGTGCAAGATCGCAATGGCCTCTCTATTATAAGACCGATTCCCATTGGAATCGTTTTGGAGCCTACCTGGGATACCGTGAGATCATCCGAAAGCTCGGCGAGCGGTTGTCGGGTCTGGATCCCGCAGGAGTTGTCCCCGGGGGGGTTCGTCTCAGCGGTCCGAAGCAGGGAGGGGATCTGGCTCAGATGCTTTACATGCAGGATCTGCTCACCGAAGAAAACGAAACCGTTGTGGAACTGGTCGAGCAGGAGGAAGGACAGCCGAGATGGGGCACCCTGATTTTCAGGCACGATTCCTTCGGCGATGCGCTCTATCCCTACCTCCGACGCCATTTCTCCAGAATTGTGAATGTCGCCCCTTTTGCACCCTTCGATTTCGAACGCATCACCAGCGAGCGACCCGCAGCGGTGGTACACCTCTTCGTGGAGCGTTACATCACGCAGGCCATCCACGATTCGTTCTTTTACCCCGAAGAACCACCCGTGAAACCCTGAGACAAAGCGGCCAGAGGAAGATATCAACGGCCCATGAAGAACTTTGCCTCAGACCTCTCGTTCATGAGTATCGCACGCTTTCTGATGAGCTCACAGATTGCGGCGACTGGCGGATCCGAATCGATGGCCTCTTCCGGACATATCCTCACGCAGGTGTGACAGTCGAAACAGGCGTCACCGAATTCAGGGTACGGGTTCAGCTCGATAGCGGCGGCCGGACATTCGTCCCGGCAGATCCCGCATCGGGTGCACTTCTCCTCATCAACCGTTTTGGGAAACTTCTGACGGGGAGCTTTAAGCTTCTCCCTCATCTCGGCCAGCCATTCCGTTGGCTGATCCAGCAGAGTTTCGGGATCCAGGGGGCGAAAAGCCGGGGACTTCAAGCTGGTGCAGAGCGAGCGCACGAAATCCGCCACCGCTTCATCAGCGGCTTCGTCAGGCTGTCCCAGGCCAAGCGGTTCCTGAGTGCGCCACATCATGGAGTGGATGCAGGGTACCTTGAAGGCCCCCGCCACGAGATAGCCTCGCTCGCGCAGAGCCGTTGCCATTTCCCACAGAGCGATGCCGCTGCTCACGTGCCCCCAGGTGGCGAAGGGTACGGCGAAGCGCTCCCCGCGACCCTTCTTTGCTGCGGGAAGCATCTGAATGAGCTCCATGACCGGCGTCACCGCCAGGTCCCGGTAAACCGGGGAGCCGAGGAAAAGGCAGATGTCACCCGTGGTTTGGCGAATCAGGTCCAGGGTTGCGGCCCGATCATCCGGATGGTGCAGGTCCAGCGTGAAAAGCTCCTTTTCGGGCAGCGAATATAAGGCCTTTTCAACGGCTCCGGCGACCCTTCGGGTGCTTCCCGCCGGTGAAGAATAGACAATGATGAAACGTGTCTCCATGGCTCGCTCGGACTTTCCGTTCAGACTCCGCGTGAGTTGGCGCAGTTCAGGTGCTGCGGACAACACCACCTTGACAATAACATCAATCCCGGATTTAGTCACACCACCGTTGTTCGGTGGTCGTCGGGTATTGGGCTTGGTTTCGCGGCAGACATTCTCTCTGTGTTACGACATTCCTGTGACAGCTGAAAAATTGCCGGTCCGCCTCTGTTGCGAGCGCCGCAGCGTCGGACGAAGGACAGCCGTTATCGCTCGCTGCTCGACACTGGCCATCGTATGGTAAAGCGGTTTTACCCGGACAGGATGCCTCCAGGCTGTCCGACCGGAAACCTCAAAGATATCTTTATACAGACATGACGGACCCTGCACCTCACCTTCCCATCATCCTCATTGCCGGACCGACGGGAGTCGGAAAGACAGCCCTGTCCCTGGATCTGGCTGTTCGGCTCCGGACGGAAATCATCAATGCGGATTCCATGCAGGTCTATCGATTCATGGATATCGGCACGGCCAAGCCCACGGCTGAAGAGCGCGCCCGTGTGCAGCACCACCTCCTGGACGTGGTCGATCCCGACAAGCCGTTCGACGCTGCAGCCTACGCCGGACTTGCCCATCCGATTGTCCGTGCCATCCATGTTCGAGGTAAAATTCCGATTGTCGTTGGCGGCACGGGACTTTACATGAAAGTGCTGACCCGCGGAATCTGCCAGGGACCGGTGGCGGACCCTGCGGTGCGCGAAATGTTGCAGCGGGAATTGCATGCGAAGGGGCTCGCTGCCCTTCACGCCGAGCTCAAGGCTTCAGATCCGGTTCTCGGGAAATCGTTGCATCCACATGATCGCCAGCGAATCATCCGTGCCCTCGAGGTCTTTCGAGCCACCGGCATCCGGCTGTCGGAGTGGCAGGCAGCCCATCAGTTTGAGACAGACCAGTATTCGACCATCAAGATCTTCCTCTCTCGCGGGCGGGATGAGCTTTACGATCGGATCAACCGCAGGGTCTTCAAGATGATGGACCTGGGCTTCCTCGAAGAAGTTCGTGGTCTTCTCCGGCGAGGCTACGGACCTGAGCTGAAACCCATGCAGTCCCTGGGGTACAGACAGCTGGCTCGGCATCTCCTGGAGGGGATCCCTCTGGACACCGCCATAGAACGGATCCAGCGGGATACGCGGCACTATGCCAAGCGACAAATGACCTGGTTCCGGGGAGATCCCGAGTTTCGGTGGATGGATGCTGATGACTGCGAGGCTGCCACGGCCTGGATAGAAGCCCGACTGGCCACGCTTCCGCCAGTCGATTGATACCCTTCGACTCAGACCTGCCGGTGCAGACCCGGGTCGCGTGCCGATCACAAGCCGGGAAGCACTCCAAGCCGGATCAGGACAGCCGGTTTCGATAGTCTTCATAGCCGAATTGTCGCACCACCCGGATCCTCCCGTCCTGGTACCGAATGGCGATGGAGGGAAGCCGAACCCCATTGAAGGTGTTATTCTTGACCATGGTGTAATGGGCCATGTCGAGAAAGACGACCGGGTCCCCAACCGCCAGCGGTTTCGGAAAAGAGTAATCGCCGATGACGTCTCCGGCAAGACAGGTCAAGCCGCCCAGTCGATAGGTGTGCGGAAGCACTCCGGGCTCTGCCGCTCCCGCCACGTCGGGGCGGTAAGGCATCTCGATGACATCGGGCATATGGGCCGCCGCCGACGTGTCCAGGATCGCTATGTCGATGGCGTTATGAACGATATCCACCACCCTCGAGACCAGCACGCCCGCATTCAGCGCCACGGCCTCCCCCGGTTCCAGGTACACTTCCAGGTCGTGCCTGCTCCTGAATTCCGTGATGGTCTCACACAACAGGTCGACATCGTAGTCAGGCCGCGTGATGTGGTGACCCCCACCGAAATTGACCCACTCCATGCGGGGAAGGAACTCGCCGAACTTCTTTTCGAAGACAGCCAGGGTGCGAACCAGGGAGTCCGCATTCAGTTCACAGAGATTGTGAAAATGCAGTCCCGACAGCCCCTCAAGCTCCCATCCACGAAAAGTCCGGCGAGTCACGCCGAGTCGGGAGCCGGGACTGCAGGGGTCATACAAGGAGACTTTGACTTCCGAGTGCTCCGGATTGACTCGCATGCCGCACCGAAGAGCCTTTCCAGATCGGGCAATGATCGGTTTGAAGCGATCCCATTGAGTGAAGGAGTTGAAGACGATGTGATTCACATAGCCGAGGAGCTCACTGAATTCGGACTCACGGTAGCCCGGTGAGAAGACGTGGACCTCCTTTCCAAACTCTTCCCATCCGAGCCTGGCTTCGTCGAGGGAGCTTGCGGCGATGCCGTAAAGATGGCGCCGGATTTGCGGAAACAGGGAGAACGTGGAAAAACCCTTGATGGCCATGATGATCTTGCAGCCCGTCCGGTCTTGAACGGAACTCAGCAATGACAAATTGCGCTCCAGCGCAGCCTCGTCCATCACATATGCGGGACTGGGGAGACCCTCCCAATCCGCTTCAAATGCCCAAAAGTTCGGATTCTGCATGCTCATTCGCCGCCTGGGATTTGAGCCGCACCAGCCCCCATTTGGGCTGTGACAGGATCATCCCCTCTGTCAGTAAAACTGTTCTCGGGCAGGCAACGGACCCGCTGAGGCGTTCAATCGAGGAAGCGCTCAGTCCATGGGAGTCCGTACTTTCCGAGCGCCTCCATGAACGGGTCCGGATCCATCTCCTCCACGTTGAAGACGCCCTGGCCCTTCCATTTTCCCGTCAGCATCATCATGGCCCCGATCATGGCCGGAACCCCAGTGGTGTAAGACACGGCCTGGGCTTTGACCTCGCGGTAGCACTCGGCGTGGTCGCAGACATTGTAAATGTAGTATTTGCGGGCCTTGCCGTCATTGAATCCTTCGATCATGCAACCGATGTTGGTCTTCCCCCTGTATTTCGCCCCCAGTGTCGAGGGCTCGGGCAGGAGCGCCTTGAGAAACTGCAGGGGAATGATCTCGCAGCCCTGGAAAGATACCGGGTCGATGCGCGTCATGCCGACGTTCCGGAGCACCCGCAGGTGGGTGAGATATTCCTGGGAAAAGGTCATCCAGAACCTCATACGCTTCACATGCGGGATGTTTTTCGCCAGCGACTCCAGCTCCTCGTGATACATGAGATACATTTCCCGCGGGCCGATTTCGGGAAAATCGAACGTCTTGTGGATGGACAAAGGCTCCGTCTCGATCCACCGCCCCTCCTCATAGTACTTCCCCCTGGCCGTCACCTCCCGTATGTTGATCTCGGGGTTGAAGTTGGTCGCGAAGGGGTGGCCGTGGTCCCCGGCATTGCAGTCCATGATGTCGATGGTGTGGATCTCGTCGAAGTGGTGCTTCTGAGCGTGGGCACAGAAGATGTTGGTCACACCCGGATCGAAGCCGCACCCCAGGAGCCCCATGATCCCACGCTCGCGAAAACGGTCATGGTAGTCCCACTGCCATTTGTAGCAGAACCTGGCCTCGTCCGGCGGTTCGTAGTTGGCGGTGTCCAGGTAGTCCACTCCCGTCTCCAGGCAGGCGTCCATGATGGTGAGGTCCTGGTAGGGCAGGGCCACATTGACTACCAGGTCCGGAGCGACACGGCGGATGAGCTCGATGAGCTCGGGAGTGTTGTCGGCGTCCACCTGGGCGATTTCGATGGGCCTCGAGAGCTGATCCCGAATCCGCAGGCATTTTTCGAGCGTGCGACTGGCCAGCACGATTTCGGAGAATACCTCGGAGACCTGGGCGCACTTATGCGCCACCACCCCACCCACACCGCCGGCGCCGATGATCAGTACCTTGCTCATTCACGTTACCTCTTCCATTGAGTGATTCGGGCCTGGCATCCCGCTTCCGGGGCCAGGAACCGCCATGTCCAGGATCGACCCCATGCCTGCCACACCGGGGCAAATGCCATGCTATTGTAAGAACCTCAATAAGAAAAATCCATCCCTCCCATGCCACCGCACAGCTGGACAGGGGTGTTCGCTCCCCGACCGTGTCCTCCGCATCCCCGTGGGGCCGTAGCGGCCACAACAGCGGCGGGAGGCGCAGGGGATTCTGCCTGGCGTGCCCGGTTGACGTGACTACATTTTGTACGTACACTCAACCCGTGAGATGCGAATGGGATGAGGAGAAAAACCGAATCAACATAGCCAAGCAAGGCTTTGACTTTGCCGATGCCTGGGAAGTCTTCGAGTCTCCCATGCTGACATCCCTCGATGATCGCAAAGACTATGGAGAAGACCGCTGGATCGGTCTTGGGAAGTTCCGCGCGCGAGTAATGGTCATCGTTTTCACCGAGCGGGAAGGCAAGGCCGTCCGGATCATCTCTGTCAGAAAAGCCATGAAGCATGAGAGGAGAGCATATGAAGAGATCTTCGGAAACTGACCTGGGGCGCATTGATGCCATGTGCGATGAGGATATCGACACCTCGGACATTCCGCCTCTGGATGAGGAGTTTTTCAAGAAAGCGACCATCCGCATGCCTGAGCCCAAGTCGTCCATCACCCTGCGAGTGGACAAGGATGTGCTCGAGTGGTTCAAATCCCACGGCAAAGGCTACCAATCGCGCATGAATGCTGTGTTGAAGGCCTACGTGCAGGCACAGAGGGAGCGGAGAAAGGCCTCGTAGTGGTCAGTCATGCCGACACATTCCTTATTGGCTGCGCTCGCGGATGTGAGCGATGCCTGGAGCTCCTCTCAATACACCTCCACAGAAAAAGATGTCCATTTCGCCGCTCGTCATGCCGGCAATCTTTAAGCCGGCATCCAGCTTTTTTGTGGACTCCGTCCAAAACACTGCCGGAATGACGACTCGAGAGGTGAACACTCTATTGTGTTGGCCTGTACTTAGATATCCCGGGGCCCCTTTTCGACACCCAACGACGACAGGCCGGCCAAGTGAACCCGACCTGCCATGTCTATGAGATGCCACCTCTGATCCATTATTAGGGCTGGGTTTGCCACGGTTTTCCTCTTAACTCGGATTGGAAATCGGTGTTTCGCTGTCAGTGAGCCGGGCGGTGTGTTTCCGGCTGCAACGCTCTCCCACTTTTTCTAACGATCAGACCATTCCGTGACTGTAACGCCTGAGGATATGGCGGTGGCCCCTACCTGTCGGAGGCAATGGGTTCGGAGGTCTCTTGCCGAAGCTTCATGATGGTATCTCTGTTCAATGTAGCGTCTGGATGCATGTCCTTGCCCCGGTGTCGGATGAGCACCTTCACCACCGTGTCGCGCTTGTAGCTTTCGCGCCATGCAGATTACGCCATGGTCATGCCGTGTTTGGTGAGCCACAATCCTTGCTTGCGCATCCGAAGTGTCGTCCGGCCGGACCGTAAAGCCGAGGGATGCCGCCGACTCACCTT
>CAZLCS010000030.1:0-15054 GCA_964557955.1 uncultured Syntrophobacteraceae bacterium
TCCCGTGGCTTTCACTCCTTCAACAGTGCGCTAAATTTGTGTCCGGTAGTGAATTATTCGATACGGACCGAATTCAAGACTATGTATTTGCAACTCAAAAACTGAAGGCGATTCGAGGGGGCAGTATCTTGCTGGAGGTTTTGAACCGGGACACCTCGGAATGGATCAAAAGCTGCGAAGGTCATGAAATCTACGTGGGTGGCGGGGCAGGTGCGGCAAGATTTGATGACGCGGGTTGTGCACGTGAGTTCTGCAAGTTATTGGAGCATAACTATCGATCCGAGACCACGATCGCCGGCATAACGACCTGGATCGAGCCCCAGCGGGACGGAGAAGGGTTTCCCGCCTGCGTGGAGCGGGCCGAATACGGCCTGCGCCGACGGAAGGAGGGAAAGGCCCGTGATGTTGCGCTCATGGCCAATCCCTACTACAAAGTCTGCGAGTTGTGCGGTCGAATGCCTGCTGAAGGCAAACCGGTGGACGAAACCCATATCTGTTGCGCCTGCCGAGCTCAAATGGAACACGCGAACCTCTACAAGCATTCCCCCATGTACCAGGCCATCGAGCGTGCTTCTGGTCCGGCGCCGATCAACTGGCCGGAAAGCCTTGAAGACATCGGCAGGGCTTCCGTCCCCGAGGGCTATATTGGTTTGATCTATTCCGACGGCAACCGGATGGGGAAACGACGTCAGGACGCATTGAAAGAATGCAATCCCCATGAGGCCGAAGAGAGATACCGCCGGTTCAGCGCATGCGTCGACAAAGCCACCCGCTGGGCCATGGTGGATGCCGTGATGGAATCGCTTCCTCCCGGGGCGTCCGGCAACAGCTGCCCGGTGCAGTTTTTCATAACGGGCGGCGATGACATGCTGGCCGCGGTGCCGGCCCATCTGGCCATGCCCATGGCCCTGCGCTTTGCGGAGTTGTTTGAGGGGTACTATCGATACGGCCGCACGAATGGTGACGCGGCAGAATCCTTCGCAGGCATGGAGAACAGGGCTTCGGTGGCCATCGGAGTGGCGCTTGCTAAACAGAACTATCCCCTCCACAGCCTCATCAAAACCGCCCGGGAGCTCCAGAAATCGGCCAAGCAGCGTGCCTGGCGGGAGCGGGTGACCGACACGTCGACCATTGACTTTCTGGCTACCGCGAGCTCCCTGCTCCAACCGGTCCAGCACCAGCGGGCCACGGAGCTTGAATACGAGAACCTCCGACTCACCCGGCGTCCGTACACTGTCGGGGAAGCGAGAGATCTGCTCGATTTGATCCGGGGACTGAAAAGGAGCGGTTTTCCCCGCAACAAGGTCAACATGTTATGGCGGCCTCTCTATGGGGGCTTTCTGGGTGCCAGCCTGAATTACCTTGTCCTGCTCTCAAGGCTTTCCGAAAAAGGCGACCCATCCCCACGCCGCGCCCTGCTGGAAGTCGGCCATCGGTTCCAACTGGCCCCTCTGCCCTGGAGGTTCACCGATGAGCTGACCTACAGCACACCGCTTCTCGACCTGGCAGAACTGTATGATTTCGTTCCTGAATAGAGGAGGAATGTGATGCCGCCACGAGTACGCCAGCTGGCCATCGGCTTTGGCAGCCCTTTTCGAGTAGGCAGCGGCCTGGGGTGCACGCCGGACCTGGACCATACCGCCGTGCGCGATGCCGACGGGTTGCCCTACATCCCCGCGTCTATGTTGAAAGGTCGTGTCCGCAGCCTGTGCAAAAAGGTTGCATTGACCCTCGCGGACACCACACCGGCCTATGAGGGAATCTGCGACACCCTGCACAGCTCGGAGGGGTGTAAGCCCTTCCCCGGAAGATCGCCCTGCATCATCTGCCGCATGTTCGGTTCCCGTTTTTTCGAGGGGGCTCTGCGATTTACGGACGGATTGCTCTCTGAGGAGGTTCGCAACGAGCTTCGGCTCCGCCGGAGTATCTGCCCCGGCAAGCTCGATTTCGAGCTTCACCAGCCCCGAGCGCAGGTCGGCATCAACAGGCGCCGCGGAGTCGCCCAGGCCAAGATCCTTTTCCGTGGAGAAACCTTGCCGGAGACCTTGTCCTTCACTGCTCGCATCATCGGTGAACTGGGCGAGACCGAAGAACAACTGCTGGCCTGGGGGGTGAATCTGCTGACGCATCTGGGAGCGCAGAAATCCCGCGGGCTGGGACAGTGCCGGCTGAGCTTGATGTAGAGGAGAGACCATGAGCTGGAAATTCGTTGCAGCATTGCGGGGTCCCGCCTGCCTGGTTCAGAATCGGAACGTGGGCAACACTCTGTCGAGCCTGGATCACATTCCGGGATCAACCCTGCGGGGACTGCTGGCGCAATTGTATCTGGAAGAGCACAACACGACGATGGATGACCAGTTCCGCGAGCTTTTCCTGAACGAAGCCGTGAGCTACCCCGATCTCACCCCCCGAGGCGCCCGAGTGATCCCCCTTTCGGCCCTGTCGTGCAAATATCATCCCGGGTTCGAGAGGGATCGCGAGGTCCGCGGTCATGGAGTGGTGGACGCCGTTCTGCCATGCCTCCGCCATTTTCGCTCCCATTCGGCCGGGATCGAATCGCCCCTCACCCCATGCGGCTTCTCAAGCTGCCGGGCCCCCCTGGAGCGATTCAGCGGCTATTATGAAGGCACCGTCGAGGGTGAGAGGCAGGTCACGGTCAACAGGAGGCTGCTGGCTCGTACGGCCATCCTCGAGGGTCGCGAGGTGGCAAAACCGGCACATTTGTATACCCTGGACGTGCTGGCGGAGGGACAGGAATTCACGGGGGACTTGATCGCCGGGGATTCCCAGGTCACCCTTTTGCAGTCCTTGTTAGCTTCGAGACCCGAGGGATGGATCGGTACCGCCCGCAGCCGTGGACTGGGCGAGGTGGAATTGTCGCTGATCCCCGATGATGATGGCCCCCGCGCAAGTCTGTCTCAACGGATCGAGGGTTTCAACCGCGCTCTCGGCCCCGATGGGAGGATCAGCTCTTTCAGCATCACCCTGGAAAGCGATGCCATTGTCCTGGACGAGCTCTTGGGCTATCGCGGCCGGCCCGAGATTTCCGACCTGCGGGAGGCAATCGGCATGAGCACCGATGCAGCAGTCGTGGAAAGATTCGAATTGATCGCGGCATGGGCCGATGCTCACCGGATAACCGGATGGCAGGCGGCATGGGGCCTGCCCAAACCCGATGAGCAGGCCATCCGCCGGGGCTCGGTCTTTGTCTACGGTCTCAAGGACAACAACTCCGCTCTGTCCGATCCGGAGCGGCACCAACTGGTGGCGGCCCTGTCAAGTCTGGAAAGGAACGGCCTGGGTGAACGGCCGGGCGAAGGGTTCGGCCGGCTTCGGATTTGTGACGAATTCCACTGGGAGAACGAGCTGAAATGAACGCCGATGAACTGGTTACCAGAATGTTGAAAAGGACACAGAACGGTGTGGCGGTCAAGGCCTGCGCGTTCTTCAAAGAACATGAGCAACTGAAGGCTGTCACTCCCAGCCAGATGAACGCCTTGAAGGCAGTGTGCGAAAGAGCCGGCGACTGGCCGTCCTTGAATGAAGATCTGCGAGCCTTCCTCGATCATCAAGGGAAGCGGGACGAAAGGGTCGGCACTACTGGCTGGAAGGGACTGGCCGATGATCTGCGGGCAACGATTCAGGGGCTCTACGATGCGCTGCGGGAACCGCTTGAAGAATCTCTCGCGCGGACCGCCGAAGAGGTGACCGGCATTTCGACCGATATGGCCGATGCTGTGCAGTTTTTTCTGCGGGAATCGAACGATGAAGTGAGAAAACGTCGGGTGCGGGAAGTGAAATTCTGTCTCGCGAAAGACTTCCTGAACTGTCTCTACCGCCTATACCGCGGCCGGGAGGTGCTCGCTCTCCCGCTCGGCGCGGGTAAACTCTATGCACAGGGGGAATGCCATGTTGACCTTTGAGAAGCTGGAGAGTCGCTATCACCTCCAGGGTGTGCTCGAGCTCCAACAGGCGATGCACATAGGCTGCGGCGAGAGCAGTGACGATATCGACTCGTTGTTTGTCAAGGACGGGAGCGAACGCCACTATATACCCGGGTCCTCCCTGCGTGGGGCGCTGCGCGGCACGGTGGAGCGCATCGGTTCAGCCATCGACGAGAGGTGGTGCTGCGGACTCGATGCGGAAAGCGAAAATCAATGCCCATCGGGCAACCGAGCGAAGCAGCAGGAAATGGAAAAGCTGATCGGCGACGGCAAGAAGAAGGAGAGTGAGATCTGCAAAATCCTAGATGCAAAGCTCTGCCCCGCCTGCAAAACCTTCGGCTCCCCGTTTCTGTCGTCCCGCATCCGCATAGCCGACCTCTATCCTGTGAATAACCAGCGACCGCCGTGGCAAAAGCGGTTCGGGGTGGCCATTGACCGGGATACGGAAACCGCGGCGCAAGGGCTGCTGTTCACCTATCAGGTGGTGGAGGCCGACCAGAAGTTCGATTTCGAGCTCTGGGCCGAAAACATGGACGACCCCAACTGGGGCATGCTGGGAATTGGCCTGCTGGAGCTTCTGGGGGGCAATTTCTGGATCGGAGGAAAGAAGAACGGTTCCGGGCTGGGACAGTGCCGGCTTTTGGAAAACTGCCTGAAGCTCGAGTATTTCCATGGTGCCGCGGAACTCCGGAAATACCTCGCCAATCAGGAATGGCCGGCGAAGAAAAGCGGTGGCGAGGTCAAACAGTTCTTGAAAAGCAAGGTCGAGATCCTGTTGAAGAGTACGGCTTGAGGGGAGGAGGCTGTCATGCTGAAACGTCTGGTGAACGAATGCCGCTTCACTTTGAGCATCACTACCAAGGGCCCTTTCATCATCCGTGAAGGTCGCCTGAACAAACGGGATAAAGACACGAAAGAGGAGGAGGATAAGCACAAAGGGGTTCCGGACAACATTCCCATCCGCCGCGTCTGGCGCGGGACCAAGGACGATTTCAAGTTGGAGCAGCCATATTACCTTCCCGGGACTTCCCTGAGGGGGGTCATGCGCAGCCATCTGGAACGGATCGTACGGTCGTCGGTTCCTGACAGGACCTTGTGCTGCGACCCCCTCCGCAAAGAGGCCCTGCCGGATCAGGGATGCGGCTTCTGGCTGGACAACCACAAGGAACAGGGGACCGGCCATGCCTACAAACGCTCGTGCGTCGTTTGTCGGCTGTTCGGCTCCACTGCCCAGGGGAGTAGAATAAGGATTGCCGACAGCGGCACGGTGAACGTCCCTGCCGAGAAGATGAACATGCGGGACCACATCGGCATCGACCGGTTCACGGGCGGGGTCTGTTCCGGCGCCAACTTCCGGGACCTCGTCATGGAAGAGGGAGTCGCCTTTCAAAATACCGTCAGCATACGAAACTTCGAGCTCTGGCAGCTGGGGCTTCTGGCCTTCGTCATTCGGGATCTCTATTGCTGGGAGGACGGCCTGATCCGCATGGGCTACGGTAAATCCAAGGGCTATGGGCAGGTGCAGGGAGAGGTGGGTGACATCTTCATTTCGTATTTCGGGGGAACTGACGTGGCGACACCGCGCCGGCTCACCGATCTCGGAGATACGCTGTCTCCCGAGGAACAGGAGATTTATGACCTGAAACCGGGCAGGAGCCAAATGTCGCTCGAGGATCGTACCGGTCGGGAGCTCTACCGAACGACCTGGAAGGTGCGGGAGAACAAGGCGTTCTGGGAGACTGCAGCTCAGGCATGGCTGGACCATCGGAACGATTTCACTTCACTCCCGGACCTGAGGGGAACACCGAAAGAGGGCGCGGAAAAACCCCCTGCAGCCGACTCGTCAGACAACGCGGAGGAGACGCCATGAAAGTGGGATTTCGCATGGGCTTAGCGCCCGATGAGCTGGCGCCATACTTTCGGGCGGTCGAGGATGGGCAATACATGATCCTGCAGGCGCCGGGGGATATCCGCTTTTGCGAGTGCGATCCAAACACCGACTGGGCAGCATGGGAACAGGGCGTGGTGTTCGGCGAGCACGTGGAGCTGCGGTGGCGCAAACGGCGGGGTGGCCGGTTTCACCTGGTGCTGGTGTCACAAGGGGAACTGCCGGCCGAGTTCGAGGACGCGGGGGAAGCGCATACGGTCGAGCGAAAGTGGGTTTATCTGTGGGGTGAAAGACTGTTTACCCCGGACGGGAAGCCCAAGGAAGCCTGGATCGAGGGCCGCATTCCACAGCTCATCACGGCGCCCCGAGGATACCCGGTTGGAATTGGAAAGGGCGCTTCCTCGGACCGGGTCTGCCTGCAGGTGGAGATTTTGGAGCTCCCCCGGCCGGCCCCCGAGGATCCGGAGGTTTTCGATCCTTCTCCCCCCCGGCGTTGGGAGCGGAATGTCCGCGTGAAAAATGCCTCGGAGGTGAAGGATGACTGAGATCATCAATCCGTATAATTTCTTCGCCCCTTCCGCCGCGGTGCCGCGCGAGCCTGTGGAGACTGCTCCGGGGTGGGCCTTGCTCGCCCCGGACTGTCACAGCGGGTATCTTGAGGTGGATATTGTCATCCTGACCCGGCTCTTCATTCCAAGCCGGCTTCAGGGTGATATCGAGTACGTCATGACCACCGACAAGCACCCCGCCAAAGAGCACCCTGTCTATCATAGGCTGCTCTATGAAATAGCCCAAAAGAGAAAGACGATACCGGGAACATCCGTCAAAGGACCGGTTCGCTCGGTCATCGAAGCCTTGAGCGATTCCTGTATGGGGCAGTTTGCCGGTAAGTACAAACAGGACCGTAACGACCAGGAAAAACGGCTGGATTATCGCGCCATGGCGCCCAGTGAAACACTGCCCGGCCGCTGCTGTTTGCGGTCGGAAACCGGGGGGCCGATCACCGACCCTGCCGATGGCCTGTGCGTCGCCTGCCGCCTTTTCGGTATTGCCGCGGGGGGCGGTGCCGAGCCGGACGCCGGGGAGGTCACGGCGCTTCAGGGAAGAGTCACGTTCGAGGATTTTTTCCTGGCGGAATCTTCCAGTAATAAGATCTCCAAAGAAACCATTACCTTGCCTGAGCTCTCCGACCCCAAGCCGCGGCATGCCCCCTTCTATCTGGACGCCGGCGGGAATATCCGGGGGCGCAAGTTCTACCTCCACCATGAGCCGGGCAGCCTGCAGACTGAAGTGAAGACCAAACGCAACTGCACCATCCAGGAATCGATCCTGCCGCACGCCCATTTTACCGGGTGCGTTCGGTTCAGCAACCTGACCGATCGAGAGGTGGGACTCCTTTTATGGGGCCTGGAACTGGACGATGCCCCGCCCTTCGACAGCCAAGGCAACCGGACACCGGGCCTTCTGGCTCACAAGCTCGGCATGGGCAAACCCCTGGGGCTGGGGAGCGTCAAGATCCGGGTGAGACACATGTCCTTGATGGAGCCTGCCGCCCGTTACGGGGCCTTCGACTGGCCGGAGAAGGAAAAAGCGGGGCTGGTTAAGGCCATCAGCGACCATGACTTTCGTCAAAGGCTGCATGCATTCAAGGAATCCTGGGCTGAAGACCCCTTCGAAAACCGGGACCAGCTTCGCTCGCTGCTGACCTTTCCAGCCCATCGGGCCTCGAGGGTAGCGTATCCGACCTTCAATTGGTTCCCGTGCAGCCACGTTGGCCTGCCGACGGAAGTGGACGGTACCCTGCCTGATCCGTGCCCTACGGCCGTTGGTACTCCATCCACCAGGAAGTCCTCCCCAAGATTTTCCAAGCCTTTAGACACGCTTCGGTCGGCCATTCCTCAGAGTGGGAAAGGCAGGCAGGAAAAACCGTTGCGCAAGGAGGCGACCGTAAAAGTGATCGAGGTCATGGGAAATAAGGCCTGGGTGGATTTCGAAGGGGAGAGCCTGGAGGTCGCCGGGCTCAATCGCTTTTTAGGAATCAAGGTTGAGGACCGCATCAAGGTCCGCCTCATCCGGCTTCCGGGTGGCGGTATCAAGGCGGAGTTCAAGAGCCTCGTCAAAAGCTGAAGGAGATGAGACCATGACCGTACAGGTATTTGTGACGGTAGGCACCTCGGCCCTGTCGAAATTTCGGCCCGACTTCTGGAAGAAATCTGAAGATGAGCTCGTCAGAAACCTCCGTCGAGGGGATGCAGTTTTTTTTGAGAGATGCAAGCATGACATGGTTGGCAGGATGATCACGCGACTCAATGCAAGTGGAAGCCATGACTTCCAGCGCTACACGGCCGAACTGGGCAGTCTTCTCGCCATGAAACAGAAGGGGGATATGTTGGATCTCGATCCCGCCAACAACCAGATTTTCCTTCTCCACACCGACACGACAGAGGGAGACCTATGCGCTCAAGTCACTGCCGAGGCCATATGCAGGGCTACGGATCATGCCGGCCTTGCAGACCGTGTTGAGGTTCTGAAAATCGAGAGCTTGTCGGTCGATGACCCAAAGAGATTCATGGCCGGGCTGGAAAGGTTCAAAGAACTGATTCAGCGGAAATGCACAGAGATTCCTGATGCGAAAAAGATTCTCAACATTACGGGGGGTTACAAGGCGTTGATACCTTACGCCACAGTCTTGGCATGGGATATGATTATTGAGGACATGTGTTATTTGTATGAGAAGAGTGATGTTTTAATAGTCATAAAAAGACCTAATACTTGGGTGACTGTGTTTCCTGATATGATTAATGAAACTGATATTATTGAATTTTATCCCATGGGATCGCTATGAATATGAGAGAGTTTGAATATCTTAAAGAAGACTGGGCTGAAGAAAAGTCACTTGATGAAAAATTGAAAATAATCAATAAAATAGATGATGAGAAATATAAATCTCCTCCCTCTTCGTTTGATGCCAAGCGGACTCTTGCCTGGATATGGAAATCCATTCCATATACTGATGATATCTTGGGAAAAAATTGTAGAGATAGTGATGGTGTATTCAATATAAAGTCTAGAGATTATTTTTTTAAACTTAGGCGAAAAGCAATCTATAGATACTTAATTCAATGTGTTTCAGACGATCTGAATAGTAAATATTATTTTGCTACGAGAATATTGAAAGGAAAATCAGAGAGGGCCAATGAGGTGCTCGATCCAGAAAAGGAAGTTGATTTTCTGATTAAAGATGAGGGAGAGTTAGATTTTTTCTTTTTTGATTCTTGTGACATTGATAAGAATAAAATGGATAACTCAGGCCAATTGCATATTCGCTTTCTTACCATTTGGTTTACAAGAAGATATGATTTATCTACTGCTTGGTGGCTCAACAGAATGATGTGGCAGCATCTGCCCCAATGTACATTCCTCAAGACTGTCAGCAAGATCACTCCTCCACTCGTTCGGCAGGTCTCAAATAATTTTCTGTTACTAATAACTTTTCTAGCCATTTTTACGCCTCTTCTTCTTTACTTGTATGGTTATTTTCAACTTGGTTTCGCATGGGACGTGTTTCACCATTCATCGATTTCCAGTATGTGTTATCAGGCACCTCTTGTCGTGGCATACACTGTTGCTGTTCTCTCACCGGTACTGATTTTGAACGAACAGGTTTACCAGTTGATGCAGCTTCTTATCCCCCGCCTCGCGGCCTGCATTGTGGTAGGCTATGTTCCGCTGGTCATAACTGACGGAGCATGGGAGACTGTAACACTCCTCAGCCCCCTATCTGTTACATGTGTTTTTGTACTGTCACTCATCGGCTCTTTTGTCTATTTATTGATAGAAATGAGGAATAGGATTCGCCAACCTGGGATAGCTTGGGGTCGAAGCGCCAAGGTTGTTATGATTGGGATTGGCTGGTCGTGGATAATAGGGCTCCTGCTCATGGATCTCCTGGGAAATGTCTTCAAATGCCGCCTGCCACGACTCAACACTATGCTCTGGGTGCCGGGCCTGTTTGGCGAAATCCCCGTCCTGGTGCTGTTGCTTTATATGCCCCTGGCTTTACTCCTGGGCATTTTCCTGCAGATCATCTGGGAAGAGAAGCCCATTACCGAGCCGCTTTGAGGGAGGCTTTTGTCATGAGTCCGTTTCCCGACAACAATCCCTACAATTTCATTCCATTGGGTCCGCGGCTGCAGCTGCGCCAGGGGCTTCCATCGCACCGTCGGCTGGAGGGCCTGTCCGGGACCATCACCCTGCACCTGACCAATGAGACCCCCATGCTCGTGGCTCAGCGGGTGAAACCCGAAGACGAAACCCCTCCCAAGCTCCAGAACTTCAAAATTGACGACCGGCCGGCCCTGCCCGGGAGCGCGTTGAAGGGGATGCTGCGTAGCGTCCTGGAAGCCGTCACTAATGCCTGTTTCGTCACTTTTGACGGCCGCAGTCTGGACTACCGCATGGCGGCTCAAGACGCCCTGCACCTGAGAGCCGGACGGATCACACGCATGCCCCAAGAGGACCAGGACGGCGAGATCGAGGAAATGGAGCGGGCATGGATCGCCATGTGCGGCAAACCCAGGCAAGTGAATGCTATCATCCGGGGAAGGCAAAGATCCGTAATGCTTGAATCGATTCCGGATGCGGTGGTCAGCGGCCAGGAGGTATGGGTACAATCCACAGCCGCCGAAGGCTACATCAATTCCAGGGGAAAGCTGCTCAGCGCACGCACGGGCGCGTTCAACCTGGTGACGGCCGTTTCATCGACTCCTGTGACCGGCTACAGTCGGGCGGTTTACAAAATCACCGCCGAGAGCATTCCCAACATAAAAAAGAGGGAGCGAGTCTTCATCTGTAAGGATGACGCGCCACGTTACTCGTTCAATGCCGACGAAGTGGGGGACTACCAAGAGATCTTGGACGGCCAGTTGCAGGAGCACAAGAAACGGGGTGGATTTGATCTGACCGAACACCGCCCATTGTCGGTAGGTGCCCTGGTGTATTTCCTGGTGGAAGGAGACCGTGCAGTGCGCCTCAGCCGGGTGGAGATTCCACGCACCCATTACCGTACCGGCAGGCAAGCCCTGCTGCCCGCAATGTACCATAAGTGCAGCACCCCCGAGAGCCTTTGCGCCGCCTGCCGGCTGTTCGGCTTTGTAGCGGACATCCACGCCAGTAAGGGACGGGTCACCGTTACCGACGCCAAGTGGCTCCATGGTCGGGGCGAGCACGACAGGTTCTTTCCGCTGAAAGTCCTTGGAGAGCCGCATCCAACCTCCTGCAATTTCTATCTAAAGGACCCGGACGATCCAAACCGGGTCAGAAACTACGACGGCCTGCCCATCCTTGATGGCCGGGGAAAGTTGGGGCCGGACGCGGGTCGGGTTGAACTGCGGGGTCGTAAGTTTTATTACCACCATCCCTGCAGTGAATGGTCGACCTACAAGTGTGCCGAACCGCAGCGGTTCCGCAATGTACTGAATCAAGTGAAACCCCTGAAACCGCAAAACACTTTTGAGTTTCGCGTACACTTCCGCAACCTCGGCAACGTCGAACTGGGGCTGTTGCTCCACTGCCTGGTTCTGGAGAGCAACCTGCGTCATAAACTGGGATTGGCCAAGGCCGTCGGTTTCGGTACGGTCAAGATCGAATGCCGGTCACTGTTGGTCAGCCGGGATGGTGATCGTTATGCTTCCCTCACCAGTGCGCCAAGAGATGAAACGGGTAACATCGATGCCTTCATCGCTGCTTTCAAGTCCGCCGTGGTCAACTGCAATGCTGAAGGTGTAGGTTTTGACGACCTGGAAAACGTTCGGAAACTGAGAAGGATCCTGGATCCATCACAAGCACCGGCCAACATGAGGTATCCGGGTTTTGAGTGGTACGCGCGCAGCCGGAACGTCGCTTTGCCGTTGCTTTGAAAATTCTACTTTGCCACATTTCGCAGTAGGTTATTGAGCCTTCGCTCTCTGTGCAGGTTGCGTTTGATAAGACAAAGAGATTATTCGATTTGGAAGCTGTCTATTTAGATTTGGCGCCCTCGATTCGGCCACGGACATCCAATATGTCGAGCAGAAACAGTACGGTGTAATCCCGCTTGGAATTACCCCCGAAATCGTATTGGACAAGATGGGAGAGTACCTGCTGGAGCTTTACAGCAGCCTCCGCAAGCCGAAGGACACATCCCGAAATGGCGGCTAGGGTGGAGATGGATTTGGGCGGCTTTTTCGATTCTGTCGCAAAGCTTGCTTCCCTGCCTGACTACCTCGTGAAGGCACAGATATTGGCCGGCGAGGGGAACGACGTGGTGCTGACGGGAAAGGCGCCGGTCTGGTTGTATCTCAAGGTGGCGCATGCTCTCCATGGCAAGGCCAGGCGGCTGATCTACCGCTCTCCGGTGACCGGGGATGTCGTGATCTTTGATCACGATCCCTTCGATGAACCCTGAGCCCGAAAAATTCTTCATCGCTTCACTTCCCGGCAGCTGCGTTTGGGCCACCTCGTCATTCAGAGCGCACTGGCTTGCCCAAGTTTTCTTCCGATTCAGGTGGCTGCTTTTGCGGACGAGCAATCTGCACAAATGAGCCGGTTTGCTTCAGGACCTGGGAGGGGCTTCCAAATGATGCGATGGGTGGCCGAAATGGGGAATCTTCGGCGGGGCTTCGAGCGCGTTGCAGCTTCTCGCGGGATGGCCGGTGTGGACGGGGTGTCCATCGCCGGTTACCGAAGGGACCTGGAGCTGAACCTCCGCAGGCTTGCGTGCGAGCTGGCTGAAGGCACGTATGTGCCGCTCCCGCTTCTGCGCTTCCTGGTGGCCAAGTCGGATGGCTCCCCGCGTGCGCTTTCGGTGCCGGCCGTCCGGGACCGTGTGGCTCAGGCTGCGGTCGCGAATGTCCTGGAGCCTCTTTTCGAGGCGCAATTCGAGGATGTGAGCTTCGCCTATCGAAAGGGGCGTTCCGTCCGGCTTGCCGCCCTGCGCATCAGGGAGCTCCGGGAAAAGGGATACCGGTACGTCCTGGAGGCCGACATTGACTCCTTCTTCGACGAAATCGACCAGGGCCTGCTCATGCGGAAGATCTCGTCCATCGTGGAGGACCCGGGAATCCTTCGCCTCCTGAATCGATGGATCAAGGCGGAGGTCTACGACGGGAAGTCGCTCTTTACGCAGCTCAGGGGCATTCCCCAGGGTACGGTGGTCAGCCCCATGATGGCGAATTTTTTCCTGGATGAGCTGGATGAGATCATGCTGGCCCGAGGGTTTCAACTGGTGCGCTACGCGGATGATTTCGTCGTCCTGACGCGTTCCGCTTCGGAAGCTCAGGCGGCGCTGGAGCTGACCGGGGAGGTGATGGAGCGTCTCAACCTGGCCCTCGACGACGAAGACACGCGCATCACCAGCTTTGAGCTGGGCTTCCGCTACCTCGGGCTCACCTTCCTGGGAGACAGCATCTTTGCTCCATTCGACCGCCCGCCGAAGGAGAGGCGAATCCTTTACATGCCGCCGCCGCTGGATCTTGCCCGTTACCGGGCCGGCAGGTGGTGCGTTGAAGATCGATGAGGTGAGGCCATGGCGTATCTCTATGTCACGGAGCAGGGGGCGGTGCTGAAGAAGACGGGCCTGCGGATCGTGGTCGAAAAGGACAACGAGACGCTCCTGGACATCCCTGTCTCCAAGATCGAGGGGGTCCTGATCTTCGGGAACGTGCAGTTCACGACCCAGGCGCTTCAGCTGCTCCTGGAAAACGGGATCGAAATGGCGGTCCTGACAAGCCATGGACGCCTCCTGGGGCAGATCACCGCACCGGCAACCAAGAATATCGACCTCCGACGGGCGCAGTACGCACGCTACGGAGAGGATGCTTTTGTCCGGGGTTTGTCCCGCGCCGTCGTGCTGGCCAAAATGCAGAATGGGCTCGAGCTGGTGAGGGAGTTTTCCCACAATCATCCCGAAACCGAGCTGGACCCCATGGTCTCCCGTCTCAAGGAGCTGAGCTCCCGCATGGAGAGTCAGGCGGAGCAGTCGGAGCTCCTGGGAATCGAGGGGCTGGCCGCGCGTTACTATTTCGAGGCTTTTGCCCGCATGGTCCGACACACGTTTCGGTTCGAGGGAAGAAAGCGGCGGCCGGCTCCGGACCCGGTCAACGCGCTACTTTCCCTCGGGTATACCCTGGTCTACAATGAAATCGGGGCTCTCCTCGACGGGATGGGCTTCGACCCTTACCTGGGGTTTTTCCATAAGCCCCATTACGGCCATGCGACCCTCGCTTCGGACATGCTCGAGGAATTCAGGAGTCCGCTGGTGGACCGGTTCACCCTCTTCCTCATCAACAACAGGATCTTGTCACAGGCGGATTTCAGCTTTCATGCGCCCTCGGGAGGCGTTTACCTGGGAGATGCGAGCCGTGGCCGGTATTTCAGGGAATTCGACCGCTTCATCAACCGCCCCATGTCCACCGAGGAAGGTGAGGAGCGGAGCTTCCGGCAGCTGTTCCGGCGGCAGGCCGAACGGATGAGAGAAGCCGTCTTGTCGGGTCAGGCTTACCTCCCTTACCGCTTCATCTGGTAGGTGATCATGTTCTACACCGTCTGCTATGACATCCCGGACGATCGGCGAAGGCTGCGGGTCATGAAGACCCTGAAGGATTATGGGACCAGGGTGCAATACTCGGTATTCGAGGCCACACTGGGCCCGGATGAGCTGGAGAGGCTCCAGCATCGACTGAAAAGGATTCTGGACGAGAAGGAGGATTCCGTGCGATTCTATCCCCTGTGCATGACCTGCGCGGGTCAGATCGGAATCCTGGGGCAGGGGGTGGTGACGGAAGATCCCGAAATCATTGTGATTTAGAGGGATTGAATGAAAAGTGAATTTTGGGGGGAGGTTACCGTACATGGGCAATTCCTTGCTGAAAGTGGGTTTACGGAACAAGTCACCGACTTTTGGGCTTGAATTTGGGCATGGGATCGACCGCTTGTGGGGAGGTTACCGTTTTGGGCCTCGCAAAGCCAGGCCGGGCCTGCCTCGGGAGGTGCCAGGGTTGCAGCGATAAGAAGAGCCTTCGGGCGATTGAGACTGTCTGAAATCTGGGCCGACGACGGATCGCAATACTGGGGTTGCAGCGATAAGAAGAGCCTTCGGGCGATTGAGACTCGTGACGCGACCTCGATCCAAACAAGGTTGTCTCGGTTGCAGCGATAAGAAGAGCCTTCGGGCGATTGAGACTT
>CAZLCS010000030.1:15154-17154 GCA_964557955.1 uncultured Syntrophobacteraceae bacterium
GTTGCAGCGATAAGAAGAGCCTTCGGGCGATTGAGACTTTCTTTCAGTGGCCACGGGAAGTTATGGAGAAAGTACAGTTGCAGCGATAAGAAGAGCCTTCGGGCGATTGAGACACAGTAAATCCGCGAAGATATGTTAGGGGTAGCCGGAGTTGCAGCGATAAGAAGAGCCTTCGGGCGATTGAGACTTTTCCATCCGGACGCTGATGAAGCCGCCAATCTTCAGTTGCAGCGATAAGAAGAGCCTTCGGGCGATTGAGACTTTTTGGATAATGCGGCGACGGACCTGGAAATGATCGGGTTGCAGCGATAAGAAGAGCCTTCGGGCGATTGAGACTGAGCGTGAGTCCGCAGGGAACGGTCAATTCTGAGCCTCGTTGCAGCGATAAGAAGAGCCTTCGGGCGATTGAGACCAGAATCGGTGGGGCGTCTAGATTGACCTTGATGGTCGGTTGCAGCGATAAGAAGAGCCTTCGGGCGATTGAGACGCCGACTTCCAGAATCATCAATTCCGGGTTGTCGGTCAGTTGCAGCGATAAGAAGAGCCTTCGGGCGATTGAGACTTCTAGGCTCATTGCTTTCTCATCCCTTCTTGTTGTTGGGTTGCAGCGATAAGAAGAGCCTTCGGGCGATTGAGACTGAGTTCCTTGGCGGGAGTGTTAACGGGAATTGAAAGTTGCAGCGATAAGAAGAGCCTTCGGGCGATTGAGACTTTTCAGTCTTTTCTTCAGGTGATCAATTTTGTTTTGGGTTGCAGCGATAAGAAGAGCCTTCGGGCGATTGAGACTCTCCAAGGTCAGCCCGATACCCGAGGTTATTGAAAGTTGCAGCGATAAGAAGAGCCTTCGGGCGATTGAGACTTCTTTTGTCCTCCTAAATCAGGTGTGTGGGTTTTTTTGTGTTGCAGCGATAAGAAGAGCCTTCGGGCGATTGAGACATAGCGGATTGCCAGAATCATCGCCTGATGTGATTTGTTGCAGCGATAAGAAGAGCCTTCGGGCGATTGAGACTCCACTGTGGTAATAGGGAGTGCCAGCACAACCAAATGTTGCAGCGATAAGAAGAGCCTTCGGGCGATTGAGACTCCAGGGCGCGGTAAATAATGGATGGGGCTATTCCTGCGTTGCAGCGATAAGAAGAGCCTTCGGGCGATTGAGACTGAATCCCTTATTATTCGTTCTGAACATATGAGAAAAGTTGCAGCGATAAGAAGAGCCTTCGGGCGATTGAGACGCGATAAATAAAGCCAGTCCCTCCTCCACCACTGGGTTGCAGCGATAAGAAGAGCCTTCGGGCGATTGAGACCTTTCCTCCGGTTACGCCTTTAATCTTCGCCAAGAAAAAGTTGCAGCGATAAGAAGAGCCTTCGGGCGATTGAGACCCAATAGTTGTCGCCGTTTCCCACAAGAGCCACGCCCTGTTGCAGCGATAAGAAGAGCCTTCGGGCGATTGAGACTAGTCAGTTTATGAATGTTGTCAGTGCCTTCATAAGTAAGTTGCAGCGATAAGAAGAGCCTTCGGGCGATTGAGACTCTATCCTGTGCGCGTATAGGGAGTCGCAACATCCATATTGTTGCAGCGATAAGAAGAGCCTTCGGGCGATTGAGACTGTTCGCTCGAACAAGATCGCTCAATTCTTGCTCGGGGTTGCAGCGATAAGAAGAGCCTTCGGGCGATTGAGACCTCCAGCCAGACATAGTATCCTCCTTGACATTTAATCAAGTTGCAGCGATAAGAAGAGCCTTCGGGCGATTGAGACATATTGTACCGACTCGTGACCCACAGAACGCGAGTCCAGTTGCAGCGATAAGAAGAGCCTTCGGGCGATTGAGACTTTCTCAAGCTTTGTAAAGTCCTTATGAAATTCGGCAAGGTTGCAGCGATAAGAAGAGCCTTCGGGCGATTGAGACAAATGTTAGGTTCATTGGATTGATTCCTTTTCTTTTCAGTTGCAGCGATAAGAAGAGCCTTCGGGCGATTGAGACTTTCTCAAGCTTTGTA
>CAZLCS010000030.1:17254-71571 GCA_964557955.1 uncultured Syntrophobacteraceae bacterium
CTTATGAAATTCGGCAAGGTTGCAGCGATAAGAAGAGCCTTCGGGCGATTGAGACTTCACGGGAGCCCGGTTTCGGTTGTCACAGAAGCGTACAAGTTGCAGCGATAAGAAGAGCCTTCGGGCGATTGAGACGGTCGGAATGTGATATGGATCAGAGTGCGTGCGCCCAGTTGCAGCGATAAGAAGAGCCTTCGGGCGATTGAGACCGACCTCGCCGTCGCGGAAGCAGAAGCACGGCGACTCCGAGTTGCAGCGATAAGAAGAGCCTTCGGGCGATTGAGACTAGACCTGATCAACAATGCCGGGGCTAACCTCGATCACGTTGCAGGGATAAGAAGAGCCTTCGGGCGATTGAGACTCATCTGGTCTGTGATTTTCATGCTTTCCCCTTTTTTTATGTTGCAGCGATAAGAAGAGCCTTCGGGCGATTGAGACATCGGAGATGTTCCCCCAGGATATATGCCCGAAATGTGAGAAGTTGCAGCGATAAGAAGAGCCTTCGGGCGATTGAGACTGAGCGGCCAGGATAGGCTGTCTGCCGTGCGGGTGAGTTGCAGCGATAAGAAGAGCCTTCGGGCGATTGAGACTCATCAGGGTCTCCGAGCCAAGGCCGATCCTTGACAAGTTCTGTTGCAGCGATAAGAAGAGCCTTCGGGCGATTGAGACTGTAGAGTCATGCGCCCCTTCATGGCAAAATGCCCCCTCAGTTGCAGCGATAAGAAGAGCCTTCGGGCGGGTATGGTGTTGGCGGGATTTGGTGTGAATCAGGGATTCAGACGTGGGTTTTGAATCGGGCAGGAAGCGGCATGGGTGGGATTCGAATCATCCGGGATTTCTTCTCGCAGCCTGAGGGCATGATGCGGACGCTGCGCATCTGCACTCCGGACGCCTGCGAGGCGGAGCCGGAGGGGCGGTTTCCGGTGCTGTACATGCTGGACGGGCAGAATGTGCTCAGCCACCCGGAGTCCGCGGTCTATCACACGTGGTGCGCCAACACGACCCTGGATCGGCTGGTCCAGGAAGGGGCCATCCGCCCCTGGATCATCGTGGCCATCGATCACGGTCCCGACCGGTTCCGGGAGTACTCGCCGTGGTGGGAGCCGGCCGTGGGGGGCGGCGGGGGCGGCCGCGAGCTCGTCGACTTCATCGTGAACCACCTCAAGCCGTTCGTGGACGGGGAATATCGGACGCTCGGCGAGCCTCACTGGACGGGAATCATGGGGGCCAG
Organism: uncultured Syntrophobacteraceae bacterium; assembly: GCA_964557955.1. Taxonomy (GTDB): domain Bacteria; phylum Desulfobacterota; class Syntrophobacteria; order Syntrophobacterales; family Syntrophobacteraceae; genus JALOOX01. The sequence goes on from CAZLCS010000030.1 coordinate 18,483, forward strand.
CCTGGGGGGATTGATGGCCCTCGTCATGGGCAGGTCCCACCCGGAGGTCTTCGGGCGCATCGGGGCGGTCTCGCCCACGGTGATGTGGGCCGACGGGGAGATCTTTCGGCACTGGGACCGCCCGACGGGGCGCTGGTGCCGGCTCTACATGGATGTGGGGTCCCTGGAGCGCTACTGGTTCTACGACATCTTCCTGGACTACGTCGATGCGACCCGGCGCTTCCACGAGCATCTGAAGCGCATCGGGGTCCAGGACCACGAAATGCGCTACGTCGTGGCGCCCGAGCATTTCCACAACGAAGAGGCCTGGCAGGCGCGCCTCCCCGACATTTTCCGGTGGCTCCTGGCGGATGCCGAGGGGATCCGGGACGAAGTCCGAGAATGAAGGGGTGGTCTGTCCGGTTCAGAGCGGGGCGCGGGTAGACCCCGCCCCTGGATTGCCCGTCAAACATTCGCACCAGGGGCGTTTATACTGGCCCGAATAAGCCGATCACTCACAATCGCCCGAGATACAGCCCTACAGAACAAGGTGAGCATGTTCGTCTTTCGCTATCCCTGCATGCTTTCCCAATGAAAGTACACCCGCCGTTCCGCCATGTTCTCAGCCGGCATCCAGGCCGTTTCCTGGATTGCGCCCAAGTGCATGCCGGAATGACAACGGCTTGCCGTGGATGGTTCATCGTTCGTTGTCACCCGCTGTCATTGCGGTTGACGGGGATCCGGCCATTTGAAAGCCTCCGGGTTCCCGCCGGGGACATACGGGAATGACGATCGATACGGGTACCCCGACGTTTGGAAATGTGCTAAACGGTCGCTTCCACCGCCTCAATGCCATCGAGGAGCTCGTCAAGATCGGGCGTTCTCAGAAAATAGGCGTAGTTCCCCATGGCGTCGCTCAGCGCGTCGGGGACATGCCGATGGGCGATGACGAGAGGGCCCAATCGCGCCAGCAGCTCTTCGTGGCCCAGCCGGTAGGGGGTGCCGTGGCGGCGCGCCGCATGAGCCACGTGGTATTTCCGCTCGAATGAAAATTCCTTACGGTCCCGGACCACCAGGTCGGCCCACCACTGAAAGAGATCGATGTCGCAGGCGTAGTTCATCATGTCCAGGGTGAAGCCCCCGGGAGGACGCACGTTCACCTCGAGGGCAAAGCAGGCCCCCGTGCCCTGCCGGAAAAACTCGATGTGGAAGAACCGCTCCCGGATGTCGAAGGCGGCGACCGCTATGCGACCGAGCTCCTCGAGGTCGGCGGGGATCTCGCGCAGGGAATAATAGTGCATGGGACGGCGCTCGGAAACGATCTCCATGATTCCTTCGCTGAAGTGATGGGCCGTCCAGTGCACGATATCCCCGTGCCGGTTCGTGAGCCCGTCGAAGCTCAGGAGCTCGCCCGCCAGGACGGTCTCGACCAGGTAGCCGCGGGGAAGGTCGACGAGGACCGATTCGAGCCGATCCCGGTCCGTAACCTTGAACGTGCCGGCGGCGCCCACGCCCTGGTCCGGTTTGAAAATGACCGGGAATCCGTGTCGGGCGGCGAACTGCCGGACTGCTTCGGGGTCGTCCGCCGCGATGCCTTCGGCACACGGGATGCCGGCCGCCTTGAACCGCTGCTTCATTCCCAGCTTGCGTCGATTGGTCTCCAGGTCGCCGGGCTTCTGCCCGTAGACGTTGAAATCCTCGCGAAGCTTCGCATCGATTCCCAGCCAGAATTCCGTGTGGGACTCGATGCGGTCGATCTTTCCATACTCGTGGGTGAAAAAGCCGCAGGCGCGCAGCATGGCATCGTAGTTTTCCATGCTCTGGACCCGGTAATACCCGTTGAGCGCCACCTGGAGCTCGGGCCGCAGCTCCTCGAAGGGGGCGTCCCCGATGCCGAGGACGGTGGCGCCGGCCGCGTGGAGGGCAGTGCAGAAGTGATAAAAGGTCGGTGGAAAATTGGGTGAGATGAAGACAACGTTCATCACGGTTCTCCGTACCGGTCTTGGCGATCGGTTTGCAGCAGCAGTCCCTCACGGCCCCTCGGGCCACCCTGAACGATGCAAAGGCCCACGGGGTCTGGTTTTCAACTCGAAACTCGAAACTCGAAACCCGGAACTCGAAACTTTTCAGACCAGGCCGTCATCTCCGTTCCGCTGCAGCGGCCTGGAGGTAGCCCAGGAAGGCCGTGCCGAGCGGTGAGATCTGGCGCTTCTTGCGCTGTACGAGATAGAAGGGGCGGAGGAAGCGCACCCCCTCCGTCTCCAGGGTCACGAGGGTGCCCCGCTGGACGTCTTCGGCCACGGCCCGGGCGGAAAGGATGGAGATCCCGATGCGCGCCTTGATTCCCTGCCTCACGGCCTCCGTGCTTCCCATCTCGGCGACACCGTTCAAATGCGCCGGGTCGAACCCGTTCGCTTCGAGGATCTGGTGCATCACCATCCGCGTGCCGGAGCCTTTCTCGCGCATGATGAACGGCTCGCCTTCGAGCTCCTCCAGCCGGATCGTCTCCCGTGCAGCCCAGGGATGGTCGGGGTAGACCGTCAGGACCAGCTCGTCCGAGAACGCCTCCTCGAGAACCACGCGGCGGTCGCTCCACCGGGCCCCGACCATGCCGATCTCGAGGCTCCCTTCGCGGATCCTGTCGATGACTTCTCCACTGTCCGAAATCTTCAGGGTGATCTGGATGGACGGGTACTGCGTTTTGAAGGCCCCGATGATTTCGGGCAGAATGTAAGTCCCGGGGATGGTGCTGGCGCCGATGAGGAGGTGTCCCGAAAGCTTTCCCTTGTACCGGTCCAGGGCCTGGATGGCTTCATCCCGCAGGGCGATGATGTTGCGGGCATAGCGGTAGAGGATCTTGCCTGCGGGCGTCGGAAGGACTTCCCGGCCCAGGCGGTCCACCAGCTTTTCGTCCAGGGTCTCCTCGAGGGCCCGGATGTGCTCGCTGACGGTGGGCTGGGTCAAGAATGAGGCCTCTGCGGCCTTGGTGAAGCTCTGAAGATCCACGACCCTGCAGAAGACTTCCAGGCGATGTATGTCCATGTGTCCTCGCTGTTGATCGGGCGACTCTTCAAAAGGCCGCCCGTGATGGTGAAGGTTTCGGTCACCCTTCGGCCTGCTCGCTCCAGAATCGCGTTTCGAGCTCCTCCAGCTCCAGGGCGGCCTGCTCCCAATCCTCGGTGATCCGCATCACCCGGGAGTGGCATTCCTGGTAGTCCTGGTTCAACTGCCGGACATCGGCGCCGTTTTGGTAGGTCAAAGGATCCGCCAGCCGGGCCTTGCAGGCATCGAGACGGGCCTGTTCCGCTTCCAGGTCGGCTTCGAGCCGGTCGAGCTTCTTCTGGAGCGGGGCCTTGAGGCGGTAGAGCTCGTTTCGTTTTTGGGCCTCGAGCCGTTTCTGTTCCTGGGCCTTCCGGGACACCGACCGGCCGGATCCGGGCTTGCCGCCCGCCCTGCCTTCCGACGGGACCGCCCCGGCGGCGGCATCCGCCTCCATGCGATGCTTCCAGATGTTCAGAAAATCGTCATAATTGCCCGGAAAGACGTGGATGCGTCCATTCTCGACCAGCAGCACCTTGTTGGCGATGGCGTTGATGAAGTGGCGATCGTGGCTGATGAAGCAGATGGTCCCTGAAAAATCCCTCAGGGCTTCCTCCAGCACGTTGCGCGACTCGATGTCCAGGTGGTTGGTGGGCTCATCCAGGAAGAGGGCGTTGGGGCGCTGCAGGAGAAGCTTGCAGAGCGTGAGGCGCGCCTTTTCCCCTCCGCTGAGGACCGACACCCTCTTCTGGACGTCTTCGTCCTGGAAGAGAAAGGCGCCGAGCATCCCGCGAATCTGCGTCCGGCTCATGTCCCCCGAGACGCTGGTGGCCTCCTGGAGCACCGTCCACTCGGGGCGCAGCTGCTCCCACTGGTATTGGGCATAATAGCCCGGGGAGACCAGGTGGCCCACGCGCCGCTCTCCCGCGTCGTGGTCCGTCACGCCGGCGAGGATCTTGAGCAGCGTGCTCTTGCCGGCGCCGTTGTGTCCCATGAAGGCGATGCGGTCCCCGCGCTCCACCAGCAGGTCGATGCCCCCGTAAACCACATGGTCGCCGTAGGACTTGCAGATCCGTTCGAGCTCGATCACGCGCTTTCCACAGCGCGGCGCTTCGGGGAAACTGAACCGGATGGCGCTCTCTTCGGTGGGCACTTCGATCCGCTCGATCTTGTCGAGGGCCTTGATGCGGCTTTGAACCTGACGCGCCCTGTCCTTGCGACAGCGGTTCCGGTCGATGAAGCGCTCGATCTGGCGCAACCGGTCCTGCTGATTCTTGGCCGAGGCCAGGAGGATCTCCTGCCTTCGGGCCTTTTCCATGAGGTAAAAATCGTAGTTGCCGGTGTACTCCTGGAACCGCCCCAATTCCAGCTCGAAAACCCTCTGAACGATCCGGTTGAGGAAGGCCCGGTCGTGGGCGACGATGAGAACGGCGGAGCGGGTGTTGAGGAGATGGTCCTCCAGCCACATGAGGGCGTCCAGGTCCAGGTGGTTGGTGGGTTCGTCCAGGAGCATCAGGTCGGGCTCGGAGAGGAGCAGCCGTCCCAGCTCAAGCCGCATGACCCATCCGCCGCTCAGGCTGGAGACGGGCTGCTGAAGGCTCTCGGTGTTGAAACCGAGCCCCGTCAGCACCTTGCTCGCCCGCGCTTCGAGGTCGTAGCCTCCCAGGGTCTCCATCTTTTCGAGGAGGTGCGCCTGCAGCAGGACGTCCTCCTGAAAGCCGGGATTCCCGGCGGTGGTTTGGAGCCGTTCCTCCACGGCCAGCAGCTCGCTGCGGACCGACTGAACCGCCCGGTCGATATCGATGGCGTAGGCGAGGATGGTCTTTCCCCGGATGGGTGTCCACTGCTGCGGGAGGTATCCCATGCGCAGATGTTTGGAGCGTGACACCAGGCCCGAGTCGGGCTCCATCTCGCCAAGCAGGATGTGCATGAGGGTGGACTTCCCCGCTCCATTGGACCCGATGAGCCCAATGCGGTCACCGGGGTTGATGTGGAACGAGACGTCCCGGAAGAGCTCTCTCCTGGCGAGAAACTTGCTGATTCCCTGTGCAGCGATCACGATGGTGCGACTCCGACCTGAATCCTCCCGCCCCCAACGGTGCTGACTTGAGCTGATTGGGCTCAGGCCTGCAGGGTGCCATGGGCCAGACGAAGCTTGCCCATGTGAGACTTTTCGACCACGGGCGAGCTCCGCTTAGCCCGTGCCACCCCTCAAGTCAACGACATTGCCCCCCGTGGTGCGGGCCGCTTACCGAGAGTGAATGGTTGAGCCAGCGATTCTAACGCGATTTGCCGGTCTTTTCCAGGTTGCTTGCAGAAGATCGGCCGCCGGGAGCTTGACTGAGAATAGGGCTCCGGTTTCATGATGGTTTCATGAGTTCTCGGACAGCCTCCTGGAGGTCCTGGTGGCCGGGCCGTCGTGTGGCGGGGTGTCGAGAGAAACATTTGGCGACACCTCCGGATTCGTGCTAGATTTCGGACAGCGCCCCATCCGGCTGGATGGTGGGATGGTGGTTCCGGCCCTGTTTGAACAAACTCCAAATTGCGGCGAGGCTGTCATTGTCAATACACTCTCGATTGAAAGCGGTCATCTTCGATTGCGACGGTATTCTGGTCGATACGGAACCCCTCCATTATGCAGCGTTTCAAGAGGTCCTTCAACCGCTCGGTCTGGGCTTCGATTACGAACACTACCTGAAGCGCTACATCGGCTTCGACGACCGGGATGCCTTCCGCGAGGCTTTCCGGGAGGGAGCCAGGTCCCTGGGCGGCGGCCAGCTGTCGAACCTCATGCTGGCCAAGGAGGAGGCGCTGAAACGCATCATTGCCCGAGGTGTTCCGACATTTCCGGGCGTGGTCGAGCTGGTCCGCGAGCTGGCGGAAGGAGGGGTCCCGCTGGCGGTGGCATCCGGTGCGCTGCGCCAAGAGGTGGAAACCTTCGTCCTGAGCCTGGGGCTCCAGAAAGCTTTTCCGGTCATTGTGGCAGCCGACGAGGTGGAGCACAGCAAGCCGGATCCGGAGACCTACCTCAAGGCCATGGCAAGGGTGCGGGAGCATTTCGGCGTTGCGGATCTGAGGGCGCGGGAATGCGTCGCCATCGAAGACACTCCCGCAGGCATGCAGTCGGCCAGGCGGGCAGGGATGTTTGTGGTGGGAGTGGCCCACTCCTATTCCATCGAGGAGCTGAAGGGTGAAGCGGATTACGTGGTCAGCGGGCTGCCGGAGCTGAGCCTCGCGCTCCTGGCTCGACTGGTGGACCACTCTTGAGTTGAGTGATATTTCCCCGGTGCGGCTCGGAAGCAGGGAGAGCAGGCCCTCCGGCTGCTTTTGCGGCCGGGGGATGCGTGATCGACCCCGGGATCCGGAGTCCACGGAATTCTGCACAGGAACAAAGGCGTGAGAGGCATGACTCATTTGAGAAAAGGGGTGGCGACTTTCGCCCTCGCGGCATACCTCATCTTTCCCGCATCGGCGGTTTGGGCTCAGGGAGCGCCGAAGCCCCTGCCGGCACAGCCGATGTCCGTTCAGCAAGCCGTCGAGTACGGGCTGCAGTACAATCGCCTTCTGAAAGCCGCCGGACAGGACGTGGCTGCGGCAGGGCAGCAGGTAAGGCAGGCCCGGGCGGGCTTTCTGCCCAGGCTGGATGGCGGGTATCGTTTTCAGCACCTCAAAGACGATCCCATTGCCTCGCTGGGTGGTGAAGGCGTGGGGCAACAGCCGGGCGGGCCTGCGACATTCCAGACGGGCTATACGAACCAGAACCGTTGGGAGGTCGAGCTGTCTCAACCCCTCTTCACAGGGTTTGGGATCACGGCTCAACACAACATTTCCAGGATGGACCGCCGCATCGCCGAATATCGGCAGGACGGGACGCGACTGGATGTCCAGAGGGACATCCAGCGGGCATTCTTCCAGGTGCTGCTGGGGGAGAAGCTGGTGCAGGTTGCCAGGGACAACGTGAAGAGCCTCGAGGTACAGAAGAAGAATGCCGAAGCCAGCTATCAGCAAGGCCTCACCGCCCTGAACGATGTGCTGAAAGCCGATGTGGCCGTCGCCCAGGCCCTCCAGAGGGAGCGCGCGGCCATCAAGGATGTGACGATTCTGAGGTCCCGGCTCAACCAGCTCCTGGACCTTCCCGCTGCGACCAGGCTGGAGCTGGCCGAAGAGGAGATTGTCCTGCACCATATTGCGGACATCCAGCACCACTACGCGCTGGCTGACAGGCAGAGACCGGAGGTCCTGGAGTCGGATGAGGCCATACGGCAGGTGCAGGAGGGTATGACGGCGGCCAGGAGCCGCTACTACCCGCAGGTTTCGGCTTTCGCTCAGTATTACCGGGACGGGAACGATTTCTTTGCCAACAACAACGAATTCACGAATGAGCACAATGCTGCGGTGGGGGTCCGCTTGAACTGGAACCTGTTCGAGGGGGGGAAGACGGATGCCTCCGTCAAGGAGCTGATGCACCGCCAAATGGCGCTCGAGGAGCGGCAGAAGGACCTGGTGCAGCAGGTTCACCTCCAGGTGGAGGACGCCTATGAGCAGCTGCAGGTGGCCAGAGCCAACATTGAAACGGCCCGGGCCGCCCTCAAGCAGGCCGAGGAAAACGAGCGCATGACGACGCTCCAGTACAAGGAGCAACTGGTCATCTTCCTGGAGGTTTTGAACGCCCAGGTTTTTCTGGCTCAGACGCAGGCCGACTACTATCAGGCCCTTTACGGCTATCGCATTGCCTGGGCCGACCTGGAGCGGGCGGTTGGAGGTCCCCTTTCAGATGCTGACGTGAAGCCGCTGAAGGACTAGGTGACTGCCCGGGAGCACCTCGGATTTGTTCCCCGGCGCACATGGGTGGACATGGTCGATTCCTTCCTCGATGATCTCCGCCGGCCACGACCCGACCCGGGAGGTGGTGCGGCCGCAGCACACAGCGCTTTGCTCGGCATCGCTCTGGCGGAGAAGATCGTTTGTTTGGAGCGGAAACGCTTTGCTGGAAAGCATCCCGAATCCGAGCTCTGGGAGGATTGCTTTCTTAGAGTGAGCCGGCTGACCGATTCGTTCACCCGACTGCGCAGCGAAGATGTTCAAGCCTATCAGCAGCTTGCAGATGCGCTGCGCGATGGGGAGGCGGGGGGACGCCTCGAGGAGGCGCTGGCGGGAGCTGTCCAGTGCCCTTTGAATATCATGCGGGCGGCGCGGGGGGCCCTTGATCTGATCGAGGAGGTGGGGGGCCGGTGCCGGCGTTTCCTGGTGGCGGATGTCCTGGTGGCCTGCGAGCTCCTCGGCGCTGCCATTCTCGGCGCCTGCCACATCGCCGTCGCCAACCTCCCCCTCATGCAGGAATCCTCATTGCGTGCAACGTGGCTCGAGGAGCTCACGCACGAGCGGAACCTTGGAAATGAGCGGCTGAACGGTGTGAGAGCGGAACTCGAGGTGCGGAATGCGGCTGGCGGCAGATAATCTGCATGCCCTGAATCCCGCTGTGGCTGACGCTCTGCGAAATCTTGACCCGGCGCCCCTTCAGGAGCTGGCGAGGCAGTGCGAGCTTCCCGGTGTTCAGCTCCTCGATATCAACCCGGGATTTCTGGGCCGGCGCCACGAGGACCGCATGGCTTTCATGGTGGAAGCGGTTCAGGAGGTGACCGGGCTCCAGCTCATCCTGGACAGCCCCAACCCCCGAATCCTGGCCAGGGGGCTTGCGGTCTGCCGCGAGAAGCCCGTGCTCAGTGCGCTCTCCCTGGAGGCGCATAAGCTCGATGAGCTGCTGCCTCTGGCCGCCGAGCACCGGACCCGCCTGGTGTTGCTGCTCATGGATGAACGATCCAGGGTGCCGCTGTCCATGGAGGAGCGCCTGGCCGTCGCCTCGGAGCTCAGGGAGCGGGCGCTGGCGGCGGGGCTGGATGACGGAGATCTGATCTACGATCCGGTGCTCCCCAACCTGAGCTGGCCCGACGCTCCCGCCCATATCCGTGAAGTCATTCGAACCATCCGGATGCTCTCAGGCTGGTCCCTTTTCCCCGAACCCGCACAGACCATGGCCGGGCTCTCCAACCTTCGGAGCGGGCTGCGAAATCGCTATCCCCTCGAGGTGGAAACGGCCTGCCTGGGAATGCTGGCGGGCGCCGGGCTGGGGCTGGCATTGGCCAACGTTCGCCAGGAAGGCTTCATGACAGCCTTCCAAACCATTCGAACCTACACCGACTGAGCGGGTGAGAAGCCCGGAGGCTGCTGGCGGGGCATGGGGGGAGAGTTCAGAGGTTGAATCTCTGCATCTTCTTGATGAGGCCGAAACGGCTCAGGCCGAGCTCCCTGGCGGCCAGTGACTTGTTGCCCGAATGCCGCAGGAGCGCCTCCTGCAGGGCTTTTATTTCGATGGCTTCCAGTCTTTGTTTCAGGGTGCCGCGTGTCGGCTCGGAGCCGTTGGCGAGGGCGGCATCGGTACGAATCTTGTCAGAGAGGTGCTCGAGCTCGATCATCGCATCATTCTCAACCAGTGCGACGGCACGCTCGATTTCATTCTCCAGTTCGCGAACATTTCCCGGGAACGGATAGGAGCAGAGGCAATCCATCGTCATTCGGCTGATGCCTCGCACCTTCTTTCGGCTTTTCTCGGCATGTTTTCTCATAAAGTGCCGAACCAGAATGGGAATGTCTCCCGCACGCTCACGCAGCGGGGGAAGCACAATGGGGAAGACGTTCAAGCGGTAGTACAGGTCTTCCCGAAAGCGGCCGGTTCGGACATCTGCAGCAAGATCCCGATTCGTGGCGGAGATCACCCTCACGTTCACCTTCTTGGATTGATTGGCTCCCAGCGGACGGATTTCTCCTTCCTGCAGCACCCGCAGGAGAGACACCTGCATGGCGAGCGGCATGTCCCCCACTTCGTCGAGGAAGATGGTCCCCCCATCGGCCTCTTCAAATAGCCCCTGCTTGTCGTTGAGGGCTCCCGTGAAGGCGCCCCTGCGGTAACCGAACAGCTCGCTTGCCAGAAGGGTCTCGGGGATTCCGCCGCAATTCTGGGAGACAAATCGGCCGAGCCGCCGTGAGCTGTTCTGGTGAATGGAACGCGCCACGAGCTCTTTTCCCGTTCCCGTTTCACCATGGATCAACACGGTGATATCAGACTCGATGGCCTTTTCGCAGAGCTGGAAAACCTTGAGGATCTGGGGGCTGTTACCCTTGACGTGACAAAAATGGTACTTGTCTTCGAGCTCCCTTCTCCGGAGGAAGTTCTCCTGTTGAGAGTGCTCGATGAGCAGGTCTTTTTCGCGGTCCACATACTGCAAGTCCCTGTAGGCGCTCTGGAGCTCCTCGAACATCCTGGCGTTGTCAAGCGCCATGCCGATGGTGCCCGCAATGATGCTCAGGAAATTCAGGTCGGTCTGCGTAAAGGCTTCGCGATGCCGGTGGCAGCCTTCAATGACACCGGTGATTCTTCCCTTCGCGTGGATAGGGGCGACGATCATCGAGCGCGTCATGAAACCGGTCTGATCGTCCACCTGTTTGAAGTGCTGGGGGTCCTGGGAGACATCCTGGATCAGTTCAGGAATTCCACTGCCGAGCACTCTTCCCGCGATGCCATGGTTTGCCGGAAAACGCAATTCCTTCAGGGTCTTGGATTCTTCTGCTTCGTTGCCCACCTCCACACGAAAGTAGAGCTCGTTTGCCGTGGGGTCGTGGAGAAGGATGGAAACGGTCTCAGCGTTGACGAGACCCTTTGTTCGATCGATGATTTTTCTCAACAGTTCGTCCGTGTCGAGCGAGCCATGCAGGGTTTGGGTCACCTCGAGCAGGGCTTTGAGGCGCTCATGGTCGGTCGTCAAATGGACGATATCTGTCATTTCTTTCAGGATCGCGTTGGACATACCTCTCCATCCTGTTGTCCTGACAGATTCAATAATGGAGATTATAAGGAATTAGGCCCAAGATGACTCTAACCCATCAGGCCGGGAATCCAAACAACAAATTGTGCCGGTTCATGCCTGAATCTTCGAATGGGTTGCCCAGCGGGGGCCGGGATCACGGATTGGCGTTTGGGAGACCCGGGAGTGAAGCTTGATGGATTTGAGATATCGCGGTACTTTCCTGAAAAAAGAACCTCCGCGGGGGGGCCTGGAAACCCCGCGGAGGCCAAAACAATAAAAGAAGTGTGAGAGAAGTGGCATACGCCCTGTGCTGTCCACTGAGCAATGGCTGTGCCACGTTCTGAAACGGCGAGACAGATCGGTAGTTCTACGGACTTTGATCGTTTCGCCATGCGCTCTTGTGCAAGGAGAGGACGTGCTTCACCATTTCCCGAGATGCGTTGGATTGTTCACAAAATATCAACTTTGTTGACGCTCTCTTCAACGCGATATCTTGGTAAATAAAGTGAGATCAAAAGGTTGAGCCATCTGTCAATAAAGTTGACGGCTGTCAACCGAGTTGCTATTTCGAGCCGAAAATCTGAATGTTGAAAGGAGCTCATCTTTTATGAATGAACCGAACCGGCCCGAAGATGCCTTCTTGTGGAAACGGCAGAGAATCTCTGAGGGGCGATGACATGCCTCGACCGGGAGCCGGCGGCATCATCTGTGTCCTGATTGCGGCACTGGGAAGTCTTCTGAGCATTTCCCCCATCGGTTTCGAGCTCGAAGAAGGCTACGGCCTGGGGCTCTTGTTCCAGCTTCGCGGACAGATGAATCCCCCTTCGGAAGTGGTTGTGGTCTCTTTGGACAGTGCGTCGGCCAAGGCATTGGATTTGCCGGACCAACCCTGGAAGTGGCCGAGATCCCTGCATGCGCGCCTGGTGAACAGGCTGGCTGCCGGAGGTGCCCGGGCCATAGGTTTCGATCTGGTATTCGAGGACCCGCGCCCTGACCATCAGGATGATGCATTCGCGCAGGCTTTGAAAAACGCCGGCAATGCGGTCCTTTGCGAATTCATGAAGAAGGAGGCCATTCCGCTCGAGGATTCAGGCGGCAGCAGACTGGGTGAGGCCAGCGTAGAGAGGCTCGTGGGCCCCACACCGGTCCTGGCCGATGCTGCGGTAGCTCGTGCACCATTTCCTCTGCCCAAGGTGCCCTTTCGGGTCAGCCAGTTCTGGACCTTCAAGACAAACGGTGCCGACAGGCCGACGTTGCCTGTGGTCATGTTTCAGGTGTACGGTCTCCAGGTATACGAACGATGGATGGAGCTTCTCGGGAAGGTGGCCCCTCACTGGACAGGGGGGCTTCCCTCTTCCGCAGGGGATGTAGTCGACGGGAGAGCCGTGGAGTCTTTGGTGGCGCGACTTCGCTCGCTCTTTCTGCAGGACCGGCGGGTGGCCCGCCAGCTCCTGGATGAAGTGCAGAAGAGCCGTGAGGAAGAACCGTCCGGCCGGCCGGGCCGCATCCTGGAAGCGCTTCTTCGGATGTACTCGATACCCGGCGACAGCCTTTTCTTGAATTATTACGGGCGGCCGGGAACCATTCCCACCATTCCCTATCACCGGGTGGTGGAGGAAGCGCATGCCGGGGAAGACAGCGGATTCCGTATGGATTTTGAGGGCAAAGCGGTTTTTGTGGGGCTTTCGGAGCTGAACCATCCGCAGCAAATGGATGCCTTTTATACGGTTTTTTCGCAATCCAACGGCATCGACCTGTGTGGTGTGGAGATCGCCGCGACGGCTTTCGGCAACCTGCTCGACGGCAATTGGGTGAGGCCGGCGGGTGCTTTGACGCGGGTCCTTCTCATCGCGACCTGGGGAGTGCTCATGGGGACCCTGTGCTGGAACCTTTCCACGTCCGTTGCTCCATTGGGCGCCGTGGGCCTGGGAGGGTTCTATTTCGCAGTGGCGCTGTGGGCCTTCACGCATCATGCACGGTGGCTTCCACTGGTGATTCCGGTTCTTATCCAGATGCCTCTTGCCCTGCTGGCTTCCATCCTCTGGAAATATCGCGAGTCCATTCTGGAGCGCCGGAATGTCGAGCGCGCCCTGGGACACTATCTTCCTCCTCACATGGTGGAGATGCTGGGCAAGGACCTGGACTTGAGCAAAGGAAGCAGGGCCGTTTACGGCGTCTGTCTCTTTTCGGATATCACTCGTTTCACGGCGCTTTCGGAGGGATTCGACCCATCGGCGCTTCGCGAATTCCTCAACCGCTACTACCACGAGGTTTTCGAGCCGGTGGGACGCCATCGGGGCGTTGTTTCGGATCTTGTGGGCGACTCCATGCTGGCGCTCTGGGCGGGGTCGGCTCCCGATCGCCTCATGAGGAGGAACGCCTGCAGAGCCGCACTGGACATTCTTGAAACGGTGGAGGTGTTCAACCGGAAGTCGGCTCCGTTGTGCCTGCCGCTTCGATTGGGAATGCATGCCGGAGACATGGTGCTGGGAACGCTCGGTGCCAGGGGGCATTATGAGTACCGTCCGGTGGGGGACGTGGTCAACACGGCTTCCCGCATCGAGGGCCTCAACAAGCACCTGGGGACGACGGTTCTCGCCACTGCCGAGGTTTTGCAGGAAGTTGACGGTTTTGTGACCCGGGACCTCGGCGAGTTCGTCCTGGTGGGAAAGACGAAGCCGGTGCATGTCTTTGAGCTCGCAGGCATCGCGGGGAACAACCCGGTGCTTCCGGAAGGGCTTGACGAGGAGTTTTCCGAGGGGCTTCTTCACTTCAGGGCAGGCTCATGGATGAAGGCCCTCGTGAAGTTCCAGGAGTGCGAGGCGATTCTTCCGGGAGACGGGCCCTCTCGGTTTTATGGCGGCCTCTGCAGAGACTTCATGATTCAGGAACCGGATGAGCCATGGAGGGGATGGGTTGTCATCACAAGGAAGTGAAATACCGGGAGGCACGCGGCGAACCGCTGTTCAGCCTTGATGCGCAGCCTTCGGGGAGTTGACGGGATACGAACCGGATCCTCCGAGATTGCTGTTTCAGTCCTTTCTGTCTTTGAGGGATAAGCGCTCATGAAACATGGAAAAGATTTCCAGGCCTACCTGACTCCGACATCCATCATCGACAGTGATCATCCGGATGTGGAGGCCTTTGCCCGCAAGACCTGCGGCGACTCGACCGATGCCGTCGAACGGGCCGTGAAGCTTTACCTGGCCGTCCGCGATTCTATCCGGTACGATCCTTACATGCCCTTCCACCTTCCGGAGCACTATCGGGCCAGCGGTGTCCTGAGGAGAGGGCGTGGCTTCTGCATCCCCAAGGCTTCCCTGCTGTGCGCCTGTGCCCGGGTCATGGGGATACCCTCGAGGCTGGGGTTCGCAAACGTCAGGAACCATCTCGCGACGCGGCAGTTGCTGGATTTTCTGGGAGTCAACCTGTTTGTTTTCCATGCCTTTGTTGAGATGCATCTGGGAGAGAAATGGGTCAAGGCCACGCCGGCTTTCAACCGGGAGCTCTGTGAGAGGCACCGCGTACCGCCTCTGGACTTTGACGGGCGCGAGGACTCCGTGTTTCAACCCTACAATCTTGAAAATCAGAAGTATATGGAATATGAGGTCTTCCTTGGCAGCTATGCCGACGTTCCCGTCATGGAGATCGTATCCGCATGGGAAGCGACTTACGGGAAGGAGCGTGTTTCAGCTTGGATCCGCCATTTTTCGGGCACTGAAGGCAGGCTCGAATCCAGCTTTGAGACGGAAGAGGTCATCCAGGCCTGATTTGCGGGGGCGACAGTTCCTGATTGGTTTGAATCATCTCATGGGCTTGCGGGGAATCGAAATTTGAAGGGAGAATCGAGCGAAGTGGATGGGGACGAGCAGGCGGACAGTCCCATTCTGTGTCAAGTCGAGCGGGCCAAGGCCCTTTACGGGCTGTACGCAGACCGGCTGACGGCTGACGAGGATATCCGGACCCTGCTGGATCGCTATCGAGCAAGCATCGAGCAGACCGGCGTCGCCATGCATCGGGAAGGGATAGGCGCTGCCTGTTCGACGTGTGCTCGACAGAACCCTTCCGGGTGCTGTTTTTCCGGGATCGAAGACGGATATGACGACATTCTCCTTCTCCTGAACATGCTCCTCGGTTGTGCTCTGCCCGAATCACGCGAACAGCCCGACAGCTGCTTTTTCGTGGGCGAACGGGGGTGCAGGCTGATGGCTCGTTTCTACTTCTGCCTGCATTATTTTTGTCCCGGACTGACGACTTCATTGGGCGACGCGCGCATCGGCGCTCTCCAGCAGCAGGTGGCGCAAGAAATCCATGCGGGATGCCAGGTGGAAGCCGCAGTCCGAAGATGGCTCCGGGGCCGGTCGGTGACGGTATGAAGGGGCGAACGGGCATGAGCACATCAGATGCTGTCATGAAGGTGGATCTGGTTCGGGACCGGCTCGGCAGGGCTGAAAGGGTGGTGGTCCTGACCGGGGCAGGGATCTCGGCGGAATCGGGGGTTCCCACTTTCAGGGGAGAAGGGGGGCTTTGGCGGCAATACCGTGCCGTGGACCTGGCTACCCCCCAGGCTTTTGCTCGCGATCCCCAACTGGTTTGGGAGTTCTACAACTGGCGCAGGGAAGTCCTGGCGCCGCTTCAGCCCAACCCGGGCCACATCGCGCTGGTGAAGCTGGAGCAGAAGGTCCCGCAATTCTCCCTCATCACCCAGAACATCGACGGCCTGCATGCACGGGCAGGAAGTCGAAACATCCTGGAGCTTCACGGCAACATCTGGCATGTGCGCTGCCAGGGCTGTGGGACGGTTGCCGAGGACCGTTCGGTCCTGCCGCCCATGCCGCTGTGCAGGGATTGCGGGGGGCTTCTGCGGCCTCATGTGGTCTGGTTCGGAGAAGGACTGGATCCCTCCATTCTCACCATGGCCTACGAAGCCGTCCAGCTCGCCGACGTCATGATGGTCATCGGGACCTCGGGGACCGTCGAACCTGCGGCATCCATGGGCATGGTGGCCAAGGGGAAGGGCGCCTACCTGGTTGAGATCAACCTGGAGCCGACGCCTTACACCACCCTTTACCACACCAGCATCCTGGGGAAATCCGGAGAAATCCTGCCCATGATCAGCGAGCCCTCGTGAGAGCTGAAAATCAGCTCGAAACCCGAAACCCGAAACCGGTCTCACCATAGCCGTCATGAATCCGCTGCCCCCCTCCCTGCTCTCCAAAGTGAGCCTCCTCAAGAGACGGCTGGCCGAGATCCGTTACGTTGCGGTCGCCTTTTCGGGAGGTGTCGACAGCAGTGTTTTGCTCCACATCGCCCGGGAGATTCTGGGTGACAGAGTTGTGGCGGTCACGGCAAAATCGGAAGTATTGCCGCGCTGTGACCTGGAAGATGCAGTCCGCCTGGCTGAACGTCTTTCGGTTCCGCACTGGGTGCTCGAATCGAAGGAAATGGCTCTGGCGGATTTCGTAAAAAATGGACCCGATCGCTGTTATGTCTGCAAGAAGGCGAGATATAGCTCCATGCTCGAAGTACTGCATGATCGCGGGGCTCCGGAGCTTCTGGACGGCTCCAACGCGGACGACGAGAAGGACTACCGACCCGGTAGCCGGGCTGTGAGGGAGCTGGGCGTCAGGAGCCCCCTCCAGGAGGTTGGATTGTCCAAGGCGGAGATCCGACAGATTGCCGGATACCTCGGACTGGACTGCTGGAACAAGCCGGCTTCGGCCTGTCTGGCATCTCGCATTCCGTACGGGAGCTGCATCACACGTGAAAAGCTGGAGCAGGTGGAGATGGCCGAGGAGTTTCTTCGTGGACTCCGCCTGGCTCGGCAAATCCGTGTCCGCCACCATGGAGATACGGCGCGCATCGAGGTTGAAGGTTCCGCATTGGTGCGAATCATGGAGCAGCCCATCCGGAAAAGGATTGTCGAACACCTGACCGGTCTTGGTTTTCATTACGTCACCCTTGATCTGGCAGGGTACAGCATGGGCAGTTTGAACAAGGTCATCGAACAGAGGGACGATTTTGGACAGGGATCATCTGGTTCGGTTACTCAATCAGATTCGTGAGGGATCGGTCAGCGTCGAGGCGGCCGTCGAGCGGCTGAAGACACTTCCCTTTGAGAACCTGGGATTTGCCAGGGTGGACAGCCACCGCTGTGTACGCACGGGCGTGCCTGAGGTCATCTTCTGCAGCGGCAAGAGCCTGGAACAGATTCTGGGGATTGTGGAGACGCTCTCCCGGCATCATACGAATATCATGGCCACCTGGGCCACGCCCGAGATCTTTGGCGCTATCCGTCAGACGGGGGTGGATTGCCTCTACCACGAGACGGCGAGGATAGCCGTCATCAATCCGCAGCCTGTCGAAGGGCGGGGACGAGTGGTGATTGTGAGCGCCGGGACAGCGGATTCGCGCGTGGCCGAGGAGGCTGCAGTGACTGCTGAGATCCTGGGCAGTCGTGTGACGAGGATCTACGATGTGGGAGTGGCAGGGCTTCATCGGCTTCTGGATGTCATGGATGAGCTCCAGAGCGCCAATGCCATCGTCGTTGTGGCGGGCATGGAGGGAGCGCTGGCCAGCGTCGTAGGGGGGCTGGTGCCGTGCCCCGTGATCGGGGTGCCGACGAGCATCGGCTACGGGGCGAGCTTCGGCGGAGTGGCCGCACTTTTGAGCATGCTCAACAGTTGCGCGGCTGGAGTGTCGGTTGTGAATATCGACAACGGATTTGGGGCGGGTTATCAGGCCGGCCTCATCAATCGCATCGCCCTGGGTTTGAAAGGGTGGGAATTCAGGCCGGCTCAACCCGCTCGACCCTCGGGGGAAGACCGATGAAAATCGCTTACTTCGACTGCTTCGCGGGAGCTGGTGGAGACATGATCCTGGGCGCCCTCCTGGATGCGGGGCTGGAGCTTGCGGATCTGAAGAGAGAACTGGCCAGACTGCCGATTCATGATTTCTCCATCGAGGTGGAATCGGTCAGAAAGGGCGGCATCGGCGGGAGCCAGGTCACCGTAGTGTGCGGCGGGTCGCACGGGCATGTGCATCGCCGCCTCAAGGACCTCGAGGCCATAGTCCAGGGAAGCGGTCTGGGATCTTCAACGCAGGATAAATGCCTCAACATCCTTGGCAGACTGGCGCAGGCGGAGGCCAGGGTCCATCGCACCAGCGTCGATGCCGTTCACTTTCACGAAGTGGGCGCGTTGGACACCATCGTCGATGTCGTGGGATCCGTGGTGGGGCTCGAGCTGCTCGGCGTGGAAAGCGTCCACTGCTCGGCCATGAATGTCGGGGGCGGCACCGTGAAATGTGCGCACGGGGAGCTTCCCGTTCCTGCACCGGCAACGGCTGAGCTCATCAAGGGAAGACCGGTCTATTCATCGGGAGCAGCAGCTGAGCTGCTGACTCCGACCGGAGCAGCGATCCTGACCACTCTGGCCTCGGAATTCGGGGCGCTCCCCGCCATGGTGGTGCAGAGCATCGGCTATGGAGCCGGCCGGCGAGATTTGCCTTTCCCGAACCTCCTACGCCTCATGATCGGGGAGAGTGAGCCGACTTTGGTCGGCCTGGAACAGGATTCCGTGGCGATCCTGGAAACGAACATCGACGATATGAATCCGCAGCTTTTCGATTTCGTAATGGAGAAGCTTTTTGAGGCAGGCGCTCTGGATGTGACCCTCACACCGGTTCAGATGAAGAAAAACCGCCCGGCGGTCCTGGTTTCAGCCATTTGCCCGTTGCAAAGGCGCGAGGACTGTACCCGGGTCCTGCTTCAGGAAACGACCACCATCGGAGTTCGCTGGACGTTGAGCCATCGACTGAAAGCCCGCCGGCAGACCCTCGAGGTGCAGACGCCCTTCGGCATGGTTCGGTGCAAGGTGGCTTGTGGCCTGGGAGGGGTGCTGAATGCTTCACCCGAATACGAGGACTGCAGGCGATTGGCCCGCGAGCACAAGGTGCCGCTCAAACAGATCATCGAAGCGGCAAGATGCCTGGCTCAGTGCGAGTATGTAACAGGTCCGGTGCATCCAGCTGGATGAGCCGAGACCTCACAGGGGTTTATGACATCCTCACTGCGAAGATCCAGGGCAGGGTGGTGGAAGTTTGTACTCGCTCTCGGCGGGCACAGAAAGATGTGGTTGCTCACTTGCTGGTTTCCAAGCTGTAGCCTGGGAACCAGCAAGCGAGGGAGCCAGCAAATCCGGGCAGTCATTTGGGCCTGGCGGTCTCAGTACTACAATGAGGCATCAGGGACACATGGCGAGTCACTCAAAGAGTCCAGTATTTTGACTCGTCGCCTGCGATGGCTTTCGTATGCCGCCTTGTTGCGGGTGATCCGATAGTCGAGCACGGTCAGCACCGTCCATAAATCCACCTTGGGTCTTGGTAGGACCGTTTTCAACAAGAGCACTACCTGAGGCAAAGTCAGATGGAGTTTTTTTTAACCCTTGCTTGAGGCGTACGAGGAAGTGATGAGCCAGCATGCACATAGTCATGTGATGATGCCATCCTATCCAGGAACGCACCTCATAGTCCCCCATGCCCAGAAACTGCTTTCCATCCTCAAAGCAGCTTTCGATGGGCCAGCGCATTCCGCTGATGCGGACCAGGGTGGTGAGCTCCGTTTCAACGGGGGCGCTGGAAAGGAAATACTTCATATCGAGGGTCATGACATCGCGTCGCAATACCAGCCACACTTCGGCACCGGGCAAACCCTTGCGAACCCCACTCACGCGAAGCACAGCAAAATCCGCAACAATCGGACCTTTACTTCCTTCCTTGGTGATATGGCGCGACCATTGTTGCGCCGGCAGGGAATCGGCAATGTCGTCCACCCTCCTGGGCAGGGGCTGTCCTGCAAGAGCATTGAGGCGCCTTGGTTTGCAGCCTCGACCGGACCAGGTCGGAAGGGCCGTTTCGGGTCGCTCAGTCCAAACCCGTGTATTCTTCGGCACTTCCATGAAATACCAGTATCCCAGGCCCGCAATCTGGTCGAGCAGCCAGGTGTCACACCCAAAGGCCTCATCGCCTGTGACCCAGCGAAATTGAAGCGATCCTTCTCGGTGGATCGTTTCGAACATCTCCCAGGCCAACTCGTTCTTCGTTTGAAAATGAACCCCTTGCGGAAAACGGCACTTGACATGGCGAGCAGCATACTCCTCGCTGAACCACTCCTCGGGCACGTAAAGCCGAGCGTCCAGCAGAGTGTAGCCCTTGCTGCTCGCGTAACCGGCAAAGACACCGGCCTGACAGTTGGCCCGCTTCCCCAGTTGTCCGCAATATTGCCGCTTTACTCCTGCAGATTCATTGCCCTGCTTCGGGAAGTCGCTGCCGTCGAAGATAAGCACCCCATCTTCTTCTCCCAGCGTTATTCCCACTTCCTGCCTGTGGCGCTGGCGGATGGGACCGTCTTTCCACGCGCCCTCGCCTATGAATTGCTGAGCAGCCCTCACCGCATTTTGATCAGCCCCTTTGAGGTTCAAAACCATGGGCTCGATGGATTTTCGATCCAACTCTGGAGAAAGAGGCCCGTAAGAAAAAACTGCGAATGCTCCCGATGTTCACGGCGCAGGAAAAGCGGAGAGAAAATGGAGTGGTATTCCTGGATATGCGTCATCAACTCGGTAAGATTTTGAAGGGTGATCTCCAGTTTGGCAACGGTTGCAATGGCCTGCAGGTTGTCTTCCATGGGATCCTCCTGAATTTTGGGTTAAGGTTCCCATGTTCTAATAGACAAAATTTGGTGTTTTGTCCTCTCTTTCTTGTGAGGTAGCTGTCTGTCGAATTTCTCGTTGTAGTACTAGTTGGCGCTGGGGTTCTTCTGTTTGGTCCGCTTGTCGATAAGCCAGTCGATAATGGCATCAGGATCCGGAGCACCACTACTTGCAGGGGATTGACCTGTGATATGATCAGTGGCGGCGGCTCTGGCGGATGACTCTTCCCTCGTTTGGGAAACAGATGCAGGGGGTTGAGGAGCGGATGCAGCCGGTGCAGTCGTCGGGGCCGATTCCGGGTTGGCCTTCGTTTCCCTGGGAGTAACAGACGGAGGGGGTGGGGCAGGCGGCTCTGCCAGCTTCGGGGCAGGTGGTGTACTCTCGGGAGGGGCCGGAACCTCCGAGCTGACTCTTGTTTCAGCTTCGGAGGGGGGTGGAGCAGGCTTCTCAACGGGACCCTCTCCACCCGACGGCGTTGCGGCGGGTGTCCCGGAGGTTCTGGGACGCTTCCCATTAGCTGCCCCTGCAACGGGCTCCTTCGCACCTGGAGTGTTGCCTCCCGTAGGGACGTATGATTTTGCAGAACCCGACGATCTTTCGCCCGCTTCCACGCGCTCAAACTCCGGTGCGGCCTTGTTTTCTTCCAAATCCGTTTTGGCAGGCTTTTCCTTCTGAAGCTTTTCCAAGGATGATGCGGTGTTGACAGGCTGTTTCGAAGCCGCTCCCGACCAGGGGAACCCTCCCCTCCACGGGGAGGTCCTGCCGGTCAGGAAAAGGTAGAGGAACGTAGCAATCAGCGCCAGAGCAACCGGAGCAAAAACCCACCTCTTCCAGGAACTCCGGATATGCCCTTCAAGGTCATCGATTACCTCCTGCACCAGTTTTGGGCCGATGGGGTTCTGCCCTGATCCAAACCCCGAAACGAGTGCGTTGCCGCAGATAATATTGATGCATCGGGGAACCCCGTCACAGTGGTTCACGACCTTGTTGATGGCGGAGGTCGTGAAAGGCAGGTTTCTCACGCCGAGAGCGATTTCCAGACGGTGTCCGATGTAATCGATACTTTCCTTTTTGGTGAGCTTGACCAGGGTGGCCCGGTGGGCGATACGCTGTTTCAGCTGGCGAAGGGCATCTGAATTGAGCAGATCCTCGAGCTCGGGCTGCTGCCCCACGAGGATGATCTGCAGCAGCTTGTCCTTGCTTGTTTCAAGGTTGGAGAGCATCCGGAGATTCTCGAGGGTTTCGACGGGCATGTTCTGAGCCTCGTCTATCACCAGAACAACATTGTTATCTTTCTTGTACTCTTCAATGAGCGCCAGGTGCAGTCGCTGGATGAGCTGGAACTGGTCCTCTCCCTCCGGCACATCCAGGCCAAGTTCCTCGTAGATCAATCTGATCAGTTCGCGGTAAGTAAGGCATGGATTGAACACGAGGACCGTCTTGACCCGCTCAGGGTCGAATTGCTGCATGGCCGAGCGCAAAACCGTTGTCTTGCCGAGTCCGACCCCGCCCGTGATCATCATGAAGCCGGCCCGGTTCTCGACGCCGAAGAGAATCACACCCAGAGCCTCTTTGTGGCTGGGGCTCAGGTAGAGGAATTCAGGATCGGGCGTGATGTGAAATGGTTCCTTGAGCAGTCCGTAGTATTCCAAATACATGATGTCTACCGTATCTTCTCTTTCGGTCGTTGACTATTCCAGGATCTCCCGGATTGCGTCCAGCACCGGGTTGATCTGCGAAGGATCCTTGGTCTTTTGTTTCGGTTTGGCTGGTGCGTACTTTTGCACGCAATCGTACTGCTCCCAGCCTTTGAGGGTGTAGTTGAGGTCCACCGCCTTCCACTTGGGATGGCCATGCTCTTGAAGCCAACCCAGGTTCTCGCCGATCATTCCCGCAAATCTCCCCACATTCTCACAATTTGCCGTACGAAAATCGAAGGAGATGAGAACGGCTTTCACGGCCACGGTGGGGACAGCCTCCTTCTGCCAGGCGTAGGTACCGACCGGGATCTCTGCTACGGGATAGAACTGCTGGACACTCTTGTTGGTGATGGGAATGATCTGAAGGTTGTCCGCCTCGGTGATCCCTTCCGAGAAAAGCTTCACCGGCAAACCTGCGACATAGATCATGGCGTCAATGGTGCCGGCCTTCAACTGGGCAAGCGCCTGATCGGTTCCAACGATTACCATTTCCCTGGGCTTCACTTTGGAAACCTCGAATAGCAGTTTCGATGTCAAATATGTGCCGCTCCCCTCGTCACCAACAGCCACCCGCTTGCCTGTCAGGTCGTCAAAGCTCGCAATTCCGTTACGCCCGACCAGGTGTATCTCTTCATTGTAAAGGGGATAGACCATCTTGATCTTCCTGGCCACATTTTTGAGAAGCTGATTCGTCTGCATCTTGCTCACGAAGGCGAGGACGTCTGACTGGACAATTCCCAGCGGAACGCCGGGCCTCTTGTAAACGGCATAAACGTTCTCAATGGATCCGTCGGATGGGAACACATTGAGCTGAACTCCGTACTGCTGCCCGAGCTGCTGGAGGTTCAGGCCAAACTGGTAATAGGTGCCTTTCTCCTTGCCGGTGATGATTCCCAACTCCATGGCCAAGACGCCAGAGCAGAACATTGTGAAGCCAAAAAAGACCAGCAAGACGAATGATTTTCTCATCGTCATCCCCTTTTTATGAAATGAATTAGGTAGTTGGAACCAGGATTGTGCAACACTTATAAAGAACCTAACATGAATTGACTCCGTTACAAAGAGCAAATCCACGCTGTCAACTGTGAAGAACGGAGGGCGGTCCGTTCCCTTCCTGAGCGGCCCTGTGCAACTTTCCAGGGGCGAAACCGTCCAAGGTCGCAAAGATCGTGGGGGGCCGGGTGCTGGTGTTCTCACCAGGCTGTTCCGGTAAGGCCAAGGTGATGGAAAAGCCGCCTGATGCGCAGCACAGACCGCTCGTGAAGTGACTTGAGATGTGTCAGGGTCAGGAGATCGGCAAGCGCGGAGCAGAAGGGCTCGATGTTCCCGGGATTCTGACATAGAAGAAAAAAATCGAGCGTTGTGAGAATCCCCTGGTACGCGACAGTTTCCCAGGAGAATTTCTCAGCCACCGCAGCCATGTCCAGGTCGTCGCTCAGGAGAACACCTTCAAACCCGAGACGATGCCGCAGCCAGTCGGAGCAGATGGCAGGCGAAAGCGTCGCCGGCCATTGGCTGTCCATGGTTGGATAAAGCGAATGGGAAGTCATGACGCAGTGGACGCCGGCCGAAACGGCTTCACGAAAAGGTGCCAGGTCCCTCTCCATGGATGCCCCGTTGTTCCAGTGAATGACGGGAGCGTAATGATGGGGATCGAGCTCGGCCTGTCCCAACCCGGGAAAATGCTTGGCCGTGGCTGAGACTCCTTCGCCCTGGAGCGCTCCGATCCATGCGCGCCCAAGCTCCGCGACGCGTTGCGGGTCGGATCCCAGGCATCTGTCTGCCATGAAGTGCTCGGGCGAATCCCCAGGGAGCACGTCCAGAACCGGGGCGAGGTTGATATGGATTCCCAGGGACTTGAGCTCCCGGGCGGCTGCGATGCCCGAGGCCCGAACCGCCTCGGGACCTTCGCGCCCCAGTCTCCTGGCTGAGGGCAATCCTGCGAAGGGGGGTGACACGAGTCGTTGAACCGGCCCCCCTTCCTGATCGACAGCCAGCAGAAGGGGCCTTCCCAAGTGGGTCATGGCGCAGTCCTGGGCAGAGCGGATGAGCCGCTTCAGCTGCTCGGGATTTTCGACGTTGCGCCTGAAGAGAACGGCTCCACCGATGAGGTGGTTGCGTATGAGGCCTTCGAGCTCCTCTTCAAACCGTGATCCCCGAAACCCCACCATCAGGTGGATGCCTGCCCGTCTTTTCATTTCCGGCGAGTTGCCCAATGTTTACCCCTGATTGAGAATAGGCTCAGTACTTTCATTTGTCCCCCTATCCAATATGAGTCAAGGCGTCGACGATCTTGATCCTGGTGGCTCTCCAGACGGGGAAAAGGGCCGCAAGGAGCCCGATGGAAAAGCAGATGATCCCTGCGAGGAGGAGCGTCCTGCCTTGAATGTGGAAAACAGGAAGTATGGCTCCCAGCTTTTTGGAGAACAGGTGGGCAGCGGGAAAAGAAAACCCGATGCCCAGAATTCCGCCCAAGAGTGCCAGGGTGAGGGATTCTCCGGCTATGAGCTTCATGAGAAACCAGTTGCCGAACCCGAGCGTCTTGAGCGTCGCGTACTCCGCCATGCGCTCGCGTGCCGTCATGGCCATGGTGTTGGCCAGGATGACCAGAATGACCGCAATGACGACGAACGATACGATGCGGATGGCCACGACCAGCGCCTCCGTCATAGACACAAAGCCCATCTGGAAGGCCTTCTCCGTCTCCGTGATGGTCTCGGCGAGGGAGTTCTCGAAAAGGCTGTCCACGTTCCTTGAGACGGCACCGGCATTCTGAGGATTCTCAATTTGAATGACGTACCAGCCCACCTGGCCGCCTGGCATGGGGGTCTTCTTCAACGCCTCATCGAGATAGTCCCAACGAAAAAGCATCTGGGTTTCATCCGTTGCTTTGGCGGCTCCCCGGTAGACTCCGACCAGTACGAACCGCCATTCACCGGGGTAGATGTTTCCTGTGAGGGTGATGGTGTCACCCAGCCGCCAGCCGTATTGACTGATGAGCTTCCGTCCGACAATGCAGGCATTGCGTTGTGTCCAGAAAGCCCTGAGTTGATCGCGCGGGATGATGAACTCGGGGTAAAGATCGAAAAAGTTTGAGGGACCCACGGCCATGCGCGGGAAAAAATGGCGCTCATCGATGTACACACCGCCGAACCAGTTGGCGTAGGCCACCTGTTTCACTTCGGGCACCTGCAGGATGCGCTGGCGGTAGGTGATGGGCAGAGTGAAGATGAGAGAGACGGCGTTTCGGCAGATCAGCCGATTGGGAGAAGCGGCCTCCACCCCGCCGTACCAGGCCTCAACGGTGGTCCGCAGCAGACAGAACGCCAGGATCGCCACAGCCATTCCAACCACCGTGAGCAGGGCGCGAAGTCGATGGCGCAGGCTGTTTCGGACGATCATCTTGAGAAGTTCCATTTCGCTCCCGGTCCTGTGCCGAAAGATCCGGCCACAACACGCTGCCTGATCCCGCTCTTGCACACAGTCTGAAGCATGCAGCCAACTGGAAAGCGGAGTATTTCATGATGCAACCAGGTCGTTCAAAACCCCCTTATCCAGATGATGAATGGTAACTGCACGCTCTGCGGCTCTGGGATCGTGGGTCACCATGATGATGGTCTTGCCGTAGTCGACGTTGAGCTGCTGGGTGAGATCCAGGACATCCGCAGCGGATTGTTTGTCCAGGTCTCCGGTGGGCTCGTCGGCCACGATAAGGGAAGGATCGGTGACAATGGCCCGAGCAATCGCCACCCGCTGTTGCTGCCCCCCTGACAGTTCTCTCGGGTAGTGACGCAGTCGATCGGTCAAACCCACAAGCTCCAGGGCCAGGAGGGCGTGCTCCCGCCGTTCCCTGCGACTGATTCGGTGAAGCATGAGGGGCAGTTCGACGTTCTCTAGGGCCGTCAGCACTGGCATGAGATTGTAAAACTGAAAAATGAAGCCGATGTGCCTGGCTCGCCAATGGGCCAATTCAGCCTCATCCAGATCTGCGATCTCAGTGGATGCAACCGTGAGTCGCCCGGAGTCGGGCCGGTCGATACCGGCGATGAGGTTGAGGAGCGTTGTCTTGCCGGATCCCGAAGGGCCCATCAGGGCGACGTAGCTTCCCCGCAAAATGGAGAGGCTGATGCCTCGGAGCACCGGAACCTCCTGGGTGCCCCGGCGATAGGATTTGCAGATCTCTTCGAGAACGACTATATGCTCCGGCTGCTGGTCTTGTGAAGTCACGGGCTACTCCGGAAGGGAAACTCGGGAGCCGTCCCTGATTTCGCGAGGGGCCTTGAGGACGACCCGGTCTCCCGCTTTCCAGGGGCCGGCCAGGCGGATATAATCGCCCACAACTTCGGGCTCGGGCAGCGGGACCCATCTCACCCGTCCCTCATCCACGACAAACATCCCGTCACTCCCGCTGCGCTCGACCAGTGCACCGCGGTGGACACCCAGGAATGCCTGCTTTTCATGCTCCTCCAGCCGCCGGGACAGAAAAGCCACTCGAGCGCTCATCTCCGGGAGCACTCGCGGGTCCGGTTGTTCAAATTGAATTTTGACGAGGACCGTGCCGCGAGTACGGTCAGCCGTGGGAACGATGGTTCGGACCGCTCCGGGGAGCCGCGCTTCCGAAAGGGCATCCAGTTGAATTTCGCAGGGTTGTCCCTCGTACACCTTGGGGAGGGAGGACTCGGCGACGTCTGTCTCGACCATGAGTGAGGAAAGGTCCGCCATCGTCACAACGGCTGCCTTGGCGTTCACAGAGGACCCGAACGGCGCCACCACCTCGCCCACATCCGCGTCCTTGGTGAGTACCACCCCGTCGAAAGGCGCCCGGATCACCGTGTATTCGATAAGGACGGACGCTCTTTCAAGGCCCGCCTCGAGAGCCCTGATGTTCGCTTCGGCCGCCTCGAGGGCGGCCCTGGATCTCTGGAACTGATCCCGGGCATTTTCGAAATCCGCTTTGGCGACCGCCTTCTGTTCCCATAGATTTCTCAGTCTCCTGTGCCGGCGCTCGGCAATTTCCACGTCGGTTTCAGCACGGACCCTGTCGGCCCGTGCAGCGGCGAGCTGGGCCCGGATCTGATCTCTCTCGGCTCTCAGGTCATCGTTTTCCAGCCTGGCAAGCACGTCCCCTTCCCTGACGCGGCTTCCTTCCCTCACCGCCAGATGTTCGAGTCGCCCCGTTCCCTTCGAAGCCACTGCGGCACGACGCTGAGCGACCACATACCCACTTGCGTTGAAATCCGTCACCACCCGGGAAGGATAAACCCAGTTCACGGAAACCAATTCCACTGCAATCGCGGGGCTGAGCATACCTTCCTGGTACAGCCAATAGGCTCCCGCCGACACGGCAAAAAGGAAGAGAAAGACGGCTCCCAGTTTCCCGATCCCTTTGCGCGCAGGGCGCCTCTCTTCCCTGTGCTGAATCTTCAATCGCGAGATCTTATCGGGGTCCATGAAGACCTGGTGTCCCTATGAGCGATGTCGGCATCTCTTCGATTCCCTACTGCAGGGGAGAAACTCAGGTTCAGCCCGGCTTCTAATCCGACCACCCCACAAAGTCAACCTGCGCCGGAAATCTTCAACGATGTCCCGGTCGCCTCGTGTCCCTAACCTGCGGCTGCCTCCGCCCGGGTCCGGACTGTTCGGACTTGCAAGGAGTTCGTTCCTCAATGAAAAACCGGACTGCTCAGCGGACGCTGAAGGACACGGGAGGAGTCTCCACGGCTTCCGCCAGGCCGTCCAACCATACACGGGCCCGGACCGTGTGGAAACCCTTCTGCATCATCCACTCGAAGCGGCATGATCCCGGCCCCGTTGTTCCCTCAATGGTGCCATCCATGATCCATTCGACTCTTCTGGAGGGCAATCCCCTTGGGAGCATCAGGGAAAAAGCCTCCAGGGCGTCCGGCACGCGAGGATCCATGGCCAGCTCAAGACCCGTCACGGGTTGAATCAATTCTATGGCTCGCATTGCTGAAGTCCCGTCCGGTAACGAAGCAGCAATTCGATGCCCGGGATCGTGATGCAGCAGACATCGTTCAGCAGGGTCAGAGCCGGGAGCGAAAAGCTCGTCGGTCAGGGGACATTGAGGGCCTGGCAGCCGGCCGCTCTTCCGGCAAATCACTTTCCGCACAAGGTGCGGGCTCAAACGAATCCAGGAAGGCTCCCCATTGGCATTGAGCTCCGAGAAGACCGCCCTCAGAACCAGCCCTGGACCTGTGGTTCCAGTCAGTCCTCGAGTTGGCGTACGGTCGAGGTTGCCCATCCACACCCCTACAACATGCCTATGAGAGAAGCCAATGGCCCACGTGTCCCGATGGTCGCTGGATGTCCCGGTTTTGACCGCCGTCTGAACGGGAAGATTCAGAAGGTGTCCTTCCCCGAATTCGAGCCGTCGGGCCTGGGGGTCTGAGAGTATGTGGGCCAGGATGGAGGCGATGTCTTCCGAAATGACTTGCCGCCCTGGCTCCTGATCCCTTTTGGGTGAAAGACTCCAGTTCAGAGGAAGGAATCGCCCGCCACGAGCCAGACATGCATAAGCCTGGACCAGTTCGAAGAGGCTGACCTCGCCATCGCCCAGCGCCAATCCATGGCCGTAAAAATCTGGGGACTGATCCAGGTTGGCAAAGCCAAGCTCCCGGAGGCGCAGGAGAAAAGGGCGTGTCCCCGTGAACTGAATGGCGCGCACAGCTGGAATATTCAGCGAGTTCCCCAAGGCCTCCCTCAGTCGCAAAGGCCCGTAGTGAATGCGGCTGTAGTTGCGGTACGTGTGGAGTCCGGACCTGAGGGGTTCCGAAAGGGGGGAGTCGTCCAGCAGGGTCGCGGCAGTCCAGCCGTTCTCGAGGGCCAGCGAATAGAGGAAGGGTTTCAGGGTGGAGCCCGGCTGTCTTGGCAGTGTGACGGCGTCTATCCATGATCCCGGCCTCAAGTCGCCCGTCCCCCCGCTGTTTACCCAGGCGAGGATCTCGTTGGCCTGGTGGTCGGCCACCAGGATGGCGCCGTCTGCAGCGTCTCGCCCCGCCAGATCACTCAGAGTACCGTCGAGAACATCCTGCAGCCTGTTTTGAAGCATCGCGTCCAGGGTGGTGCACCGATTGGGGTCCTCCGAGGCGTTCGGCCATGGACGGGCCAAAACATGCCGGACGTAATGGCCGGCCTCGGCCGCCAACCGCCCCTGCCTGAGCGCGATGGGTGAGGTTCCGGCAAGCTCGAGCTCTCGATCGGAGATCATGCCCTCTTCGGCCAACCGCTGACTCATCCTGTCAATGCTTCGATCCAATAAAGATGGGCTTCGGAGCAAATCCAACCGGCTGGGAGATCGAACCAGCACGACCAGAGCGAGCATTTCCCGAGGATTCAGCAGGTCCAGATCTCGATCAAAGTAGAGTTGCGCAGCCTGGGAGATGCCTCTGCGCTGTCGGGCATACGGGACCTGATTGAGATAGAACTCCAGAATCTCAGCTTTCGAAAACTTGATTTCCAGTGAATAGGCCTCAAACCCCTCGATCCACCGTGACCAGACGGTCCGGGGACGAGGATGCAGCATACGAGTGACCTGCTCTGAAATGGTGCTGGCACCCCGCACCACTCGCCCTGCGGCAATATTCTGCATCAAGGCGTGGAAACGAGCCCGCCAGTCAATGCCATGATGAGACGGGAATCGCTTGTCCTCGGACAGAATGAAGGCCTGTCGCAGGATTGGGGGAATTCGGTGGAGTGGGACACGCTCGTGGACGTTCCAGGGGTTCCGGTAGGTGACGGAGAGGGGGATTCCCCGTCGGTCCAGAACTCGCGGGTGAAGGTTCTCCAGGACTTCGGTTGCCAGGGAATCAGGAAACGGTCGCATGTCCGCGACCGTCTTCCACGTCACTATCATGCAGGTGAGCGCAAGGGCAAATCCGAAGAAACAACCTGTCGTGACAAGTCGCTTTCTCACCTTGAACCATCTGACCCGAAGGGCGGCC
Source organism: uncultured Syntrophobacteraceae bacterium (assembly GCA_964557955.1). Taxonomy (GTDB): domain Bacteria; phylum Desulfobacterota; class Syntrophobacteria; order Syntrophobacterales; family Syntrophobacteraceae; genus JALOOX01. Next base: position 48,734 of record CAZLCS010000030.1, read on the forward strand.
CTATTCCTCTTGCTTTTGATCCGAGCCGAAGATCTCCGGTTTGAGATCGGGCACCTGGGCGCCTACAAGAGTATCTTTCAACGTCCAGAAGACGCTTCGAAACTGCTGGTCGAAATTACTCGGCGAGACCCTTCCCAGTTCGATGAACTTGATTACGATCTCTTTGCTCATGCGGAGAAGCTTCTCATCGTCCGGATTCATTGCAACCTCAAGTCCTGTCAGGTCCAAATCAGAAAAAGCCTCTGCTGGTTGGAGGGTTGGCCATGCGGTCAAGCAGAGGCTTTCTGGGTGGTGATTGAAATACCCCGGAAGGCATCTCGGTTACCCATTGAAACACTAACACGAAGGCGATGGGTGGACAAATGAAAAGACGGGCGTGAGAGAGTGTGTTGAGGTGAGAGGAGTTTAAGTCTGATTTGGAGAATTTTTATGGGAACCGAACATTTAAGTTTGACAAAGCATTTTGGAGGGTGATAGATAGTGCCAGGTGGGAATTTGTGGAGATTTGGGGGAAAAAGTGGCGATTCTGACCAAGCCTTATTTCAGAGGACAGTCGATCCATCGCCTCGATGCCAAAGGGCGGCTCCGCGTTCCTACGAAGTTTCGCGAGGTCTTGCAGAAAAACTTTACGGACGCCCTCATCATCACCCAATGGGGCCCCTGTCTGGTCGCGTTTCCCCCTGAGCTCTGGGACCGGATCGAAGAGAAAGCGGCGAGTTTCTCGCTGGTTGATCCCAAGCAACAGAACTTCAAGCGATACTTCATTTCCAGCGCTGAAGAATGCCCGTTCGACAACCAAGGGCGAATCCTGATTCCTCCCGTCTTGCGAGAACATGCCGGGTTGGGTCAGGAAGTCTTTCTGGCCGGGACCCTGAACTGTTTTGAAATCTGGGATAAGGGTCGGTGGGACAAGCAGATGGAATTGAACCGCGAAAACCACCAGGAAATCATGGAAACCATGGCGACGATGGGCCTCTGACCCCATGAAGAAAAAGCCCTCTCCACTTCACATACCGGTCATGCTCAATGTGGTGGTTCACATGCTCCAGTGCCGGTCGGAGGGGCGTTATGTGGATGGCACGCTGGGGGGCGGGGGATACACTGAGGCCATTCTGGAAGCCAGCGCCCCCGGCGGCAGGCTGCTCGCCATCGATTGGGACCAGGGAGCCATCGAGCGGGCTCAGAGGCGATTCGAATTCCAGGGCGCGCGACTCACTCTCCACACGGCCAATTTTGCGAACATTGGAAGCGTCCTCAGTGAGCTGGGCTGGCCGAGGGTGGATGGAGTGGTGCTGGATCTGGGAGTCTCCAGCTTCCAATTGGATGATCCGGCCCGTGGTTTCAGCTTTCAGGCAAATGGACCCTTGGACATGAGGATGGACCGCACTCTCCCCAACACAGCAGCTGATCTGGTCAATCGGCTCCCCGAAAGGGAGCTGGTGAAGCTCATCACCGACTTGGGTGAAGAGCGGTGGGCGCGGCGTATTGCTCATGCCATTGTCACCCAGCGGAAATCGATTCCTTTCGAAAGGACGGTCCAGTTAGCGGAGCTGGTTCAGATGGTGGTGCCCAGGACGGCCGATTCAAGACGCATCCATCCGGCGACCCGGACTTTTCAAGCGCTTCGCATCGCTGTGAACCGGGAGCTCGATTCCCTCAGGCAGTTCCTCGGCGACATCATCAAGTGGCTGGCGCCCGGTGGGAGGCTGGTCATCGTGGCATTCCATTCCCTGGAAGATCGAATGGTTAAGGAGCACTTTAAAATGTGGGCCAAACCCTGCAGATGTCCTCGCAATGTTCCTACCTGCAGTTGTGAAGGTCCCCTGGTGCAATTGTTGACCAAGCGTGCATTGAAGCCGTCGGAGCACGAGATCGCCAGTAACCTTCGGGCACGAAGCGCTCGTTTGCGAGCTGTTGAAAAACTCCCTGACGCTTCAGTTTGAGCCGACAGGTTCGTTCCATCCTTGTCGAGAGAGGATTACGAGGGACAAGAGAAAGCTTCATGATCCATCCTAAATCAGAAGACAGCCATCAGGAGTGGTACCGGCGAAGCCCATTCGGAGCTTTGACGGGGTGGATGGTGGTGACGTCCCTTTTGGGGGTCACGCTCGTCGTCGCGGCTATATTCTATGTCTGGCTGTACATGCAGCAGATTCAGAACGGTTACCGTCTGGCTAAGCTCTACGAGCAGCATGAGGCGCTCCTGGCCATTGAGCGAAAGCTTCGCCTGGAATGGTGTCGGTTTCAGGATCCGAATCAGTTGGAGGATCTCGGACGGAATCGTTTTGGATTGGGGCCTCCCAGGCAGGATCAAAAGATTCTCGTGAGGTGATCGAACAGGAGGGGAGGGGGGAGCCGTGAAAGAGCACAAATCGAAGAATCTGCTGAATAAGCGTTACTGGTTCTGCAACGGCTTGTTCACCCTGGTCATCTTGTTGGGTTTCGGCTGTGTCCTGGCTAAAGCGTTTCGACTTCAGGTCCTGGAGCACCAGGTTTGGGTGGAACGCAAGCGGGCTCAAACGGAGACCAGCTTTCAAGTCCCGGCTTACCGGGGCACCATCTATGACCGTCAGGGACGGCTCCTTTCGTATTCGGTCCCCCAGTTTTCGCTGACCGCCAATTGCCAGCAGATCAAGAATCCCCAGATGATGGCAACCAAACTGGCTCCCATTTTGTCCCTCCCACGACATACGCTTCAGAAGAAGTTGAGCTCGGGCAGACGTTTCGTTTTGCTCAAACGCCATCTGTCTGACCAGCAGGCCGTGGCCGTTTCCAGCCTCAAAGCGGACGGTTTGACGATGATCACCGAGTACAAACGGTTTTATCCTCATCGACAGGTCGGCGGTCATGTGGTTGGATTTGTGGATACGGACGGAATCGGACTCGAGGGCATCGAAAAGTCCTTTGACAAACTGCTTCGGCAGGATCCGACCACCGTGGGGCGCTTCCGGGATGGAATTCGAAAGAGCCTGTGGCTCGATTCGGATCCGCCTCCCGAGCCTGTGGAGAGCTATGGAATCAAGCTTTCGATGGATGCCTTCATCCAGTATGTGGCTGAGTTCGAGCTGGACAAGTGCATCCAGCAGTATCGCGCCCGATCCGGCGAAGTCGTGGTGATGGATGCCAGGACCTCCGACGTTCTGGCCATGGCCAACTGGCCGCCTTTCGACCCCAATTTGACGGGCAAGAGGGATCCGGACCTGTACCGAAACCGGGCCATCACGGACTATTTCGAGCCCGGGTCCACCTTCAAGGTCTTCCTCGTCAGCGCCGCGCTCCAGGAAGGGACGATCCGGGAGAAGGACAGGGTGTACTGCGAGAATGGGCGATGTGTTCTGGCCGGGCATACCATCAATGACGTGCACCCCTATGGATGGTTGTCGGTGCCGGACGTCATCAAGCATTCCAGCAACATCGCAGCGAGCAAGATGGCACTCCAGCTGGGAAGCGAGCGCTATCACCGCTATATCAAAGCCTTCGGATTCGGCGATCCGACGGGGATTCAACTTCCCGGGGAAGCCAGGGGACAGGTTCGACCATGGAAGAAGTGGCGCCCTATTGATCTGGCCACGACGGGTTTCGGCCAAAGCATTGGCGTGACGGCGATGCAATTGAGCCAGGGCATTGCCTGCATCGCCAACGGAGGGCAGTGGGTTGCTCCCGAGATTGCGATTGAGATCGTAGATGCTGAAGGTCAGACCGTAAAGGTGGCGGAGCGCGGGGGGAGAAGGCGGGTCCTTGACAAGAGGGTCGCCCACCTCGTGGCTGACATGATGAAAGGGGTCACTCAGGAGGGAGGCACGGGGGTGAATGCAGCTCCCGATGGCTATACCGCTGCCGGCAAGACGGGAACGGCTCAGATGCTCGACCCGGAGACCAAGCGTTACGCAACCAACAAGTTCACCTCGCTCTTTACCGGATTCGTTCCCGCCGAGGATCCCCGCCTGGTCATCACGGTGTCCGTTCGTGAACCTCACGGAGCCATTTACGGAGGAGTCGTGGCAGCGCCCGTCTTCAGGAATATTGCGGCAAAGGCTCTGCCCTATCTGGGCGTCTCACCATCCTACAAGGGAACCGATCCTCCGGTGCATTTCCGGCTTGCCAACGCGGCTTCCTGCGAAATAGTGAAGCCGGCTGTTCAGGTTCGCCAGAGTGGTGAAGCGGAGCCTGTGTCAACGATGCCGGACCTGGCAGGTTTGAGCCTCAAACAGGCGCTTCAGCAACTATGCACTCTGGGCTTACAGCCTCGAATCACCGGGAGCGGCCGGGTCGTGAAACAGAGTCCGGTACCTGGGACTTCCCTGACCCCGGATACGGCTGTTGAAATCGTCCTGGAGGATGGTTCCTAGATCCATGAGGCCGAGTGACGATCCGGATTCGGTGGATGCCGGAGCATGGGCGCTCGATGCCGGAGTATGGATCCCGTCGGCATTCGGCCGTTTCATCCCGCATCCGGAATCGCTCTCGAAGCGGTGCATGACTTCTGCCTTCGACAGCCAGGAGACTATCCGAGAATGCGGAGTGGTCAACCAGCCCAAGAGCGGGCGGGGATAAACTTCGCCCCTACGCTGGGATTGCGAGACAGCTTTGTAGGGGCGGGTTTCATGCCCGCCCGACACGGCCATTCTCGGACAGCCTCCTAGAGGGAGCGGCGCTTTGGCCAAGGACACAGCGAGCAAAAAACTGCAGGAGTTGTTGACAGGCCTTGCAGTCCTGGACCATGTGGGGCGTCTGGACACAGCCATTCGGGAAATCGCCTATGACAGCCGCAAGGTCATGAACGGGGATCTGTTCGTCGCGATCCGCGGCACCCGAAAGGATGGCGGGCTTTTCATTGAAGATGCCCGGCAACGTGGGGCCGCGGCGATCGTGAGTGAAGACCTGCCGTCCTCAGCATCTGAAGTCGCCTGGGTCCGGGTCCCGGACAGTCGCGCGGCGCTCGCCGGCCTGGCAGCCAACTTTTTCGATCATCCCTCGAAGCGGATGCAGCTCATCGGCGTGACGGGAACCAACGGCAAAACGACGACCACACTACTGCTTGAGTCCATTCTCAGAGCGGCCGGACATTCGGTGGGGGTCCTGGGGACGCTGGCGTACCGCTGGAAGGACCAAACCCTCAAGGCCCCCATGACGACACCCGAATCGCTGGACCTGCAGAGGCTGTTGCACGAGATGCTTCGGGATGGGGTATCTCACGTCGTGATGGAAGTCTCATCTCACGCTCTAACACTGGGAAGGGTCCTGGGTTGCACCTTTGCGGCGGGACTTTTCACGAATCTTTCACAGGACCATCTGGACTTTCATCAGGACATGGAATCCTACTACCGGGCCAAGTCCGCCCTGTTCCGGGATTATCTCACAGCCGCAGCAGAACCGGGAGTTGCCGTCATCAATCGCGATGATCCCTATGGTTTTCGCCTCATTGAGGAAACAGGGTCGGAAGTCTGGACCTATTCGGTGCAGCGAAGGGACGCGCGGGTCTGGGTGAAATCCGCTGAATTGACGCCCGGCGGCATAATCGCTGAGCTGTTCACGCCCGAAGGTCCATTTCGCATTCAGTCCCCTCTCATTGGGCGGCTGAACCTTTACAACCTGGTGAGTGCCGCCACGACCGCCCTGGCCCTCGGGGTGGACCGGAATTCCGTTATTGATGGACTGGCCGCATTGAGCCGCGTGGACGGACGGCTCGAACGGGTGGTCCTTCCGGAGGGGGTTGAATACGAGGTGGTTGTGGACTACGCCCACACCCCGGACGCCATGGTGAAGGCCCTCACCTGCCTTCGTGAAATGACCCGGAACCGCCTTCTGGTGGTCTTTGGATGCGGCGGGGACCGGGATCGGAGCAAACGCCCGCTCATGGGTGAGGCCGCGGCCAGGTTGGGGGATTGGATCATCGTCACCAGTGACAACCCGCGGAGCGAAGTACCTGAACAGATTATCGAGGAGATTGTCAACGGGGTGCGCGGGGCTAAAATCCCCTTTGTTGAGCCATCTCGGACGCCCACAAAAAAGAAGGGATACACGGTTGTGGTGGATCGGAAGGAGGCGATCCGGAAAGCCCTCAGGTGGGCGCAGCCGGGCGATGTGATCTTCATCGGGGGCAAGGGACACGAAACATACCAGATTGTCGGAGCGGAAGTGTTTCCCTTCGACGACCGCCAGGTGGTGAGAGAATTCTTTCAGGAGTGAGCGGAAGTCAAAAGCAGGCATGCCTTAACCAGTAACCAGTAACCAGTAACCAGTAACCAGTAACCAGAAACCAGAAACCAGAAACCAGAAACTAGAAACTAGAAACCAGAAACCGGCAACTGGGGAACCGCATGGAATGGAGAATAGCGCAGCTCGTGCAGGCCACAAAGGGGATTCTTCTCCAGGGTGACCCTTCAAGAGTGGTGCGGTCCATCTCCACGGACAGCAGGATGATTGGACCGGGCGACTGCTTTGTGGCCCTCAGGGGAGAAAGGTTTGATGCTCATGATTTTGTAGGTCAAACCCTTGCCGGCGGGGCAGCGGCTGTGGTTGTGTCCTCCATTCGCCCGGACTGGCAGTCGGGCGGAGATGAGCCACCGGCCATCATCCAGGTGACCGACACCCTGCACGCGCTGGGTGAGTTGGCGCGATTCCATCGCGGCAGATTCTCCATCCCCGTGGTCGGCGTGGGGGGGAGCAACGGCAAGACCAGCACCAAAGAGATGATTTGCGCCATATTGAGCTGCACACACAGGGTGCTCAAGAACCCGGGAAACCTGAACAACCTCATCGGCGTGCCCTTGACACTGCTGCAACTTACGGAAGAGCACACGGCGGCGGTCATCGAGGTGGGGATCAACGTGCCGGGAGAGATGGAGCGCCTGTCGAACATTGTCCATCCCACGGTGGGGCTCCTGACCAACATCCATCCCGCGCACCTGGAAGGCCTGGGGTCGCTGGACGAGGTGCTGGCGGAAAAGGGGAGGTTGCTCATGTCGCTGGGGCAGGACAATCTGGCTGTCATCAATTGGGACGACGCAAGGCTTCGAGCACTTTCAACCCGCCTCGAATGCCGCCTGATTCGTTTCGGAACCGGTCTGGACCCGGTCGAGGTGCGGCTGCAGGGTCAGGTCACCCTCGAAAACGGAATGAGCTGTTTCCAGGCGAAGCTGGGGCCTGATGCGGTATCCATTTGTTTGCCGGTGCTGGGGATGCACCAGGTCCAGAACGCTCTGGGGGCGGCGGCAGTCGCTTACGGGCTGGGAGAGTCCCCGGAGACCATCGTCCGAGGGCTGGCGAGCCACAGGCCCGTGCGCCAGCGCATGGAGATGCATTCCCTGGGGCGCGGCATGGTGCTCATCGACGATACGTACAACGCCAATCCCCGCTCCATGATGTCCGCGGTTCAGACTGCGCGTGAGGCTGCGCCCGCCGGGGCTCGGCTGATTGCCGTCCTGGGCGACATGCGGGAGCTTGGGCCCGAGAGTCAGGCCATGCATCGGGAGGTGGGGGAGAGAATCGGTGCGATGGGTGTGGATCGACTCATCACTCTGGGAGTGCTCAGCTCGGAGATTGAATCTGGGGCTCGTAGGGCCGGTATGGACGCATCGGCGTGCTCGCATGTTGCGAGTCATGAGGAAGCGGTCCGGAGAGTGTGTGAGAGTATGGTGGATGGGGCGTGGGTCGTTGTGAAGGGATCCAGGGGCATGACCATGGAGAAAGTTGTGGCAGGAGTTCTGGACTTCATGAATGCTTCGTCCGGAAACGCTGAACGGTAGAAGAAGCTGGGAGAGGGAAGCGGGGTGTCGGAGTCTTCCGAACAGAAGAAGGTCCTGGTGGTCGGAATGGGAGTTTCGGGCCAGGCCGTCTGTGAGGTGCTGCTGAACCGGGGCATGCAGGTGGTGGCCACCGACCTCGGGGCGCGCGAACGGTTCGGGACCGTGCTGGATGCCCTGGAGTCCAGAGGGTGTGTCCTGCATCTGGGGACGCATCTTCTGGATGATTTCATCCGTGCGGATCAGATCGTTGTGAGTCCCGGTGTGCCCCTGAACATCAGCCCCCTGAAAGCCGCTGCGGAGAGGGGAGTGGAGATTATCGGGGAGCTGGAATGGGCATGGCGCCAGACCAGTACACCGGTGTTGGCCGTGACCGGGACCAACGGCAAGACCACGACGACCTCTCTGCTCGGGGAGATGCTGAGAGCTTCGGGGAAAAACGTTTTCGTGGGCGGCAACATTGGGACTCCCCTCAGCCGCTGGATCCTTGATGGCGGGAAGGCCGATCTGCTGGTGCTGGAAGTGAGCAGCTTCCAGTTGGACACTGCGAACACCTTCAACCCACAGGTTGGGATTCTCCTGAACATCACGGAGGATCACCTCGATCGCTACGGCAGTTTCGAGGACTACATCGATTCGAAGTTTTCCCTGTTCTCCCGTCAGACCCCGGACCAGTATGCCATTGTCAACCTGGATGATCCCTTATGTCGTGAACGGAGCGCCGGCATTCCAGGAAATCTCTTGACCTACAGCAGGAGACGGAAGGATGCGCACGCCGGGGTGGCGCGAGGAAGGATCCGGGTCAGTCTTCCCGGGAGAGAGCCATTCGACCTCAACCTTGCCGGGATTCCCCTTCAGGGAGTGCATAACGAAGAGAACATCATGGCTGCGTCATTGGCCGCCGCCGTGATGGGTGTGGAGCCCGAGCTCCTCCAAAAGGTGATCAATGCATACCGCGGTCTTCCCCACCGTGTTGAATGGGTGAGGAACTGGAATGGGATCGACTTCTACGATGACTCCAAGGGAACCAACGTGGGTGCCGTGGTCAAGGCGCTGGAGAATTTCGATCGGCCCGTTTGGCTGCTCCTCGGGGGGAGGGACAAGCTTGGCTCTTACGAACCGCTCATCGAGCCGCTCCGGCAGAAGGGGCGTGGCGTGCTGGCTTTTGGAGAGTCTGCTCTGCGTATCCAGGAGCAGCTGGGATCATCCGTCCCCACTCGGTCTTTCCCGAATCTGGAGCAGGCCTTTGGAGAAGCTGTGAGGTGGGCGAAATCAGGGGATGTCGTGCTGCTGTCGCCAGCCTGTTCTTCATTCGACCAGTACGAGAACTATGCGCAGCGAGGCGACCACTTTAAACGTTTGGTGAACGGCCTTCAGGACGAGTCATAGCTGGAGAACGATATGTCCAGATCTTTAACGGATGTGCCTCCCTTCACGGAGGACAGCGAGAGGTCGAAAACAGGCCCTTCGTCGCTGGCCCTTCCCCTCGAAACCCAGCTATGGATCATGGTCTCCCTGCTCATCCTGATCGGGCTCATCATGGTTTACAGCGCCAGTTCGACGGTGGGTCTCAAGAACCTCGCAGAGCAGGTGGACATGGAAGCCTCCACCTCTCACTATCTGGCCCGCCAGCTGATCTGCATTTCCCTGGGACTGGCCATCATGGCGGCAGCCAGTCGATTTCCTTACAAGCGGCTGAGCCGGCTTGCCCCGAGATTGCTCGCCCTGACCGTGATGTCCCTGGTGCTGGTGCTCTGGTTCGGGGTTGAAATCAACAATGCCAGGCGTTGGTTTCAGCTCTCCATCTTTTTGCTGCAGCCGGCGGAATTCGCCAAGGTGTGCTGGGTGGTCTTCCTGAGCGCCTGGCTGGTCAGGAAGCAGGACAAGATCAAGCGGATGAGCATCGGCTTCTGGCCTCCCATGATCTGGTGTGGCATTTTGGGAGGCTTGCTGCTGATGGAGCCCGATTTCGGGACCACCTTTCTGATCGGATGTTCCACCTTTGTGATGTTGCTCCTGGGAGGAGTCCCCTTCAGACATTTGTTCGCCTTGGCGCCCTTGGCGGCGTTGGTTTTCTACCGTTTCGTCTACAAGGTCCCTTACCGTTGGGAGCGGGTGACGGCCTTCAGAAATCCATGGACAGATCCCCTGGATTCGGGGTACCAACTCATTCAGGCCTGGATTGCGGTAGGGTCGGGCGGATTCTGGGGGATCGGTCTGGGTGCCAGCCAGCAGAAGCTGTTCTATCTTCCCGAGGCATTCACGGATTTCATTCTTGCTGTGGTTGCCGAGGAGCTGGGGTTTGCCGGGATCACAGCCGTCACGGTGTTGTTCGCACTGTTTTTTCTGACGGGGTTCCGGGTGTCGAGGTCCGCACCCGACCAGTTCGGCGTCCTGCTGGCGGCGGGACTGACCATGCTCATCACACTTCAGGCCCTGGTGAATATGGGAGTCGTGCTCGGACTCATGCCGACCAAGGGGTTGCCCCTGCCGTTCATTTCGTATGGCGGCAGCGCTTTCACGGCCAATTGCCTTGCTGTGGGCATTCTCATGAACATTGCCCGACATGCTGAGAGGCGGGTGGTTTAGGATGTATAAAGGTTATCAACATATTCATTTTGTAGGCATCGGTGGGATCGGCATGAGCGGCATTGCCGAGCTGCTGCTGAACCTCGGGTACAGGGTGAGCGGCTCCGACCTGAGAGAGACGGAGATCACTCGCAGGCTTGTGGAGCTGGGTGCGGAAATTCATGTGGGCCATGATGGAGAGCATGTCAAGGGGGCGGATGTGGTGGTCCTCTCCTCGGCCATTTCCGAAGAGAATCCCGAACTGCGGGCGGCTCGAAGCATGGGCAAGGTGCCGGTGATCCGGCGCGCTGAGATGCTGGCGGAGCTGATGCGATTGAAGTATGCCGTGCTGGTCGCCGGCGCCCACGGCAAAACCACGACGACATCCATGGTTTCGACGGTTCTCGCTCGTGGCGGCCTGGATCCGACGGTGGTTATCGGCGGCCGGCTCAATGCATGGGGCACCAATGCGAAGCTCGGTTCGGGTGATTTCATGGTGGCTGAAGCGGATGAGAGCGACGGAACATTTCTGCTGCTGCCTCCGACCATCGCGGTGGTGACGAACATCGATCTGGAGCACATGGATTTCTATCGGGACCTGGAGCACATCCAGCACACCTTCCTCGAGTTCATCAATCGCATCCCTTTCTATGGACAGGCTGTCCTCTGCCTTGAAGACGAAAACATCCAGACGATCCTGCCGCTCATCTCCAAGCGATATGTGACCTATGGCCTATCATCCCAGGCCGACTTCCAGGCGCGTGAGATCCGATCCAACGGCTTGAACACGACCTACCGGGCGTTCCACCAGGGGCGGGAGCTGGGGGAGATCGAGCTGCCCATCCCGGGACGCCACAATGTTCTCAATTCCCTGGCTGCAGTGGCTGTGGCCCATGATCTCGAGATCGACTGGCCCAGCGTTCAGGCCGGCCTGAGGGACATGACGGGGGTCCAGCGACGGTTCCAGATCAAAGGGGAGGCCGGTGGGGTACTGGTTCTGGACGACTACGGACACCATCCGACGGAGATCCGGAATGTCCTGGAGACGCTGGCCCAGTGCTTTCCCGACCGTCGGCGCATCGTGGTGTTTCAGCCTCACCGCTACACGAGGACCCAGGCGCTTCTGGATCAATTCGCGCGCTGCTTCTACCACTCGGATCGATTGTTCCTGACGGAGATTTACGCGGCCAGTGAAAGACCCATCCCAGGGGTAACCGGGACGCGTCTGGCGGAGCAGGTCGCTGTACACGGGCATCATGATCTGGAGTTTCACACGACCTTCGAAGGATTGTTGGAGAGTCTGAAGGCGACCGTCAAACCGGGCGATGTGGTGATCACATTGGGAGCCGGAAATGTGTGGCAGATCGGCGAGGATCTGCTCGATTCGCTCAAGGGTTGAAAATGCTGCAACCACAAACCTTGCTGTCCGCTCATGGATGTGCCGCGCCGATGGAGCCGGAAGCCCGGGCCGGTCTGTGGAGCTGTCTCAAGGCGGAGTCAGAGGGGCTGGGCCGGGCCGAAGTATTGTGGGATGTCCCCCTCGCCGGCTGTACGACCTTCCGCATCGGGGGGCCCGCTCGGTGCCTGGTGCGGCCGGTGTCCGTCGATGGGATCACCGAAATTCTTCTCCGGGCGCGTGCATTGGGCGTTCCGCATCTGGTCCTGGGGGGAGGCAGCAACGTTCTGGCGCCGGACGAGCCCATGGAGGGGGTGGTGATCCAGCTGAGCCGCGCATGCTCGGAGATCCGGGTCGACCATGGTGGGGAACGAGGCGCAGTGGAAGTCCGCGTGGGAGCCGGCGTGAGACTGTCGCGTCTCATCCGTTTTTGCGCGGAGAATGGGCTGAGCGGGGTGGAGCCGCTGGTTGGCATTCCCGGAACTCTCGGTGGAGCAGCGGTGATGAATGCGGGAACACGGGATGGATGTCTGGCGGATGTGCTCCTCTGGCTCGAGCTGCTTGACGAGCGAGGCGTTCGTCAGCGCCTGGGGCGGAGGGATCTCAACCCCCTGTATCGCTCCATGCGGTTGCCCATGGACTGGACCGTCATCGGCGCATGTTTGGGGCTGGTCTCCTCCCTGAAAAGTGGAATTCGAGAGAAGCTGCAGGCTGCCGTGAAGAAGCGGAAGGCCACACAGCCTTTGAACCGGCCCTCTGCGGGGTCGGTTTACAAAAATCCCCCCGTTGCTCCCGCAGGGTGGCTCATCGAGAATGCCGGATTGAAAGGGTTCAGGGTAGGCGGGGCCGCCGTGTCGGAGAAGCACGCCAACTGGATCCTGAATCTTGGGGGGGCGACAGCTGCGGATGTGCGCGCCGTAATGGATCACGTAGAGAAATCGGTTCGAGCGACATTTGGTGTTTGTCTCGAAAGGGAAATTCTAATATTGTAGACTCAACCGGAGAGGGGGGAGTGTTTGACCTTTCGTGGAAGAACGCTCCGCCGGTAAGGCGCCATGCGAAAAAAGAGAAACCGCTATCGCCAGGACAGAAAGGCTCAGATCCGTCGATGGCTCAAGCGAGTCAAAACGGTTTTCGGGTTTCTCATGATCATCCCCACCGTATTTGCGCTCAGTGCCGCATTAGCCCATGCTTACCATGCACTCCTGGATGGACCGTGGTTTCGACTGCAGGAAATACAGATTTCCGGTCTCAAGACTGTGGATCGCAAGGAAGTCCTCAATGCCCTGGGCATTCCACGGAATGCCAGTCTCTTGACGGTCAAAGTTTCGGAACGGGCCAAGGCTGTGAGAGCCATCGCCTGGCTTCAAGACTCTGAGGTGAAAGTCGACCTGCCGGACCGCATCGTGGTTGAAGTGGTGGAACGAGAGCCTGTCGCCGTTGTGTTTGCTGATGAATTCTTCGTCATGGATCGAGACGGCCTTCTGTTCGCCCCGGCTGCTGCGGATGCGCACCCAATGCTCCCCCTGGTCACCGGCTTCGCAGGATCAAATCTGAAGCTGGGAGATCGGTTACCGGCTGAAGCATTGGATTCATTCAGACGATTGATGGCTGCTCTTGCAGGTTCACAGAGCTGGTTCGCACTGAATCAGATCTCCGAGTGCCGATGGCACAACGAGGAGGGGTTCATTCTGTACACGACGGTGAAGGCGATCCCCATCGAGTTGGGGTGGGATGACTACGAGCGCAAGTTGGGACATCTCCAGAAGGTTCTGGCCCATTTGAGCCAGAGGCAGCTTCTGGAGACGGTCAAGCGCATTGATCTGGATTATCCGAATCGAGCTTTTGTTAGCGGAGATTTCCCTGTTCCGAAGGGGATTTAGGGGGCGGGTTCGTCGACCGGGGGACCTGCTGAAGGACTGGGTGCCGCACAAGGGGCGTTTCCTTCACGATTCCGAAGGTGCCGGTTGAGGGCACGGGAGCCTGAGGGGGTGGCGGCTGGTAGGAACCGCAAAGAAGGGCGGACGGGCTCCGTGCTGAAAAGAGCGGGCCAGTTGAAAGGGAGGAAATGGCGAGGAGAGAGGAACTGGTTGTCGGCCTTGACTTGGGGACGACGAAGATATGCGCCGTAGTCGGCGAAGTGACTCCCGAGGGCATCGATATTGTGGGAGTGGGCACCTACCCCTCTGTTGGGCTGAGGGGGGGAGTGGTCGTCAATATCGATCAAACCGTCCAAGCCATCAGGAAGGCCATCGACGAAGCCGAATTGATGGCGGGATGTGAGATTTCCGCCGTCTATGCGGGGGTGGCGGGCACCCATGTGCAGAGCCTCAACAGCCACGGTGTGATCGCCATCAAAAGTCGCGAGGTGACTCAGAGCGATATCGAACGCGTACTGGACGCTGCTCGGACCGTGGCCATGCCTTTTGACCGGCAGGTTCTGCACGTGCTGCCTCAGCAGTACATCGTCGACGACCAGGAGGGTATCCAGAATCCTCTGGGTATGGCTGGAGTCCGTCTGGAGGCGAAGGTGCACATCATCACCGGCATGGTGAGCGCCGTTCAGAATATCATCAAATGTTGTGAGAGAGCAGGTTTGCAGGTTCTGGATGTCGTCCTGGAGAGTCTGGCTTCGAGCGAGTCGGTTCTGGACGCTGACGAGAGGCATCTGGGAGTTGCTCTGGTGGACATCGGTGGCGGCACCAGCGACGTGGCGGTGTTCGTGGATAATGCCATCCGTCACTCGTGCGTGGTCGGCTTGGGAGGGAATCACATAACTTCGGACATTTCCGTGGGTCTCCGCACCTCCATGGAAGAGGCCGAGAAGATCAAGAAGCAGTTTGGCTGTGCCTTGGTGGAATGGGTGAACCCGCAGGATGTCATTGAAGTCGGTTCGGTGGGGGGCCAGAAGTCTCGGCAGCTCAGCCGGACCATTCTGACTCAAATCGTGGAAGCTCGCGTTGAAGAGATATTGAAGATCGTTGAATGGGAGCTTGTGCGTTCCGGATTTGCCGAGTCGCTTCACGGTGGAGTGGTGTTGACCGGCGGTGTGGCTCTACTGCAAGGTATTCGTGAATTGGCCGAGAGGGTCCTGGATCTGCCGGTTCGAATTGGAATCCCCTATCGGTTTGGCGGCCTTGGAGATGTGGTCAAGAACCCCATCTATGCCACCGCCACCGGGTTGCTGCTTTACGGAAGCAGGCAGGGTGTTCGAAGGCCGTTGCAGGAGTCCGGCTCGCTCAAGAAGGTGATTGCGATGCTCAAACGCTGGATCAAGGAATTCTGGTAAGAGGAAACGTCAGTGCGGCGGCCCTGCGCAATACAATGCAGAAGGAACGAGGGGCTGCTGAAAGGTTGCCAGGATAGCTGACCATTACGAGACCCGAGGTAAGTCGTTTGTCATACAGGGGACCAATGAGGGGGTAATCGAAAAAGATGGAAAATTCCAATGCAACCAGAGCGAAGATCAGAGTCCTGGGGATTGGCGGCGGTGGCGGAAATGCCATCAACAACATGATCAGCTCCGGCCTCGACGGTGTTGAATTCATAGCCGCCAATACGGATTTTCAGGCTTTGGAGCGTAGTCTTGCTGCCACCAAAATCCAGCTTGGGGGCAATTTGACCAAGGGATTGGGAGCCGGCGGGAGCCCGGAAGTCGGAGGCAAGGCGGCTCAGGAAGATATCGATCAGATTCGGGCAGCCGTGGACGGCAGTGACATGGTTTTCATCACGGCGGGCATGGGGGGAGGGACGGGAACGGGTGGGGCTCCTGTTGTGGCTCAGGTGTGCAAGGATATGGGAGCTTTGACGGTAGCGGTTGTGACGAGGCCGTTCAATTTCGAAGGCAAAGTGCGGCACAGGAATGCAGAGGAAGGCCTGAAGTCCCTGCACGATGTGGTGGACACGCTCATCACCATTCCGAACAACCGGCTGCTCTGCCTGGCCGATCGACGCTCCACTTTCCTGGAGATGTTCAGGCGCGCGGACGATGTCCTTCTGTATGCCGTGAAGGGCATTTCGGACCTGATCACGCACCCGGGCTACATCAATGTGGATTTTGCAGATCTGCGAACGGTCATGAGTGAGAGGGGATTGGCCTTGATGGGAACCGGGGTGAGCACCGGGGAGAACCGGGCGTCGGCCGCAGCTCAGCAGGCCATTTCCAGCCCGCTTCTCGAGGACATTTCCATTCATGGGGCTCGAGCGGCGCTCATCAACATCACGACCGGTCAGGATCTTGGAATGCACGAGTTTGAGGAGGTGGCTTCCATCATCCACAAAGAGATGGATGAGGATGCCAACATCATCCTGGGCATGTCCATCGACCAGAGCATCATGGACGAGGTCCGGGTGACGGTCATCGCCACGGGTATCGGAAGGATGGAGCAGGTTGCCAAGGTTGAGGCCTCACCGGCTCGTCCCAAACGGATCAAGCCTGAAGGCATCATTCCGGAATTGAACTATGATTATCTCCAGATCCCGACCGTGGTGCGGCACCGCACCTTGAGGGATCAGCCCGTTCAGGAGGCGGCCCCTGTAAAAAAAAGGACTCTTCTCCAGAAGTTGACGGGGGCCGGTGGCGCTTCCCTCGAGGATGAAGATCTGAGCATACCCACTTTCATCAGGCGCCAGGCGGACTGATGCGTCACAGGAAACAGGGATTCGAGGGGAGTGAATTATTGGCAACCGCATGACCGCCTGCCCCGATTCGAGAGGTTGCCGGAAAGGTCCGGAGCATGGTCGCCCCTGGCGACAGCCGGAATCCCGCAGGCAGTGGAAAACCCGGATTCCGGCTGCCGCCCGAATGGCGCAGCGTACCGATGGAAGTACTTTCCTGGTACATGCTTGAAGATGAACTTGCTGCATGGCCTGCGGGTGGTATGACCGGCAAGCGGTGTGCCTCCGGCGCAGGCCCGACTCCCACCCGGATAGATGCTCGCTAAATTGGTGCGCCGCCAGCAGAAATGGTTGGCGGAAGAAAAGGGCACACTGCGCAAAGATTGGCGTGGGAGAGTCAGAATCGCCCTTGCGTTCCCCAACCGATATGCAGTCGGGATGTCGAACCTCGGGTTCCAGACCGTGTACGGGCTGCTGAACAGCCTGGAAGGGGTGGTCTGTGAACGCGCGTTCTACCCTGAGCCGGACGATCTCGCTTTGGCCAGGCAGCACCCCGGTCAGCTTCTGAGCGTTGAGTCTCAACGCCCCCTCCGCGATTTCGATCTCCTGTTTTTCTCGGTTTCCTTCGAGAACGACTATCCCAACCTGGTTGAAATGCTGCTGCTGAGCGACGTCCCGCTTCGTTGCGAGGACCGATCCGCTGAGCATCCCTTCATCGCCGCGGGGGGAGTGGCGGTTTTTCTCAATCCCGAGCCCCTTGCTCGTTTCATGGACTTCATGTTCATCGGCGAAGCTGAGGGGCTGGTGAGGGACTTTTGGGAAGGATGGAGCGACCTCAGGGGCCGGTCGCTGTCCCGCCGGGAAGTGCTGACGGGGCTGGGTGAAAGCGTTCCTGGGATTTACGCTCCCTCGCTGTATCTGGACAGCTATGATGAGCGCGGCTTTCTGGAGGGCATCAGGCCGCGTACGGGGGGGCGGCTCCCGGAGAGGATCCGGTATCGTCGAGCGGACCTCTCCCAGTCGAAGCCTTGTTCCTCTATTGTGTTAACGCCGCATACCGAATTCAGTCAGGTGCATCTTCTCGAAATCGGTCGCGGCTGCGGGCAGGGCTGCCGATTCTGTGCTGCGGGCTTCGTTTACCGCCCGGTTCGTTTTGCATCTCTGGAAGAACTCGAAAGGAATGTGGAAAGTCGGGCCGGAGAGGCTGCGAGAATCGGTCTGGTCAGTGCGGCGGTTTCCGATCACCCCCGGATATCGGACCTTTGTGACTCGCTGCTGGCCAAAGGATTGGAGCTGTCCTTCTCCTCCCTGCGCGTGGATACACTCTCACCTGCAGTCCTGGATGCGCTGATGGCAAGCGGACACAAAGCTGTGGCCATCGCTCCCGAAGCGGGATCCGAACGGCTGCGTCGTGTCATCAACAAGCGGATCACGAACGAGGCGATCTCTGATGCAGCGGAACGTTTGACGGAAAAAGGGATATTGCATCTCAAGCTCTATTTCATGATCGGGCTCCCCACGGAGTCTTTTGATGATCTGGAAGAAATGATCAACCTGGCCAAAACCATCAAGCACCGGGTGCTGAGCACGAGCAGGGGGCGGCGAAAGATGGGCACGATCACGCTGAGCATCAATGCCTTTGTGCCGAAACCCTTCACGCCCTTCCAGTGGTCTCCTTTCGCCGGGGTGGCCACGCTTAAGGAACGCGCCCGGTGGATTCAGAATGCATTGAGAAAGGTCCCCAATGTGAGGGTCCATTTCGATCTTCCCAAATGGGCCTATGTGCAGGCCCTGCTGTCCAGGGGCGACCGACGAATTGCCGACATGCTCGAACAGGTGGGAGCCGCGCGTATCCCCTGGAACCAGGCGATGAAGCAGTCTCCTCACAATGCCGACTTCTGGGTCATGCGCGAGCGCGCCGAGGAGGAAGTCTTTCCATGGGAGATCGTGGACACCGGTTTGAAGCGGGCCTATCTTTGGAAGGAATTGGAGAGGGCCCTCCAGGGAAAGGAGAGTCCTGCCTGCCCCCCTGAGGGAGGGTGCACGCGTTGCGGGGTTTGCCTGGGCTGATGCGAGGTGGAAGTTCGAAATTTCATCCTGGTCAAGATGCGCCGTCCAGAGCTGGAAGGATGAATTGCTCTTGAAGGGTTGGAACAATATATTATATTTTGACGTGTTTGAGAGAATCAGCTCCATCCAACATGCTGCATCTCATGAAGTACGATTTGGGCAACCCGTGAGGGGTCGCTCAATGCGGGATGGAGCCGATGGTGAAGCACCTGTTACGCGCTGCTCGACTGAGCAGCCAGGAGATGTGGTTTGATGTCCCGGGAAGACTATTATGCAGTGCTGGGTGTTTCGTCCCAGGCGACCGATGAAGAGATCAAGAAGGCCTACCGAAAGCTGGCGTTGGAGACGCACCCGGACCGAAATCCCGGTGATTCCCGAGCTGAAGAGCGCTTCAAGCGCATCAGCGAGGCGTACGGCGTGCTGTCGGATTCCCAGAAGCGGGCCCAGTACGACGATTACAGGCGTTACGGGTTTCAGCAGAGGCCCGGCCGCCCCCCCGGTGCCGCGGGATTTGGATATTCCCAGGAGGAGATTTTCAAGGATTTCTTCGCCAGCCGGCAGGCTCAGGAAGTTTTCTCTGAAATGCAGCGGGAATTTCAGCGCATGGGATTCCGGTTTGATGACACGTTCATCAATCGGGTGTTTTTTGGGGATAAGACCATCTTCTTCCAGGGGTTCACATGGGGCGGGCCCGGGAGAGTCAAGGTCTTTCGCTACGGAAATGTGGGGGGACGACACCATCGCGGTCCTCAGCAGCGACCGCATGTGCAGGGACGGCAACCATCCATAAACGTCAACGGCACCAGACCGAAGGGGCTGATTCGGGAAGGGCTCTCGCTCCTGGCCAATGCAGGCAAAAAGGTTGGCCAGTTTGTCATGAGAAAGGTGCTGGGATTGCCGAACGAGAGAGAATCCAGCTACTCATCCGGGGGCTCCGGCAGCAGGAGCGCGGATGTGACGTACGAACTGGTGATCTCCCCCAGAGAATCCCTGACGGGTGCAGTGGTGGAGCTGGAACTGCCCCATCTGGAAAACGGGAAGAGGGTATCGGTTCGCATTCCACCCGGAGTCCAGACCGGCACAAGACTCCGCTTGAAAGACATGGGGCATCCGACGCCGGGCGGCTATTCAGACCGCGGCGACCTTTACATTCAGTTGCGAGTCCACTGAAGGCGGTCAACCCGGCTTTCGCGACAGAAGGGATCGGAAGGCGTCCCGGATGAGCGATTCGTCGCCGGGCTGCAGCGTACGCACATCCAGAAGATACTGGTCCGATTCAATCCGCCCGATGATGGGCGGTCTATTCCCCCGGAGTGCCGACTCGATGGTGTGAGAGCCCATCGTCGCCGAACGAACGGCGACCACCCGACTCGTGAACTCGTGTGCGGGAAGAGAGCCGCCTCCCACTTGTGAAAGGCCGGGCTGAGTTTTCACATCGAGCCTGTGCTCCGTGTCCGTTTCGAGAATGAGGGATGCCAGATATTCGGCGCGCCGTTCGAGCTCCTCGAGGGGTGTCGTGATCATGCGGAGGGTGGGGATCTTGGCCAGGGATTCCCTCTCGTCCCGGTAAAGGCGCAGGGTCACTTCCAGCGCGGCCAGAGTCATCTTGTCCACCCGGAGAGCGCGGGTGAGGGGATTCTTCTTGCATCTCGAGACAAGGTCTTTCCTGCCCAGCACCACACCCGCCTGAGGTCCTCCCAGGAGTTTGTCACCGCTGAAGGTGACCAGGTCAGCACCCGCCCGGAGTGCTTCCTGAACGGTGGGTTCGCCATGCAGGCCGTACCTCGAGAAATTCACAAATGATCCGCTCCCCAGGTCCTCGATGACGGGAATTCCCCGTTCCCTCCCCAGGCCGACCATGTCTTCCAGAGAAACTTCCGAGGTGAATCCCACGATCCGGTAGTTGCTGGTATGGACCTTCATGAGCAGGGCCGTTTCGGGTCCAATGGCGGTCTCATAGTCCCTTAGATGGGTTCGATTCGTTGTGCCGACCTCCTTGAGGATGGCGCCGCTGCTTCGCATGACATCGGGGATTCGAAAGGACCCGCCGATTTCCACCAGTTGTCCGCGGGAGACAACCACCTCTTTCCCCTGGGCGAGAGTATTGAGGGTGAGAAAGACCGCGCCCGCATTGTTGTTGACGACCAGAGCTGCTTCGGCGCCCGTGAGCTCGCAGAGAATCGCTTCAGCATGCACGTAGCGGGAGCCACGCTGCCCCTTCTCCAGATCGTATTCGAGGTTGTTGTAACTGCTGCACAGGACGGTCAAACGCTCGATGGCCTCCTCGGCGAGCAGTGATCTGCCGAGATTGGTATGGATGATAATGCCCGTGCCGTTGACCACCGGACGCAGAGTGAAATCGCCGGCCACGGCCAGATGAGCCAGGATATCGGACACCAGTTGCGGTGCTCCGGGCTCCATGTCATCGACAGGCTCAGGGTGCTCTCGCAGGGACCGGCGCTTCGATTCGAGTATGAAGCGAATGCTTTCGACAACGAGTTTGCGAGGATAGCGGAGCAGCGCCTGCTGGATTTCAGCATTCTGCAGCAGGGCGTCTACGCTCGGGAGTAGCCGAAGCACCGACTGGACTGATTGATTCATCATTCGCCCCTTGAGTGTCAAAGAAGGATCCCGTTGAAGGCGTCGCGCGCTGGCGCACACGAGACCGAAGCCATGGAGAAACGGTATAGGGATTATACGGGATCTCCCCTCTCCTGACCATCCTGGAGCAAGGCCGTTCGGGGACGAGTTGAAAGCACGCTCAAGAATCTCCCCAGATCTTTGTGTGTCAAGCCTTTCGAAATCCTCACCCCCATCAGTAAACGAGCGCCTTTCTTCGGCACTGCAAAGGATTCAAGAAGCAGATCGGGACGCTGCAGAGGTGGTTCTTTTAACACTCTGCATCGGATCGGTGGGCGCATTGGGTTTTCAGGTCATAGTTATTGACATATAAACACATATTGATATGATTGGTCCTGACTACAAAACCGAAGACCATGAACGAGTGGAGGGACCATCCGTGAGGTCCAATGTGGAAGGGGACACCATTTTTCAGAACGAGCACTTCCAGACGGTGGCGTTTCTCGCCAGGAGTCTTTCCGACGAGAACCGACTGAGGATTTTGCTGTCCGTCAGCAATGGGAAGAAGTCCGTATCGAGCATCGTGGAAGAGCTCAATCTCTCTCAACCCCTCGTTTCGCACCATCTCAAGGAGCTGAAACGTTCGCTTCTGGTGACGATCGAGCGGCAGGGTCCGTTCATCTACTACGAGCTTTCCGACCCGAGGATTCTCGATGTGA
The DNA here is from genome assembly GCA_964557955.1 of uncultured Syntrophobacteraceae bacterium. GTDB lineage: Bacteria > Desulfobacterota > Syntrophobacteria > Syntrophobacterales > Syntrophobacteraceae > JALOOX01. The sequence goes on from CAZLCS010000030.1 coordinate 70,429, forward strand.
TGCGGACTTTGAGCTCTGTCGCCACCGACCTGCTGGCTGCCAGGAAAACCTTTTGAAGCTGAGGAGGCAATCGGATCCTTATGGAAGACCTACTTGGAAGCATTTCCCGAATGGACCCCGAGGAGGCATTGTCCCAAATCGGACGGGCTCTCAAAGCGCTCTTCTCAATCGTTGGGGAGGAAGCCCGGACCGAGTTCCTGCTGGGTCTCATTGGAGAGTCGCAGAGCGACAAGGTTGCCAGCCTGGTTCATATCTAACTTACTATTTTGAGTCTCGGTTCAACTTGGCAATATAGCATTAATATCAACAACTTATACTACTAATTCAAACTCCAATTTGACCATACTTCCTAAGCAAATAAGTTTTGCTCATTCTTCGACATCCCAACCAACACAAACTCACAACCGTTTCTGCCAACCTTTGCCCAAAACTCCACTAGCGCTATTTGGGCGCGACGACATTTTCTACCCGTGGTTGGTACAATCCACCCTTCCATCTCCCGCTTCAATATGCATCCATGTTATCTCACAATTCTCTGATCATTCCGTGCGCGGCAGAGATTTCACCTCACAAAGGTCAAGGGAAATTCGCTAACACTATTGACACCTTAGCCCTGCACGCGCGTGCAACACCAAACTGAGTTTTGCTTTTCACTGAATTTGGGATTCGATGTTCAACTTAAATAAGGCGGATAATGATAAAGCTTGCTTTGCGAAAGATGGCTAAAGTAGTCCATCATTGTTTGATTACGTCAGAAACCTGATCCCTATCCCTTTTGCTCAGGGACACATAACAAACACCGGTTGAACGTAGCGATAGGAAGTCCGCGATATAATGAGCGTGTAGATTCTGATCGGACACTCATTAATGCTGCTCGAATTGTTCTTCGGTCTATGCCATACCTTTGATAGGCCTTTGCCCAAGAACTTGATGGTATGCTTGTATATAATGTAGTATGTTTAACAAAGATGATGTACATAAATTCCTGTCATCTGTTTCTCTGAAAACTGCATATCTGACCATAAAAAGGAGGTTTGAATTCAAATTATGAGAGTTTTCTTGAATCCATTCTATTTGATGTTTGGGCTCATTTATTGCCACCGATGAGGAAGTCAGCCAAAATCAACGGTTAGGAAATCAGCC
>CAZLCS010000031.1:0-69458 GCA_964557955.1 uncultured Syntrophobacteraceae bacterium
GTTTCTGGTTTCTAGTTTCTAGTTTCTGGTTTCTAGTTTCTAGTTTCTGGTTTCTGGTTTCTAGTTTCTAGTTCCTGGTCTCCAGCTTCCGGCCGGCGGGCAGGTGGGCATGTCGGTCCTTTGATCGCCTTCCGCTTTCCGACCTCCGACCTCCGTTTCAGTCCTTCCCTCCCGTGACCTCGGAGAACTCCTTCTCCCGGAAGGTGGAGAGCGGAGGCTCATCCTTCACGCTGCGTCCCGCCTCGTAGTCGAAGGCCTTCTGGGTGGCGTGGGCGATGGTTCGGAAAAGCTCCATGACCGGGACTTCGTTGGGGCAGGCGTTGGAGCACTGGCCGCAGCCGATGCAGGCCGTGCTCATGTGAGCCAACCGTGTGATGTGGAAGAAGACCGTGTCGGTCGGCAGCTTGACCATGCCCTTCTGTTTCGCCCACCGCAGGTACTGCGAGGGCTCGTGGTCGAACACGTCGGTCACGAACACGCACTCCTTGCAGTAGCACACCGGGCAGGCCACCCGGCAGTTGTAGCAGTTGACGCAGTTGCCGAGGTAGCTCATGAGCCGCTGGAGGTCCGCCGTGGCCGCGCTCGTCCGCTGGAACATGGCGTCCCGGTACGACGTACGCTCTGCGACGAGGTCGGAGATGGCCTTCTGCCGTGAAGGAGTCTCATCGAACGTCGGCAGTCCCAGGAGATCGAGAATCTCCTCGCCCTTGTCCGTCTGCGCCTGGACCAGGAGAGCGCTGTTGAAATCGATTCCCATGAGCCCGATGATGAGGTCCGCGCTCTCCGGGATGGGATGCTCGCAGGCTTTGCACGCCGGGGATATGTCGAAGTCGTCCAGCGCCGTGCCCTTTCCGGAGGTCAGGTTCTCGTAAAACGTGAGGGTGGGCCGGGGAGCGCTCAGGCCCGCAAAGCGGCGATAATCGACATTCCCGTACGCGCCGTAACAGTCCACTCCGATGAGCGTCACGTCGTCCAGGCTGCCCTGTTTGAGCTTGACGAGCTCGACGAAGGCTCGAATCTCACAGGGTCGCATGACCGCAGCGATCTTCTCGCCGACGGGTTTGCGCGTCAGCTTGGACAGGACCTTCGATGCATTGATGGGAAAGACCGGAGCCAGGGGATCGGCTCCTTCGAGCCGCTCCGGGTCCGTGACCAGGGCCGGCATGACGGCACCATTCACCGGGAGGTGCTCCGCCACCATCACCCCACTGATGGCGGTCTGCTCCAACAGCTGTTTGAGAAAACCCTGCAGTGATGCGACGGGATTTCGTTCACTCACCTCGATTCTGGCTGTCTTCGCCATGACTCATCTCTCCATAGCCCATGAAATGAAAGGGGGTTCGAGTTTCGGGTTCCGAGTTTCGAGTTGTGAAGAGACACTGGTCTCGGTCCTCTCCATGCATTGAATCTTGAAGTTTCCTGTGAATATGCAGACCTGCAGTAGTTCCCCCTCCCTGAGGGTGAGGGGGCTTCGAAATCTCTTCGTCGTACTAGATCACCAGCTGCTGGCGCACTTCATTGGGGCCGAGAGCCTTGATTTCCTGAACCAGGGAGCGCATGGTCTCGGCGAAATCGATCCCTTCACTGGCGCCGATCCAGGTCATTTTGAGCCGCCTTTCGTCGAACCCGAAGCGGGGCAGGATTTCTTTCAGAAGCTTGATGCGCCGCCTCGCCTTCATGTTGCCGTTGATGTAGTGACAGTCCCCCGGATGACAACCGCTGATGAGCACGGCGTCGGCCCCCTGCAGGAGCGCCTTGATGATGTACTTGGGATCCACCATGCCCGTGCACATCATCCGGATCATCCGGACGTTGGGAGGTTGAATCAGCCGGGATGTGCCCGCAAGATCGGCGGCCGTGTAGGTGCACCAGTTGCAGACAAACGCGATGATGGTCGGTTCGAAGTTCTGCTGCATATGTCCTCCGGTGGTTTCTGGTTTCTGGTTTCTGGTTTCTAGTTTCTGGTTTCTGGTTTCTGGTTTCCAGATACTGGTCACTCGTTATTGATCACTCTTTATTGGTTCTTGGGCTCGGCTCCCTGGAGCGCATCGAAAAACATTTGTTCTTCTCGAGCCTCCTTCTCGGGCATTCTGTATTTGATCCCTTTCACTCCTGACCTGCGCAGATAGTTCATCAGGCCGGCAACGAGCCGACCAATTTCTGATGCGGTATTCCTGAGTCCTTTAAACTCTTGATCTGAAAGGTAACCCTGGTCCAATGCTACAAACAAAGGACTCTGGACTTCACCGATGGATCCTTTGGAGATGGAAAGAAAATGCAGGAACTCTCCGGTTCCATCTCGTTCAAACCCCTCTGCTATGTTTGACATCACGGACACCGCCGCTCGCCTGATCTGGTCCCGAAGACCAAAATCTCTTGAAAAAGGGCCGCGGCTCGTTGCTGAATATACTTCGCGTGCCAAAGAACGCGCTTTTTGCCAGGCTTCGATTTCCTCGAAGCTTTGAAATGTTCCCATTGAGTCACGCCAACGGAGCTGTCTGCACGGCAGTCCACCCAACACCACAAGCCAGAAACCAGAAACCAGAAACTAGAAACCAGAAACCAGAAACTAGAAACCACAAACCAACGCCTCGATTTCCGCAAACACCTGCTTCGCCGTGAAATGCTTCACCCGGGCGGCGCCGCTGGGGCAGAACCCGGCGCAGCTTCCGCAACCCTTGCAGAGGGCTTCGTTCACCACGGAAACCCGGCGTCTCTCGTCGAATTCGATGGCGCTGTAGGCGCAGAGATTGATACAGGTCTGGCAGCCGGCGCACACATCCGGATCGATCCAGGAAATGGTGGGGGAAATCTCCACCCTGCCCGCTGTGGCCAGCGACAGGGCTTGAGCCGCTGCGCCCGCGGCGTGGGACACGGCGTCGGGGATGTCTTTGGGGCCCTGGCACGTTCCCGCCAGGAAAATGCCGTCGGTGGCCGTGGACATGGGGCCGAGCTTCGGGTGCTCCTCGAGGAAGAACCCGTCTCCGCCCTGGTTGATGCCGAAGATCCGGGCTGTTTCCGACGCGTCCTTCCGTGCCTCCATGGCCGTGCAGAGAATGACCATGTCCACGGGAATGCGCAGGCGCCGCTGGAGGAGGGTGTCCTCGCCGACGATGATGAGCTTCCCTTCTTCGGACGGCCGGATGGCCTGGTCGGTGATTTCGCCGGGCCTGCCGCGCACGAAGGTGATGCCCTCATCCTGCAGCCTCCGGTAGAACTCCTCGTAACCCTTTCCGAAACAGCGCATGTCGATGTAAAAATTATAGATTTCGGTGTCGTGCCCGGCCTTTTCCTTGATGAGGTGGCCGTATTTCAGGGCGTACATGCAGCAGACGCGCGAGCAGTACTCGTGATAGTTGACGTCACGGCTGCCCACGCAATGGATGATGCCGACGCTCTTCGGCCGCTCCCCGTTCTTCATGAGAATCTGGCCGCCCGTGGGGCCGACGGCGTTGTTGAGCCGTTCGAACTCGAGTCCCGTGTAAACCTCTGGATAGCGGCCATAGCCGTACTGCTTGAGAGGAGACGGGTCCATGATGTCGAATCCCGTGGCCACCACGATGGAGCCGACCTTGAGCTCGAGCTCCTCTTCCTCCATGGAGTGGTCGATGGCCTGGCGCTCGCACGTTCGCACGCATTCCATGCACTCGGAGCAGGCTCCGCAGTTGAGGCATCGTGCGGCTTCATTCCGGCCGTCACCATCCTGAAGGCCCAGGGACACCTCATCGAATGATCCGACGCGGTCCTGGACGGTCATGTGCTTCAATACGGCCCGTGCAGCCCGGACCGTCTCCTCGGGGATGGGATTCCAGTCCCTGGCTTTGGATGCATCGGCGGCGGCCGTTTCCTGCTCCTCGGCCAGGTCCTCTCCGCAAAGGAAGCGATGGACCGCTTCGGCAGCCTGGTGGCCGCCGGCAATGGCGTCGATGACCGTGGCCGGACCGCTCACCGCATCACCTGCGGCAAAAACGTCCGGGACCGACGTCCGGTGAGTGTGCGGGTGGACCAGCAGAGTGCTGCGGCGGGCAATGTTGATCCCGGTTTCGGCCACACACTGAACATCCGGTTCCTGGCCTATGGCTGGGACCACGGCATCACAGGCGATGATGAACTCGGAGCCTTCCACGGGCACGGGACGGCGGCGGCCGCTCGCATCCTGCGGCCCCAGCTCCGTTCGGATGCACTCGAACCCCGCGACTTTCCCCTCCGCCCCCACGACCCGCACGGGCGCCGAAAGGTAGTGGATGATGACGCCTTCCTCCAGCGCCCCTTCGATCTCCTCGGCATAGGCGGGCATCTCCTCACGGCTGCGCCGGTAGACCATCGTCACCTGCTCGCATCCCAGGCGCACCAGGGTGCGCGCAGCGTCCACGGCGACGTTCCCGCCTCCCACGACCACAACCTGCTTTCCCGGCGGCTCGCGGCGGCCCAGGTTCACGTCGCGAAGAAAGGCCACGGCATCCTCGACGCCCTGCAGCTCCTTCTCGCCGGGGATATTGAGCCTGAGGCTTCCATGGGCTCCGATTCCCAGGACAATGGCCCGGTAACCCTGGCTGCGCAGCTCGTCCAGGGTGAAGTCCTTCCCCAACCGCTGCTCGGTTCGAACCTCAATGCCCGTCCTGAGGAGGTTCTGAATCTCCCCATCGAGCACCTCCGGCGGCAGACGGTAGTCGGGAATGCCGACGCGGAGCATTCCGCCGAGAACGGGCAGGGCTTCGAAAATCGTCACCTGGTAGCCCTTGAGCCGGAGATCGTAGGCGGCGGTGAGACCGGCCGGTCCCGATCCGATGACGGCGATCTTCTCGGGCCTGTCCTCGATGACGGGCAAAGGCAGCTCGGCCAGGTCCACCCGGTCCGCCGCCAGCCGCTTGAGGTCCCGAATGGCAACGGGATCGTCCACGAGGGCCCGGCGGCATGCCGTTTCACAGGGATGCGGGCAGACGCGGCCCAGAACGCCCGGCAGGGGCACCCGCTCCATGATCAACTGCACCGCTTCCCTGTACTTGCCCTGGCTGACGAGCTGCACGTACCCCTGAACGTTGAGCCCGGCGGGACAGGTCGTCACGCAGGGCGCCCGATCCTTCTTGTCGATGCAGAAGGTGATGGGGACCGCCTGGGGGAAGAAGCGGTAGACGGCCTTGCGCATGTTCAGGTTCTCGTCGAAAGCGTTGGGGATGGAGACAGGGCAGACCTCGGCGCACTGGCCGCAGCCGGTGCAGCGGTCCTCGATCACGTAGCGCGGCTTGCGCCTGACCTTCACTCGATAATTTCCAACATATCCGGAGACATCGGTCACTTCGCTGTAGGAAAGGAGGTGGATGTTGGGGGTCTGGGCGACGGCCACCGTCTTGGGAGTCGAGATGCAGGCGGCGCAGTCCAGGGTCGGAAATGTCTTGTCGAACTGGACCATGTGGCCGCCGATGGAGGGCTCCCGCTCCACCAGGTAGACATGATGGCCGGACCGTGCGATGTCAAGGGATGCCTGGATGCCGGCGATTCCCGCTCCCACGACCATGATGTCGGGGTGGACGTTCACCTCACGCTTGTCGAGCCGCTGGTGGAAATTCACCCGGTTGATGGCGGCGGCCGCCAGGTTCTTAGCTTTCTCCGTGGCTTCTTCCGGGTTTTCCGTGACCCAGGAGCAATGCTCCCGCACACAGGCCATCTGGAAGTAATAGGGGTTCAGCCCGGCCCGCTGGCAGGCGGACTGGAATGTCTTCTCGTGCAGCCGCGGCGAGCAGGATGCCACCACCACCCGGTTGAGCCCCAGCTCCCGGATGTCCTTTTGAATCATATCCTGGCCGGGGTCCGAGCACATGAACTTGTAGTCCCGCGCCACCACGACGTTGTTGAGGCCCCGGGCGAAGGCCGCAACCTGATCGGTCTGCACCTTGCCGGCGATGTTCGTGCCGCAATGACAGATGTAAAATCCTATCCTCGTAGCCATTCTCCAACCTCTCGATGAAAAAGCGGGTTGATAGTGGACCGGGTGACACGCTGTGTGAACGAAGAATGAAGATTCTGTCGAGATGCCGTCCGTTCAGCCGAAAAACCGCAAGAAATGGCCGTACACACAGATCTCCTGGCGAGTGGGAGATTTCGGGAACGGATGAATGAGCTCCGCCGCAAGTCGAGGTGATAAGAAATTGAACACGTTAAAATCATAGCAAAAAAAATTAACAGGGCTAGCTGAAAGTTTTCACAAAATGACTTTGGGGCCAGACGTGCCGCACACTTAGAACGGCCCCCAGAATCATTCGTTGCACCATAGATCAACGTTGAATTCGTATTTCCATTTAACGGGTGAATATGTGCTACCAGATAACTTAACATCAAGGTTGTCATTTAACACTATGCCGCACGGAATGGCAAGATAAAAATCAGTCGGTAATGATTCTTCATTCTTCCCGCACCCATGCTGGTGCCGTACTCCATATGAATGCGGGTTCCACTCCCGCGACAGTCGATCCAGCATGAGACCTCTCCAACCGCCTGACGGTCCAGGGGGTGCGGACGTGCCGCTCCTCGATCTCAAATCAAACAGCATTTCATTCGACCTCCCTCCCCCGCCTGGATTCGATCGCCCATGAAGAAGACCTGGACTGCAGGGTGAGCGCTTGACATTCCTCCTGAAACGTTGGATATGTGGGTCACTTCACGCCCCCGTAGCTCAGGCGGATAGAGCACAGGATTCCTAATCCTGGTGCCACAGGTTCGAGTCCTGTCGGGGGCACCAGTAAAGTCGAGGGGTTAGCCGGGTCCGGGCCAACCCCTTTTGTTTTCAAACCTGCTTGATACCCGAGGTTGTCCTGCGAGACGATGGTTGACTTGAGGGTTTTGAGCAGGTTTAATCAAGCCCATTTTCTTTCCCCCTTTTGTTGTGCAGGGAGGGTGTGCCGTTAATGCTGTGGAATTATGCTCATCTGCCTGGTTGGATGGGGTGCCATGGGCTGAGCGAAGCTTGCCCGTGCGAGCTCATTCGATCACGGGCAAGCTTCGCTTGGCCTGTGCCACCCGTGAATTCAACCGCCATGCGCTTGTGCCCACAACGAAGGATGAAAAGGGAGTCCACTTTTCAGACAAACAGCATTGGGCTGCGCCGTTGAAGGTCGCCCGCGAATGTCGACAGTGAAGGGATCCATGGGGGGTTTTACGGGTACGGGGTGAGCACCGGTATAATGCGAGAATGGATTGGTACGGTGATGGCTTTGGATAGGGATTCGGGTAAGTTGTGGCGGGGACTGGCTGCTGCATGTGTGATCGCTGCGGTGGTCGCGGTAGCCTGGTCGCGATGGATCGCGCTGACGTTCGCGGGATTAGGGTTGGGAATCTTCGCTGCCCTGTGGCTGGGGCGGTCGTGGTGGAGTCGGCTGAAATCAATAAGCGGTCGCCTGCGGTCCATGGGCCTTCCCTGGCCGGGTGCGGCGCGTTCCGGGAGTCGTTCCACCGCAGTGGTGGAGGGTGGGGAGGGCGAAGGACTGTTTTTGCGCCCAAGAGGCGGAATGATTGATCTGACGGAGAAGGCCTTGGATCGTCCGCACGAGAGGCCGGTGAAGCCTGCAGGGCCTTCGGCCAGTGCTTTTCATACATGGCCGCTCAAGTCTCCTGCTCCGGATGCTTCGGCCAGGGCCACGGTGCGTCCTCAGAACTGCATCCGCATCGCTGCTGACAATCTGGGGGCGGCCCCGGAACCTGAAAAACCGCTCTCCCCTGCTGAGCCTCGGGAAGTGATCGACCTCCCGTCGATTCTGGCCAACTTCAAGAAGAGGTATCGAGGCAGCCGAGCCGCCGACCGGGCACCGTCACCCGAACCGCAACCCTCCAAGGCGCCGCCGGACACGCAGGAGGATATCGAGGAGATCCGTCGTCGGCTCATGGCGATCTACGGTGTGCGCCTGTCCGGAAATATCCGCAAGCCACCTTCTGATCCGTCCGGGAAGAGTCTTTCGGGGGCGCTCGCCCGCCGCCGCAACGCTTCTGGGGATGCTCCTGCTCCAAGGCCGACCAGGCCCGCCGAACCGTCGAGCGCTGCGCGAGCGGCCGTTGGGGAGGCCGCTCGGAGTTACCGGCCGGCCCCCGGTCCGCGCAGCGGCCCGGAAGGGACCGTCGGTTCGGCCGCTTACCCTCCGCAGGATGGGTTTTCGGGGCAGAACGGCGGCGGCATGCCGTTGCCCGTGAAGTCCCGATCGGCGCCTCCCCCCATGGCCATGCCCGGTCATGGGCTCCCCACGGGCGATTGGAAGGGGCCGTCGGCAGGCGCAACCGTGGAACCGCCGCTTAGCAGAGCTTTCGGACATGAACCGGGCACCTTTGGGGCGGAAGAGGCCTCCTCTCCGGTGCAACAGGGCTTGCCGGTTGTGAATCCGAGTGTGTCTCCGCAAGTCTTTCCTTCGCCCGGTCCCATCGGGCAGGAGCTGCCGCCTGAATCGGTTGCCTTTTGCGGCCTGTCCGCGCTCGATCTGGAAGAAGATGCTCCCTGCGTCCCCGTGGCCGCGGCACAATGCGCGCCTCCCGGGCGGGATGTTTCGAACGTCCCATTCCGGCGGGAGCCCGGTGACGGCTTTTGGGTCCCGCCTTTCTCCCTGCTGCATCCCGCCGAGTCAGCCGTTGCGCCCATGAGTCAGGACGACTTGATCGAGGGCGGTATCCTGATCGAGGAGAAGCTCGCCGAGTTCCGGGTCAAGGTGAACGTGCAGGACGCCTACGCCGGCCCTGTCATCACCCGCTACGAAGTGCAGCCGGACGTCGGGGTTCGGGGCGGGCAGGTGGTGAGCCTCGTGAAGGACCTGGCCCGCGCCCTCGGCGTGGCCTCTATCCGCGTGGTCGAGACGATTCCCGGCAAGACCTGCATGGGGCTGGAGCTCCCCAATCCCCGTCGACAGATGATCCGTCTGGCGGAGGTGCTCTCCTCCGAGGTTTTCCGATCACATGACTCCAGGCTGGCCATGGCCCTCGGCAAGGACATCATCGGCGAACCGGTGGTGGCGGACTTGGCCAAAGCGCCGCACCTGCTGGTGGCGGGAACGACCGGGTCGGGCAAGTCGGTCGGGGTGAATGCCATGATCCTGTCGCTGCTCTACCGGGCGACGCCCGAAGAAGTGCGATTTGTGATGATCGACCCGAAGATGCTGGAGCTTTCGATCTACGACGGCATCCCGCACCTGCTGGCTCCCGTGGTGACGGACATGAAGCTTGCCGCCAACGCGCTGAACTGGTGCGTGGGCGAGATGGAGCGGCGCTATCGGCTGATGAGCGGCCTGCGGGTGCGCAACCTGGCGGGCTACAACCAGAAAGTGCGCGAGGCTCTGGAGGCCGGGGAGCCGCTGGTCGATGGTGCGTCTTCCGACCTGGAAGAGCCGACCCTGCTTCAGCCGCTCCCCTACGTGGTCGTGGTCGTGGACGAGCTGGCGGACCTCATGCTGGTGGCGGGCAAGAAGATCGAAGAACTCATCGCCCGCCTGGCGCAGAAGGCCCGTGCCGCCGGCATCCACCTGATCCTCGCCACCCAGCGTCCTTCGGTGGACGTCATCACGGGCCTCATCAAGGCCAACATCCCTACCCGGATCGCCTTCCAGGTTTCGTCAAAGGTCGACAGCCGCACCATTCTCGACCAGATGGGCGCCGAATGTTTGCTGGGGCAGGGAGACATGCTCTACCTGCCGCCCGGGTCCGGCTATCCGCAGCGCGTGCACGGGGCCTTTGTCGCCGACGAGGAGGTCTACGCCGTGGCCGAGTACCTGAAGCAGCTCGGCGAGCCCGACTATGTGGAAGGCGTGCTCGGCGGAGCGGCTGACGCCGAGGATGGGGGGGCGGAGGTGGACCGATTCGGAGAGGAGACCGACCCGCTCTACGACGATGCCGTCGCCTTCGTCATCAACTCCCGCCGCGCCTCGATCTCCGCCGTCCAGCGCCAGCTGCGTATCGGGTACAACCGCGCGGCCCGGCTCGTGGAGCAGATGGAAGCCTGCGGCGTGGTCAGTGCCATGGAGAGCAACGGCAATCGGACGGTCATGGTGCCGTCGCCTGAAGAGTGAGCCGGCATGCCGCACCGCCCTCCTGCACCGCTCAATCAGGCTTGCGTGTGCGATGGAGGGGGGAGCGCACTCAGCACTATCGGCAAGCAAGTACGTCGGCTGTGAGGTTTCCCGCCGATCGCGCCCGCTACGGCAATGGGCCGAGGGAAGCGCAAGCGCATCAGGAGGCGAAATGATGAAACGTTTGTTTCTGTTAATGGTCCTGTCCTGTACTCATTGGGTGCTGCTCGCCGGGATCAACCCGGCTTGTGCAGACGACATCGGGTGCCTGGATACCACGTTCAAGCTTCTGAGCCCCAACGATTCGGTCTGTGTTTCCGCGTTCGAAGACCCCCGAGTGCCCGGCGTGACCTGCCACATCAGCCAGGCCCGAAAGGGTGGGTGGGGGAGCGTGGTCGGTCTGACCGAGGACCCGTCACGTTTTTCCATCGCCTGCCGGCAGACGGGCCCCATTACCCTGCCGGAAAAGCTGCCCGACCAGGAGAATGTCTTCAGTGAGAAGACCAGCGTCTTTTTCAAGAACACCAAAGTCGTGCGCATGTTCGACAGGAAGCATAACACCCTCGTCTACCTGGCCATCAGCAGAAAGCTCGTGGAAGGCAGTCCTCAGAATTCCATCTCCACGGTGCCCATCATGCCCTGGGCTGCAAGGTAGCCGTCCCTCCCGGCCCTCCGGGCCACACGAAACAATGAAAAGGGTCAGGGCTCGCCGGTTTTCAACTAGAAACCAGAAACCAGAAACCAGAAACCAGTAACCAGTAACCAGTAACCAGTAACCAGAAACCAGAAACCAGAAACCAGAAACTAGAAACTAGAAACTAGAAACTAGAAACCAGAAACCAGAAACCAGAAACCAGAAACTAGAAACCAGAAACCAGAAACTTTCCGTAGCACCTTCTACCACGAGTTTGCGAGATTTCTGTCTCCGCTGTGCTCCGTTCGAAATGACACAAAGGTGTTCTCAGGCAGCCTCCTGGGCATTTTCCCCATCGAATTGAGGGGAAAAGCCTATTGAGGCAGGATTCAGTTACGCCTATTAGTTGGGTGAACATAGATCTCTGGACGCCGGATCGCATGCTCCCAAATGAAGAAGTGATGACTCTTCTTCGGACCATCGCGCGACATTGCCAAGCATCTTTTTCGACATGCCTCCTCGCATCTTTATAGCTGCAATGATATTGAGAATTTTTTGAAGCAAGTTTTCAGGCTGTAAAATGCAGAAGCTGTTTTACGCACACTAAACATAAGGAGGCATAGAAATGAAAACGATTCTAAGGTCTAGTGTGTTATTGGGCATGGCGTTGGCTATGATTTTTGTAGCTCCGGTACAAGCTCAAGTTGGTTTCGATGATTGGCTGGGGCAATGGCTCAAAGGTAATGTTACAGACAAAGGTTTTTTGGTTGATAGTACTGGAACATATAAACTATCCACTAAAACTGCCACATACGCTTATGTTCAGTGTTTAGACGAGAGTTCAGGAGTAAAAATTTATACTGCATGGTTGGTCCAATTCGACAGTCAAAGTCGTACTTGGAGAGATGCTGTTCCTTATGTGTTTCAGGTTCTCAATGGGACCCCTCTGAACTATATCAGCTACGGATTCATACCGCCCGAGACAGCACCGGGAGTCCAGCTTTTGGCGGCTATCCTCAACATCCAGGGCAAGGAAAAGAATGGAGCTTTGACTCAAATCAAGGCGAAGTCCGTGGGTGCGTGCGTGGTTTATGACCTTGGGGGTGGGGTGTATTCTGCTGCAGACGAGGTTATCGATATGAAAGGGATTTCAGCCGACAAGGTTCCTGTTGAGGTGCAGGCAAAAATACTGGTGCTTCCCCCCTGTGCTCCCTAAGTATGGTGCCACACAAGAAGGTGTCCGTTAGTACGTCGTCATGCCGGCAGTCTTTTGGCCGGCATCCAGGTATTTTGTGGATTCCGGCTTGAAAACTGCCGGCATGACGACTCAGATATTGGGCACTCCATTGTGCCGTCCTTTGCTGATGGCAGCTCTGAGGGGCTCATTTTTCGCCAAAAGGACTCCGGAAATGGAGTTCTGAAGGAAGGCGAGTGACGGGTCTGCTCTTCAGTGCCTTCATGCAATATCAAGAGATCGGCGGCCCGGGGCTGGGGGCTAAGGATGAAGACCCCGGCAAGGCCTTCCTGCAGACGTTCTCGGAATGAGGATTACGAAGGACGGAGGGCGGCGTGCAGGCGGCGGCTCAGGATCAGGAATTCCGGGTGGTCCTTGGCTCTCGGCCTTTTGAGGTCGACAGCGATTTCCTCCTGGATCCTCCCGGGCGACATGCCCATGACCAGCACCCGGTCAGCCAGGACGAGGGCCTCACTCACATCGTGGGTCACGAAGAGGATCGTGTGGGAAAACTGCTTCCAGAGCCGCAAAAGGAGGCCCTGCATCTCCTCGCGGGTTTGAGCGTCCAGGGCTCCGAAGGGCTCGTCCATGAGCAGGACTTTCGGCTTGAGGATGAGCACCCGGGCGAGCGCCACCCGTTGTTTCATTCCCCCTGAGATATCGCGGGGCAGGTAGTTCGCAAATTCAGTCAGCCCCACCAGAGCCAGAAACCTCTGGACTTCTTCCCTCACGGTCGCCCGAGTCAGCTTCCGGTTCTTGAGGCCGAATGCGATATTCTCCTCCACGGTCAGCCAGGGGAAGAGGGCGTCTTCCTGGAAGATTACGCAGCGATCGGGTCCCGGCCGAACGATGCGGGCGCCCTCCAAGACGACTTTTCCGGAAGTCGGTTCGCTGAAGCCGGCCAGGATCTTGAGGAGCGTCGATTTGCCGCATCCGCTGCGACCCAGCAGACAGATGAGCTCACCGCGTCCGGCGGTGAATTCGATCCCTTCCAGCACCGTTTTGGAGCTGCCGTTGACCTCGAACACCTTGACGAGGTTGCGGACCTCCAGGAGAGCGGGGTGGAGGCGGGGTGGCGCATCCACCAGGGCGAACATCGAGGGCGAGATCACACCATCCTCCGGGCGCTCTTGAAACAGGCTCTCATGACGACCTTCAACAGTTCGTCGCTCAACCGGCCGATGGCGGCGATGAGAATGATTCCCACGAGAATCATCTCGATCTGATCCGCCATGCGTGCATCCATGATAACGGCGCCCAGGCCGTTGGGGACGCCCGAAAGCTCCCCCAGTACCAGGTAGGCCCAGGAGATGCCGAGGCCAAGCCGCAGTCCCGTAAGGATGTGCGGCATCGCCCCCGGGATGAGGATGCTGAAGGTGCTGCGAACCCTCCTCAACCCCATCATGGCGCCGGCCTGCAGCAGCAGGGGGTTGATCTGCCTCGCGCCTGCCGCAGCATTGAGGTAAATGGGAAAGAAAGCCGCCAGGGCCACGAGAAAGAGCGTCGTCTTTGTGCCGATCCCAAACCAGATCAACGCCAGCGGAAGCCAGCTGATCCCGGGCACCGCGCGCAGCCCGTTGATGGACAGCCCCAGCAGACGCTGAACGATCGGAACCCTCCCCGAGACAATCCCCAGGGGAAGGCCCACGAGAGTCGCCAGGGCGAACCCCGCTCCCACCCGGCTCAAACTGGAGAGGGCGTCCCGGATGAAACGGCCCGCATAGGGAGCCTCGCCGGTCGCGCCGAAAATATAACGATAACCCGTCATGGCCACGTCTCGAGGGTGTGGCAGCAGGTAGGGAGGCACGAGCCCATTCTGACAAACCAGGACCCAGAGCAGCAGGAGTGCCGCTGGAAGAATCCACGGTAGAAAAGGGAGGTTCCTGCGCAACGCATCCGCTTTCATGTCACGGGTGCCGGGATTCCACCGGTCCCAGCTCTTCTTTGACCTTCATCACGAAAGAGAGGTCGAAGAGTTGATCATAGTCGGGCTGCCGCTCGATAACGCCCAGGGCCTGCATGCGCTCGCCAAGCCGGCGCGTCCGCTGGACGAAGGCTTCATCCATTTCCCAGGCGAGCTCCATATTGTCGCGGGCCTTCTCGAGAACCGATACCGGTGTTCCGAATTCCGATGCCCGCTTGAGCCATTCATCCGGGTGAGCGTTCAGATACCGGGTTGCCGCGGCGTGGGCGGCCACCAGGTTCTGCACCAGGTCTGGCCTTTCCTGGATGGTCTTGCGCGTGACCAGCATGCCCGCATTGATGGTGCCAATGGCGTCGTCGAAATACGGGTAGGACAAAATTCTCCCGTATCCTTTCTCGACGGATGTGGTCGGGAGCGGCTCTCCCGAGAGGAATGCATCGATGTTCCCCGCAGCGAGCGCGGTTCCCATATCGAAGAAATCCACACGAGTGAGCTGCACGTCCTTTTCGGGTGAAATCCCTTCACGGCTCAAGGCTTCGCGCAGGAGAATCTCGTGCATCGTTCCCGGAACGTAGCCGATCTTCCTGCCCCTGAGGTCCGCGATCCGCGTGATGGGTCCGTCCTTCTTGACCACGAGCGCCGAACACTTGTTGCACAGTGCCGCCACGAGAACCACGGGCTGTCCCCTGGAAGCGGACTGGATGGCGTGGGCCAGGGTCGTCCCGCACATCTCCAGGCTGCCGGCCAGAAGTGCGGTCTTCTGGTCCGCAGGGTTGGTGAATGGGAAAACCGTGATTTTGCCCGGTGAAGCGATGAACGGTTCATAGAAGAAAGGTTGAATGGTCTGAGGGGTCTTCCAGGTTCCGACCTTGATTTCCTGAGCACCAGCGGGCGGGATCCATCCGATCAGGAACCCGACCAGCAGCGCCAAAGCGGCTCTGCGCAAAGCCTGCTCATTCAACATGTTGCTCACGCCTCCAATTCGGTTGCAGGTGCAAGTGCGGTTCATGCTCAAAAGCAATTGGACCGCAGAGCCGTATTCCAGCCCATCTCGCGCAGCATGCTCGAACACTCCACGATGTCCCTGCCGATACCATGGCTGCTGTCGGCCTTTTTATCCCGGGGGCTCGATCCCACCTCCGGGAAGAGCAGATTGGCGCCCGCCAGAAGGGATGTCGAATGGGGTTCGTGGGTGCAGTGAGCCCCGGGGATGTCCCCCATGACCAGCCGGCTCACCGCCACGATCCTCGCCAGCTCCAGTTCGGTGACCATCCCGTATTTTTCCATGGGTGAGCCGGGGAAGTTGATCCTCCTCATGGCGCCGCTGTAAACGGCCCCGTAGCGGCGTGCAAGATACATGAGGTCCACGATCTCGCGGGGGTCATGCTCCGGCCCCACGGGCTCGATGCAGTTCATCCAGTGCAGACCCACGTCCTTGAGCACCTGGATGGTCGCGATACGGCGCTCCCGCTTGAACGGAGTGTCCCGGCCCTCTCCCAGGCGCACGGCATGATAAAACCCGATGAAGCCGGCATCGAGGAGCATTTCGCCTTCCCGGTGATCGATGTCACGCGTGTTCGCCACCAGGGGAACGGACACCTCCCGGTGAAGCATCCTGCCGATTTCGAGGAGCCGCTCGAAGGGGTAGGCTCCCGTGGTCATGAGGTTCAGAGCGTCAGCCGATTTCGCCTCGGCCCCGAGCGCCCACTCCAGGATCTGCTCCGGCGGGAACTCGGTCTTGTCCTTGAATATGCCGGCCCGACGGGTCAGAGAGCAGAAGGAGCAATCCTTGGGGCAGGGTTCCACGTTGAGGCCGATGTGGAAATGTATTTCTCCTTTGTCTCCGAAACGGCTCCGAGACAAACGGTTGGCGGTTTCCATCAGTGCGTAGGCCTCCCTGCTGTGAAGCTCGACCTGAAGCAGTCTGAGCGCTTCCTCCTCCTGGATGCCTCCACCCTCTGAAGCCCTGGAAAGTATCTCTGAAATGCCGGCTTCAATCCCCCAGCTCACGGTCGGATTTCTCCCTTATCTAAGATGCTGCCTGCATATGGATTCACGTGGCGCTCCCTGCGCTCCCGAAGTCTCATGGAAATAGCTGCAGACCGTCTGGAAAACGGTCTGCTCTCAGGCCCCAGGACAAGGGGTTTCTTGGTGACAAAGATAGCATTGGCATACTGAGAATGCCAGCGGCACGCTCGTTGGCGGGGCGGTGCAGGGAATGCGGGGGCATGGAGGCAGGGATTGCGGAGAGGTCCTTCCACCATGGAGATTTCAATCCATCATGCGGTGGGAGTCCGTTTCATCAAGAGGGGGAATCCTCTCTCTCAGCTGCCGGAGCACCAGCATAGCTTCTCCTTCGTCAGCGACGGCTCCAAAGCGGCAAGAACCGGCCCCGTAATCGAAGGCGATCATTCCATAACCCTTGAGGGCGAAACTGCCCGACGGATTCTCCGGATCACATTCGAGCGGAGCCAGGCGCAGGTCCCTGATCTGTGCGATATCGAAGCTCCTTCTGCGAACGAAAGGACCCAGCTTCTGGGCGATGGTCAAGGTCTGCCCCAGGACTTCAACCACCTCCACGCCGAAAAGGAACCACAACAGGAGGACCCCCCCGAAGATCCCCGCCAGCGTCCAGCCTACCAGCCAAACAAAAAGGAGCGCATCCGGCGTTCCCCCGGACCTGAAGATGTCGGCGAGCTTCCAGATCATGGCCCCTTCGCCAAAAACCCATCCACAAAGCCAAAATGGAAGGACAATGAGCACAAACCAGTTGCGCGGAGTGGGAATCTGGATCCGTACCCCCTCGGCCAGTGTTTCACATCGAAAACCGGATCTGGCAGAACGGCCGGGCATCGTCGCCACCTCTCTCATTGCCAGCCATGCAGTCTGGTTCGAGAACTAGGACAGAATAACACCGTCGATGCTCTCCCTTTGCATCGGAAGTCACTCACGGAACGCAAAAGGGGCTGCCATCACGGCAGCCCCTGGAAAATTCCTGGAGGCGGCAACCAGACTCGAACTGGTGAATAACGGTTTTGCAGACCGCTCCCTTACCACTTGGGTATGCCGCCTCGCTCACAACGTTTTTTCTTCGTAAATAAAATCGGAGACGGTGTCAAGGAGAAGTTCGGAGCCGTGTGTTCGAACTGAGTTGACCCTCTTGCGTATTTTCTATTAAATGGAGTGATTTTGTTTGGGCGATCAACTTCAAGAAAGGATGCGCATATGGGAGCGACACTCACCGCGGGCGAACTCCGCAAGGGCCTCAAGCTGGAAATCGACGGGGACCCCTATCTCATCGTCGATTTCGAATTCTCGAAACCCGGAAAGGGACAGGCGCTCTACCGATGCCGCCTGAGAAACATGATCAACGGAACCCAGTTCGACCGCACCTACCGATCGGGTGACAAGTTCACCGCCGCCGACCTGGAGGAGCAGGAGATGCAATTCCTGTATCGGCAGGGGGACGATTTCCACTTCATGAACAACACGACCTACGAGCAGTATGAGCTCTCCCTGGAGCAGGTGGGTGACGCCGTCAATTTTCTCACGGAGAACCTCGCGGTGAGCTCGCTGCTGTACCAGGGCCGCCCCATCGGTATCACGCTCCCCAATTTCGTCGAGCTCCGGGTAGTCCAGGCGGATCCGGGCATCAAGGGCGATACCGCTGCAGGGGCCACCAAACCCGTCACCATGGAGACCGGCTATATTGTCCAGGTTCCCCTCTTCATCGAAGAAGGTGAAATGCTCAAGCTCGACACCCGCACGGGAAACTACGTCGAACGCGTGAAATCCTGAAGCTCCTATGACCGAACAGGACCTTCTGGCTGCCAAGCGGCCCGTTCTCGAACTGCGGCGCCGGGTGATCGGGGCCCTCCGGGTTTTTCTGGACCGCCAGGGCTTTCTCGAGGTTCAGACCCCGGTTCTGACAGCGGCCCCTGCGCCTGAGCTGCATATCGACGCCGTTCCCGCAGGGGGAGCCGGCTTTCTGATCACGAGCCCCGAGCTTTACATGAAGCGGCTGCTGGCAGCGGGCTACGAGCGCATCTACCAGTTCACGCCGGTCTTTCGGGCCGGGGAGCGCGGCAGGCGCCATCATCCCGAATTCACACTCCTCGAATGGTACCGGCTGGGCTCAGATTACAGGGCGCTCCAGGAGGATTGCCACGGTTTGCTCCGGGCTGCGTGTGAGGCGGCGGGCCGGCTGGAGGGATGGTCCTGCGGCGGCCGTTTTCTGAATATCGGAGCCGACTGGCAGCATCTCACGGTGCGAGAGGCTTTTTCAGGCTTTGCCGGCTGGGAGCCTCGCGATCCCCTGGATCAAGACCGGTTCGACCTCGACCTGGTCGAAAAGGTCGAGCCTCGACTCGGATTTCCTGCCCCCTGCATCCTCTCGGATTACCCCGCCAGCCAGGCGGCTCTGGCCCGCCTCTCTCCAACGGATCCAACCATTGCCGAAAGGTTCGAGCTCTATTGGGCCGGAGTGGAGCTGGCCAATGGATTCAGCGAATTGACGAATCCACGGGAACAGAGGGAGCGGTTCGATGCCGTCTTGCGGAACCGAAGCCAGCGAGGGCGGCCGGTCACCCCCCTCCCGTTGGAGTTTCTCCAAAGCCTTTCCCATCTGGCTCCGTGCGCCGGCATTGCCCTGGGAGTGGATCGGCTTGTCATGCTGCTGGCCTCCGCCGAGCACATCGACCAGGTGGTGGCTTTTCCTCCTGAATTCGTGAGGTGAGGAGCCATCTCCAGCGCCATTGGCCTCCGAAAGATGGGCACCTGAGAACAGCCCCGGAAAAGAAGGTGAGTAGATTCGCCTTTCGTCATCCCTACATGCTTTTGGCAGGCATCCAGCCATTTAGAGCCTCTGGATTCCCGCCGGGGGCATGCAGGAATAACCACTGAAAGCTTGGTCATTCTATCGCGTTGAGGTGCAGTCAAGTCACGCGGCATAGAAAGCCATGCTGGCAAAAGTCACAAAGGATCCAGCCTGGTCTACGGCGGCCCGGGTATGGTGCAGGAGCTCACCCTGAGCCCTTCCTGACAGGATTCTGGCCAGCACGTAAAGCGGCCCCATGCCGCAGATGCGACGTCCGTTGTGCTCCCGAAGAAGGCATTTCATGAATCCGTCCGAGTCGCCCCGGGCCAGCAGGTCCAGCAGCCTGGCATCGGCCTCCATGTGCTCCTGGATGGTGATCCTCGTGGGATGAAACCGATCGCCGTACCTGGGGCCGATGTGGGCGAGATCGACACTCGCCAGGAACCCGACCGAGCGGCTCCCCCCTTTGGCGAGGTCACCCATAATCCGGGCAACCTCATCGATGTAGTCTCGATCGACCTCGGCATCCTCCAGCGAGAAGGAGCACAACAGGGGGATGATGCGGGCCGTCGGCTGCAGATGTGCCAGGAAAACCGCCTGGAACTCCACGGAATGCTCACGCACATGGTTGTATTCACTGGCGCGTATCTCCCGGGGAGCCCGACGAGCCAGTTCCTCGGCCAGGTCGCGGTCACATCGAACCAGTCCCAGTGGAGTTTCGAAGTCCTTTACAGTCAGAGCGAAGTGGTTTTCCAGGGGTTCGTGGCCGGTTCCGAGAATAACCCACGTGTCGGGAGCAAAGGACTCCGAGAGGGCTTTGTAGGCATGAGCGAAACAGGGACCGCCTGCATTGATGTCGATGTGCGGAGCCACCAATCCCAGGAGGCGACGTTGCGGTGGAGCTTGAAAAGGAAGACCCGGACCGCCGGCCTCGGGGGAGAAGAATGAATCCAGTCTGGCTTTGAGAGCCGGCGCTTCGGCGGGATAGCCGGAGCCGGCAAACTTCATGCGGCGAATGGGGTCTTCATTGAACCGCGCTATCCGACGCTCCAGGACATTCCTGAAATTCTCGTTATCCAGGAACAGACTCTCATCCAGCCTGCGCACCACCTCCTGCAGATCTTCGATAAAGACCATCTGGCCCGTGGCCCGCATGCAGTGGGCCTGGATATCCCGCAATGAGTGTTCTCCGTCCATCATTCCCAAGAGGCTGGCCGCCAGGGGTGACATGATCAGTGGGACCTCGCTGAAGCCCAGCCGGTCACTGATCAGGATCATCTTCTGACTTTCGTGCTCGACCTGTGCGGCCTCCAGACCGCTACGCAGTTTGGGGTAATCATCCATGGCGTGATTGCTGCTCGTCTGACAGGGGCTTGCCGGTTTGTGCCGCTGTTGCGCTTTACAAAAAATCACTTAAAATGCTCTTTGGGGAAAACGTTGACGCCCCCTGGCAAATGTGGTAGTGGGTTTCAGACCTATTTTATTGTTTTCAGTAAATTTTTTCTTCTGCTACGGAATGCGAGGAAAACCTTATATCAACTATGAAATTGCCCTCACTCTGGTTGTTAGCCCTCCTCATCCTCAGCGGGTGCGCATACACCGGCGAGCGTTCCTATCCGGTCCCCACGTGGTCCCCGTTGATGCCGGCGCCTAAAGAGCTTCCCCGAGCCGACAGTTACTACGATTACCTTGTAGCACAAATCGAGTTGCGGGCCAATCAGATCGACTCAGCGGTCGACGCTTACAGCAGTGCTCTCAAGAAGGAGCCCAGGAATCCCCTGATCATGACGGAGCTGGCGACGCTCTACGTGCGCCAGGGGAAGATAGATGCGGCGCTGAAGCTGGCCGAGGAGGCAGCGACCTACGATACTCAGTACGAACCGGCCTACATGCTGCTGGGGCAGCTCTATGCGGGACTGGGTCAGAATCGCAAGGCCATCGACTCTTACGAGCACGTCATTTCCATGGATCCGGCCAACGAAAATGCTTACCTGCTTTTGGGCGCCCTTTACGCCCAGGAAGGGCGTTTCGGCAAGGCCATGGAGGTCTTTGACCGTCTTCGTGTCCTCCTGCCGGATAATCCCGTTGCCCTTTACTACAAAGCGCGTGTGTTCCTGGATATCAAGTTTTACGACCAGGCCGAATCCATGTACCAGGAAGTTTTGTCCCTCGATCCCACTTTTGAGAACGCACTTCTGGATCTGGCCTACATTCAGGAAGTGACGGACCGGAACCAGGAGGCCGAAAAGACCTATTTGCGCATCATCTCTTTCAACTCCAGCAGCGTTCAGGCCTACACGAGACTTGGAAATCTCTATATGCGCCAGGGGAAGGCTGATGAAGCCCTTCGGCAGTTTGACCAGCTGCTCAGGCTGAACCGCAAAGACATCGAGAGCCGGCTGAAGATCGGGATCATCCATCTGCAGCAGAAGGACTACGAGGCAGCCATCGAAGATTTTACCAATCTGCTCGAGGAGCAGCCGCAATACGACCAGGCACTGTACTACCTGGCTTCCACCTATGAAGAACAGGGGGATACTGACCAGTCGATTCTCAGTTTTCGACTGATCTCTCGGAACAGTCCCCTTTGGCTGACCGCTCAAATCCGGCTGGCCCTTCTTTTCTCCAAGATGAAGGACTACGAGAGTGGCGAGCGTGTCCTGGAGCAGGTCATTGAAAAGCAGCCCGATGCTGCCGATGCCTACCTGTATCTTGGAGTCCTGCGGGAGGAGCAGCAGCAGTATGAAGAAGCACTCAAGGCTTTGAATAAGGGAATTGACGCCGCACCCGAGGAACGGGATCTGCTCTTCAGAAAGGGCGTCATCCTGGACAAGCTCGATCGCAAGCAGGAAGCCATCGAGGTGATGCGGAAACTTCTTGTCCTCGAGCCGAGAAATGCCAACGCTCTGAATTTCATCGGCTACACCTATGCTGAGATGGGAATCAACCTCGTCGAAGCCAGGGAGCTCATCCAGGCGGCTCTGGAAGAGGAGCCGGAAGACGGCTACATCATGGACAGCCTTGCCTGGGTTTATTACAAGATGGGCCAGCCTCGCAAGGCGCTCGAGATCATTGAGAAGGCGATCAAGCGCGTCCCGAGAGATCCTGTGATTCACGAGCATCTGGGGGACATTTATAAGGCGCTTGGCAGGACCAGGGAGGCTGTGGAAGCCTATCAAAAGGCCATCGATTTTCAGCACACGGAACCGGACAAGATTCGACAGAAGATAGAGTCCCTTCAATGAAGCCTCATCATGGTATGGCCCTCGTCATGGCCTTCGCTTTCCTCGCTTTGACGGGCTGTGCACGTCGCGTCGCTGTGGAGCAGTGGGTCGCGCCGATGCCACTCGAGGATCGGACGGCTATTCTCGAGGAGCGTGCCCGGGAGTGGCAAGGTTATCAGGCGGTGGCGCACATCAGTGCTGAGAGCACCAAGGGAACGTTGCGCCGGCTTCGAACCATGGTTCTGGCGGCTCCACCCGATACGCTGCGCATTGAAGCCCTGAATCCTTTCGGGCAGTCTGTGGGCTTGTTGTTATTCGATCGGAACCAGGCCAGTCTCTGGGTTCCTTCGGAGAAGGCCATCTACACAGCCGGCCGGCCTGAAACCCTCATTCAGCAGTTCCTGGGTCTTCCCATGCCCATGGAGACATTTATTTACAGCCTGGCCGGCGTGGTCCCCCGGAAATATCTGGCAGACCTGAAGAGCAAATCCACGAATTCGGGATGGCGGGTACAGGCCCAGGACCCCTCTGAACCGTGGAAGACGACCTGGGAATTTGGGACAAGCCCTTTCACACTCAGGCAGATCCAGGTGGCTGGAGGCCCCCAGGATATCACCGTGCGCTATGAGCCGCCCGTTGATTTGGCTTCGCGCAAGGTTCCCGAGCGGTTGGTGTTTTCTGCCGAGGATTGGCGGCTGGAGGTGAGGGTCGATCAGATTCAGAGTGTCCAGGAGTTCCAGGTGGGTGCTTTCCAGGTGAACTATCCCAGCGGACTCCGAAAGATCGATCTGGATCGTGCAGGATGGAGAGGAACGGGGCTCTAGAAAGACGTTTTGTGGTTGATAGCATGCTCGGAAAAGTGGCAAAATGGCTGCGCATTCTGGGTTATGACGCAATTTACGAACCGGTCGGCGAGTCGAAAATGCTCGAATATACTGAGGCCGGTTGGATTCTTTTGACACGCCGCCATTCATGGCGTGGACGAAGAAACGTCATCTGTCTCCAACAAAACGCGCCCATGGACCAGATCCGCGAACTGCATGCGATGCTTCCCCTTCGGATGGAGCCGGGGCAGTTCCTCGCACGCTGCATCCGCTGCAATGAACTCCTTGAAGCGGTGGATCGCCGGGACGTATTTGGCCTGGTTCCGGACTATATTTTTGAGACGGTTGCGAAATTTCACATGTGCTCTCGATGCCGAAGGGTCTATTGGGGAGGTTCGCATACTGCGCGAATGGCCGAAAGTCTGAGGCGTGCGCTGGGGGTGGGGTTGCCTGAGGGGCCGTCAGAAGGAGCCGCACACGCAGAGGAATGAAAGGTTTGTGACTGCAGGAGCGCTTGCGGGTGTGATTGAAGCCTGACCCCGGCTGCGGGCCGCCCCCGGAGGCCCGTTCATTTTCAGAAAGACCGGCTGAATCGACAACATTTAACGCTCGTCGGGTATGGCTGACGACACAGCCTCAACACGCCTTCACACGGAAACGAGGAGTGAGAGATGAAAAACCTATTGGGTAAGGTAGTCGAGTTTTTGAAGAAGCTGGGTTATTACGCCATGCAGTATAGCTGTTCCAACCTGTATTGTATCTTGAAGTTCCTTAAAATCCAGGTCCAGAAGTGGAAGAAGGCGGGTGCCATGAAGAAGCTCGCCAAAGCCCACAGTGGTCTTGGAGCTGAAGTTTACGCTCTCCACAAGCAGGGCGCTGCAGACTGGCAAGGCATGCCGTCTGTTCAGCAGCAGTTGAGGATTGTTGAAGAAGTCGAATCCGATGTTTTCAAGGTGGATGGAGTCATCGACGAAATCAACAGCGAATACCTCCGCAAGAAAGACGAGCTGAACGAGAAGTATTCGTTGAAGCGAGCCGAGGTGAGCCAGGGATTTGGCGAGGAGTCCTGAGGCGCAGACCCTCGATCAGCGTTATCGGGGAAATCAGGTTTTCGCGCAGTCCGACATGTCTCCCTGGATTTTTTGAAGGGCGTGGGGAAGGGCCGGAAGAAGGACATTGAGGTTTTCAACGGCTCCACGGGGGCTTCCCGGCAAATTTACGATGAGGGTCCATCCCCGAATGCCGGCCACGGCCCGGGAGATCATGGCATGGGGAGTCTTCTGAAGGCTTGATGCGCGCATCGCCTCGGCCATGCCGGGTACGATCCTGTCCAATACTGCCAGGGTGGCCTCGGGAGTCACGTCCCGTGGACTGACTCCGGTTCCGCCCGTGGTCACGATGAACCCCACCTTTTGCTCGTCTGCGAATCGGCGGAGTACGGACTGGATGATCGGGACTTCGTCCGGGACGATCACCCTGTGAACAACTTCGAATCCGCTTTGAGTCAGGACGGCCTCAATGGCTTCGCCGGAGGCGTCCTCCCTCTCCCCCCTTGAACCTCGATCGCTCACTGTTATGATGGCCGCAGTCCTGTTGAAAGCCTCGGGTATGTCCGGCATCCAATGACTCCTCGTCGGAAAGACGGTTCAGATCTTCTCACGCACCTGGCGTTGTGCGGCCTGAGCTATAGCGATGGGGACGGTTTTGCTCCGACTGATCACTTTCAGATCCTGGGCCTGCAGAGTTGGGACCATTTTCAACGCGATGGGAAGGGGGGTTTTGGGGTTTTTGGCCAGAGCCGACCGCACCTGGTACATCCTCATCCACTCGCGATTGTTGGCGATCCTTCGCAGGACCTCCTCGTCAACGCTTTTCGAGTTGGCGATGGCCGTCACTTCGGTATCGGAGATCCTGGGATTGCTGATGACCGCGAGCTGAATGAGCCGGCTGGGGTCGCGAATCAGGTAGTTTCTGACTTCGCGATCGCCGGTGGTGGCCAGACGCATTTTTTCGATCATCTTCATCTTCTGAAGGGTTTTCAGAAGACTCTCGGCTTTGTCTTCCTCCTCATCGTCATCCACGCCCGAACGTTCATCCTGGGCCCGCATAACCTCCGTGAGCAGGAAGTCTGTCGGTTTTTCGATGGAGGTGACGCCGTCAAACGGGTGGAGGCGAGCCGTGAACACCCCGCGCTCCCATTCGTGAAGCTTGAAAAAGGCATCCTCGCCTTCAAGATCGCCCAGGACGGCGTGTCGCACGGTGCCCGAAGCTATGCTGATGGTTCCGGATGATCCTTCCTCACCCTGCAATTCGAGCAGGTAGTCCACATTGGCCGAACAAATCAACTGGATGAGGTCCGTGAGAGGAATCTGTTCCAGCTTTCCGGAGAAACCGATCTCGCTTTCATCATCACCCGAATCTTCATCCGCCATGAGCCTGGCTTCCGTCCTCATGCCTCGGAGACGGAAGGCTTCGATGAGGAGATACTCCCACGGACGGTTGATGCTCGGGGTCACTTCTTCGAGCAAGGGTCGAGTCTCGAACTCACCGTTCTCCCAGCGGAGAATGTCCAAAAAGGCTTGCTCTGCTTGCAGCTCAGCGGTCTGTGCGTGGACGACGGCGCTCGAACTGACAAATGCCTCCCCCCTCTGGTCTCCACTCTTGACTTCGAGTATGAGGCGCATCTGGGCAAGGCAGATGAGCTGGATCACGTTTTCGAGCTGTATCCACTCGATGATGCCGGAAAACCCCAACATCTCTGACTCGGTGTGATTCATGGTCTTTTGAGTCAACCCTTGCTGCAAGTTTAGAATACTGAGTAAATATCGTTCTGGAACCTCCGTTTCTCAAGAGTATTATTGCCTTCCTGCTTTCCATGCTTCAAAGACTCGAATCCAAAAGCTCCATTCGTCGTGTCAAACGGTTTCCCCTCGACTATTTTTCTTCCTGTTTGGAGGCTTCGATGATCTTTTCCTGCAACTGCCCGGGGACCTCCTCGAAGTGCGAAAAGCTCATGGTGAACATTCCACGGCCCGCCGTCATGGCTCGCAGGTCCGGTGCGTATCTCAGCACCTCGGCCTGGGGGACATTGGCTTTGATGATCTGCTTTTTGCCCTTGGTTTCCATTCCAAGGACCCTTCCGCGCTTGGAGTTCAGATCGCCGATGACATCGCCCATGCAGTCGTCCGGCACCACGATCTCCATGAGCATGATGGGCTCGAGCAGGGTGGGTTTTGCTTCCAGCACCGCCTTTTTGAAGGCCATGGACCCGGCGATCTTGAACGCCATTTCTGACGAGTCCACGGTGTGGTAGGAACCGTCCACCAGATCCACCTTGAAGTCGATGACCGGATAGCCCGCGATGGCGCCTTCCTGGGCCGCTTCGGCAATGCCCTTTTCCACGGCCGGGATATACTGCTTGGGGATGACACCGCCCACAATCCTGTCCACAAATTGGAATCCCGATCCCCGGGGCAGGGATTCCATTTCGATGGTGCAGTCGCCGTACTGGCCCCGCCCGCCGGACTGCTTCTTGTACTTGCCCTGTATCCGCGTTTTCCCTTTGATGGTTTCCTTGTATGACACTTTTGGCAGGTTGAGGTTCACTTCGACCCCGAACTTCCGTTTAAGCTTCTCAACGGTGGCCTCGATGTGAATTTCACCCATGCCGGAGAGAATCATCTCCCGCGTTTCCTCGTTTCGCTCCAATTTGAGGGTGAGGTCCTCTTCCATCAGGCGGGTCAGGGAGGAAAAGATCTTGTCTTCGTCGCCCTTGCTCTTGGGCTCCACCGCCAGAGAATAGACGGCGGGCGGGAGCTCGATAGGCGGGAACACAATCGGGTCCTTTTCCGAGCACAACGTATCCTGCGTCACCGTTTCCTTGAGCTTCGCCACGGCGACAATATCACCCGGACCGGCGGACTGAATGGAGTCCTGAGACTTGCCCTTGAGCCGGAGCAGCTGGCCGAACCGTTCCTTGGCGCCCTTGGTGGCGTTGAAGACGTTGGCGTCGGCTGTGAGGCTTCCCGAAAACACACGCATGACGGAAAGGCGTCCGGCATAGGGGTCGCTGATGGTCTTGATGACCAGCGCACTGAACGGTGCAGCCGGGTCCGGCTCCCGCAAAAGCTCAGCGCCACCGTCGGGTGCTTGGCCCTTGACGGCTCCGCGATCGGCCGGCGACGGGAAGTTGTTCACGATGAAGTCCATCAGCGGCTGTATGGCAATATTACCCGTTCCCGTACCGCAGGTAATGGGAATGAGCTTCCGGGTGATAACGGCATATCGCAGCCCCTGGACGAGCTCCTCAGGAGAGAGCTCTCCCTCTTCCAGGTACTTCTCGAGCAGCTCGTCCTTGGCTTCCGCCACCTGCTCGATCAACTCCTCCCGATATTTGCTCACCGTGTCGGCAAGGTCTGCGGGCACATCCTGCACGGCAAATTTCCCGCTGTCGCCGCTTTCAAACACGTAAGCCTTTTGTGAGAGTATATCGACGACCCCTTTGAAGCTCTCGGCCGCCCCGATGGGGATTTGAACCGGGATGCAATGCTTGCCGATGCTGTTCTGAAGCTCCTGGACCCTCGCCGGAAAATCCGCGCGCTCACGGTCCATCTTGCTCACGAAAATCATGCGCGGCTGGTCGTATTCGTCCGCAAACTCCAGCACCTTCTCCGTCTGCACCCGGATTCCATCCACTGCATCCGCCAACACCACTACCGCATCGGCTCCCTGCATGGATGTCTTGGTTTCCGAGATGAAATTGAAATCGCCGGGAGTGTCGATGATTGTCAACTGGTGCTTGTTCCAGGTGAGGGTGTTGAAGGATGTGCTGATCGTGATCCTGCGCTTCACCTCTTCGGGTTCGTAGTCCATAACGGACGTGTTCTCATCCACTTTGCCGAGTCGAGTGGTCACCCCTGCATCGAAAAGCATCGCTTCTGCGAGAGAAGTCTTGCCGGCACCTCCATGAGCAATGAGGGCGAACGTACGAACCTTTGCAACGTCCTCTTTCATTTCTCTTCCTTTCTCAGATCATCGCAGCCCTGCTCGACCGCGCTCCTCCCAGAGGGCAACCGGCTCCAGTGATGGTCTGTGCAATCCTGAGCCGCCTGCTTCGAAGGTTTTTGAAGTGGGACATGTTGAGAACACAAACTCGAGCCCCCGGCATTTCGCCGTCAATCATCTGAAATTCCAGGAAAAACACGAAAGGTGAGGATAGGATAAATATCCATGGTGAGTCAAGTAAATTCCACAATTCACAAGATGTCTGCTCCAGGAATAGAGCCGGCACGTGTGATGCCAAGCCGGGCGGGTCTGATCTTCAGCCATGGTCTGGGCATTGGGAGGGTTTCAAGGCGGAGTCGGTCATGAAAGGCCGGAGGCTCCGGAATGCTGTTTCGGCATGGTAGGAGCTTCGCACGAATGGGCCGGCCTCCACCCACAGGAAGCCGGCTTCGCGCGCCGCTCTTCCGATGGCTTCAAAACTCTCCGGCCGGATGTAGCGCGTCACGGGGAGCTGCATTTTCGTAGGACGCAGGTATTGCCCCACCGTCAGAAAGTCGCATCCAACAGCCCGCAGGTCCCTCATGGCTTCAAGGATTTCTTCCCATTCCTCCCCCAGCCCCACCATGATGCCCGATTTGGTGATGATCTTCGGAGCCTTTTCTTTGGTTTTACGGAGGAGATCCAGGGACTGATCATAATCGGCCTGTGGACGCACGCGAGGGTAGAGCCGTCGCACCGTCTCCAGATTGTGGGCCAGAACATCGGGGCGTGCCCCGAGGACCCGGGCCAAGGCTGTGTCCTCGCCCCGGAAATCCGGAACGAGGACCTCGACCCTGCATCCCGGCGCAACCTCATGCACTCTCTCCATAACTCGGGCAAATGCGGAAGCTCCGCCATCCCGGAGATCGTCCCGGGTGACGGATGTGATCACCACATGGGTGAGGTTCAGGGCCTTCACGGCTTCGGCGATGTCCGACGCTTCATCCGGGTTCAAGGGCCCTGGTTCTCCGTGTCCGACCGCGCAAAAACCGCAATTGCGCGTACAGGTATCCCCCATGATGAGAAAGGTCGCAGTGCCGCTCCCCCAGCACTCCCCCCGGTTCGGGCAGAGGGCCTCCTCGCACACGGTGTGGAGCGATCTGCTCCGCAGCAGCCTCCGGACACGTTCCACGACGGGACCGTGGGGCATGCGCACGCGAATCCATGGCGGTTTGGGCGGATCCGGGTGGTGGTCCGTTCGGCTCATGGGCCCCCGTCCTTTCTCAGTTCCCTCAGGCCCAGCTCATCGACTGAATTGATCTGCCGCATCTGCATCTCGAAAACTGTCTCGAAAGCCTCGGTGAGACGGTCGGATACCGCATTCGGCGGTGGAGCGGCGCCCAGGATTTCCCGCATGGAAGTCACTGTCTTCTCCCTGATGCCGCAGGGGATGATCCGACTGAAGGCGCCCAGGTCGGGGCAGACATTCAACGCAAAGCCATGGGTGGTCACGCGTCGGGCATTGATCCGGACCCCGATGGCCGCGATCTTGGCCTCCCTCGCCCAGACCCCCGTGAACCCCGGCATTCTTCCCGAAACGATGCCGCAGGCCGAAAGGCCTCGAATGATTACCTCCTCGAGATCCCTGAGATAACGGCTCGGACCGCCGGGTCTTCCTCCAAGGCTGATGATGGGATAGCCGACCAGCTGTCCCGGCCCGTGGTACGTGATGTCGCCGCCCCGGTCCACAACATGCACGGCCACACCTTCGCTTTCGAGGGTGGACCGGTCCACGAGCAGGTGCTCGGGCCGAGTACGCCTTCCCAAGGTGTAAGTCGGCGGATGCTCCAGGAACAGCAGGACATCCCGGATCCGTTCCTCCGAGCGGGCGATGGCCAGTCTCTGCTGCAGCTCCCAGGCCCGAAGGTAATCCATGCGGCCCAAATCCATGCGGTAACCCATGCGTGCCACGAATCCTCATCACACCATCATACGGATGCACACTCTTCCAGCCAAAACAGGCTCTTCCCGTCCCGATACATCTCCACGCCTTGGAGGACCTCCGCAAGTGCAGATTTTCCCTTCGTCACTTCTTGGGCGGAAGGATATGGGTCGAGCTCCCCAGAAACGCTTCCGCTGCCTCTTCCTCCGATTCAGAAAGAGTGGGGTGGGGATGAATGGTCAGGGCCAGGTCCTCAGCCAGCGCCCCCATTTCAATGGCCAGAACGCCCTCGGAGATCATCTCTCCGGCATCCCGACCCACGATTCCCATGCCAAGGACCCGCTGGGTTTCAGGGTCCACGATGAGCTTGGTCATGCCACGGGAAAGACCCAGAGAAGCCGCACGCCCCGAGGCCGACCAGGGGAAGCGGGTTACCTTTACCGTTTGGTTGCGACTCCGGGCCTCTTCTTCGGTCAGACCGCACCACGCAATCTGCGGGTCCGTGTAGACCACGGCCGGTATAGCCTGGTAATCGAAGGCCGATGGCTGCCCCGAGATGGCTTCAGCCGCCACTTTTCCCTCGTGCATGGCCTTGTGGGCCAGCATGGCGCCGCCCACCACATCACCGATTGCGAAAATGGTCGGGTCGCTGGTGCGCATCTGTTCATCCACGGTGATGAATCCGCGCTCATTCATGGAGATCTTCGTCTTCTCGATGCCGATCTCGTTGGAATTAGGGCTTCTGCCGATGGCCACCAGGACGCGGTCAAACACCTGTTTCTGTTTGCCGGCGGCACCTTCCAGGGTGACTTCCACACCATCTTCCCGTTCATCCAGCGACGTGACGCGCGTTTTGGTGTGAATCGCTTCGAAGAGCTCCGAAAGCTGCCGCGAGAGGATCTGAACCAGGTCCACATCCGCCCCCATCATCAACCGCTCGTTGTTCTCGGCGACGGTCACACGGCTTCCGAGGGAGGCATAGAACGAACCGAGCTCGACTCCCACGTAGCCTCCGCCCACCACCAGGAGGCGTTCCGGGATGTCGGCCAGAGCGAGGGCCCCCGTGGAATTCATGATGCGGCCCCCTTTTTTCGCCTCGAGCCCTGGAAGAAGCGTTGCACGGGACCCCGTCGCAATGATGGCATGCTTGAACTTGAAGTGGGAAATCTCCGAGCCCTGGACCCGCACATGATGGGAGTCTTCAAAGACAGCTCGCCCCTTGATGACCTGCACGCCCCGGCTCTTGCTCAGGTCCATCAAACCCTTTGCCAGGCGACTGACGACCTGGTTCTTCCATGTTCTTATTTTGTCGAGATCGAGGCGCGGAGGATCGAAGGTGACACCCATTTCTTCAGCCCGACGCGTCTCCGTGATCAGCTCCGCCACGTGGAGCAGGGTCTTGGATGGAATGCAGCCCCGAAACAGGCAGACGCCGCCCAGCCGCCCGTCCTGGTCGATGATCGTCACGTCCAGCCCAAGGTCTGCGGCTCGAAACGCGGCGGCATACCCGCCCGGTCCGCCGCCGACGACCAGGACCTCCGTTTCCTGAGTGAATTCACCCATGACCATGATCGATGCCTTTCAAGAAGGTGAGACCTGCAATATCGAGTTACACCAGAAGAAGCTTCTCCGGGTCTTCGAGAATCTCTTTCACTCGATTCAGGAAGCGCGCGGCGTCGGCGCCGTCCACCACGCGGTGGTCGAATCCCAGTATGAGAGGCAGCATGAGGCGCGGCACGATCTCAAAAGGCTCCTCCCCTCCCCGCACGACCGTTTGCCAACGCGCCTGGGCCATTCCCAGGATCGCTACCTGAGGGAAATTGATGATGGGGTTGAATCCAGTACCGCCCAGCGCCCCGATATTGGTAATGGTGAAAGATCCACCCCGGAGCTCTTCCACCTGGATCTTCCCTTCCCGGGTTCTCTCGGCGAGGCTGCGCAGCTCTGAGGAAAGCTCGGTGATGCTCTTTCTGTCCACATCCCTGATGACCGGGACGATGAGTCCGCGTTCCGAGTCCACGGCCACAGCGATGTGGAAATACCGTTTGAGGACGATCTCCTCGGCCGCCGTATCCAGGCTTGAATTGAAGCGAGGATAGGCTTTGAGCGCAGCAACGGCCGCCTTCAGCGCAAAGATCGTGATGCTGAGAGCTCCGCCCTGCTGCTCGATGCCTGCCTTGTGCCTGCGGCGAAAAACTTCCAGATCCGTGATGTCCGCCGTATCCTGATGAGTCACGTGCGGAATCTGGGACCAGGCGAGAGCCATGTGCCGGGCGGTGGCTCGGCGAACCGATTTCAACGGCAAGCGCTCCACGGGACCCCATCGGGCATGGTCCTCGAGCTCGGCGCGCGAAATGACGGCCGGAGCCAGAGGGATCGCCTCCTCCCGTTCAGGCGGAGCTGCGGGCTCCTCCACAGGCTTTGCCCCTTTGTCGGCGAACGTCCGCACATCTTCCGGAGTCACCCGCCCCCCCGGTCCCGTAGGCGTTACCTGCCTGATATCCACACCCAGCTCCCGCGCCAGACGACGCGTCGAAGGAGCTGCCGGTACCGGACCGATTCCCTCTTCGGACACGGGAGCTTCACCCCCTGGCCCGGTCTTGTCTTCCTGCTTTGCTGCCCCGGCTTCCAGAGCTTCTTCCCTCTTCTTCGCGAGCTCTTTGTCCTCTTTCGGCGCAGTCCTTTCGGCGGGTCTGGGCTCCCGGGCTTCACCCTCGACGGAAAAAGTCATGAGGACCTGTCCCACCTTGACCTCATCGCCTGGCTTCACCAGGATTTGAGCTACCTTTCCAGTGACCGGAGAAGGTACTTCAGTGGTCGCCTTGTCGGTTTCGACGACGAGAATGGGCTGGCCGTCTTCCACCGGGTCTCCCACCGCGACCAGCACTTCCACAATCTCGCCCTCATGTATCCCCTCGCCCAGGTCGGGAAGCTTGAACTCAACCGGCATAGATCCTCCTCTCCGTTTTCAGTTTCCTATACGGGCTCGCACCCCTGCCACGAAGACGTCCCGTCAGAAGTCAAGCGTCTCACGAACCGCCTTCACGATTCGGTCTGCTCCCGGCAGATACTCCATCTCTCTCTGGAACAGAGGTATCACGATGTCGAATCCGGTGACTCGTCGGACAGGCGCTTCCAGGTAGAGAAAGGATTTTTCGATGAGACGCGCCATGATCTCAGCGCCCGGGCCGAAGCTCCTCGGTGCTTCATGGACGATCACCACGCGGCCGGTCTTGCGCGCGGATTCGGTGAAAAGCTCGTCATCGAGGGGTGAAATGGTCAGAAGATCAATCACTTCGACTTCAATCCCCTGCTCCTCCTTAAGCCGGTCTGCCGCTTTCAGGGCTGGATGGAGCATGGCGCCGTAGCTCACCACCGTGATGTCCTTGCCCTCGCGCACCAACTGGGACTTTCCGATGGGGAAGGTTTCCTCCTCGTCGGGAACCTCCTCGCGAAAGGCGCGGTAAACGGCCTTTGGCTCATAAAACACCACGGGATCGGGGTCGCGGATGGCGCTTACCAGGAGGGCTCTCGCATTGCGCGGAGTCGACGGGATCACCATCTTGAGACCCGGCGTGTGGGCCCAGTAGACTTCGCGGCTTTCCGAATGGTGCTCCAGGGCGCGTACACCGCCTCCGTAGGGGCACCGCAGCACCATGGGTACGCTGAACCGCCCCAGGGAGCGCCCTCTCAGTCGCGCGGCGTGGGCTTCCATCTGGTGCATGGCGTAGTAGCTGAATCCGGAAAACTGCATCTCGCACACGGGGCGCAGCCCGTAAACCGCCATGCCGATGGAAAACCCCGCAATGCCCGATTCGGCGAGAGGCGTGTCCATGACCCGATCGGGGCCGAACTGCTCGATGAGCCCGTCGGTGACGCGGAAAACGCCGCCGTCCAGGCCGACGTCCTCTCCGAGTACGATGACCCGATCGTCTTTTTCCATTTCCTGTCTGAGCGCCAGGTTAAGGGCCTGGACCATCGTCATCTTAGCCATGCTGATCCCCTCCTTTCCCGGCTTCGAGCTCTCTCCTGAGCTCCTCTCTCTGGGATTCGAGATACGGCGGGGACTCCGCATAGGCATGTTCGAACATGACCAGCGGGTCTACCGGCTTCTCCGCAAACCGTGCGAAGCGCTCTTCGGCCTCCTTGATCTCCGCCTTCACTTCCTCTTCGACCGCCTGAATCCCGGTCTCGTCGAGGAGCCCCTTGTCCGTCAGGTACTTCTGAAACCGGGTGATGGGATCCTTGCGGACCCACTCCTCGACCTCCTCATCCTTCCGGTAGCGCTTGGGGTCGTCTGCCGTCGTGTGCACGGACATACGGTAGGTCACCGTTTCGACGAGAGTCGGGCCGTCTCCCGAGCGGGCCCGATCCGCCGCTTCCTTCGCCGCCGCATAGACGGCCAGAACATCGTTTCCATCCACGGCGATTCCAGGCATGTCATAGGCGAGGGCCTTCTGGGCCAGAGTTTTGGACTTGGTCTGGCGAGATCGAGGGACGGAAATGGCCCAGTGGTTGTTCTGGCAGATGAAGACCGCCGGAACCTGGAAGACAGAAGCGAAATTCAAGGCCTCGTGAAAATCTCCTTCGGAGGTCGCGCCGTCTCCGAAGAAGCACATGGCAATCTGCTTTTTCCCACGGTATTTCATCCCATAAGCCAGCCCCGCTGCATGGAGGGTCTGGCTGCCGACCGGAATGGAAACGGGAAGGTTGTTGACGTGCTCCGGGATGACGCCCCCTTCATTGTAGCCGGCATAGACCATCAGAATGTGCTCCATGGCCTTGCCTCGCCAAATCTCGGCGGCTGCCTCCCGAAAACAGGGGACCATCCAGTCCTCGGGCTCGAGCACCGCGATGGCTCCCAGCTGTGAAGCCTCCTGGCCCTTGATGGGGGCGAAGGTGCCGATGCGCCCCTGGCGCTGGAGGGTGAGCATGCGCTCATCGAAGCGCCGCCCCAGCAGCATCGTCCGATGCAGCTTCAGGAGCATCTTTTCGGAAAGATCGGGCTCCAGGTCCCGATCCACCTGACCATTTTCATCCAATATGGACAGGTAATCCACCTGAAGGGGAAGATCGATCGCTTTTCTGGGCATCTCTATCATCCTTATATTGAATTGAGGGCGGTCGAGAGCAAAAACGGATGATGGCTGTTCACGACATCTCTGAAAAGAAAATACCGCGGCTTGCCTGAGGCAAGGCTTTGAAGATAACCAAATGGCTAAAAAGGTGAAAAACGACTATACCATACCACAAGGTGGGCTCCAGGAGCTACCCTCACCGGTCAATTGTTCGATTCACTTGAAGCCTCAATAATTTGACCATTTGCCAGCGGGGTGAGCATGCCATGAGAACTCCCGTCATTCGCACCGAGCTTCCGGGACCGCGCGCTGCGGCCTTGATCGAATTGGACAGCCGTTACGTTTCACCTTCCTACACCCGGGTCTATCCGTTGGTGGCAGAGCGCGGCCAAGGATTGTGGGTCACGGACCCTGACGGCAATACCTTCCTGGATTTCACATCGGGGATCGCCGTGTGCGCCACCGGGCACTGCCATCAGCGGGTGGTCGAGGCGATCGTCCGTCAGGCTCAGGAGTTGCTCCACATGTCGGGCACGGACTTTTACTACACCCCGCAGATCGTTTTGGCTGAACGGTTGGCCCGGCTCATGCCAGGCGACGCCCCGGCCAAGGTGTTTTTCGGCAATTCGGGGGCCGAGTCGGTGGAAGCGGCGTTCAAGCTCGCCCGGTGGCACACGCGCCGCGAGCTGAACATCGCCTTTTTCGGGGCGTTCCACGGGCGGACCATGGGGGCCCTCTCTCTCACGGCGAGCAAGACGATTCAGAAGAAGCATTACAACCCCCTTGTCCCCGGCATCACGCACGTGCCCTATCCCAACTGCTACCGCTGCCCCTACGGGCACTGCCGGAGCAGGTGCGGCACCGAGTGCGTGGATTGGCTCGAGAACCTTCTGTTTCGCACGTCGGTCCCTCCGGACGAAGTGGCCGCCATCTTCGTGGAGCCGATCCAGGGGGAGGGAGGCTACATCGTGCCGCCGCCTGAATTCCATCGTGAGCTCATCAAGCTGGCTCGCAAGTACGGGATTCTTTACGTTGCGGACGAGGTGCAGTCGGGAATGGGGCGGACGGGAAAGATGTTCGCCGTCGAGCATTTCGAAATCGAGCCGGATGTTGTGGCCCTGGCCAAGGGAATCGCCTCCGGGATGCCTCTCGGGGCGATGATCGCCCGTGCCGACATCATGGACTGGGAGGCCGGCTCCCACGCCTCGACCTTCGGGGGAAACCCTGTTTCCTGTGCGGCGGCCCTGGCTACCCTCGACCTGCTGGAGGAGGGGTTGATGCAGAATGCCGCCGATCGGGGAAGACAGTTCATGGAGGGTCTCCACCGGCTTCAACTGGACCATGAATGCCTGGGAGACGTTCGCGGAATGGGGCTCATGATCGGAGTCGAACTGGTCAAGGACCGGGAAACCAAGGAGCGCGCCGTTGAATGGCGCAATGCCCTCATCGGGAAGGCCTTCCAGAAGGGACTGCTTCTTTTGGGTTGCGGGGAAAACACCATTCGATTCTGCCCGGCTCTCACCATTACACCCGAGGAAGTCGATGTGGGGCTTTCGATTTTCGAGGACTGCGTGCGTGAACTGACCCTGTGAGACGATTCCTATGAAAAGCGGGCACAACGTCACCCCCGCGTGCTTCCGGCGGGGGTCCAGGGTCTTCATAGGGCCTGGATTCCCGCCAGAGACATGCGGGAATGACGACCCTTGAGTTTTCATGGTCCGTTGTGCCCTCAGGGCATGGCGGTTGCCGGGAAGGAAGACGGGTACGGAGATGACCTCATGCAGATGACGGAAAAGAGACGAGAAATCCTGGAAGCCCTGGATTTGGGAGGACTGAACCCGGGGGCCTGCACCGGGAGCCGATGGCTGGCTTGTCGGGACCACGTGATCGAATCCGTTTCTCCCATTGACGGGCGAGCTCTGGCCCAGGTCTGCACGGCCTCGGAAAGTGACTACGAAGAGGTGGCCAGGAGGGCTTGGGAGGCCTTCTCCACCTGGCGGCTCATCCCGGCCCCGGGCCGCGGCGAGATCGTACGCCAGATCCGAAGTCGCCTTCGGATTTCCAAGCAGGAGCTCGCCCAGCTCATCACCCTGGAAAACGGGAAGATCCTCGCCGAAGCCGAAGGGGAAGTGCAGGAAATGATCGATATCTGTGACTTCGCCATCGGACTCTCCCGAATGCTGTATGGCAATACCATGCCGAGCGAGCGTCCCGGACACCGGCTTTACGAGCAGTGGCACCCACTGGGCCCCGTCGGGGTGATCACGGCCTTCAACTTTCCCATGGCCGTCTGGGCCTGGAATGCCATGATCGCTCTCGTGGCCGGCGACACGGTGGTCTGGAAGCCTTCCAGCAAGGTGCCGCTGTGCGCACTGGCGATAGCAAGGATCACGGGCGAGATCCTGCAGGAAAATGGCCTGCCCGATGGTGTTTTGAATGTCATCATCGGTGAGGGGGAAACGGTCGGGGAGCGACTCATCGCCGACCCCCGCATGAAATTGATCTCGGCCACGGGAAGCGTGGCCATGGGACGCCGCGTGGGGCGGGTCGTCATGGAGAGGCTGGGACGTCCCTTGCTGGAGCTTGGCGGCAACAACGGCGTCATCGTCACCCCCAGCGCCGACCTGGACCTGGCCATGCGCGCCATCCTGTTCGGGGCTGTGGGGACGGCCGGTCAGCGCTGCACGACCATTCGCCGCCTCATTGTGCAGGAGTCCGTCTACGACGAGACCTTGGAAAGGCTGGTGCGCGCCTACAAGCAGGTGCGCATCGGGAATCCCTTCGAAAGGAAAACCATCATGGGGCCGCTCATAGACCGTCAAGCCGTCTCGGGAATGCAGCGGGCCCTCGACACCATCCGGGAGCAGGGGGGAAAGATTCGGTACGGCGGAGACGCCCTGTGCGGAGGACTGTTCGACGCCGGGACGTATGTCACCCCATGCATCGCCGAAGTGGAGCCGCACCTTTCCCTCATGCGGGAGGAGACGTTCGCGCCGCTTCTCTACGTCATGAAATACCGGCATCTCGAGGAGGCCGTCGAAATCCACAACGGAGTTCCTCAAGGGCTGTCCTCGTCCATTTTTACCAACGATCTGAGAGAGGCTGAGCTTTTCCTGAGCCAATCCGGAAGCGACTGCGGCATCGCCAATGTGAACCTCAGCACTTCAGGCGCGGAGATCGGAGGCGCCTTTGGAGGCGAAAAAGATACGGGCGGAGGGCGTGAAGCGGGGTCCGATTCCTGGAAAGCTTACATGAGGCGTCAGACCAACACCATCAACTGGTCCGGAGAGATGCCTCTGGCGCAGGGGATCGAGTTCGGGGAGCCTTCTCGCCGCCCCGATACGCCGTGACCCCCTGCGAAAACGACCTGAGAGTCGAATGCAGTCCCCCCGGAAGGGAGGCAATATCGTTGATTTGAGGGGCCTGAGCCCAACACTCTCGAATCAACAGCATTGCGAAAGGGGGGGTAAAGGCAGGCTTAAGTCCTGTGCTGGATGGGTGCCTCAAAAGGCGCTCAGGCCTGTGATGTCCCTGCCTATGGACAAGGTGTGGATATCCTGGGTGCCTTCGTAGGTGTTGACCGTCTCGAGGTTCAGCATGTGACGGATGACCGGGTGGCCGAGGGTGATGCCGCTCGCCCCCAGGATGTCGCGGGCTGCGCGGGCGATTTTGAGCGCCTCGGCACTGTTGTTCATCTTGGCCATGGAGATGTGCGTGTGACGCGCCTTGCCCTCGTCCTTGAGGCGTCCCAGGCGAATGCACAGGAGCTGGGCCTTGGTGATCTCAGTGACCATCTTCACCAGCTTGCGCTGGACCAGCTGTTTCGAACCAATGGGCGCCCCGAACTGAATGCGGCTCCTGGCATGATTCAGCGCCGTTTCGTAGCAGGCCATGGCCGCCCCCACCGTCCCCCAGGCGATGCCGTAGCGAGCTTCGTTCAAACACACGAGAGCCGACTTCAGCCCGGTCGTGCCGGGAAGCAGATTTGCCTCGGGGATCCTGGCTTCCTCCAGAACGAGGGCCGACGTGACGGATGCTCGCAGGGAGAACTTGCGCCGAATCGGGCGGGCTGAAAACCCCGGTGTGGATTTCTCCACCAGAAAGCCTCGGATGCCGTTGCCGGTTTGAGCCCAGATGATCGCCACGTCGGCCAGCTCACCGTTGGTGATCCACATCTTGCGCCCGTTGAGGACATAATCCCGGCCGTCGTGGACTGCCGTCGTCTGCATGCTTTGGGGATCGGAGCCCGCCTGGGGCTCGGTCATGCCAAAACATCCGACGACCTTGCCCCTGACTAGATCGGGCAGCCATCGCTCCTTCTGCTCCTCCGATCCATAAGTCGCGATGGGATGGATCACGAGGGCATTCATGACGGAGATGAAAGACCGAAGGCCGCTGTCCCCGCGCTCCAGTTCCTGGTTGGCCAGACCGTAGGCGACGCTGTTGACTCCGGCTCCCCCGTAGCCGTGGAGCTTCATTCCGAGCAGTCCCAGACTCGCCATTTCGGGGATGAGATCCACCGGGAAGACCCCCTGCTCGAAGCAGTCGGACGCCCTGGGCAGGTAACGGTCCTCCACCCAGCGGCGCACCCGCTCCCGCACCTCCAGTTCCTGCCCGGTCAGGAGCTCGTCACAAAGGTAATAGTCGGTGCTGTTGGGGGACATGGTAACGGTCCGTCAGTCCTTGGGTGTGGCCGCTTTCACCTGGTCCAGCAGCGCATAACGATCCACCAGACCCAGGAATCGGCGATCTGAATCCACCAGCGCCACGAAGGGAGCAAGGCGGCGAGAAACGGCATTCACGAGGCTTTGGGCGGGTTGTCCGGGGAGTCCTCACACCATGTGTAATGCAGACAGTCCTTCAAATCCCGCTCCTGAAGCTCTCCAAACAAAAGTATCGCAAAGCCGGGGCCTTGTAAACGTGCGACGGAGATGCCGTCGCCAAAAATCGGCGTCGCACTCCGTTTGAGCTCTCGATAAAGTCCAGTTCGCAGCCGTTCACATCAGAAAGATATCCGCGATCCGCCTGCGAAACATCAGGAGCGCGAGAGCAACCAGTTGGGGCGCCCATTCGGTCGACGCCGGACCCGGCCACGCCGCAATTCTGGCATGATCAGAGCACATTCAAATACTTTTCCTTCGAAGTTTTCCCGGGCAGGGATGCCGATCACCGCACCGACTGCTTCAGACCTTCAACAAGTCCCCGGGTCAGAGCCACAAGGCCGGACATCTGGATCAGGTGAAACACCCCATTGTGGTCGAAAGGCCAGATGAACTGAAAACTGAGGCACCTGGTGGCCTGCACCACTGCGGCGACGATCATGAAGAGAATGCCTGCGGCCATCCATTCAGCGCCCGGAAGACGGCGACCCATGGCCATGGACCCATAGACGGCCAAAGCGTAAAGCAGGGCGACAGCTTCGTAGATCAAAAATATCAGGAAAGATCCGGGGAGGACCCGGGTGATGGTGAAAAAGACGACGCCGGCCACGAGCATGAACGGCAGGGTCCGGCGAGCACTCCTGGGCCCCCGACCGTCGTGGACGGCGCCCACCACGAACAGCCCCACGGCCAATCCCAGGGTCAGGTAGAGCGGCTGCCAGAGGAGGCGATTGAGGGTGTCGCTCATCTTGAAACCATGGGCCGCGGCTCCGAAGAGACTCGCCGTGGCCACCAGTCCAAAAACACAGATCCAGAGATTGACCTTCCATGGGGCAGCATCTCTCAAGCGGCGGACCTGCAAAGCACAGCCGGCGGCAAGGAAGGCCATGGCCAGGTCCGTCGCCGCCGTGGTCCGTTCGGTAGGAATATCGATGAGCTCAATCGCCATCAGGTCCCTCCCGGTTTATCAACTCTGTTTCCTGAGCCGCGCCAGCTCGGCTTCGATGATCTGCCGGCGGCCGGGCGCAGGATCGGCATCCTTTTCCAGGAGAAGTCTGAGCCCCTGGCGATACCATCGGCGCCCCAATGGAGTCTGCAGCTCCCGCCCATCCAGGTCTTCGGGGAGCCGATTCCGGGACCACCGGGAAAGGATGTGCAGCTTTCCCTCGGCTTCCATCCCCGTGTGGCCGGCCAGGAACTCCACCAGTGTCTCCCAGTCAACCCGGCTGGGCCCTCCCCATTGGTATGTGAGAGCATACAGGCGATAAAACAGGAGGACCGCGTCACGATCCACTTCCGACTGAAAATGGCGACCACTGTAAAGCCGGATGGCTTCGCGCCCCACCTGACTCACAAAGGTCAGGTGAAACCATCGAACCATGTAAAAGTAGCCTTCCCTGCTGAGCTCTTTACCCGCCCAGTAGAGGGGATTGCTCAGATTCTTCAGGTTCATGGCCCACCGGGCCACCTTGAAGATGGTCGGGTGTCGCTTGAGCGCTTGAAGGATGGGATTTTCGTTGATCTTTCGGTAGACTTCGTAATACCGCTGGTAATCGCTGAGCCGCCGGACTCCCAGATACTTGAAGGGCAGCACCTCCGCGATGCGCTGCAGGCGCGAGACGACCCGTCGAATGAGCTGCAGCAGCTCCAGGAGCGAGGCCTCGTACTGAGGGGATTCCTTTTCGGGGTGGTAGACTGCTGCTACGGCTCGAACGACCTGGAAGGCCCGCTGGTTGAGCGCTTCGATGTTCAGCTGAAGCTCAAGATCGGGAAGATCCCAGATCTCCCGGCGCAACCGTTTGACCAGCTCCAATGCCTCGAGGTCTCTCGGTTCCAGGGGGGTCAACAGATCCAGCTCCCCCTCTTCCTCGATCTTTTCAACGAGGAGTCGCTTCAGCCGCCTCCTCACCAGGTAGCGTGTGCCCCAAATCAGCAGAAGAGTGAGGAGGGTGATGAGCACGAACAGCCCGCTCACCCAATGTCTCTGGAAGAGATCCGTCAGGATGTGGAGGTCAGCTGAGCCAGGCATGGATCATTGTTCTGCAGAGCCGTCCCTGGACTGGTCGGGGGTGCCGCCTATCCACTCTTTCAGTACGGGCAGGGTATCCGACTCCCACGATCCGCCCAGTCGCATCCTCAGATATGTCGCATAAAGGGCGTTCAAAATGGACGAGACTTCCTCGATGAAGAACATCTTCTCCAGGAATCGACCGTCCGGATCATCCTGGCCGAAATCGGGGAGCTGTTTCGGGGTCTTCAAGCCTTTGAATGCCTGGAGGGTGCTGTCCAGCGTCACCTGATAGTCGTTTTCCCCCGCTCTCATCTGGACCTGGATTTCTTCGACCATCTTGCCCTGTTGAAGAGCCACCCGCGCCTCGGACAGGGCGTTGGCCTGCGTAGTGCAAACGACCTTCTCCCGCCCTTCGCCCGGCAACGTCAGTACAAGCCGCTCCCCAAGCTCCACCTCAACATCCAGCTCCGGCGTGACCCTCAGTTTTCCCTCGGCGTGCTCCGTGAAAAACCAGAGCCAGGTCAGGAATTCGTACCCGAGAAATCGACCTTCATCAATGGCGTGGACCGATTCGACATTCACCATCGAGCCCAGGGCGTCCTTCAGCTGAGGCTCGATGGGAGCCGTGTGAAGCGCCCAGCGGGCGTGGTACAGGGGGATCGGATAGGTCCTGAAGAGGCTCTCGAACAACTCCAGGAAGGAATCCAGCATCTTGAGGCTGGTGGTTCCCAGAGCCATCCATTTGGCCGATGGGTTCCATACCACCTCAAAAGCCGAGGGCTGGGGGAGTACACGCTTCAACAGCCAATCCTGGACCTCCTCCTGGATGGCCAGCTTGTCATGACGAGAAGGCCACTTCCCGTCATTCTCCGCCCGATACTTCTGAATAGCCTGCTTGGTATACTGCTTGTTAATGATCGCCGGAACCTTCCGTTGGTCCAGGCGGTAGTGGAAGGCCACATAATCGCCCTTGTGGTAGCTCCCCGAGTCGAAGGCGGGATCAAAAAAATCCTCCCACACGGTGAAACCTGAAGCCACGTCCTGGCCTTCCTCGCAGCCTTTAAATGCGCCGGCTTTCAGTTTCTCATCGACGTACCCCCAAAAGTCTTCTGTGACGATATCGGGCACAAAGAAACGTGTGAAAGTGGCAGATGACGACTTTATTCCCATAACTATCCATCCGAAATGAATTGAGTTGGATCACCATAGAATTGTTCCGGAAATGAAGGTGAACCGCTCAGTCGCTGCCCGCCACCACGCCCCTGGCCTGCAGTTTCTTGCGTTTTTCCCGTCGTTTGCGG
Organism: uncultured Syntrophobacteraceae bacterium; assembly: GCA_964557955.1. Lineage (GTDB taxonomy): Bacteria > Desulfobacterota > Syntrophobacteria > Syntrophobacterales > Syntrophobacteraceae > JALOOX01. The sequence goes on from CAZLCS010000031.1 coordinate 42,886, forward strand.
CGGCGATCCAGTTCTTTTCGTCTTTCGCTTTTCTTATGCTTGGCCATTTCTCTCTCCCTCCCCAGAAGTTCTCAAATCAACCCGGATGAAATAAGAAAGCCGGAAGAACCGGCTGTCAGGAATTCTCTCATGTCCTATTGCAACGGTCACCACATTTTTTCAGGGTATCCACGACCTCCCTCACTCTTCCGAACGGCAAGTCCATTCCTCGACCCTGCAGCCCAGGACGAATCTCCGTTGGAATCGAATGCAGGAATCTCAGGAATCTATGGGAAAACAGCATCGAGCGTCAAGCCGGATCAGAACTTCACGGTCTTGACGATCATCTCGTATTCATGGATCTCATCTTCGCTCAACTCGCGGCGGAGCAGTTTCTTGTGAACCATGATGCTGCATTTTTCATGGAGTGCCAGGGCGACGGCATCGCTCGGACGACTGTCAAAAACCACCTCTTGATCGTTGATCGTCGCGTAAACCCTTGCATAATAAGTGTTGTCCTGCATCCCGTAGATCTCCACTCGATCGAAAGCGATGCCGGCCTTGTTGAGAACCGAAAGGTAGAGATCGTGGGTCAAGGGGCGTTTGGGGTCTACCAACCCCTTTTCCTTGGCGATGGCGGTGATCTCTGCATCTCCAACAAACATCAGGAAATAGTTCGTGTCCTGCTCGAGCTCCTTGAGTATGACCATGTTCCCCTGGATTCGGTCCGTCTTGATGTAGACTTCGCCAACCGTAATGAATTCCCCTGATTCCATCTGATCCTCCTGTTCAAGTCATCATTTCCTAATATAGCATCTGGGGAGCCCATTTCAACAAAGGTTCAGCCTGCAGCCCAACCTCTTGCCGTTCATGGCTCGGGAAGAGTCCCGCAATGCAGGTGTGCACCTGGCGAATCAGCCCGTCATGAGCCTGCTGGCACTCCCATGCAGCTTCTGCCAGAGACAGGCTCGGCGTCGGTTGACAAAGTGCATGACAGGGGTTAATAAATGCAACCGTCAGGGCCTAAATGGCTGTCACCTGAATTATGTGTTTATAGATAAATTGAACAAGAGGAGCTTGCCACATGAAGATTTGTTTTCCCACCGAGTCGCTGCAGGGGCTCGAAAGCATGGTTTATGGTCACTTTGGATCGGCACCGGGATTCGTCATCGTCGAAACGGACACCCTGCAGGTTGAAGAAATCCGGAATGGAGATCAACATCATGCCCACGGGATGTGCCAGCCCATCATGGCGCTGGGCGGCCGAGTCGTAGACGGTGTGGTTGTGGGTGGTATTGGAATGGGTGCATTGATCAAGCTCCAGGCCCAGGGCATAAGGGTTTATCGGGCCTCGGAAGGCACCGTTCGACAGAATGTGGAGCGCATTTTGACTAATCAGCTGCCGGTCTTCACGGCAAACGACACTTGCAGGGGGCATAACGGCGGATGCGCTCATCATTAGGACGCCCCTGATACGGAGCCGCCGTGGTGCCGGTTTCCTCGAATTCCAGCTGAAGAAGCAAACAGCTAGGAACCCGAAACCCGAAACCCGAGACTTTTCAGAGAGGATCAGGGTGCGCCCGGAGCGACCCGCCAACGGGTCCCCGTGGGCGTATCCTCCAGCTGAATTCTTCGGGTTTCGAGCTCCTCCCGGATACGATCGGCCTCGGCGAAATTCTTTGCCCGCCGGGCTTCATCCCTCCGGTTGATGAGGGCCTGAACCTCCTCTTCGGTCATCCCCGTTTCCACCAGTTTCAACGCTCGCTGCTCGTCCATGAAACTGCCGGGTTCGCGCTCCAGGAGTCCCAGGACCCGGGAGTGCTCAACCAGCCGGGATGCGGCATGCTGAGCGAGAGCCGCTGCAGCGCCTTTGAGCTTCTTCTGTCCAAAACGATCCAGGAAACGCTGCAGGTGACGCTGCAGGCCGAAAAGGTACCCCACGGCCTGGGCGGTGTTGAAATCGTTGTCCATGGCATCATCGAAATCGGATGGCAGGCGCTGGACCATTTCCCAGAGCTCGGAGTCCTGGGCCTTCAGGGCCTGATCGGGGGTTGTGCCCGTCACCTCGGCGGTCCGGTCACTGACAGCCGCCAGAGTGCCATAAAGCTTCTCCAACCCACGTTCGGCCTCGGCGACCGTCTCGTCGGAAAAATCCACCGGACTTCGGTAATGCTTGCTCAGCACGAAGAGCCTGAGAGCTTCCGGATGCACCTTCTTCAACACGTCTCGAATGGTGAAGAAATTGCCGAGCGATTTGGACATCTTTTCATTGTTGATGTTCACAAACCCGTTGTGGAGCCAGTAACGAACGAAGGGAACTCCAAAAGCCGCTTCGCTCTGAGCGATTTCGTTTTCGTGGTGCGGAAATATGAGGTCCTTTCCACCACCATGGATGTCGAAGGTCTCGCCGAGAAAACGCTTCCCCATGGCAGAGCACTCGATGTGCCATCCCGGGCGCCCCGGCCCCCACGGACTGTCCCATGCCGGCTCCCCGGGCTTGCTGCCTTTCCACAGGACGAAATCCATGGGATTGCGCTTGTGGACATCCACCTCCACCCTGGCGCCGGCCATCATGTCTTCCAGGGCGCGCCCCGAAAGCTTGCCATATTCCGGGAAGCCTTCCACTGCGAAATAGACGTCGCTTCCGGAGGCATAGGCGATGCCCTTGTCCATCAGGCGCTGGATGATCTCAATCATGTCGGGGATATTGTCCGTAGCGAGGGGCTCCAGCGTGGGGCGCAAAACCCCCAGCGCATCCATATCCTCATAGAACTCCTCGATGTAGCGGTCGGCGATGGTTCGGAACTCCACCTGTTCCTCATTGGCCCGACGAATGATCTTGTCATCGATGTCCGTGAAGTTGCGGACATAGGTTACATCGTAGCCCTTGCGAAGGAGGTAGCGGTAAATCACGTCGAACACGATGGCCGAGCGGGCATGCCCGATATGGCATTGGTCGTAAACGGTGACTCCGCAGACGTAGAGGCGGATCTTGCCGGGTTCCAGGGGAATGAAGCTTTCTTTGGTCCGTGAAAGTGAGTTGTAAACCTGAAGGGCCATTCGCCACGGTCTCCCAATAAAATAGTGATGACTGCAACCCGTCTTCAACACTCGAAAGAAGCGCAGTTGTCGGTTTCTGACTGGACTGGAAACTCACTCGAGCGTTGCATGCTGTCCGAAACTACATACACCATCGACCTGCGGAGAGCAAACCCATGGTTTCATGGCGGTGTGCGTTCCGCCTGTGCATCAGCTCTCCGTTTCGACAAGCAAGGCCACCGCATAGGCGGCGATCCCTTCATCCCGGCCCGTGAACCCCAGCCTTTCGGTCGTCGTGGCTTTAACGTTCACACGAGTCGGGGGAATGTTCATGACTCCTGCGATGGCCTCCACCATGCGGTCGATGAAGGGGGCCAGACGCGGCTTCTGAAGCACAACGGTGCTGTCCACGTTCTCGACCCGGAACCCGCGCCGGGCGATCAGGTTCATCGTCTTCTCCAGCAGCACAAGGCTCGATATCCCTTTGAATGCCGAATCGGAGTCGGGGAAATGACGCCCGATATCCCCGAGACCCGCAGCGCCCAGCAGGGCGTCACAGATGGCATGGAGCAGCACATCGGCATCGGAGTGTCCGAAGAGCCCGTGAGTGTGAGGGACTTCCACGCCCCCCAAAAACAGGGGACGGTCCGTCACCAGTGCATGAACGTCATACCCGAAACCCACTCGCATCGACTCCCCTTTCCGCTGAACTGGGATCGTAACCGCGCGCACGCTTCATGAATGAATCACCCCACTCCAGGTCTTCCGGCGTCGTGACCTTGATGTTGGACCTTTCGCCTTGAGCGACGGCTACCGTGTGTCCCAGCCGCTCCACGAACGAGGCGTCGTCTGTTCCAATCCAGCCCTGCAGCCTGGCTTCGTCGTACGCCTTGAGGATCAATCCCCTCTTGAAGACCTGTGGAGTCTGAACAAGCCATATGGATTGACGGGGAAGGGTTTCGGCCACTTCCCCGTTCTCCACTCGTTTCACCGTGTCGGTGGAAGGAACGGCTGCGATGGCAGCGCCGGACACTACCGCCAGCTCACACGTCCTCCGGATCAGGTCCAGCGATACGAACGGCCGCACTCCATCATGGATCACAACCCATCCGCAATCGGCGGGAAGCTGCCCGAGTGCATTGGACACGCTGTCCTGCCGTTCGATTCCCCCGACCACGAATCGTAAGAATTTCCGGACCTTTTTCAGAACGGGCCCAGCCCCTACCCCGCACTCGATGCGAAGCCAGGGGCTCCGGTCGGGGGAGGAGGGGACTCCTTGCCCTGCGGCAGGCTCCAACCCCATGTGCCGAAGCAGCAAGTCTTGTGTGTCCCGAACAAATCGTTCGGGCAGCACCAGGAGGATTCCCGAAATGAGATCGACCTGGCAGAAGGTTTCCAGTGTATGGACCAGGATGGGTTTTCCGTACAAATCCATGAGCTGCTTCGGCTGGTCGCCTCCCATTCGGATGCCCTTGCCGGCAGCTGGGATAATGGCATAAGTTTTTTCCATGCAGATCAACTCGAAGGATGGGGTTTCGGAATAAAAGGAAATCTGGAGCAGTTCATAAGCCGGGTTCTGTTCCCTTCGAGGCCGACGAGCGGATCGAAAGGCAATGATCATTCCTCTAGCCCCGCCGTTACCAGCGGGATCAAGCAACCTACCCGGGAGCTCGGACGGGCCGCCCTCAAACACTCCCCTATTTGGTTTTGCTCCGGATGGGGTTTGCCTAGCTCCCGATGTCACCACCGGGACTGGTGAGCTCTTACCTCACCGTTTCACCCTTACTCCGCCAAAGCGGAGCGGTCTGCTTTCTGTTGCACTTTCCTCCTCGTCACCGAGACTGGGAATTACCCAGCATCCTGCCCTGCGGAGCCCGGACTTTCCTCCCGCTCTCCTTTGGGAGAGCCGGCGATCATTTGCGCTACTCCAGATTCCCTGGATCTACTATAAATCGTAAGAGCCCGAGCCTCAACAGGCATATCGCAGGGACCATCCAAAAGAACACCGCTCACGAATCTTTTGTCTTTCCGGAACTGGGAGCTGAGCAGGTATACTCGGCGAGGATCTGAAGCCCTGCAACCGAAGAAAGGAGCCAACCGGCCAAATGAAATCCAGAATCGCCATGATCGGTTTTCGCGCCACGGGGAAGAGCCTTGTGGGCTCCCTGCTGGCTCAGCATCTTGGCTGGACTTTCGTGGATATGGATGATGAACTGGTCGCCTCCCTGGGGATGAACATCGATCAATGGGTCAAGCTTCATGGGTGGAGGGCTTTCAGGCGCGAAGAAAGCCGGCTCCTATCGAGTCTGGCTGCCCGGGATCGGACCGTGGTGGCGACAGGAGGAGGGGTCATTCTGGACCCGGCCAACAGGGTCCTGCTCCGAAGCGCCTTCCACGTCATATGGCTCAGAGCCTCCAAAGAAACCATCCTGTCGAGAATATTGGGTGACGACCGTTCGGCGGCTTATCGCCCTCCGTTGACCGGGATGCCCCTCGAAAAGGAAATCGAAACGGTTCTGAACGAACGACTTCCGCTCTATGAGACAACGGCAGAACATGCCGTCGAGGTCGATCGCCTGGCGCCCGCCGATATCGTTTCTATCCTCCTGGGATTCCTGTGTACGGTTGACGATTCCGGCAATTGAGCTTAGAGGACACATAAACAACGTGCGCGGTGTGTCGGGGCGTTCGTGGGATACGGTCGCGTAACGGGGATGTGGGGAGCTTTCGGAATGGCTTCCGGATGCTGCAGGAGCCTTGGCCGGAATTCGTTTTGAATGACTGACAGACGCGAGAGGCAATAGGAATGGGAGTGAAGCAGGGCATTGTCGCCCTCATGGGCTCCGGGGAATTGACTTCCACGATGGTGGCCGTGCACAAGGATCTGCTGGCGGAAGTTCCGCACCCTCCGAAGCCCGTCTTTCTGGATACCCCTGCCGGGTTTCAGCTGAATGCAGACCAGCTGGCTCAGAAGGCGGTGGAGTACTTTCGCGATCATGTTCAGCAGACCATGTCCGTTGCGTCCTACAAGAACAAGGATGAGCTCTCGCCCTATGATGCTGAGCTGGCCTTCCATGCTTTGAAGGAATCCCATTACCTGCTCATCGGTCCCGGCAGCCCCACCTATGCGGTGCGCCAGTGGAAAGACTCGCCGATCCCCGATATCCTGGTCGCCCGAGTGAAGGCCGGGGGGTGCCTTGTGGCTGCCAGCGCAGCGGCTCTCACCGTGGGCTGTCGCACCCTGCCCGTCTACGAGATCTACAAAGTGGGAGAAGACATCCACTGGGCGGAAGGCATCGATGTTCTTTCTCATTTTGGGCTGAACCTGGTGGTGATTCCTCACTGGAACAATGCGGAAGGGGGGACTCACGATACCCGCTTCTGCTACATGGGAGAATCTCGCTTTTTGAGGCTGGAGTCACAGCTGCCTCCTGAGAGCACGATCCTGGGGCTGGATGAACATACTGCCTGCCTGCTGGATTTTGCGAGGGATCGGGCGACCATCCGGGGAATCGGCCGCGTTACCGTCCGCCGTGGTGGTATCGAGCTCAAGTACGGCAAGGGGGATGTTTTACCCCTGGATGTGCTCCGGGGGGTCGAGTCGACCGTATCCTGGAACGGCGGCAAGGAAACGAAGAAGAAGGCGGGAGGGTCGGAAGCCGAACCGGTTCCCGGTGTGGGTCGGGAGAGCGGGTTCTGGCAGGAGATCCATGAGGTCGAGTCCCTCTTTCAGCACGGAGTGGAATCGCGTACCCCTAAAGACATGATCCGGGCTCTGCTTGAACTGGACCGATTGATCTGGCAGGCGGCGATGGACCGCGAAAGCGACGAGTTCGTTGCCCAGGCTCGCGAGATCTTTCGGGACATGGTGGTTTTCATCGGAGTACAGATGGAATCCTGTCCCATGGACAGGCGGGCAACCTTGGGTCCGTTGGTCGATGAGCTTCTGGCTCTCAGGGAACGATTCAGGACCCGGAAGAAATGGAAAGAGGCGGATGAGGTCCGCGACAGCATCCAGCGCGCTGACATCGTTGTGGAAGACACGGCAGAAGGGGTTCGCTGGAGGTTGACAGGCGGTTGAGGAAATGGAGCTTGTCCCTCTCACTTGAAGCTTGGGTTGTGGCTGTCTCCTGGGGCCTTTTTGGAGAACGCCGGATTGCTGAACGGAAGTGACGTGAGGCCATGCCGCACTGCTGCACACATCATGGGAGCGGGACTCCTTTTCAAGCCGGAACCGAGGGATGGATGAATCCGGTCGAGAGTTGGGGGACTTATTCTGCTTTCCCGCTGTCCTTCGAATCCCTGTTCGCCCGCTGGTCTGCTTCCCCGAGCGCACTCGTCTGGAGCAGCCCGTTTGTGCTTCCCCCCTGGCTCGTGAGCTGGTGGAGCGCTTTCGGGGCGGGTCATGATCTCCTGCTTTGGGAGATATGGGATGGCGATCGATCTGTGGGTATTGCCCCCCTTCGGCTCGATGGTGACACGGCCCGATTTATCGGCGACGAGGATGTGTGCGACTACCAGGACTTCATCGTCGAGCCCGGAGAGGAGCGTGTCTTCTCTGGGGCGCTGCTTCATCTCCTGAATCGACACGGAATCAGGAGCCTGGATCTGAGTGCTGTCAGACCCGATTCCTTCGTGATGCAGACTCTGCCGACTGCAGCGGATGCCCACGGGTGGAAGGTTTCCCGGGAGGACGGGGAGGCTTCCTTCGAAATGGCATTGCCCCTGAGCTGGGAAGCATACCTGTCGGATTTGCCGGGAAAGGAGCGGCACGAAGTCCACAGAAAATTCAGAAGATTGCAGCGGAGCTCCAGCTATTCCCTGGAGGTCCTCGAGGATCCTCGCGACGTGGAGTCTGCGATGGGTGAATTCCTGCATCTTTTCAGGTTGAGCCGGCCGGAAAAAAGGGAGTTTCTCACCCCAGCGCGGGAAACCTTTCTTCGGTCGGTCGTTCAGGCTATGGCTGAGTACCGCCTGGTGAAGCTGTGCTTTCTGAAGGTCGGCGGCGCCCGAGCGGCATCGGCTCTGTGCTTCGACCACAATGATTCGGTTTACCTGTACAACAGCGGCCTGGACCCTGACTTTCGTCACTTGAGTGTAGGGCTGCTGTGCAAGCTGTTGACGCTTCGCCGCAGCATTGAAGACGGTAGGAAGGTTTACGATTTTCTCAAGGGCGCCGAGACCTATAAGCATCGTCTGGGCGCCCGGCGGGTGCCTTTGTGCCGCTGCCAAGTCTCCCTCGGGTGGGCAGCGGCCTGATCATCGTGAACCATGGCCGGTCAGTTTTGAATGTGAATTCCGATGGATGCGTTGCCTATGGCGCTGGGTGCAGAAGGACCAATGAATCGTTCTATTCCGAACCGTATGAGCATCGCCATGCTGAGCGTTCACTCGAGTCCGCTGGGAAGGCTGGGAAGTCGAGATACGGGAGGGATGAGCGTTTACATCCGCTCGCTGGCCAGTGAGCTCGGACGGCGTGGGCATCACATCGACATCTTCACGCGGCATCCCGAGGGGCGGAACGGACCTTCGGTGACCCATCTGGGGACAAACGTCCGTCTCATTGAGTTCAGAGCGGGAGACAACGGCTACGCGCACCCCTCCGACCTGTATCCTCATCTCGAAGGTTTTTTTCAGGCCCTGGAGCAGTTTCGGGCAAAGGAGTCGCTTTGCTACGACCTCATTCACAGCCACTATTGGGTGTCAGGCAGGGTGGGTGATTGGGCCCAGAGGAGGTGGGATGTTCCTCATGCCATCATGTTCCATACGCTGGGCGCCGTAAAGAACAGCTTCATGCCGCAGGAGGAGGAACCTCCTTTGCGCGTGGAGACTGAAAACGGACTCGTTCAGACCTGTCACCGGATCTTCGCGGCCACTTCCCGGGAGCAAATGGACCTGCAGCGATTCTACGGGGCTGATCCTGAAAGGGTCCGTGTGGTCCCATGCGGCGTGGACCTGGAGCTCTTCCGGCCTTTGGAAAAGGTGCATTCGCGTCGAAGCCTTGGATTCGACCCCGATGAGGCCATTGTTTTGTTCGTGGGAAGATTCTCACCCGTGAAAGGGCTCGAAAGGCTTTTTCAGGCAGTCCGCCTGCTCAGGGGATTCCCGGGTTTGCGCCTGGTGCTCGTGGGGGGGGAAGGCGCAGGAGCTCCGGCTCATGAAGAATTGCGGAGCACGATTGATCAACTTGGGATTGCCGGCTCAGTCCGGTTTGTGGGGCAGGTTGAACATCATCATCTTCCCGAATTCTACAGTTCGGCAGACGTTCTCGTGGTGCCCTCCCACTACGAGAGCTTCGGGCTGGTGTCGCTGGAGGCTCTGGCCTGCGGGACTCCGGTCGTCTCGACCACTGTGGGTGCCATGGAGCAGATCATCCTGCAGGGGGAAACGGGCTGCATGGTTCCGGATGGATCGCCGGCTGCTTTTGCAGACTGCATCCTCAGCTTCTTGCAGGGTGCCGACAGGAGATCCGAAGTCCGCGAGAGGGCCAGGGCTTCGGTGCTCGGTTTCGGCTGGTCCGGGGTCGCGTCCGCGATGGCCGATCGCTATGTTGAGCTCATGGAAGAATACGGTCATTGAACGGCGTCCACATCGCCGGACGGGTACAGTCATGTGACACGTGAATGGCCTTCATGGCCGGGGCTGACAGGTGGCTTCAAGTAACACGAATGAAGGATCGATTCGAAACCGGAAACAGGAGGATGCAGAACGCGATGCCTGTGGATGTGATGGTTGTGGCGCCTCACGCGGATGATGCGGAGTTTGGGGCAGCGGGGACGGTGGCGCGCTGGACGCGGGAAGGGCGAAAGGTTGTCTATGTGATCATCACCAACGGAGACAAGGGAACCACCGACCGGCATCTGGCGCCGGAGGTTCTTGCGGCAATGAGGAAACAGGAACAGCGTGCGGCGGCCCGGGTCCTGGGGGTCGAACAGGTCGTGTTCATGGGATACCCGGACCAGGGGCTTGAGGATACTTCGGAATTTCGCAGGGATATCGTTCGCCAGATTCGCATCCATCGTCCGGAGACTGTGATGACGGCCGACCCTTATCGGCGCTACCTTTGGCATCGCGACCACCGGGTGGCGGGGCAGGTCGTCATGGACGCAGTTTATCCTTTTGCCAGGGACCATCTGGCCTACCCGGAGCTGATAGCCGAAGGGCTCGAACCTCACAAGGTGAGGGAGATCCTGTTCTGGGCGGCGGAGGACATTAATTATAAGGTTGATATCACAGAAACTTTTTCGATCAAACTCGCAGCGCTGCAATGCCACGAAAGCCAGGTCAGGGAGCTGGGCATCCCGGATCTCGAATCCTGGCTGAGGCAGCGGTGTGAGGCCATGGCAGAGGGCGAGCCATACGAGCTTGCCGAGGGATTCCATCGGGTAGAGATTTCTTTATGACTTTCTTCGTTCCCCTCATGCCTCACTCCAAGATGTATCCCCGTGGAGAATGAGATCTTGCGTCTTGTGAAGGTCGTCTGGATTCCGGCTTGAAGACTGACGAAATGACGTCTGAAGCGGCATCTGCGTCCGTCATGCCGGCGAAGCTTGTCCCGGCATTCTTCAAGCCGGGAGCCGGCATCCGGGGTGTTTACAGAAACAACCGCACGAGAAAGGCTGCCGGCGATCGATGTGGTCGTTTGGCCATCAGATCGGCAAAATCGTGTTGTTATTCCAGCTTGTGATGAGGTATAGAGTGAACCGTGCGGATAAACTGTGCGGACGCGCCAGGTTCTCCGCTGTTTCCGGTCCGATTACTCCATTCCAAAACATTTGTGCAGGTACGACGTTTGCTGTTTCCAGCCGCTCTGGGAGACTGAGAAGTGATGGTCGATTGTCTCCATCGAGGTTCAGGTCCCCAGGGTGTGGGTTCAGGCATCCGATCGGCAGGCTTTGCGGTTGTGATCCCAAAGGCAATGGGTGGCCTGTACCCCGATCCTGGATTCAAAAAGAAGTTGGAAGGACACTGGCTTGAGCGGGGAGTCCATGTTTGGCCCCGTGCAAGGTTTTTGCGCTGCGGCGGCCCTTTGGGGCTGGGAGGTTGAGTCAGAGGCATTTCAGAGGGGGGACAGATGAAACGCTCAAAGATGTTCTGGATGTTAGGGGTGGCTCTGGTTCTTTTGTCCATGGCAATGACGGCTTCCGCCATGACCATGCAGCTGAGCAGCGGCATGATCAAGCTTGGAAAACCCGGCAAGCTATCGACGGATTCATTCAAGTTCGCAGGCATCTTTACAGCTGATGGAGGACCGGTCGACCTCACGCTGGTGCCCGTGACCATCGGGATGAACGGATATTCTCAGACTCTTCCTGCCGGGTCCTTCAAGAAAGACAAGAAAGGACTCACCTTCAAGTACAGCTCGAAGGCTGCCGGCATCAACATGGTGATGCTCAGCTACAAGACAGGCAAGTTTCAGTTCTCGGCGAAGGGGGTGAGTCTGACAGCCGGCGGGGACCCATCCACCGTGCAGAACCCGGTGGAGCTGAGTATTGACCCGGGTATCGATGTTGGCTGCCTTGTGGTCCACATGACGCCGAGCCGCACCGGGCTGCAGTTGAAGGCCGGCAAAACCAGCCTGACAGAGCCCTGTACATCGGATGTGCAGTTTCAAGGGCCGCCATCCGCCAATCCGGATGCCATCTTTGTCAATGAGACCTCCAGTGTCAGATTCACTCAGGCGATTGTCCCGAACCCAGACCTTGATCCTTCGAAAGTGCTGCTCACCGAGGTTTCCGCCGGAGCCATCAGTCCGACACTGATGTACGATGACGGCAATCTGAGCCATGGAGACGATATCCAGGGTGATGGGGTCTACAGCTGTATCGTCCCTCTCACTGCGGCTTCCGAGGGGACACTCAGTTTCCGGGTAGAGGCGGGCACCGTCGGCTCCAGCCAGAAATCTTATTCTGAGCCGAGAAGTCTCCCGGTCATCACACACCTGACAACCGAGCAGGTGAATACGGCGATCAACCTTGCCGACAGTGCCAAGGCTGCCTACGATGCTGAGTTTGCAGGCAATGGCGGCGACATGCAGGCGGCCCTCGCCGCCGTGCTGGCCCAGCTCAACAGCAATCCCAGCATATTGCAGAGTGGAATGTCGGACAGTGGACGGGGGCTCTGGTGGATCAACACGGATGGAACGCTGGGGGCCATGTCGGTCTATGACACAGGGGATACCCTCGGCGGGGAAAGAGGACTCAAGGCAAGCGCCTTGCCTGACCTGCATCTGAAGGATGGCCTGGAAGGCGTGGGCAAGTATGTCGCTCCGGATGCCGAGGAATCTGCTGCAGCCGACGCCACGAAAGTCGGCAGCAAGAAGGCGCTGGTTTTCGGGGCTTTCTTCTATGCCCAGGTGGTCGGTGCCATCGAGACTATCCTCAAGAACTCCCAGTGTCCCAAGTACGACGTGACGACGGTCGGGGAGGGAAACTGCTCGGTGGATTTCTTCAAGACCCTTCATGAATACGGCATCATTGCGGGGGTTACCCATGGTGAGACCTTTTACAACGGCATCCTGTCGTGGTGGAGCGATAAATGGGGGTGGAACTACATCGGCGGACAGGTCGTGTACTTCACCAACTCGACGCTGACGGATGGGAACAAGGCCAATTACGAGACCGACATCAAGATGGGCAGGCTCGCGGTCTATCCGGGCGGAATGCTGGCGGTGCTCCCTTCGTTCATCAGTTATTACAACAAGGGGTTTCCGGACAGTCTGGTTTATATCGCCGCGTGCAGAAGCTCGTATAATAATTCGATGGCCAATGCGTTTCTTAACTCGGGCGTGAAGACCTTCTTCGGTTACTCCGAGTACGTTCTCGTCACCTTTGCCGGACAAGCCGGGACGGCCTTGTTCACGGAGCTTGTCAACAACGCCAAAACCACCGGAGAGGCATTCGTGCCGGGGCAGTGCGACGGGCAAGCCACTCCTGCCTGTTTCGACATGCGCGGGGACAACAAGCTCGCCATTTCGGATACCGATCTCCTCAACGGTGGATTTGAAAAGGGTAATCTGAACGGATGGTCCAAATCGGGTGATGGACGTGTCATTGCCCAGCTCGGGGGTACCATGCCCACCGAAGGATCATTCATGGGCATCATTTCCACGGGTCTTGGCTTTACGACAAGCTCGGGAGCGGTATCGCAGTCGGTATGCGTCCCAACCGTACCCCAGGGAAAGACGAAGATGACGCTCAAGTACGATTGGAACTTCTTCTCTGAGGAGTTCCTGGAATGGTGCGGCAGTCAATACCAGGATTTCTTTTCGGTGAACCTGTTTGGCACGAGCCTTCAATACAACAATGTGGATTCACTCTGCGGCAGCGTCTCTGCATCGGATGTGTCGTTTGACAAGGGGGGCGTCTACAACACCGGCTGGCGGAGCCAGTCTGTGGACGTGACCGCGCAGGTGGGGCAGAGTGGGTCGTTGACCTTCAGTGCGGGCGATGTTGGAGACAGCATTTACGATACGGCCATTCTCATCGACAACGTGAGATTCGAAGCCGAATAGAGGGTGTGAACCGGGTACACGGGGTGGATTTCTGGAGCCCACCCCGTGTATTTCTTAAAGGTCCAGGTCAATCTATGAAGTGGTTTGATTCCGCAGCACTTGTTTTTGCATTGCTCATTCTGCATGGTGCGGCTTATGGCGATGCATTGTCGATGAGTGAGGAAGTGACTGTGCTCACACACTTTACCGAAGGAAAACCGGAGAGAATAGGCGGGGATGTTGAGGAGATTGTCGCTCTGCTTGAGGATCTCTTTCGGGAGGCCGACGACTCGTTTCTGCTTCTGGTGACACCGGATCTCATCGAAAAGGTCAAGAGGGAAGGTGCGATAGAAGTAGCCTACAAGAATCCAAAAACCGTGAAGGTAGCGTTTCTGGGGAAGGCGGTGAGTGTTTCAAAGCTTCTTCTGCCCATCCATGGGCGGTTTTCGACTCCACATGTCACCTTGTTTTATGCCAATCCCGAGTATGGGGAATTCAACGTACTCGTCAACAAGAAAGGACGGCCTGCCATCCTTCGCATCATGGAGCTGCTTCGTTAGCGGATTCGGCTCCGCCAACTCTCCGGCCAGCTCTCAGAGCGTGCCTGACAATCCATTTTCTCGAAATCTGTTGAGCCCATTTTCCGTTTTTTCTAACATAGATTTTCGGACAGTTTCACGTTTCAGCGCCCCATGCCATTGGCGTCCCGCCATGGTGAGGAGGATGACCGCAGACTTTTGACGACGACCACGGGATGAGGTGAACCATGACAAGTCGTGTTTTCTTTATAGATCTGAGGGTATCGAATCAGAGCCTGCTCGACAGGATCGGGCAACTGGTTGGAGCGGCAGGCCTTGCGGAGACGACGAAGAAGCGCGGTCTTACGGCCGTGAAGCTGCATTTCGGGGAGCGGGGAAACACGGCATTCATCCGGCCCCTTTTCGTGCGTCCCATCGTGGATGCCATCAAGGCGGCCGGCGGGAAGCCCTTCCTGACGGACGCAAGCACCCTTTATGTGGGGACCCGGGGCAACGCCGTGGATCACCTGGATACGGCGCTGCTGAACGGCTTCGGGTACACGGTGGTCGGGGCGCCGCTGGTCATGGCCGACGGCCTCGACGGGCGCGATGAAGTCGCCGTGTCCGTCGGCCTCAAGAACTGCGAGGTTGCCTATGTGGCTTCTGCCGTGGCCCGTGCGGATTCCCTTGTCTCCCTCGCTCACTTCAAGCTTCACGAAGCGGCGGGTTTCGGGGGCGCCATCAAGAACGTCGGGATGGGCTCTGCGTCGCGAAAAGGCAAAATGGCTCAACATTCGGAAGTCGCTCCGGAAGTCAGTGCCAAGGATTGCATCGGCTGTGGTGTTTGCCGCGACCAGTGCGCTCATGGAGCGATCCATCTCGTCGAACGTCCGGCGGATGCGCCGCGACCGCACGAGAAGGCCGTTCAGATGGCCGAGATCGACCAGGAAAAGTGCGTCGGGTGCGCAGGGTGCATTCACGCATGTCCCCAGGGAGCTCTTGGGATCAACTGGGAACGGGACTTGCCGCGCTTCATGGAACGGATGGTGGAGTACACGGTGGGAACCCTCAAGGGCAAGGAAGACCGTTCGCTTTTCGTGAACTTCCTGACCCAGATCTCCCCCGCCTGCGACTGCTACCCGCACTCGGATGCCCCCATCGTGGCGGACATCGGCATCCTGGCCTCACGGGACCCCGTGGCCATCGACCAGGCTTCGGTGGACCTCGTGAACGCCCAGCCCGTGCTTCAATCCTCGTGTCTCGCCAATCACCCGGAATCCGCCCGGGACAAAGTACGCGCCGTCTACCCGAAGATCGACTGGGAGCATCAGCTGGAGTACGCCCAGGCCCTCGGCCTCGGAAATCGCGCCTACGACCTGGTCAAACTCTAGGAGCCTGTCCGAGAATACCTTTTTGTCATTTTGAACGGAGCGTACCGGAGAAAGAAATCTCTTAAATTCCTGGTGTTACGATGAACGAGATTTCTCGCCGCCGCTCGAAATGACAGTTCTCCGACAGCCTCCCGGGAAAGCCGGGACGAAGCGATGGGTGAGTTAAGGATGGTCACGAAGCCCAAATGAGAAGCGCCGATGAGATGGCATCGGCGCTTCAGTTTTTTGCGGGTCGGCGGCTGCTGCGAAAAGTCTCAAGCTTCAGGTTTCAAGTCTCAAGTTGAAACCAGCGGCCGTTGGCCTTTTCATCGTTCAGGGTGGCCCGGAGGGCCACAGGGGACTGCGATGAAACAAGCCGCTCACCTGAAAGTGGTGAAAACCGTGGCCTCGCCGCCTGCCGAGGACCTCACGGTGACCTGACCGGGCACATTCGTCGTGGTAAGGTTCAGCCCCGCCCTGTTGAAAGTGCCCAGCAGCACTCCATTCTGATCGAAGGCTGTCAGGGTGGGCCGGCCGGCTGCAGGCTGTCTCTGGTCGCTGGAAACCGCTCGAATTTGAAGTCGCCCCGTCCTGAACGTGTACTGGGCAGCCGTTATGGTCACCACATCCGTCAGGTTGCTGGTGATGGTGTTGTCGGTAAGTCCCGCTGTCGTCGAACTGATCTGCACCTGAGTCGGAAACTGGCCGGTGGTGAGGTTCAAAGGAACGACAGCCGAAAAGGTGCCGATTCCGGAAGGATCGGTCAACGTGATGGGCTCATTGGGCAAGGGAGTGCCGACGCCAACCGCGGTTACGATAGCCCCTGGATTGGAATTGACGAAAAGCGCCACGGTACCGGCCGTTCTTCCCGAACGACCGAAATGCGACCTCTGAACCGTGATGGGAACGGCGGCCGGTGGACCGAATCCGGAAACCTTGCCTTCCACGGTGAACAGGTTGGTCTCGACTTCCCCAAAAGCGGGGTTGTCGCTTTCAACACGAAAACCCAGGAATCCGCCCGGAGCTACCTGAAAGCCCAGCGGGGCTTCAATGGGATTGAGTGTTACACCGTCACCAAAGTAGACTGCTCCCGTAACGGGGTCGGTAAACCCTGTTCCGTTCGGGAGGAACCAGTCTACAGGCCCGAGCAGGGTGCCGGCAAATTCAGGGGGGGCCCCCACGAACTCTCTCTCACCCCGGACCTGTCCGGTGGCATCCGGCTGGAAGGGCCCCTCGGAGCCGAAAGGATGGCGGATGGTGTAATTGCCGGGAGGCACATCGCGCAGGCGCCACAGAACGCCGTTGAGGACGAGCTCGGATCCCTCGATCCCACCGCTGGTGGCCTCGACAGCCATGATCAGCTGAAGCCGGCCGGGGCCGTCAATGGAGGCGGTGGCCCCATAATAGATGGCTTCTTCAATGTTTCCGGCCACGAACCCTCCTGCGGGGTCGATCAACTCGAGTCCGGGACAGGGAGGTCCCTCTTCGATCTCAGTGACGACATCGCAGAGTGTCAACTGCACACCACCACGGTCCTGAAACCAGAGCGGAAACCGCGTTGCCGGATCCACTGGACCCGCACCTGTCAATTGAGCGCCTGCGGGCTGCGGGAATCCAAGAGCCAATACGAAAAACAAGAGCACGAGCTTATTCGGAAATTTCATCTTCTATCTCCTTGGGGCAAGATGTTTGGCAGTCAATATCCGGCTCTGAGCTTGATGGCATCAAGCCGAAGGGCATCAAACCTTCCATCCACGCGTCAAGTCTTTCGGAATCAGAGCGGTTTCGGGCTCTCGAGGATACCTCTCCAGTGGTTATGCCTTGGCAGACGATGGGGGTCCGCTTCAAGGGTTCGGTTTCCGTTTTCAGTCTTTTTACGTGCAGACCATGGACACGAAACCAGTGGTTGAAGTCGAGGGTGATCCTCATGAACATGGACTCAATACTGGATCAACTTGTCACGTAGTTCCATATAAGTAAAACCGCCCCCTAGGCCCGTCAAGATTACTCAATGAACGATACCGTGTTCCTGGGTTTGACTCAGTCCTCCGGCATTGCGGCCTTCCTCCCACACGGCTCCCCAGAATTCGGAAAAGAAGACCTGTTGAAAGACATGCGGGCGTTCACAAGCACAGGTTCTGCGGCCCGACTTGTGGGAGAGCAGGAGGGTGTAAAGAACGAGGGGAAGAATTCACGCTGTCGTGAAAAACACGCGAAGTCGACCTGGTATATTGGCTGAACGAGCCGGCTTGGGTTGCACGAAGTGTTCAACGATTGAAAGAAATGATCCATCGATTGAACATTTCTTTCAATCACCCTGCGCCACGTGTCAGGTGAGCGGCGTTGTGGAGGGGGACTGCCCCGGAGGGTAAAGGGGGCTTGGGGCCGGGGCAGTCCTTCAAGGGTAAGAGAAGGCGTGGTGGACGGACGCGGAGAGTGGGCGCGGGGGGGCGCGCAGGCACTGGCGTCAGTCCGCCTTCGGTTTCTGAGAGAGGCAACAATAATGCCAGACCGTTGAGGGTTACAGTCTCGCCTTTGAGGGGTACCGTCGTTGGCATGCGGGTTGCCTCTCGAGCATGCCGCAGGTCGAAAGAAGCACGGAAATCCGGGCCGTGTGTTTTCCCCGGCCCGGATTTCCGCGGGTTATGGATGCCTGAATGCCGCAAAACACTCCAACGGGGAAGAAATGATGAGAGAGACCATGAAGATTGCCAATCACCTGTCTCTGGGTGAAGTCAGAATGCGCATGCAGATGAGTGGTGCGTTTCCTCGCGTGCTCAAGTGGCTCGTGATCTACAATGCCATTGTCGATCCCAGGCCGATTTCTGAGATTGCGAGACATACCGGGCTATCCGAAGGGACTGTGAGGAGGATCATAGCGGAGTACAATTCCCATGGGCCGGAGTCCTTCTAATCAAAGAAGACGGGCATGGGACTCGACCTCGATATCACGCGAAGAAGATCGTTGATTCGCATGGAGGACGCAAAGAGATTGTCGACAACGCCGGGAAGGGTCTTATTTTTAGTTTGTTGATCCTTCAGTCAGTTGGGGGAAAAGATGCGCAAGAGTGGTTGGATGGCGCAGGACAGGGTTCAACGATCTCAAGGCCGGAAGAGCATTGGATGGCCCGGAAGCAGGTGCGCGCGGGGGTGAACAGCAGGCCGACGCATACCTCCTTGATTGCCTTACTCCATGCGGCCGGCGGGACCCGGGGGTGGGCCGGCGGGCTCATTGACCTGAGCAAACTGCGGAGCGGTCACGCCCATGGAGACATATATGCTGGTGAACGCCTCGACCCCGAAGGGCGCCGGTTCGACCCACTCTTCCGGGACGAAGAGCAATCCTCCTCCAAAAGGTACGGGTGCTGTTGGAATGAGGACAGCCCGGTAAGTCCGGCCGTGCAGCTTCACGGGTTCATAGGTGGGTAAAAGGGCCAGAACCGCTGTGTTTCCACGGCCCCCGAAAAAGCACCATACCGGGCTCATATTCTTGAGGTCGGTCCCCTCCTGGCGCTCGAATATGCCAATGAAGCGATTGGTCAGTTGGTAGAGGCTGCCGACGAGGGGAATTCTGCGAAAAACCCGGTCACCCATCGCCTGGAGTCGGATCTTCAGACCTGATTGAGCGAGGATGCCGAACAGAAAGATCGAGAGGACGACACCCAGGAAACCCAGCAGGTACGCGGTCACATCATTGGTGGCGAACGGCAGACCGATGGAAATCAGCAATTGCCCCGTGGAGCTTCCCGGTCCGACGAATTTGTGGACGAGGTTTCCCAGCCAGATGACCGCTGCGGCTGTCAGAGCCAGGGGAAGCAGGGTCAGGAGCCCTGCAAGGAACGTCTGTAACGGATTGCGGATGAGATTACCCATGATTGCTCCTTCCAAAGCGGTCCATCATGGCCTTTCTGACCAGCCTGAAACATGGAAAGGTCGATCGCAGCGGGGGCTGCAACTTGGAACTTGAACCCCTGACACTTTTCGTAGTGGAGCATTGAAAGCCCCGTGGAATGATCCCGTTGAAAGATTTCCAACCTGTCTTTCCCGTCTTCAGCATCATGCCATCGGCAAACTGCGGACTCCCAAAGACGAATACCACGGTTGGCGGAAGAATCACAATTTCTTCGGGATGAAGCCTTGACCTGACAGGCGGGCAGTCCACCATACCCCTTCGGGCCACCCCAAAGGATGAAAGGGCTGCGACGCCTGTTTTTAACTTGAAACTTTCAACTTGAAACTTGAAACTTCTCCCAGCAGGGTACACGAATGGAGGCCGCGCATTGAGGAGATCTCGATGAAAAGGCTGATTGGCTCGGGCAGGACAGGGCTTCCCGCCTTCCTATTACTGGGGATCATTTCGCTTGTGGCTCAGGAAGCGCTCAGTCGGGGCGGACTGCAGGCAGCGTTCGCCTGGGTCATGGGCTCTCCCCACCTCGCCCTTGCAAACCTGGCTCTCATTTACAGCGTCATGATGCTGCTGTCGGGCCTGATCGGGAGAATGGCTCCGGGTACTGCCCTTGCTTTCCTGGTCCTTATACTCTTCGCCCTCGTGAACCACGGAAAGCTGATCCGGCTGCATCAACCGCTCTTCCCGTGGGATTTCTGGTATTACAGGCATGTTTTGGCGCTCTTCCCCGCTTTGTCGAAGCCGGAGATCTTGACCTCCTTTCTTGCGCCGGTACCGGCCGCCGTTTTTGTCCTCCTCTGGATGCTCGTGAGACGTGGGAGCCCCCTCGCGCTGAGGAAGCGGATTTTGGCGCTCGTTGTGGCCTCTGCCACAGTCTTCTCCGTTGTCCATTACCGAACGCTTCCGTGGGATCTTCCATCCCTTCTTGCAACCGAAAACGAGGTTTGGGATCAGAAATGGAATTATGAGCGGAATGGCTTCCTTCTGGCGTTTGCGATGAATGCTCATCCTGTCCTGGTGGACGAGCCCGAAAACTACTGCGAGGAGACCATCCGCGAACTCCTGAAAGACGTGATTTCAGAGAAATATGAGGCTTCCCCGAACCGGTTGGAACAGCCTGTGAACCTCGTTTTCTTCGTCAGCGAATCCTTTTACGATCTCATGCATATCGCCTATGAAGCGGAGGAGGACCCACTCCGGCACTTCAATGATCTTCGGACCAGATTCCCGAGTTTTCGGATGATTTCTCCCAGCTTCGGAGGGAATACGAGCCACGTGGAATTCGAGATGCTCACGGGACTGAGCAATGCGTTTCTTCCTCCGGGTGCTGCTCCCTATGATCATTACATCAAGCGGGAAACCCCGTCCATCGCAGGGGTCCTGAAAGACTCCGGATACCGGACCATTGCCATTCATCCCTATCACGACTGGTTCTGGAACAGGCGGAATGCTTTTCCTCTGATGGGCTTCGCTGAATTCGTCTCACTCAGGGAGTTCAACGGAGCCGGGCAGCGGGGGTGGTTCGTTTCCGACGAGGCTCTTGTGGACCGGATCATCGACAGGATTGAAGGGATTGGAGGAGATCCTTTCTTTCTTTACGCGCTTTCCATGCAGAACCACGGGGAATACGATCCCAACCGGTACGCGCCGGATGAGGTCGAGGTGTGGGCCGACCTTCCCGACAGACTGCTGCCCAAGCTCAGGACCTATGCGACGGGTCTTCGCGATGCAGACAGGGAGCTGGCGAGGCTGCTGAATTATATGGAGAGCCGCCCGGAGCCGATACTGGCCCTGTTCTGTGGAGATCACCTGCCGAGTTTCGGGCCGGAGTATGCCCTTTACCGGGAGGCAGGAGCCATCCGGTCAAGCCCTGGCGATTATACCAGGGAAGACTACTTCAATATGGCCAGTGTCCCGTGCCTGATGTGGGCAAACAAGGCGGATCTGCTGGATGCTCACGAGATGCCCGAGCACCTCAGCCCGATCTACTTTCCCCCTCTCCTTCTGAAGAAGCTTGGCGTCGGAATGCCCGGGCACATGCAATACCTCTCGCAGGGAATGGCGGATTACCCCGTCGTTCACAGGCAGTTTGTGTTGCGGAGCGACGGAGAGCTTCTGGATTTCATGTCGCAGGCGGAGTCTGACGGGTTCCTGCAAGGGCTTGGAATCATCCAATACGATGTTCTTTTTGGAGAGCGGTATTCCAGCAGGAAAGCAGGAGCCTATGAAAGCTTGAACTGACCCCATCCCCTTTTCACGGCTGCCAATGGAGACGACATGGACTGGTATCGGCGAGAAACAGAGGCGGTTTTATCTGAGCTCAGCACAACGGATCGGGGCTTGACGGAGTCTGAAGCCCGGGAGCGGTTGGAGCGGTTTGGTCCCAACAAGCTGGCCGAAGTGGAGAAGATCAGCCTTCTGAGGATCGTCCTCAACCAGTTCAAGAGTCCCCTGATCTACATTCTCCTCATTGCGGGGGTGGTGACCTTTGCCCTCGAGGAATACAAGGATACCGGGGTTATCGCCGCCGTGCTGTTTCTGAATGCCCTCATCGGCTTCATCCAGGAATTCAAGGCCGAAAAGCAGGTCCAGGCGCTCAAGAAGATGGTGGTGGCCAAGGCGAGAGTGTTGAGAGACGGCAGGGAGATGGAGGTCAACGGCGAGGAGGTGGTGCCGGGGGACATCGTGCTGCTGGCCTCCGGAGGCCGGGTGCCGGCGGACATCCGCCTCGTCAAAGCCATCGAATTCAAGGCCGACGAGTCCATGCTCACCGGGGAGTCCATCCCGGCTGAAAAGACCATCGAGCCCATTCCAGAGGAGAACCTGACACCCGGTGACCAGCTCAACATGGCTTTCATGGGGACGGTGGTGGTCAATGGCCGGGCCAGGGGGGTCGTCGTGGCCACCGGCGACCGGACGGTCCTCGGCCACATCGCCAGGGATGTCCAGGAGATACGGGTAACCAGGTCGCCGCTCCAGGAGAAGATCGACCGATTCGCCCAGGCCATCGGCATCATTGTTCTCGTGGCGGCCACGCTGCTCTTTCTCGTCGGCATCCTGGTGGGCGAAAAGCCCACCGACATGTTCATGACGGCGGTGGCCGCCACGGTGGCCACCATTCCCGAAGGCTTGCCCATCGTGGTGACCATTGCGCTGGCCATTGGAGTGGCGCGCATGGCCCAGCGCAACGCCGTCGTCCGAAAGCTGCCGGCCGTCGAGACTTTGGGCAGCACCACGGTGATCTGCTCCGACAAGACCGGGACGCTCACCAAGAACGAAATGACGGTGAAGCAGATCTTCGACGGTGAGAAGGTTCTTGAGCTGACCGGCACCGGCTACGATCCCGAGGGCGAGGTCCTGGAGGAGGGACGGCCCGTCAAGGCCGGTTCCGACCTCCGGCACACCATGCTGTTCAGAATCGGCTTGCTCTGCAACGAGTCCCAGGTGGTGATGGAGGAGGGAGTGTACCGGGTGGACGGGGACCCGACGGAAGGGGCCCTCATCGTCTCCGCCATGAAAGCGGGTCTCTCTCCCGAGAGGGAAAAGGATGCCTTCCCTCAGCTTGCCATCATCCCCTTTGAGTCGGATCGCGGCTACATGGCCACCCTCCATCGGCACGGCGAACGCAACCTGGTGTTTGTCAAGGGGGCCCCGGAGAAGCTCATGGAGCTTTGCATCGAGTGCCGTGCGGATGCCTGGGCGGGTGTGCACAAGGTGGCCGAGCAATTCGCCCGGGAGGGGCTCAGGGTTTTGGGAATGGCCTACAAGGAAGTCCCTGCCGAGCAGACTGACATCACCATGGCCGACCTCCAATCCGAGCTTCTCTTTGCCGGGCTGCAGGGGATGATCGACCCGCCGCGCCCCGAGGCCGTCGAAGCCGTGGCCGGCTGCAAGGAGGCGGGCATCCGGGTGGTGATGATCACCGGGGACCATGCCGTCACCGCCCTCGCCATCGCGAGGAAGTTGGGCATTGCCTCCGAAGAGGAGTTAGTGGAGGACCTGGCGTCGAAGCCGGTGGATTCCCTGACCGACGACGAGATGCTCTCCCTTTTCGAGGAAGTGGTCGGGGCCCTGGCAGTGCGCTCGGGCCTGGTCCAGCGTCAGGCCGAAAGCGTTACCGGCAGGCACGTTCAGGCCATGAGCAATGTCGAATTCCTGGGGCTGCTCAAAGGTCTCCTGGCCGCGTTCGTCAAGAGAGCCGGACCGGAGGGGGCGGTCCGAAACGTGCTCTCCGGCAGAGAGATTGAAACCATGAGCGATGCAGACCTCTATCACCTGGTCCAGAAGGTGTCGGTCTATGCCCGGGTTTCCCCCCAGCACAAGCTGCGCATCACCCAGCAGCTGCTCAAGCACGGGGAGATTGTCGCCATGACCGGCGACGGGGTGAACGATGCTCCGGCCCTGAAGGCGGCCCACATCGGCGTCGCCATGGGCAGGACGGGAACCGATGTGGCCAAGGAAGCATCGGACATGGTCATCGCCGACGACAATTTCGCCAGCATCTACCAGGCGGTGGAGCTGGGGCGGGTCGTCTTCGACAACATCCGTAAGGTCACCTTTTTCCTCATCCCCACCGGCATTGCCGCCATCATCACCATTCTGACCACCGTGATGCTGGGTCTGCCTCTTCCCTATCTGCCCGCACAGCTGCTGTGGATCAACATCGTCACCAACGGGCTGCAGGATGTCGCGCTGGCCTTTGAGCCGGGGGAAAAAGATGTCCTGAAGAGGCCGCCGAGAGACCCGAAGTCCGGGATCTTCAACCGGCTCCTGGTGGAGCGCACCATCATCGTGGGCCTGCTGATTTCCGCAGGGGTGGTCTATGAGTTCATCCACAGCCTGAACGAAGGCATGTCGCTGGAAAAGTCCCGGACCATCGCGGTCACCGTCATGGTCTTCTTCCAGTTCTTCCAG
This sequence comes from uncultured Syntrophobacteraceae bacterium, assembly GCA_964557955.1. Lineage (GTDB taxonomy): Bacteria > Desulfobacterota > Syntrophobacteria > Syntrophobacterales > Syntrophobacteraceae > JALOOX01. The sequence continues at coordinate 67,105 of CAZLCS010000031.1, forward strand.
GCCTTCAACAGCCGCTCGGAGATGCAGTCCCTGTTTCGCATGAACCCCTTCGGCAATCCGTTGCTTTTCTTCGGTACCATGGCCGCATTTCTGGCCCATATGGCCGCCATTTATCTTCCGGCTCTGCAGTGGGTCTTTCGCATGGAGCCCATCACGCTCATGGAGTGGCTCAGGATCCTGTTGATCTCGGTCACCGTCGTGGTGGTCGTGGAGATCGACAAGCTGGTGAGGAGAATCGTCCACGCGAGCCGATGACCCGACCGCTGCCGGGTGGGGCTTTGAGGAGGCGGCCGGCAGCCGCGTGCGACGCAAGAGAATGTGGTCACCTTCTTCCTGGAGGCTGTACTCAGGGTTTGCTTTGCTGTTGATGGCCGGAGTTGAGATCAACCATCGAGACGAGGACCCCGCCATGTTCTTCAAGACCGAATCGTGCCGCCTTCTGGCGGACCCCGAGGGCCCTGCCGCCGAGCGCTATGCCTGCTATGACGATTTCTTGAATCACAACCACCGGGCCCTGCGCATTCTCTCCGAGCTCGAGCTGCTGGACCGGGGGGCGGGACTTGCGACGCTCTCTTCCATTCAGCGCCGCACCTCAATGCTCCTGGAGGAAGTGCGCGGTCTGGTGTCCTCTTTAAACGGTCTGGGCGGCAATCGCTATCACAAACTCCTCCAGGTTTTCGACACGGTGGCCCAGGACCTGGCCCCCCTTATGGCCCACGGCCGGCCCGTCATCGATGGGCCGCTGACAATCCCCTTATCGGAGCTCGACTCCCGGCATCTGCTTCTGGCCGGAGCCAAATCGGTGAACCTGGCGAGAATCCGAAACGAGCTGGGGCTGCCTGCTCCCGACGGCTTTGCGGTGACGACCGCTGCGTTCGACCTGTTCCTGCGCGAGAATCGACTGTTCGATGTGATCGACGCCATGCTGGGCGAATTCGACCCCGATGCGGCGGAGAGCTGGAAAGCCTGCCTCCGCATTCAGGAGAGGATTCGGGAAGCCCCACTGCCCCGGGACCTGGCCCAGGCGCTCGACGGGGAGTATGCGAGCCTGTCCTCCCGCTGTGGAGGCATGCCTCGGGTGGCCATGCGCAGCAGCGCCGTCGGTGAGGATACGGAGGCGTCTTTTGCCGGCCAGTACACCAGCGTGCTCGATCTGGGCCGGGAGCAGATCGCTGCAGCCTATCGAACGGTCCTGGCCAGCAAATACACTCCTCGAGCCGTCATCTACCGCCTTCGCTACGGACTCACCGACGCAGCGACCCCGATGGCCGTTGCCGCCGTGGTCATGATTCGGGCCATGGCCAGCGGGGTGCTCTACACGGTGGATCCGTCACGACCGGCCTCGGGAAGGGCCCGTATCGACGCTGCTGCCGGCTTCGGGGAAAAGGTGGTGGGAGGCTCCGCCTCCCCCGATGTATTCCATGTCGATCGAAGCTCGCTTCAGATTGTCGGGCGCCGCATGGAGACCGGCGAAGCATCTGCCGGCAGCGATCCAGGATCGGTCATTTCCGATCAGGCCGTGCTGTCGCTGGTTGAATCCGGCATGAGGATGGAGAAGCATTTCGGGGCGCCCCAGGACATCGAATGGGCCGAAGACGAAGGCGGCAAGCTGTTTTTTCTCCAGACCCGTCCCCTGGGATTGGCCGCTGGTGTCGAAAAACACAACCCGCCCGATCTGGCCGGTCTCAAGCTGCTGCTTTCGGCCGGCCAGACTGCCTCGCCGGGCCGGGTTTCGGGGAAGGCGGTTCTGGCGCGCGCTGATCTGGAGCCGGACGCAGCCGAAGGCGGGATCCTCATTTCGCGGACGGCCGCCCCCGACCTGGCGCCCTTCATGGGCCGGGTGCGCGGGCTGATCACGGACCTTGGCGGTGCGGCCAGCCACCTGGCCTCCGTCGCCCGGGAGTCCAACGTTCCGGCCCTCATGGATACGCGGGAGGCCACGAGCCTGATTGCCGACGGGCAGGAGGTCACCCTCCTGGCAGACGAGGGAAGAGTCTACCTGGGTCTTGTCCCCGAATTGGCGAGAAAGCTTCCGGACCGAAGCGGCGATGATGATCGTGGGCCCATAGGCAGACACCTTCGTGAAGTGCTCGATCGAATATCCCCGCTGAACCTGACCGACCCCAAGGCGCCGAACTTCACACCGGGCGGGTGCCGCACCCTCCACGACCTCATCCGGTTTGCCCATGAAAAGGCCATGGTGGAAATGTTCAGCCTGTCCGACCTTGCCGATTCTTCAGTGGTTTCGCGCAAGTTGAGCGCCAATATCCCGTTGTCACTGTATTTCATCGACCTAGGCCTGCCCTTTACCCGTAAAGTAAGACTGGACAAGGTTTGCCGTGCCGTGTAGCATG
>CAZLCS010000032.1:0-64800 GCA_964557955.1 uncultured Syntrophobacteraceae bacterium
CTGGCTCACTTTCTCACCGATGAAAATGGCTGATTCTCAGCCCGCTGTTAATAGCACAGAGTGGCAGACCCCCGGCATCGATGAGGGCCTTGATCAGGAGGGGCGGTAGACGTGGCTCATTTTCATCCGTTTCTCAGTGAAATCGGAAAGCTCCTCGAAAGTCACTTTCGCTCCTTCTCTCTCATGACATTATTGCGCCGGAACTGCTTCCAGCATACACGCCAACCTCAACAGATCGAAAGCTCAAATGACCAATCCTGTTCCGAGCCAACAGAAAGGTTGTCGGACCGCTGATAATTTTGCACACTCGAAAGAGATCTGCTCATTTTCCGTAAGTGTTCAGGGGGTTGATAGTTTGTTCGGCCTGCGCTCGTTTTTGACAGAACACGGGGAAGATTTTCGTGTGGAGGAGGTGTTTTAGCCATGAAGACAGAAAAGGTGAGCATCGGGACCAACGCCTTCATATATCCCATGCCGGTGGTGCTCGTTGGCACCCAGGTGGACGGCAAGGCTAATTTCATGACCGTTGGATGGGTGAGCCGAGTCAACTTCAAGCCCCCGCTCCTGGCTGTGGCCATCAACCATGCCCATCACACTGCCAAAGGAATCCAGCAAACCAAGACTTTCAGCGTCAACATCCCGAACGAAGAAATGCTCGATGTGACCGACTTCTGCGGCCTGGTCTCGGGCCGAAGTACAGACAAATCGGGACTCTTTGAAGTGTTCTATGGAGCGACGGAGACCGCCCCCATGATCGTTGAGTGCCCTCTCAACATTGAGTGCAAGCTGGTGCAGACTGTCGATCTGCCGACCAATCACCTCTTCATTGGTGAGATCGTTGAGGCTTTCTCGGAATCCCTCTATCTCAAAGACGGGAAGCCTGACATCAAGGCCATGAAACCATTCGTCCTGACGATGCCCGATAACGGATACTGGGCCATTGGGGATCGCGTGGGACAGGCTTGGTCCAAAGGAAAGAAGTTCAAGAGGGAATGATGGCGACGGGATTGGCTGCCGGGATTGAGGTCCAGGTTGACTATCCCGTGGCAGGCAACCTGCAGGCCGTTGCAACCGTTGCCAAACTGGAGATCAGCCTTCAAAATATTACTTTGCCGGCTAGGCGAGCAGCAAGGGCTGCACTCTGCTGGACGCTCGGCTTTACGTGCCCGAGGAGTGGTTCAGCGAGGAATATGCTGCTCGCCGTGTCAAGTGCCGTTTTCCGCAAGGGGTTCATTTTCAAACGAAGAACGAGTTGGTCTGGGAGATGTTCGAAACGATCCACCGAGAAGGATCGCTTCGATTTCGCTGGGTCACAGGCGATGAGGCCTTTGGGTGTGACACCTGGCTGCTCGACCAGATTGCGGGGTGTGAGCTGCATCGAACCCTACACTATGGTGCCTATGATCAGCGCACGGAGACACGGCCGAAGAGTCTGCACGAGAGCCTTCATGGACTTTGTTTGGCGAACCCGTCAGCCCTGAAGATTTGAGGCATCAACAGACAGCGATGAATCAGGTTCGAGGTCGTTCTGAGTAAGTGAGAAAACTGCGAAGAGCTCGTGGGGAGAGGCTGGGCCCATGCCGGGCAATACAGGCATTGTCGTCCCCTGGTCTGCTCAAGTCCCCGATGAGTCCCAAAGAAGTCGATGGAATGCGCGCATCTCGTTCGATGACTCCCCTTTCCGATCTGCTGATTCGATTCAGAATCGCCATCACCCAGGTGACAAGGTTTTTCAGAAAACGCAAGCTCCCTCTCTGTGAGGACGATGGGACCGGCAGCTGCCGAAACCTGTGATCATTGGAGAGATCGAGGGTCATGTCCTCGGCGGACATCTCAAGATCCATCAATTCCCCTTCCTTCTCACGCCCTGCTGGCAGTCCGTTTTCTGCCACCTTGGATTCCATCGAGGTGCTCTGGTTTCTCAGGCGCAATCCCCAAATGACAAGGAAGAGGCCAAAGAGCATGATCAGACTTAGAAAGCAATATCCAAGCACGTACTGAATCACAGGAGACTCCTTGGGGGAATATTCCAGCGGTTATTTGTTTCGATGGTTACCTCGATCTCGTAGACTGCTCTCTGCATCGGACGACCATAGAATTCCATGGCTTCTCGGCTGCGAGACCCAAGTGCGACGGTCAATATAGCTCCCTCGCGGGTTGTGAGAGTGCCACCCCACACGGGATCAAGGTTTGCAGGCGACAGGATGCTGAAGCGATCTTTATCGGCAACAGACAGGATGACCTGAGGGGGAGGCCCTGCCCATGCAGACAGATATTGTCGCTGGGATGCATCTGCCAGGAAGCCCAGAGGGGACAGCCCCGCATAAATCCTGCTTCGGTCGCCTTCCGGTCTTTTCACTCGGATGCGCACGGTGTCGCCCACATGAACGTGAGCGATTTTCAATTCAGGAGTCCTCAAAGGATCAAGATTCATGCGGAGTCTGATCGATTTTCGGGAATGCTTCCGCGCCGTCGCACCGGGTCCATCATCACTTCGCAAGTTCTCCTTCGGCTGGTTTTGAAATCTTGTGGGCTCTTGGGATTTTTGGATTCTGCCTTGTCTGCTTTCTGCCACCCTGGCAGGCGGGTTGGGCTCAGTTCGGTCAGTTCTGGGGCTTTGCCGACTGATCGTCGCTTCAAGAGCTTTGAGGTCGCGTTTGTATCTTGCCTCCTCCTCGTCACGCATTCTTTTTTCGACCAGGAGCCTTCGCTGTGTCTCAAGGGTGGTGAATTTCTCATCGTCAAGCTGTCGATTCAGTTCTTCGACATAGGCTTGCTGTTCTCCAATCTTCTTCGCCTCTGCCGCTGCCAACGCCCTGGATTCTTCCTGTTGACGCTGCACTTCGAGATGAAACAAGGCGAGTCCGGTAGATCCGATCCCCAACAATGCAAAACCGGTTGCGATCAAAAACCATGCTTTCCTCACGATCTTCCCCCGCGAATCTGATGATCCTTGGTGTAGAGGGGCGCTTATCCGCGCTGAAGTCCCAAGACCACTGGGGCAATCTCCTCAACACATAAATATAACGTGCATGCCAGACGAAGGATCCCTCCGGGGAGAATTCAACTTGGGCAAGGTCATGATCCTTCGCACATGCCACCCCCATTTGCATCACGGTTCTCCCAGCAGCAACAAGAGTGCCAGCATTATCGTGCTTGCGCTTTCGATGTTCAAGGGGGAGGATATCGAGAGCCAGGGATCAATTTCAATTGGCAGGTTACAAAGTTTGCACACTGCGGTTACGTAAACGGCCAAGGAACTGGGATGACCACGCAAAGCCCTGCAGCTGACCGGAATCATTCTTGGTGAGCTCAAAGTGGGGGGATTAATCCGCCCATTTACAGGCAGCCGTCAGTCCTCTAAGATGCGGTAATTGAAATTGACTCACTCAGCCAGTCCCTCCCATCCATAAGACCGTCCTGAACGGGAGACAACCCCAATGATAAGAAAGCTCTGTTCGATCCTCGCTTTGGCTCTGCTCATCCCCATCATCCCCCTGCTTGCCAGTGGCCAGGAAAAGAAGACCATCACGCCGGAGGAAGCCTCGAATTGTTTGCGCCAATCCATGACGGTCTGCGGAAAAGTCGTCGACACAGATTATCTCGCCCGAGCGAAGGGTCAGCCAACCTTCCTGAACCTCAACCGGCCATATCCGAATCACATATTCGCCATCGTGATATTTGGGTCGGAGCGGGACAGGTTCGAAAAGCCGCCGGAAAACTTCTATGATGGCAAGGATGTCTGTGTGAGTGGACTGATCGTGGAGCACAAAGGCAAGCCTCAGATGGTGGTTAAGAATCCGTCCCAGATCACCATCAAATGATGTCGGATCTGGCATTTAACGAATCAGAGGAGAATGATCATGTCTCTTGATAAGGTGAAAGCATTGATGAAGGAAGCTGGATGGGGTGCGTTGGCCACCACGGACGGCAAAACGGTTGGAGTCCGCCCCATGGGTGGCTGGGCATGGTTTGGGGATGAGCTGTGGTGTGCGACGTCGACATCCTCGGACAAAGTGACGCAGCTCAATGCGGTCCCATATGCTGAGTACTGTTTCTGCAAGCCAGAGGGGGAGCACGTCAGAATAGGTGGGTCATGCGCCATCAGCACCAACAACGACGATAAGCTCAAGCTCTATGAGGCGGTGCCTCTCCTCAAAAACTACATCGCAGACCCTGCTGACCCCGACTATGTGGTGATCAGAATGAAGCCCGATCGCATCAGGATCATGCGGCCGGATATGGCCTATGAGGAGGTGCCGCTGGCTTAAGCCTCGGTGTCGTGCCAGGGAACCATTAGGCGGAAGGCCACAAAGAATGCCCATCAGCGCCAGGTTCGCTCACACCAACATTGTCTCTGAGGATTGGCGGAAGCTTGCTCAATTCTATGAGCAGGTTTTCGGATGCATTCCGGTTCCTCCTGAGATGAGAAGGTCAGGATGGGACTGATACAGGAATCTGTGATCCAGCTCGGTAAATTCATCCAGAACAATGGCAGACTTGAACAGCCCTAGCATGGGAAAGGGGTCGACTGACAATCAAGCGGGCCGAAAACACATAGCAGGGGAAGGGTATTGCCATGAACGAGACGAGGATTTCCGTGGTTGCCAGGCTGAGGGCCAAGCCCGGCATGGAGGACCAGGTCAAACAGGAGCTCATGGGGCTGGTGGCGCCTTCACGGAGCGACAATGGATGCATCAACTATGACCTGCACCAGTCTGTCGAGGACCCCTGCCTGTTCGTCTTCTATGAGAACTGGGAGAGCAAGGCGGATCTCGATGCTCATCTGGGAATGCCTCATGTGCAGGCAGTGCTTGGGAAGGCTGATCAGTTGCTGGCAGAACCAGTGGACCTTGCCGTCATGAAGATGTTGAGCGATCCGGCTTGATAGTTGGGGCAGGTGAGTGCTCATTCAAGCTGGTGGGGGCGATGGCCGGAGGAGTCTGTCAAATGACTGCCAGAATCGCCATTGGAGGAGGATTGGTGGCCCTGACGATCATGACTGTGGTGGGTGGAACCTGCATCGCCTGGGAGACACCGGGTCCCAACGACAGCAAGGAAATCAACTATTGCCATGACCCCGCTGCAGAAGACGAGTGGATGGATCTGCTCGCGAAGAACCCCAATGACTTCAAGTTTCGACACGGCAAAGATCGGTGCGGAGGCAGCGGTGGAGTGGGCGTTGGTGGGACGGTGAACCTCTATGTCCTTAGAATTTCAACATGTTCAGATCATAGGCACAAGAAATTGAGCGAGGGCGTGGGGTCAACCTTGTGGCAAACTTGACTTTATCCCGTATGCCCTGTCGAGAAGGCCACCGATGAACGGTTGAGAGCTCCCCTCTCTCAATGAGGGCAAGCTCTTGCCAAAATGAGAATCTGGCCCTATTGCATTACCACAGTCAGTGTGCTTTCTTGATACTGACACTCTCGCAGCCGAACTCCGCTGCCGCTCATTCGCAGATTCGAATTCCGACCATGCTCACATCGCCCCCTGGCTGAACTTTCCCTCACAAAGGGGTCGGGGTATGTCCTGTTTCAGAAAGAATATTGCAGCCGACTTGATCGGGACGGTCCTGATGCGGACCACTGAGTACGCTACGATCCCCAAGGAGGAGAGGACAAGAGTCTGTCTTTCCACCTTCGGGGCAAGAACATAGAATAGAAGCAACGGCCAAGTGCCCCCACACTTTCGAAGAGCAGGAGAGTATGCAAGGTCATTTCTTCCGTTCTGTTTTCACGTTATTTTTACTCTTGACCATTGGCTGTACTTCAGCAATCCGCACACCGGCCCTCGAAAATGCCGACGCCCTCAAAGGCAAAACACTCGTCCTCATGAGGATTGCGGCGACTGAGGCGGGCAAGACCACCAACATCCAGTTTGACCCTTCACGTGAACCGGAACTGCTGATGCGAAAGGTGCTCTTCGAAGAGACCCTTTGAAAGCTTTCCTTCTTCGCAAATGAGCGAGTATCTGGCCTACCGGCAGAGTCTGGGGTATGCTCTGGAGCCTGTTAGCAAGGAAAAGTCATCTCTTGAAAACTCATCGAGCGCAAGCTCAGAAAACACGTTGAAGAGACCGAGCGCCCCACCACCGGGTGGGACAACAAACCCACGACCAGTCCCTCTGCCCTCATGATCACCAGCAAGTTCAAAAACATCACCATCCTCCGGATTGGTCCCATGCGAAGGCTCAATCGGCCATTGAATCCGGTCCAGCTCGAATGGCTCGATGCCCTCGGACTCAAACCCGACATATTCACCGCCGAACCCAGGGCGGGCTGACCAGTGTAGTTGAGAGTGCAAAAAATTACCCTTCAGTTCACCACGTGGGTGCGGAATGAATGCTCCTCCATGATTTCCACCATAGAGGAGCCCTTGGGCAAATAAAGAAGTCAACATAACTCTCCTCTCGAAACCACTGCTCTGGCTGAACTTCGAGCACCTGTCTGGATCATATCTTCATGGCCCGGCCACGCTTCATTCCTGTCGAACTCGATCATGCCCTCGACTTCATGAGACAGCTCCCACAGGAAATCGAGCCGCCCGTCATTCGATCTCATCCAAAGCGCTCTTGATGGGGTCAAGGGTTTCGCATACGCCCGAATCCAGGTCTGCAGCTTGGATGGGTGGTTTGGGGGCATGTTCACGTGGGCCAACTGATCCTCGGCTTCTCACCGACGCCTTTTCCCGCAATTCCCCAGCACCTTGATGCTATCCGTGTCTGCATGGAAGTTGTCGCCGGGAAGAAGGTTCCCTTTCAGCTTGATCCTCTTCCCCTCATATGGACCCAAGTCCAGATTCCGAACCAGAATCTCGTAGCCATCCGATGAATGCAGGCTGCCGTTAGTCACACATCCCGTGAAAGACCACAGACAAGACGGGAGAGGGGTGCGATCGAAGGATATGCCCGAGGACCTCATTGGGCCACCATCTAGCTCTGGAAGCCGATCAAGCCGGCTCCAACCGTGTGAGAATCCGTGTGAGAAAATCCATCCAGAACCTGCCAAAATGGGCAAAAACTGGAGAAGATGTGAAAAGATCAAGCCTGATGATTCCGAAGACTTCCAGTCTTATGAGGAGTTTAGGAAGCTCGGGGAAAGTGACTCAAAATCCAGCGGGCCCTGCGCCCACGCGAGTTCGATTCTCGCCTCCGGCACCAGACTACACTGAGGGCTCATGGGCATCCATGAGCCCTTTTGAGTTTTTGAAGGTCCCTCGCTCAGGGATGATCTGCGTTCTGCGGGGTGCATTGAGCAGAGAGAACGATTTGCCGGAATCGAGCAACTGTGCGGCTTTACAGTGGCCCCCCGTCTGAGCTGCTCTCAGGGGGTGCAGGTGGCCCATGCGGGGTTTGCCAGGGCCTGCTGCAGGTCTTCTCCCATGGTCCAGTGGAGGCGTGTCCAGGCCGTGAGGTAGTCGCGGCGGGCACGGGCGAGATTGACGCGGGCCTGGAGGTAGTTGAGCTGGGCGTCGTCCACCTCGAGCTTGGTCTTGACGCCGTACTGGAAGCCGGATTCGGCCATCTTGAGCAGACGCTCCGCCTGGGCGACGCTGGCCTCGAGCCCTTTGACGATTTGGATGGACTCGTTCACCTGGTTGATGGAATCACGGGCGTCCAGGGCGATCTGGTCCAGGAGTCGCTTCATCTCAAGCTCGGTGGTGACCAGCCGGCTTTGTGCCTGCATGACGCGACCCTGGGTTGCCAGGCCGTCGAAGAATGGAAATGAGAGGTACACTCCCGCGTCCCAGTACCCTCCGGGGTAATCCCGGTCGATCTCCTTGATGGCAGTGCGCCCTGCATTCCCCTTGAAATCAAGGCGTGGCTTGTTGCCCCCCCTGGCTACCTTGACAAGCTCTTTGAAGACCCCCATACGGCTCTCGTAGAAGGCCACGTCCGGCCGGTTGGCTTGAGCCCGATCGAGCGCTTCTGCCAGCGAAAGAGGGGGCATGAGCCGGCAGGAGAGGCTTCCAGTGATGTCGAAATCCCCCTGCACACCCATGTAATAACGCAGCCGGTCACGGGCCAGTCGGATGGTATTTTCGGCCCGGGTGACGGCCGGCTCGGCGTTGGTGGCCTCGACCCTGGCCGCAAGGACGTCGTAGTCCGTGGCCACTTCCATCTGATGCTTGCGCTGCGCCTCATCCAGGACGCGCTGCTTCTGGAGAAGGTTGTCGCGAGCCGCGCTTTCCAGCTCAAACGCTAAGAGCAGGTCGTAGAAGCCGGTTGCAGCCTCGCGCATGGCCAGCTGCCGGGCCTCCTGAAGCTGGTGCTCGGTGGACGCCTTGTCGTACTGTGCGGCTCGAATGGCCGCTCCGATCTGCCCCCACGTGAAGAGGGCCTGGCTGAGATTCAGGTTCGCTGAGAAGAGATTATGCTGGCCCTCGATGCCGGGGAGAACGAAGCTTCCGTCGTAAACCCGTGCAGCGCTGGCATCGGCCCGCAACTGCGGCAGCGCCGCAGCGCGCTCCTCCACGTAACGCCCCTGGGAGAAATGTCTTGCCTCGTCGGCGATGAGCACGTCGCGGCTGTAGCCAAGGGTGAGGCTCAGGCATTCCGGGAGATCGATGATGCGGCCGGCATCGGTACGGTTTCGAGTTTCGGGTTTCGAGCTTGGAGTCTCGGCCTCCAGCGCCCCTGCGCGTGCAGCGGCTGCGGTCAGCAGGAACAGAGCGGAGGAGCAGAAAAGAACGAGCAAGATTCGGTGCACCATGTGATCTTTCTTCCTGTGTGGAAGCCCTTGCAAACGCGGGCGCAAAAGCATCACCGCTTCAAAGCCCCGATTCAAAGCGGGGTCCTTGGAAGATGGGAGGCTCCTGACAGGGCCCCCTCCTGTCCGCCCCTCTCACAATGCCACTGACTTTGGAAACTAGAAACCTCTGTCCGTCGATGGGGATGAGGGGCGATCGGCAGCGACGGGCAGCAAGGTGGTGTTTGTGCTGGCGCGCCGATGTCCCCTCAGATTCAGCATCAAGTCTTCCAGAAGCGTGTACACAACCGGGACCACGACCAGGGTGAGCAGAGTCGAGGTGATGAGCCCGCCGATCACGGCGCGCGCCATGGGGGCGCGCATTTCGGCTCCCGGTCCCAGGGCCAGGGCCAGGGGCAGCATCCCGAAGATCATGGCCATGGTGGTCATGATGATAGGCCGGAGGCGCGTGCGACCCGCTTCAACCAAGGCGTCCTTGCGTCCGAGTCCCTCCCTCTGGAGCACCTTGGCGTAGTCCACGAGGAGGATGGCGTTCTTGGTGACAAGCCCCATGAGCATGATGAGCCCGATCATGGACATGATGTTCAGCGTGTCCCCGGTCAGGAAGAGGAGGGCGACGACGCCCACGAGCGACAGCGGGAGCGAAATCATGATGGAGAGTGGGGCGACAAAGCTCTCGAACTGGGCTGCCAGGATCAGGTAAATGAGGATGACCGCGAGGGCGAGGGCCTCGAAGATGTATTGAAAGGTCTCCGCCATGTCTTCAGCCTCGCCGCTCCAGGAAATCCTGTAGCCGGGCGGGAGCTGCACGGCCTTCACCCGCTCCTTGATGGCGTTGATGGCGTCCCCCAGAGGCACGCCGACATTGTTGGCCGAAAGGGTGACCTGCCTGCGCAGGTCGAGGCGCTCGATCCGGGCCGGTGAAACATCCAGGTGAAACTGGACCACATCCCCCAGGGGAACCAGGATCCTGGCCCCGTCCTGCCTCGGCGACAGAATGGTAAGCCGGGCCAGCTGTGCCGGGTTGCGACGGTACTCGACCGGGAGCCTCACACGCACGTCGTAGGCGTCGCCGTCCTTGTCCTCATAGGTGGTGGCGGCCTTCCCCCCGACCAGCGGAGCCAGGGTCTCCACGAGCTGCCCTGTCGAAACCCCGACGTTCACGGCCCGGGCACGGTCCACGACAAGCCGCACCTCGCTCTTGTCCTGATCCAGACTGGATGAGACGTCCACGACGCCGGGCACCTCGGCCATGACGCGCTTCAGCTGCTCAGAAACGCGTTTGAGCTCACCCAGGTCGTCACCCTTCAGGTTCATGTTGATGGGGGCGCCGCCATGCATGCGACCTGCCATGGTGATGCTCGGGATGATGCCCGGGATCCTGTAGATGCCGTCCCGCGCCATCGCCTCCAGCTGAGCCTGCGTGTGACTGCGCTCATGCTTCTCTTTGAGCTTGACGTAAATGGCGCCCTCCCGTACCGTTCCCATCTCGCCGGCTCCAACCGTGGCGTAGGTGAGCTCGACGCCGGGAAGGTCATGCAGCACCCTGAGGATGGCGTCGGTGCGTCCGCTGCTTTCCTCGATCCCCGCGTCGGGGGAGGCGGAAAAGCCAACCTGGAACTCGCCCCGGTCGTATTCCGGGAAGAAGGAGCTCCCGAGAATCGGGGAGAGGAAAAGCGCCCCGACGAAAGCGGCCGTGCCCAGCGAGAAGACCGTCTTCCGGTGATCCAGTGCCCAGGAGATGACGAGCCGATAGGATTCGGACACCCGGTCGAATAAGCGATTGAAGCGGTCGAGGATCCGGTACAGCCAATTTTTTCCCCGGGTTGAACCGTGCTCCGCGTCCGGGTCCACCCAGCGTGAGGATAGCATGGGATCCAGGGTGAAGGAGACGAAGAGCGAGACCATGACGGCGAAGGTGACCGTGATTCCGAACTGGTAGAAGAAACGGCCCACGATCCCTTTCATGAAAGCAACCGGCACGAACACCGCCACGATGGAGAAGGTTGTAGCCATGACCGCGAGGCCGATCTCGGCGGTGCCCTCGAGCGAAGCGCGAACGTGGTCTTTCCCGCGCTGCAGGTGGCGGACGATGTTCTCCCGCACCACGATGGCGTCGTCAATGAGGAGCCCGATGGCTAGCGAGAGTCCCATGAGGGTCATGGTGTTCAGCGTGAAGCCCAGGGCCATCATGATGATGAAGGAGCTGATGACGCTGATGGGAAGCGTCAGGCCGGTGATGACCGTGGATCGCCACGAGTTCAGGAAACAGAAGACGATGAGCACCGTGAGGAGACCGCCGAGGATGAGGGTCACCTGGACGTCCTCCACGGACTCGCGGATGAACCTGGAGGTGTCACGGACGATATCGATCCGAACCTCCGGCGGCAGCTCGGATCGCAGGGATTCCACGATCTTCCGGACGCCGTCCGCCACAGCCACCGTGTTCGAGCCGGACTGCTTGAGAACGTCGAGAGCCACCGCCGGGACCCCGTTCACGAGGGCGATGGACCGCTGCTCCTCGCGGCCGTCCTGGATCCTCGCAAACTCCTTGAGGCGAATGGGCAGTCCATTCCGCCAGGCCACCACCATCTCGGGATAGCCCGAAACCTCCTCGGGCTTTCCGGAGACGCGAACCGGGAGCTCATAGCCCTCCCGGTTGAGCCGGCCGAGGGGCGTGTTCACATTCTCCTGGAAAAGGCCCGAGACCACCTCGTTGACCCCAAGCCCGAGGGCTTCGAGGCGGCCGGGATCCAGCCACACGTTGACCTCCCTCTTGGTGTCCCCCACGAGATCCACCCGGCCCACGCCCGGGACATTCTCCACGCGACGCTTGACCCGCTTGTCCACGAGGGTCGTAAGCTCACGAGTATCCAGGGTGTCGGACTGCACCGAGATGGAGATGACCGGCGCCGCCGAGAAATCCAGCTTCTGGATCACCGGCTCTTCGATCTCCCTGGGCAGGTCGCCGCGGATGGCGTTCACCTTGGCCCGGGTCTCCTGGGTCGCGTCATTGATGCGTGTCTCGAGGTTGAACTGCACGACGATGCTCGAAAGCCCCTCCTGCGATTTGGACGAGATGTGCTTCACTCCCTGGATGGGATTGACAGCCTCTTCGATCTTCCGAGTCACCTCGCGCTCGACCGATTCGGGGGGGGCTCCCTTGTAGATGGTCGAGATGGTGAGCACGGGCATCTCCACGTCGGGGTACATGTCGATGTTGAGGTGCCGGTAGGAGAATATACCGAGAATCACCAAGGTGAGCATCATCACGGAGGCGAAAACCGGACGCTTGATGGAAATCTCCGAAAGAAACATTCAGCTCTCTCCCCCATCCGTCGGGGCCTTCGCGAGCGATGCGCCGCCGACCATTCCATATCCACCGTTGTCGCCCTGGTTGACGAGCACCCGGTCTCCCTCGCGTACGTTGAAGCCGCCCCGAATGATCACCCGCTCGGTTTCCGCGAGACCGTCGACCACCTCCACCGCATTGTCGAGCCCGATGCCCGTGCGGACGCGCCGAGCGTGGACCATTCCGTCAGGGCTCACGACCAGGACCGTGGCCGTGCCGTGATCCAGATTCCAGTTGGAGAGCGCCGCCTTGTCGATGACGAGCGCATCGGGCTTCTCCTGGACCAGCACCCGGCCCCGGGCGTAGAGACCGCCCCGCAGCTCGCCCTCCCTGTTGGGAACCTCGGCCAGGATACGGCCGGTACGATCGTTGGCATTGACCGTGGGATTGATGCGCTTCACACAGCCGGTGAAGGTGCGGTCAGGGATTCCGTCCACGAGGAACGTGAGAGTCTGGCCTTCGGCGACGAGGGGGAGGTCTGTGGCCGGGACGTTGGCCGTCAAGTCCAGGAGACGGTTGTCCACCAGCGTGAAGAGCAGGGTGCCCTTGTCCAGGAAGTCCCCGACATCGACCTTGCGCTCGGAGATGATCCCTTCGATGGGGGCCACAATGGACGTCTTGGTAAGATGGCGCCGGGACTCGGCCAGCTGCGCTTCAGCCTGGCTCACCTGGGCGTTCGCGAGGGAAACACGCGCTTCGGAGGACTCGAGAGCCGTCCTTCGCTCATCCAGCTCCTGGCCGGTGATAAGCCCCCCCGCTTTGAGCTTCTGGGACCGGTCCCATTCGCGCCGGGCGCGATTGAGGTCTACCTGGGCCTGGAGCAGCTGAGCTTTGGCCATCTTGAGTCCGGAGAGGTTTCGGTTCACCTCGAGATGGAAGTCCGTTGGGTCCATCTCGAGGAGCACCTGTCCGGGCTTGACCGGGTCCCACTCCTTCACATGCATGAGGGAAACCTTCCCGACAAGCTCACTTTTGACCGTCGTTGCGGTCTTGGGCGAAAGGCTTCCGTACACTTCAATGGTCCGTTTCACAGTCGCTCGAACAGGCATGGCGACGTCGACGGCAACGAGCTGGGGCTGTGTAGTGGCCTGGACCGTCTTCTCCTGGCGATGTCTCATCACCAGGGTGATGCCCACAACTACGAAGATAAGCGCCGTCCCCAGCACTAGAGCTCTTCTCATGATTGCTCCTCCTCGATGTCTGCATGAACGAGGTCGGGTGGAATCGGTTTCGGGATCAGGATCAGTCTTTCGGTCGACGGTTGCTGCAGCAGGTCCGAAGGTCAAAAGGGTGTTGGATTCTTGTAGAGACATGAGCACTATGATCGGGATCTGTGGTGGCTCCGGCCCGGGTGCCGTCAAAGATCCTGCCCAGTATGCGTCGGATGTCCCTGGCTGTGAAAGAGACGCGATCCGGTTCGAGGACCAGAAACTCCTCCATATAACGCAGGATGCCCATGAGGAGGACCATCACATCGTCCACGGCTTCAGCGGTCAATTCGCCCTCCCGGACTCCCTGCTCCAGCATGTCCAGCAGAACTCCATCCAGGTGGAGAGACTGTGCCGTGAAGTCATAGACGGGGGCGGCGCCCTGGGGGCCGTAGATCATGGAGTTTACAAGACGAAGCAAGTCCACATGCTCCCGGAAAAGCAGGTAGAGATCGCTGAAGAGCCCCGTCAGACGTTCCCGCATGTCGCCGACCCGGCTGGCCGAGTGATCCAGCAGCCAGGAAAAGGTGGTCATGGCCAGATCGATGAGCTGGATGTAGAGGTCTTCTTTGTTCTTGAAATAGTAATAGAGGGTAGGTTTGGTGACACCGGCGGCATCGACGATCTCTCGAACAGGGGTCGCCGCGTAGCCTTTGCTTGCAAAGAGCCCGGCAGCGGCGAGAAAGATCCGCTCGCGGTTCTTCTGTTCCGGATCGGCAAAGCAGGCGAGAGGGCTGTCGTCGCCCCAGCGCTCCGCCAGCGTCCCTCCTGGCAATCCTTTAGCCTGAATCATGGCTCTCTTCTCTTCCTGGTTTGCAGAGGGGGCCAAAGTTTGTATACCGAGCGGTAGGTATAGTGACCTGGTCCGGACTTGTCAACAGGCAACGTGGCGAATCCTTTTGAGGCGTTGCTTGAAGAACTGCGGGCCGCATCCGGATTTGAAGTGAGATCGCACGAGGGGCTATTGCAGTGGAGTGACAGTGGTCCTTTGATGTCACTGCCCTCCTGCATCGAGAAGTCGCGGGTTACTGTCTCACGGTGTTCGTTTGGCCATCGCCGGCGGCGCCGGGGTCGTCGAGGTTCGGTTCGACCACCGTTGGAGCCGCGATATTGTCCAGAGCATTCCTTATGGTTCGGGCCAGGTCGCGGACCAGGAAGGGCTTAGTCATGAATTCACGGACACCCATGGCCTTTGTGCGCTGGGGCACGAGATTTTCACTGTAGCCGGTGCAGAGAATGATGGGCAGGTGGGGGCGAATCCTCAAAAGTTCCTGGGCCAATTCCAGTCCCGTCATCTGAGGCATGGTCAGGTCTGTGATCACCAGATCGAAGCCGTCGGGATTGCTTCTGAAAGTCTCAAGAGCTTCGAGACTGTTGGTTTGGGCATTGACTCTGTAACCCATCCCTTCGAGCATCATCGAGCCAAGCTCCACAAGAGTGTCCTCGTCATCGACCAGCAGGATCCGCTCGGATCCGCCAAGGGTTGGCTCTTCCGCATCCCTGGCGGAACTCGTGCAGGCTTCGACCATGGGAAGAAAGACATGGAAGCTGGTTCCCTTGCCAGGTTCGCTTTCCACGGCAATAGTCCCCTCATGGCTTTTGACAATGCCGTGCACGACAGCCAATCCCAGGCCGGTACCGGTGCCCTTCTCCTTGGTCGTGAAATAGGGGTCGAAGATCCGGTCCAGAAGAGCAGGCGGAATGCCATGCCCGGTATCCCTCACGGTCAGACGCAGGTACGAGCCGGGGCTCAACTCACCGTTCATGCGAAAACCATGAGGCCCGACCCGGTTCGTGGAAAGCTCCACGTGCAGAGAACCGCCCTTTTCGTTCATGGCACAGGCGGCATTGCTGCAGAGATTCATGAGGAGTTGATGAATTTGAGTGGGATCGGCCATGACCAGGCCGTTTTGAGGGTCTCCCTTGAAATGGATTTCGATGGTGGTGGGCAGAGAGGCTCTCAGGAGGGTGAGGACCTCTTGAACGACCGATCCGAGCTGCACCGGTTTGCGTTCCTGCTCTGATTGGCGGCTGAAGGCAAGAATCTGCTGAACAAGATCCCTGGCACGCTTCCCGGCCTTGATCACCTGCTCGAGATTGTTCCGGAGTCGAGCCTCCAGAGAGTGTGTACCCAGACTGAGCTCGGCGTATCCCAGAATTGCCGCCAGGATATTGTTAAAATCGTGGGCAATACCGCCGGCGAGCGTTCCCAGGGCTTCCATCTTCTGGGCTTGCCGCAGCTGTTTTTCGAGGGCGACCTCCTGCGTCACATCACGTTTCACGGCGACGTAGTTGATGATCCTCCCGGATTCATCTCGGACGGGAGAAATGGTGCCTTCCTCTTCGAATAGAGAACCATCCTTGCGTCGATTGATGAGTCGGCCCGACCATGTTTCACCCCTCTCGAGGGTTTTTCTGATGTCAGAGTAAAAACTGGAGTCGTGCATCCCACTTTTGAGAATCCTCGCATTCTTGTTGAAGACCTCTTCCTTATGAAACCCGGTGACTCTCTCAAAAGCAGGGTTCACATAGCAAATGGTCCCCTGGGGATCCGTGATGATGATGGTCTCGGTAGCCTGATCCACGACAGATGTTAACCGATTCCGTTCCTGGTCGGCGCATCGTTGAGCGAGGGCGCTGGCAATGTTTTCGGCTATTCTCTCCACGAAGTTCCTTTGGTCGCTGGTGAAGAAATTCGGGCGTCGGTCGCACAGGTAGAGAGAGCCCAGCTGTCTTCTTCCAAACTTAAGGGAGATCAGCAGCAAGGATTCATAGGAGTCAAGGTCTGAGAAATGTGGGCATTCAGACCAGCACGGGTCATCCTTGGGAACCCTTGTAAACAGGCTCGAAATGTCCCCGAGGTAGAGCGACCCATTCATCGTGGGATGCGATGCATCCATCTGGCCGTATCGATACAGCATTTCGTCACACAGGCAATGAGCACCATTCCCATTTTCGCCGTTGCCGTTTGACAGTTTCTGCCAGCGGGAATGGCAGGAGTGATTGGCTGTTGAGGCAGGGAGATCGCTGAGGTCTCGGCCCTGAAAGATGTTGCAGGCATTTTCCCAGTTGACTCGGATTCTCACCGTGTCGCAGGCCATAGAGCTGCTGAGCAGCTGAATCAGGTTTTGAGCAAGCTCTTCCATGCTCATGCTGGAATTCATGACCCGAAGAATATCAATGGTGGCCTCTCTCTCCTGTTCGATCCTTTTGTGCTCGGTGGCATCGATGATGATTCCGCGAAGTCCCTCCGGCTTTGCGTGCTTCACAATGGGTGCGGTGTAGATGAGGATCGGAAATCTGCTGCCGTCCTTTCGCAGGCCCATATATTCCGAGCTAGGGAATTCTTCACCGGCAAATCGGCGCCGAATGTTCTCGCTGGCCCTTAGACGATCTTCGGGAACGACAAACTGAAGGGCGTGGAGTCCGTCATCCATATCTTCGACCGAATAGCCGAAGGCGGCGAATGCGGCGTGATTGGCGAAGGTGATTACGCCTTCCGCATTGATCTCGAAGACGGGCTGCGGAAGAAGGTCGGTCAAATCCCGGTAGCGTCTCTCGCTTTCTCTCAGCGCGGCTTCGGTGCGCAACCTTTCAGCATTCTCCCGTGCGAGTGCCCGGTTTGCCTGCTCGACGAGCGCCGTGGCTTTGGAGGCCTCATCCAATCTCGCTTCGAGAATCTGGTTGCGGGTATTGACACGGATAATCCAGCACATTCCCGAAAAGAGGAGAATGGACAGTGCGGCCATTCCCACCAGGAGCATGGTGGGTTCGGTTCGGCCCAGAACATGGTCAGCCGGATAGACGGTCACGACACTCAAAGGACTTCCAGGGATCGCAACCTTCAGGGCGATGTAGCGCTCTTCATCACCAGCTTCACTGAGGTGGGAGAAATGATGTGGCTGGGCTAGAGGCAGGTCTTCGGATGCAGGAAGTGAAGCAGGAGTCAATGAGCGCGCCGCATTGGGGGTGTGCCAGATTTCCCTTCCCTGGTTGGTGAGGATGTAGGAAATCTGCCCCGCTGAGGAAGCCGTGTCTCTGAAGAGTCTCTCACTCAGTGTTTCAATGGATATGGTGGCGAGGATGTGCCCCCGGTAGGTCCGTTTGTGATAATGAGCCAGCGCCATCATCACCTCAACAGCCTGGTCGTTCTTGTGTCTGACCAGGATCTGAGGGTGGGGATCCGCCGGATTCAGCAATGCGAGAACATCAACAATACCCGACGTGTCGGGAGAATCCACAGCTCTGCTGACGAGGGGATTCCCGTCAGGCTCAACAAAAATGATTTGTGTATAAATATGGTGGACGCCCAGTGTCTTGCGCTCTAGAACGCGGTCGAAGGAATCACCGATGGCCAGAATTCCTTCATACAGCCCATATTCCATGGACATGCCAAGAGCCTGGTTCTCAAAAAAAGCGGACCGATCGATATTGTCTGAGAGATAGAGGAGATCGTCCTTCCGCTCGGAGAAGAAAAAACCCAGTGTGGATGCGCGTTTCTCGGCGTGATGCTGGACCATTTCGAGGGTGGATCGGCGAAGGAGGGACAGGGACTGATAGTTGGCGATCAACAGGATGAACAGGCAACCCAGGAGCGCCACACTGATGACAACGGCGGCTATGTTCCTCTTTCCGGTCAGACTGCTTGACGAAGGCATGAGAAGTCACCGTGAAGAAAAAGGGATGATGACCTGGGGAACCAGGGAAAGTCAGGGAAATAGTGTAGAACGCCGGGAAAATACCTGTGAGCCAACCGGTACAGGGTACCGTCCGCCCGACATTCCTCGAGAAAGACATTGAACGCTTCCATGAGCCGGGAGGAACCGAGCGCAAAGGCGTAACACATATCCTGACGTTCAGAAATGGGGCCGATGACTTTCAGCTTGTGCGGCCATCTCTCGAGCGCCAGAAGAGCGTCCGGCACATCGATGAGCATCAGTTCAGCTTGCCCCGCAATCACGGCTCGGGCCATGTCCTGATGGTTTCCCGAGAAATATCCGGCTTGAACATCATTGCCCAGGAGCCCATAAAGGGCGGGGTCCAGGCAGCCTCGGGCCTTTCCAAGAAGTGTCCTCCCCTGGAGAAGCGCCTTCACGGAAGCAATGTCCTTGTGAATGCTCCCGGTTGGATTGACGGGACGGATCGGGACATCTTTCCTCGCCATGATCCAGATCTGGGTTGGAAAGACGGGGGTTGAAATGAGAATCCGCTCCTTGTACCGGGGAAGAATGGTCAGTCCATGGGCGACAACATCTCCGAGTATGGATACCGGAGTATTCGAACAGCTCTCACGTCCTTCGGCGTCAAGGAGCGGTTCGCAGCCCGTCAGGTCAGGAATGAACCGATCCCAGGTGGTTTCCACATACTGATAGGATACGCCCAGGTGTTTGGAGAAGAGTCTGAGGAGCTCGACGTCGAAGCCGCCGCCGTTGTCCGTGACAAAGCGGGCATGAGGAGCACCCAAATGGCGTAAGACGCCACTCGCCAATACTTCCCGAAGATCGGCATGGCAGAGCCTTGAGCCCGCCATCCAAAACATGAACAGGAACAGCAGTGTTAAAGGTTTTTGCTGCAACAGTATACCTTCGCCAATCGTGCCTGGTTTGAGCTCCGATGTGCGGCACGCAACAAGTTTTCAGCTGGGAGCGTACATGGATTCAATCCGTGCCCCCCACTCTCAGGGGCTCATCTGTCGAACAAAAAAACTCGAACACCTAAACGGCACGGATCGGAATGCCCATAAGGTTTTTTTGAGTAAGGGGAAAGGCCTGCGTACAGGATGGCGGCGGGAGTGAATTACGGTGGACAGAAGGGGCTTGTGATGTGCCTGTCAGGATCCCCAGGGGTGTGGCGTCGATCATGAAAACGTGCAATCGCCCAAAGGGGTGGGCACGAATGGCTCGTGCCCACCGAATCATTTCAAAAGGTCGGACTATGCTCCGTTAATCGTCCCGCTGGCAAAGCTCCACCAGAACGCCATAGGTGGACTTGGGGTGCAGGAACGCAATCTGAGCTCCGCCGGCACCCTTACGAGGCTTTTCATCAATGAGCTTGATCCCCTTCTCCTTCAATTCGGCCAGGGCTTCTTCGATGTTCTCAACCCGGAAGGCAATGTGCTGGACGCCTTCCCCCCGCTTCTCCAAATACTTGGCGATGGGGCCGTCCGGAGCTGTGGATTCAAGCAGTTCGACCTCTGTGTCACCCACTGGAAAGAAGGCTGTAGTGACCTTCTGCTCCTGCACCGTCTCATTTCCGGCATGGGGCAGACCGAGCAAGTCATGATAAAGCTTCTTGGTTTCTTCAATGCTGTTGACTGCGATCCCGATGTGGTCGACTTTTAGAACCTTCATAACTCCTCCTTGGCCATTTTGGGCTGGATCAGGCAGGCATCCAGGATTTCCCGCATCACGCTATACGGATCGCGCTTCCGGTCCGTGATCTCTTCGACCAGACGCTTCATTTCACCGGTCTCTTCCAACCGCTGCCGCACGAACCGGAACAGCTCGTTGTGGATCATGCGCAGAGTCTCACGACCCATGCGATCGCGGCGCCGCTGGACGAATTCACCGCTTTCGTCAAGATAACGACGATGTCCCTCGATTCGCTCCCAGAGGTCTTCCATCCCTTCGTTGTTGACGGCCACGGTCTTGACCACCGGCGACAGCCAGGGGCGACCCTTGATGTGGTGGTCCTGCTCGACGCGGGTGGCCACCTCCGTCCAGAGCTGGTCCGCACCCGGGTGGTCAGCCTTGTTGATGACAAACACGTCCGCAATCTCCATGATCCCGGACTTCATGCTCTGGATGGCGTCCCCCAATCCTGGGACGAGGACCACACAGGTGGTGTCGGCAATGCTGATGATGTCCACCTCATCCTGACCGACTCCCACCGTTTCAATGATAATAATGTCTTTTCCGAATGCATCCAGGACCTTCACCACCTCCCCGGTGGCCTTGGCCATTCCGCCGAGAAACCCCCGGGTCGCCATGCTCCGGATGAAAACGCCAGGGTCCAGGCTGAGCTGGCTCATCCGCACCCTGTCTCCGAGCACGGCGCCCCCCGTAAAAGGGCTGGAAGGGTCAACGGCGATGATTCCCACGGTGAGCCCGGATTTGCGGATGGTATGGGTCAGCCTGTCGGTAAGGGTGCTCTTGCCTGCTCCAGGAGAACCGGTGATCCCGATCACATAGGCCCTTCCCGAGTGCGGAAACAGGCTCTCCATGCAGGGGAAGGCTTTGGGGTCCTCATTTTCGAGCCAGGTGATCAAACGAGCTACTGCGCGGGGTGATCCCTTGAGGACTTCCGCCGCCAAATCCGTCGACATGATTGCCAAATCCCTTCCTATGAGCGGCACGCCGGATGTTCCAATTACTCATGGCAGTCGGTCACTGGTCGGTTGAGAACCGGTACAGGCACAAACTCGGAAAAGGCAACCGGCAGATGGCGCCGGCTCCCCATCCAACGACCCCGCAATTCGCGAATGATCAGCTCCTGACGTTGTCTTTGATGAAGGTGACGATGTCATTGGTGTCGGTGCCCGGCCCAAAGATAGCCTTGACACCGGCATTCTTGAGGCCTTCGATATCCTCGAGGGGAATGATGCCGCCACCCACCACCAGCACGTCCTGGAGCCCTTTCTCTTTCAACAATTCAACCACTCTGGGGAAGAAATAGTTGTGCACACCCGACAGGCTGCTCATGCCCACCACGTCGGCATCCTCCTGCAGGGCTGTTTCGACGATCATTTCAGGTGTCTGCCGCAAACCGGTGTATACCACTTCCATGCCGGCTTCGGCGAAGATTCTCGCCAGCAGCTTCGCGCCCCGGTCATGTCCGTCGAGGCCGGGCTTTGCAACAATGATCTTGATCTTGCGTTCTTGTGCCATGGATATGCCTCCGAAATTGAACCGCTTTTATGCTGCTCCCGTGTTCCCGAGCGCCAAGAAGGGTTAGACGAATTCCTTGGGACGATATTCCCCGTAGATGCTGCGCCAGACATCGCAAATCTCACCCACCGTCGCCCTGGCTTTGACGGCCTCAATCACTGCGGGCATAACATTCTGGTCGGACTGAGAAACCTCCCTGAGGTGATCAAGGGCAGCCTTCCATTTGGCTGCATCACGCTCGGCGCGCAACTTCTTGAGCTTGGCTGCTTCGACCTCCCCCACGCTCATGTCGACTTTGAGAAGATTGGTGGGAGGAGGCTCTTCCATGGTGTATTTGTTGATTCCGACGTACACGCGCTCCACCGATTCGATTTCTCTCTGGAATCGATAGGCGCTGTTCTGAATTTCCTTCTGGACGTAGCCCTGCTCGATGGCAGCCAGCGTGCCGCCCATGGCATCGATCTTCTTGATGTAATCATCGATCTCTGCTTCGATCTTGTCGGTCAAGGCCTCCACGAAATAGCTCCCCGCCAGCGGGTCGATAGTGTCGGCAGCCCCGCTCTCCTCTGCAACAATCTGCTGCGTGCGGAGCGCCACGGTGACGGCTTCCTGAGTCGGGAGGCAGAGTGCCTCGTCGTAGGAATTGGTGTGCAATGACTGGCATCCTCCGAGAGCTGCCGCGTATGCCTGGAGGGCAACCCGCACCACGTTGTTGAGGGGTTGCTGCGCCGTGAGGGTGACGCCCCCCGTCTGGACATGGTAGCGCATCATCATGGACCGCGGATC
The DNA here is from genome assembly GCA_964557955.1 of uncultured Syntrophobacteraceae bacterium. Lineage (GTDB taxonomy): Bacteria > Desulfobacterota > Syntrophobacteria > Syntrophobacterales > Syntrophobacteraceae > JALOOX01. Next base: position 21,943 of record CAZLCS010000032.1, read on the forward strand.
TTTGGCGCCGAAGCGATCTTTCATGACTCGCGCCCAATAGCGACGGGCCGCCCTGAATTTGGCCACTTCCTCCAGAACGTTGGTAAAGGAATTGAAAAAGAAGCTCAACCGGGGCGCAAAAGAATCCACGGCCATACCCCGCTCGACACATGCCTGGACATAGGCGATCCCGTCGGCGAGGGTGAAGGCCATCTCCTGTCCGGCCGTCGAGCCCGCCTCACGAATGTGATATCCACTGATACTGATGGAATTCCACTTGGGAACGTTCTTGAAGCAGTAATCGATCAGGTCCACCGTCAATCTCATGCTCGGCTTGGGGGGGTAGATATACTGACCGCGCACGGTGATCTCCTTGAGAATGTCGTTCTGGACCGTGCCGCCCACCTTATCGAAAGGAACCCCCTGTTCTTCCGCAATGGCCAGGTACATGGCCAGCAGCACCGTGGCCGGTGCATTGATCGTCATCGAGGTGGTCACCTTGTCCAGAGGAATGGAGTCGAACAACACGCGCATATCCTCGATGGAGTCTATGGCGACACCAACCTTGCCGACCTCACCCATGGAAAGAGGATGGTCGCTGTCGTATCCCGCCTGGGTGGGCAGGTCGAAGGCGACGCTGAGGCCCGTCTGGCCCTGCTGAAGCAAGTATCGATACCGTGCGTTGCTCTCCTTGGCACTGCCGAACCCGGCATATTGACGCATGGTCCAAAAGCGACCCCGGTACATGGTAGGCTGCACACCACGCGTGAACGGGAACTCTCCGGGAAACCCGAGATCCTTCTCGTAATCGAGGTCTGCAACATCCAAAGGAGTGTAAAGTCGTTCCACCGGGATGTTCGAAATACTCGTGAAGACCTTCCTGCGCTCGGGAGCCTTGGAAAGGGTCTTTTGAACGCTTCCCTGTTCCCATTTCTCTTTTCCTGCTTTCACCTTGTCCAACGATTTCTCTTCTGACATGCTGGTCCTCCTCAACGCGGTTTCCTTCCGGCACTGGACGGGAACTGCCCGCTGTTACCCTGATTGAAATTGCACCCCCGAAAAGGTTGATAGATCAGGATTCCGATGAATCAAATGCTTTATGAAGCACTGGTGAGAGCTGAACTTGAGCCATTCATCGATGGATGATGAAACGGCCGAAACGCACGAACATGGAATCACAACCCTGCCTCATCCGCCACATGAGGTTAAAGGGGAAAGCTTAGCTCGTGCGATTTTTCACCGAAGTCTATAGCAGTGTGCATAACAAGAATCAACAGACCATTTCTGCTGGCTCTCAGAGCACGATCCACCGGGATGCAGCAGACTTACGGCGAGTTTTCGGGTGTCCGCTTCACGCCCGAGAAGCTTGTTCACCGCAACACTTATACGAGAAGGGGAGAACCTCGAATATCCGACGGGTTCTGATTTTTTTGTCAGGAAAATCAAGGGGCATTGTACGAATTTTTCTTACAGGACGGGCCAGCCTCTAAAATGGTTCGATCGCCCAGTGCGTATTTGCATCCTGAATCCTTTATGGTGCAGGCTTTTCAGGGTATCATCACGGTGCGTTCACTGCTCCCGGAGTGAAGGAACCACATGCCAGAAAGTGAATGCGCTGAACTGTTGAACCAGACTTGAATGAGGAGATCTGAATGCCGACGCTGCACGAAATGGTGGATAAGGTGAAAAGTGAGATGGACCCCTCAAAGGTGGGGATGATCGTTTGTCACAATGGTGTCGTGCGGGGTACAAGCCGCGGTGGCGAGCCCGCTGAATACCTGGATATCGATCTCAATCAGGAGGCATGGGATGGTGTCCTGGCCGAAATGCGCTTGCAGCCCGGAATCGCCGCTATCGAGGCGCACCTTTTCACGGGTCGTCGACACGTGGGTGAAGATGTGATGTTGGTGGTTGTGGCCGGAGACATTCGCGAAAATGTGTTCCCCGTGCTGGAAAGGACAGTCAATCGGCTCAAAAGGGAGGCCGTAATCAAGCGCGAAAAGCTGACCGAAAGCGCCTGAAAACCGTCTTCGATCGTTCTGGAACTCCGCCAGAGGCCCTCGAACGCAGACGTTGCAAATGTGCGGAGGGGCGTGATGAATACCCGGGAAGCGAGTGGATAAATCGGCTTGACAGTGTCTGAAGCCTCATTTTATATGGATTTCCGCTGATCGGACATCATTCGTTATCCCTATTATTTGGCATTCATCATGGATGAGAGGAAAACAACTATGGGTCTCAGCTTTGCCAAAACGATGGAAAGCCCCTGCCGCTGCTGTGAGAATGTGCATCTGAACAAGGAGGAGTGCGGTAAGGAATGTGAACGTCTGAGGGCTTTTCAGGATGCGATCCTGGACTATGATGAGAGAACGATCAAGGATTTTGGTGCAAAAATGAACTGCTCGAGACATTGAAATCCATTGTCGCAAACAGATGCTCCGGAAAACCCGACCCTTAACCATGTTTTGTGCATCAGATCGCTCTCCCCTTTGACTTCCCACCCCGGCTGGTGAAGGTCTGGCATCATCGGTGACCCTGAAACAAAAAAGGCGGCTTCAACCCGCCTTTTCTGTTTCAGGAGTCCTTCAAATCTGTTCGAGATACCTGTGCAACCATTGATCCTCATGCCGCGACCAACCGAGTGGGGGCGCTGGATCGGGCCGAGCCGCGCGAAATGACCCAAGGGAAACGGGATCTGTTGATTTATCAACCAATGATGGCCAGCACATCTCCTTTCTGTACCGTGTCACCGTCCTTGAAGTTGATCTTGTTGACGGTTCCAGTAGCGGGACTCGTGATGGAGTTCTCCATCTTCATGGCTTCGAGAATCAAGACGACGTCGCCTTCCTTCACAGCGGCTCCCTCCCTGACCTCATAACGAATGATCATGCCGGGCATTGGAGCCTCGATAGCAGTGCCTCCTGCGGATGGTGCGGCGGCGGGTCTTGCCGCGGGCGCCGGTTGCGCCGGTGGAGGCGCAGGTGCTGCTGCAGGCTTGGGCGGAGGAGGCGGTACGGCCACAGGAGCCGGTGCCATGGCTGCGAGGGCCTGAGGAGCTGTTGCCGCCTGAGGTGCCTGAACAATGGAGGTGACCATGGGAGCGCCACCTACCTGTTCGACGTCTACCTCAAAAAATTCGCCGTCTACGAAGACATTGAAAGTTCGAGTCGCCGGTCCTTTCCCGGGGGCTTCCTTCACGCACTTCTCAACGAGGAGTCCGGCCTTTGCTTTCTTGACCATCTCCTCCTCGGCCTTCACTTCCTCCATGGTCTTGGGCCTGACCTCTTTGGGCACCTCTTCATGCCCGTATTTCCATCGCAAGAAGCGCTTGCCGGTCGTGGGATAGAGCGCGTAGACCAGGACGTCGTCGATATCCCTGGCCAACCCTTGCACGTCGCTTTCAGCTTTGGCCAGCTCCGGCTCAAGGACGTCGGCGGGGCGGGTTGTGATGGGCTGTTCGCCTCTGGGATAGCCTTTGAGGGCCTTCTGCTGCACTTCGGGGTCGATGGGAATGGCCGTTTTCCCGTACAGGCCGTAGCAGAGGTCCTTGACCTGCGCGGTGATCATCTTGTAACGCTCCTGAGGCGAATCGAACAACACATTGTTCACCGTCTGAATGCCCACGATCTGGCTGGTGGGCGTGACCAGAGGCACCTGGCCCAGTTCGCGTCGGACGATGGGCAGCTGTCTGAACACCTCGTCGATCTTGTCGAGGGCGTCCATCTCTCGGAGCTGGTTGACCAGGTTCGAGAGCATTCCTCCAGGAGTCTGGTGCAACAGGACGTTGATGTCGATGATGGACATGCGGTCGTCAAGGAGGTGCCTGTACTTGGGCGAGATCTTCTCCATGTAATTGCTGCACTTGGCCAGCAGCTTCAAGTCGAAGCCGGTGTCGCGGTTGGTGTACCGCAACGCAGCCACCAAGGGCTCGACGGCCGGATGGGACGTTCGATAGGCCCAGGGAGAGAGGCAGGTGTCCACGATGTCCACCCCTGCCTCGATGGCCTTGAGGAGCGACATGTCAGCCATTCCGGACGTGAAATGACTGTGCAGATGAATGGGAGCCTTGACAGTCTCTTTGAGGGCCTTGATCAGCACGAAAGCGTCGTAGGGAGCGATGAGCCCCGCCATATCCTTGATGCAGATGGTGTCGGCTCCCATGTTCTCGAGATCTTTGGCTTTCTGAAGATAGTAATCCAGGTTGTAGACGGCGCCGCCCATGCGGCTTTCCGTCAGCGAGTAGCAAATGGCGCCCTGGAAGTGCTTGCCGCGCTCCTTGATGATCTTGACGGCGGTTTCGAAATTGCGGAAGTCATTTAATGCATCGAAAACACGAAAAATATCCATGCCGTTTTCGCATGCCCGCTCCACAAAGGCTTCGGCAACATCATCGGGGTAGTTGCGGTAACCCACCAGATTTTGTCCGCGGAGCAGCATGGAGAAAGGGGTCTTCTTGATGTATTTCTTGAGGGTGCGGATCCGTTCCCAAGGATCTTCCCCGAGAAAGCGATGCATGGTATCGAAGGTCGCTCCACCCCAGACTTCCATGGAATAATATCCCACCTGATCCATGTCTTCGGCGATGGGAATGAAATCTTCGGTTCGGCCGCGGGTGGCGAATAGCGATTGATGGCCATCCCGAAAGGTCAAGTCCTGGATTTTTACCGGATTGTCAGACGCGATCGGTGCATCGTCAAGAAGTCCTGCGAGCAGTTCGCCGTGTTGCCTCTTCTCCATCCTCATTCTCCTTTTGAAACCATCACGTAACCGGGCACCAGACTGAAGCGTCCCGTGATTCCGAATCAGATGTCGAGAGAAACCGTCAACGCACCAGCCGCATCTGCCACAGTCGTCTCATATCCATGGCGGACTGGCGTCCACTGAGTGCCCACGGACTGGTAGCCGGCCGAGGTGCCTCCACGAGTCTCGGAGCTTCCTCGACAACCGATACCGGTTGTTCGGCCATCATGTAAAGCTGTACAGCTGTCGTGATGGCTGCCACGACGTTCTTCTTCAGTTCCATGTGGGGAGATCCTCTCTTTCAGGCGGGTCATTCGACGGGAGCAATGCCGTCAGGCCGCACGGCGTGTCTTCTTCTTGAGATTGCTGATTCGGCGCCGAAGCGCGTCCGCCAGCTTGCTGTTTCCCGACTCCTTCGCCTGGTCTCTCTTATCTTTGAGCTCCTGGATCTTGAGCTTCAGCGCACGGACATCAACGGTCATCTTGCGCGTCTTTTCAACGACGATTCCCTTGATCTTCCGAATGGCCTCGATGAGCTCATTCTTGTTCATGGCGTGCACACCGGAAATGCCCTCCAGGGTCAAGGCCATCTCCCGAAGCTCCTTGGCAGTCATTGCCTCGAGGGATTTCTCCTTCTTCTCCTTGTCTTCCTTCTTACCCATTCTTTGGCTCCTTATTCCGTTGCTCTTGGAATTGCTCGGCGATCTGGATAAACGGTTTAAACAGGTCTATGGGGATCGGGAACAGAGTGGTCGAGTTGTTCTCGGTCGCGATCTCCCTCAAGGTTTGCAAATAGCGCAGCTGCATGGCAGCGGGCTGCGCCTGGAGGATCTCGGCTGCTTGGGCAAGTCTGGCTGAAGCCTGGAACTCGCCTTCGGCAGCAATGACCTTGGCACGCCGCTCGCGCTCGGCTTCGGCCTGCTTGGCCATGGCCCGCTGCATCTCGATGGGCAGATCGATCTGCTTGAGTTCCACGACCGTGACCTTGATGCCCCAGGGTTCAGTGTGGCGATCGAGGATTTCCTGAATGTGGGCGTTGATCTTGTCGCGCTCAGCCAGCAGGTCGTCCATCTCTGCCTGCCCGCACACGCTTCGTAAAGTCGTCTGCGAGAGCTGGCTGGTAGCGTAAAGATAGTTCTCGACGGATACGATGGCCTTGACCGGGTCCGTCACGCGGAAGTAGATGACCGCGCTCACCTTGACCGACACGTTGTCTCGGGTGATGACATCCTGGGATGGAACATCCTGAGCCACCAGTCTGAGGCTCACCTTCTGCATCCGATCGATCAGCGGAATCAGGATGATCAGACCGGGACCCTTGGCCCTGATGACCCTTCCCAACCGAAAGATCACGCCTCTTTCATATTCGTTGAGGATTCTGATGGCGTTGGCAAGGAAGAGAACAACCATTATGATGATGAGTGGAAGTCCATAGAAACCTGTCATTTTTCCCTCCTCCATTGCGATCCGGATTATAAGAGCCCGATCATAAATCGAATTTATCTAGCATCGATCTTCCTCACTTTCAACTTCAAACTGTCCACAGACAGGACCTCCACCTTCTGGCCGGCCGCAATGGGTTCATCCGCCACAGCATTCCAGAGCTCCCCGACGATGAAGACCTTTCCCTCAGGAGCAAGATCCTTGGTGACTTCTCCCACCATTCCGATCAGCATCTCCGTTCCCGTTTGAGGTTTGCTGCGCTGAGCCCGTACTGCCAACGATGTCACCGCGGCGAAGAATCCGGAGATGGCCAGAACGGTCGGAATGAGAATGGAATAAGCAATGCGCGTTGAATAACCCGGTACGCGAAAAAGCATCAGGGAGCCCAGAAACAGTGACACTGCTCCCGCGATGCTCAACATTCCATAGGAGACCACTTTGATTTCCAGGATGAAGAAGATGATAGCCAGCAGGATCAACAGAACCCCCGCGAAATTGACAGGGAGGGTCTGGAGGGCATAGAGGGCCATGATGAGGGAGATTCCTCCGATGACTCCCGGCAGAATGGCGCCCGGCTGTGAAAGCTCGAAGTAGAGACCGGCCAGGCCGATCATGAGCAGAATATAGGCGATATTCGGGTTGCTGATGGCCCTGAGGACCTTGTGCTGCCATCCCGGATCAATGGTCCGCTGCTCCACCCCCTTGGTCTTGAGCGTCCTGCTGTATCCGGCGCGCTGAATCTCCCAGCCGTCCAACCGCTCCATCAGCGCAGGCAGGCCGTCAGCCACGAAATCGATGACATTCTGTTCGAAGGCATCCTCGGCAGTGATCGAAACACTCTTCCGAACGGCTTCGGTAACCCATTCCACGTTTCGACCCCGCTGGCCGGCCACGCTGCGGGCAAAGGCAACCAGGTCATTGACGACCTTCTCGTTCATGGTCTCCGACATGTCCTGACCGCCTGAAGTGACGGGGTGTGCCGCCCCGATGTTTGTTCCGGGCGCCATGACGGCAATGTCTGCCGCAACCGTTATGAATACTCCGGCCGAAGCCGCCTGGGCCCCGCTGGGATACACGTATACGACGACCGGAATGGAGGCGTTCAAGATGGCCTGGACGATCCCCCTCATGGAAGTCACCAACCCTCCGGGGGTGTCCAGCAGGATCACCAGGAACTCGGCGCCCTCCTCGTTCGATCTTTCAAGGGAGTGTTTGATAAAATCCTCGACACCCGGGTTGATGGTATCCTGAACATGCACCAGATTGATGTGACCGGCCGCCGAGTGTACTGGATGCAGCAGCCCCATGGCGACGAGGAATCCAGTCAGGAGGAAGATGGGAAGGGGAGCTTTCATGTCTCAACCTTCGTGTCTGGAGTGCAATAGAATATGCTGCACCTGGATGAGATCCTGCCAGGTTGCCGCCTTTTGTGCGGGATTCCGGAGTAGATAGGCAGGATGGTAAGTACAAATCAGTGGAATTCCATGCCATTTCAATGTCTTGCCACGCAGCCCCCCGATGGATGGAACCTTTCCGAGCAATGCCTGCGCCGCACAAAGGCCAAGGGCGCAGATCACCTTGGGACGCATGGCCTCCAGCTGTCGGAAAAGGAAAGGGGAGCAACTCTCGATTTCGTCTGCGTTGGGTGTGCGATTGTCCGGGGGGCGGCACTTGACCACATTGCAGATGTAAACCTCCTCTCTTTTCAGTCGGATGGCCTGAATCATCTTATCCAGCAGCTTGCCCGCCCTCCCGACAAAAGGCCGTCCCAGGCGATCCTCCTCAAACCCGGGTCCTTCACCTACGAACACCAGATCGGCTTCCGGCGATCCCTCGCCGAATACCAGACGGGTGCGGCCCGCATGGAGCCGGCAGCGGCGGCAGTCCCCCAATTCCTCGCGAATGCCGGCCAGGTCCTTGGCCCGATCCAACGGAAGCGGCTGACGCTCTTCGAGCACCGGGCGAGTTCCAGTCGGGGACGTTGAAGGGCTCTCCCGATGGAAGTCCTGGATGCCGCTCCCTTGAACACTGGTCAGGAGCCATCGCAACCGCCTCAGAGCGGCTTTCAATGCAGCACTATCCTCGGCAGGTTCGCTGAGCATTTCCATGACCTTCACTCAGGGCAGCCTCATGCTCGTGAGAGGCTTCCCTGTCCCCTGATTCAAAGAGACCATGCTCGGTGGCCATCAGGCCCACATCAGTTCCAGTCGATCCAGGATTCTGGCCGCAACCTCTTCCTTGGAAAGTGTTGGGAGGTCTTCGACTGCACCGCTTCGATCAATGATTTTAACCTTATTGGTGTCGGTTCCAAACCCTGATTCGGATTCGGTCAGGTTATTGGCCACTATGAAATCCAGGTTCTTCTGAATCAACTTCTCGGACGCATTTTCGAGCAGGTGCTCGGTCTCCGCTGCAAATCCGACAAGGACCTGCCGAGATTCGTGGCGGCGAGCCCGACCCAGTGAAGCCAAAATGTCCGGGTTCTTGACGAGATGCAGCGCGAGCTCGTCCCCTGCCTTCTTGATCTTCTGTGCGGCCACCTGGACGGGACGATAGTCACCAACAGCCGCCGTCATGATGATGGCGTCCATGGAGCCAGCATGGTCGAGTATCACCCTTTCCATTTCCTGAGCCGTCCTGACACGAACGGTGCGCACCTGTGGGGGATCCGGCAAGGCTGTGGGGCCTGAAACCAAAACCACCTCGGCAGAACGGTAAGCGGCCATTCTGGCCACGGCATATCCCATCTTGCCGCTGGAAGGGTTGGTAATGAATCGGACGGGATCCATCGGCTCCTGTGTAGGGCCAGCGCTCACCAGCAACCGCTTACCCTTCAGGGTCGGCGGGGTCAGGATGCGGCGGGCGGCATCCAGGATCACCGGAGGGTCGGGAAGCCGACCTGCGCCCTCCTCGTGGCAGGCGAGAAAGCCGGCGTCCGGCTCAAGCAGGTGGAAGCCGTTCTGACGTAAAGTCTCGAGATTCCGCTGCGTGGCAGGATGTTCGTACATCCTGGTGTTCATGGCCGGGCAGAAAAGGACAGGCGCCGTTGTCGCCAGAAGAACCGTAGACAGATAGTCGTCGGCAATTCCTGCGGCAGCCTTGGCCAGCACATTGGCGGTGGCGGGAGCCACGACGACGAGGTGTGCCATGCGAGCCACCTGGATGTGTCCGATCTGCGATTCGAATTCGAGGTCAAAGAGATCCGTCGCTACCGGTTGCTCTGAGAGCACCTGAAGGGTGAGGGGGGTGATGAAGCGCTGGGCATTGGCGGTCATGACGACCTGGACGCGTGCTCCGCCCTTGACGAAGGCGCGAACGAGCTCGGCCGCCTTATAGGCCGCGATCCCGCCGGACACTCCCAAAAGAATCGACTTACCGTTGAACATGTCCACTCGTTTCGACCCTCAGAGTGCCTCTAGCGGCTGCAGGCCGCTCTTGATGGGTGCAGGACCTGGATTGGCTCGCGGCCATGCAAGACCCCGGGGCACTAAATCGCACCACTCGTCGGGGCCACGTAAACCTCGACGTAAGTGCGAAACAGTTTTTCATAGATGTTGATAACGCAGGTCTTATCCGGTTTCTCAAATATCAGGAGCGTCTTCTTGGCGTTGAACCCGCCCTTCGGCTTCCAGTTCTCCCGGGGCATGGCGATGCGATAGAAGTTGATGATGGACTGAACATCGACCCTCAATCCACGCAAGGTCATGAGGCCCACCGTCAGATTGCCCGACTGGAAAACAAACGATTCCCCATCGATTCGACTCAGCTCCTGAGGCACGGGAACGTCTTGAAAATCCAAAACCATGGGGCGGCTTCCCATGGTCATGGGAGGCGGCGGAGTAGATGACGAATCAGGGGGCAGGTCGGACGACTGACCCAGGGGGTTGGGTGGGGGCGCACTTCCCTTCTTGGTGCCGGCGCAACCGAAGAGAACCAGCAGTGCAATCAGAAATACGACATACCGCCCGGTCCATCCGTTCGACCTCAAACGTTTCAGATTTCTCATTCCCGTTCCTCCCGTCAGTTTCCATCCATGTCCAGGCCTCTTTGTGCAGGGCCCTCCCTCTCCGAAGACTCCCCGGGCACGTCATCATGCGCCTTTCACCCATCCATCAATGATCCGCAGCGCCAGGCACATCCATCCATCCAACCAAGGGCCGACTTTGCATGGCGAGCAGCGTCGGCCCGCAAGGCCGACGCCGGATACCAGGCATCAAAAGAAAGGATTCGTCAGCTTCTCCCGCTCGACGGTGGTTTCAGGCCCGTGGCCCGGATACACCACTGTTTCCCCCGGAAGCGGAAAGACCTTTTCTCTCACGGATCGGATGAGCTGGTCGTAAGAGCCTCCGGGGAAATCCGTTCGGCCTATGGAGCCGGCAAACAGCGTATCCCCGACAAACAACATCTTTTCCGCCGCGAGATAGAAGGATACGTGTCCCGGTGTGTGGCCGGGCGTCTCGATCACTTCGAAAAGGAGCGAGCCGACCTGTATGCGGTCCCCCTCGAGGACATGACGATCGACCTTTAGAACTGCCATGTCGCCGGCATTTTTCAGAACCGCCCCCATGCCCACCATTCTGTCGGACAAGAGTGCTTCGTCCCTGGGATGCATGACGATCTCTCCTCCGACCATCTGCCTGAGGAGCCAGGCTTCCATGACGTGATCGAAGTGGGCATGCGTATTCAAAATGCTGCTCAATTCAAGGTTGTTCTCCCGCAAGCGCTGAGCAATCCTCTTGCTCTCACCGCCAGGATCGATCACCACAGCCCTGCGTGACGCCTCGTCTCCAACAAGATAACAGTTGGTCTGCAGCATCCCCACGACAAACGATTCGAAGATCATGAACACTCCCTCCTCCTCGTGTGACTTCTCACAGGAGTATTGTTCCGACAGGATCTGTCGGGTGCATGCCCCGGGATGAGAAATGCGCCCTCATTTCTCGAACAGAATGAGCTCTTCGATGGGACGGCGGTGCGAGCTCTGATTTCGGTGAGCCGGATGTCCCAAGGCTACCATCGACATGAGCTCGAGCCGATCGGGCAACTCCAGAATGCGCAGGACTTCATCCTTATTTTTCAGGATCTCGCCGATCCATACCGCCCCCAACTCACGTGCATGCAGGGCAAGCAGGAAATTCTGGATGGCCGCACCGACGGCCTGGCAATCCTTTACGTAATCGTAGGAGCTGTCTTTATCGAGAAAAAACGCGACGAGCATCGACGCAGATTTCAGAACGTTGGTGTAGCGGGTCAATCCCCCCAGCCGGGCTTTCAGATCGGGATCTCTGATGACAGCAAAACGCCATGGCTGATTGTTGAGTCCCGACGGCGCCCAGGATGCAGCTTTGAGGGCCTCCATCACGACTCCCTTTTCGACCGATGCTTCAGTGAAATGACGGACACTGCGGCGGCTGAGAATGGCGTTCAGAACAGGCGAATCGGATACAGCTTCGGACATGTTTCCTCCTCGTAGCGTCCAGTTCGATTTGGGATACCTTTTGAGATACGGCGCACTTCTTCAACAGAGCGAAAAGCAGTATAGTGGCTCAGCGCCCGATCGGTCAAGCGACCACCTTTCCATTATCTCAAAGGTTTTTGGACTGCGAATCGCCTCCAGGTGCTCATGGTGCACATTCTGACAAAAGGCCGCGGGCGAGGGTCACGATGAAGTCCTGGACATTGGTCAGAATGGATCGCGCCGTCAGGGAGCCCCGGTTTGCGAGCTTGTTCGTGGCAAACTCTGACATGTCGACACTGTAAAAGTAGACCGGCCTGATCCGGCCATCCTCCATCACCCTGTAGGAGGGCAGGAGGTTGCCGACCGCGATGGCATGGAGCTGGGTGGCCATGGCGACAACGGTGGTGGCGCGTGAAGCCATCTGGCGCATTCTGTCCTGAGCCTCGTAGACGTCTGCCACAACTTCGGGAAGGGGGCCGTCATCCCGGATTGAACCGGCGAGGACGTAAGGGACTTGCTCCCGTATAAGCGACGCCATAATGCCGTTTCGAACGACACCTGACTCCACTGCCCGGCGAATGGAACCCTCCCTCCGGATCCGGTTGATGGCGTCCAAATGGTGGTAATGGCCCAGGGGCACGTGGCGCTTCGTGTATATTTCCTGGCCGAGGGCGGTTCCGAGAAGCTCTGCTTCCAGATCATGTACGGCCAGGGCGTTGCCCGCCATCACGGCATTCACAAAGCCGCCTTCGACGATTTTTACGAAGGAGATGCGAGCGTCGCGGTCGAATGTCACTGCAGGACCCATCACCCAGAGGATGAATCCCTCCCGCCGCTCATGCTCCAGGAGCTCATACAACTCATCGTAATCGAAAGAAAAGGACGTCTCCCGGGAAACCTGTGTTCGAAAAGCAAAGGTTTCTGCCAACCCTTGACGGGAGCCGAAGGGGTCGCCGTGCACGAAAATGCCGTCCTCACCGGCCTCCCGCCGTCCGCAGGCCACGGCGTCTCCCACCTGCAGATGTCTGAATTCCTTGACGCTCAAAACCCCGCTCTTGTCGACCACAACGACGCAGTCCATGCGGGATTCCTTGAGGAGCTCCCATCTACCGGGGGCGATGTGAATATACTCCGGAAAGATGGTTGTACCGTGGTATCCCGGTGGAGCGACTCCGGCTTCGACGACAGGCTCGAAGCGTGCCAGTGGCGCCTCGGAGAGAGGAGGGACCCGGAAGTCCGGCGCAGCATAATCCGGAAGCCTGAAAGCCATCGTGGCAACTCCTTGTCCCTGCTGGGATTGTCTTTCATGGGGAAGGGACGCGAAGAATGTTACAGGAAGAGCGCTCAGCTGACCTCGATCAGGGTCAGGGACCTGTGGCTTCGCTCCGGGCATGCCTGTAAACCTGAACGAAGTAATCCCGGGCAGACCAGAACCCGAGGAAGAGCGACACCCAAAGGAATACGGTTCCCAACCCATCCAGAAAGGGCTGAATGCCCGGGATGGTCATCAGGAGAAACAGTATGCCGCAGATTTGGGAAATCATCTTATTCTTGCCCATTCGGCTCGCATCGAGGACCAACCCATGGGTCGCTGCAATGGATCGAAGGCCGGTGATCGTGATCTCGCGCCCGAGGATGAGGAAAACAAGCCAGGCCTCGACCTTGCCGAGGGGGATCATCATGATCAGCGCTGCCGAATTCAGGAGCTTGTCGGCCAATGGGTCGAGGAGCTTGCCGAGGGCCGTAACCATGTTGTTGCGGCGAGCCAGAATGCCGTCGAAATAGTCGGTGAGGGACGCCAGGCCATAGACCAGAAAGGCCAGATTGGTCGATTCTCCTTCGGCAGGCCTTGCCAGGACAATGATCAGAACCGGGATTGCCGCCAGTCTGAGATAAGTCAGAAGGTTGGGGAGACCAGTCAAATGCTGGCGTGATAAATGCCTTCGCAATTCACTCATTGCTTCCACTGGGCGTCGATGGTCGTCCGGGAAGGAGCGGGACTCCTCCCATTTGAAGATTTGAAGCCAATTGAACAGGTATACGTGCCGCCGCGTCATCTTCTGCCCGGTGACGTCAACGGCTGTATCGCCGGTAAAAATCCAGAACCCTCTGGACGTATACCTGCGTCTCATCGTAGGGCGGAATGCCGCCATGCTTGGCCACGGCCTCCGGTCCTGCGTTGTAGGCTGCCAGGGCAAGCGTGAGATCGTTGTTGAAGCGATTCAGCATCAGCCTGAGGTAGCGGGATCCCCCATCGATGTTCTCCAGAGGATCGAAAGGGTTCAACACCCCCAGGTCGCGGGACGTGCCCGGCATGAGCTGCATCAATCCCATGGCTCCCTTGGGAGAGACAGCATTGGCGTTGAATCCCGATTCTGCTCGGATCACCGCCTTGACCAGATTCGAGTCAAGTCCATGACGCAGGCATGTCAGCCGAATGTGCGGTTCGAACTGGTTCTGATTGGAACATGAGTCGAGAGACGGAATGAATCTTGCCGCTGAAACGCGAAGGGAGCCCGGCTTGGCGACAATGAGCTTGCGCACCGGTGCGACCTTCTGGGCATCAGACTGCACGGGAATATTCGTGAAGTGGATGACGCCGTCGCGATCTTCGTACTTGTAAATCTCCCCCCGGGATTGCCCCGGGAGCGCAAGGCAGAAGCAAAGAAGCATCAATGCACCCGTTGTCACCCTACTGATCAAGTCAGCCGTGTCAGCCATAGCTCAGCCTCATCCTTAGGAGTGGCGCGCGTTGCATCCAGGCGGTTCCGAAAGGTCTTCGGCTCCCCTTCCGAGTCAGCTCCAGTACAACCTTGCAGTGGCACCGGAATGAGAGCGGAGATGCCCGTAGAAACACTTTGCCGATACCTATCTCAATGTCTTTTCCACCTTCTGCCAGTCATCCAGAAAACTGCGGATGCCCGCATCCGTCAGGGGATGCCCGGCAATTTGCCCGATCACCTTGAAAGGGATTGTAGCAATATCCGCTCCCAACTTGGCCGCAGCCAACACGTGCAGCGGATTGCGAATGCTGGCCACGATGATTTCCGTCTCGAAAAGGTAGTTGGAGAACACATCGAGGATCTCCTCCACGACCTGCATGCCTTGGTGGCCGATATCGTCGAGCCGCCCGACGAAGGGGCTGATGTAAGTGGCTCCAGCTTTTGCGGCCATGAGCCCCTGGAGTGCCGAAAACACAAGGGTCACGTTCGTCTTGATCCCTTCATCGGCCAGCCGGTGAACCGCCTTCATGCCGTCTGTGGTCATAGGAATCTTGACCACAACATGGGGATCGATGGCTGCAAGGGTGCGGGCCTCGGCAATGAGGTCCTCCGCCGATGAACTGACCGCTTCGGCGCTGACGGGCCCATCAACGATCTCACAGATCGTCTTGATGTGCTTCTCGAAAGCGCTTCGCGTCGAGACATCTTCCTTGGCGATGAGCGTCGGATTCGTGGTCACGCCATCCAGCACCCCGAGGCCGTGCGCCTCTCGAATCTCACCCAGGTTGGCTGTATCTATGAAGAACTTCAAACAAAAACCTCCAAAAGTCCAAAGAATCATGAAAGCTTGTGCTCGCGCATATAGGCGTCACGGCACTTCTCGCTGCAGAAGAACAACTTCTGTCCGTTTACTCTCGCAACCACCCCCTGCTGCTTCAAAAAATAGGTCCCACACTGAGGGTCCTGGATCAGCTCAGTGTTGTCAGACCGGGATACCTTGTCAATATCCTCACTCGGGGCCATGAGTGAACCTGCCCAGGACCTCAAGAGGCGATATACAACATAAATGATGAAGCCATACAAGAGAAGTCGAATCATACGGTCACCAGCATCTCCACCGCCTGCCCGCCCTTACAGTCCAAATCCTGCAGCAGTTCGCCGCCGGTTCTTCCCAGGCGCGGGTGTCTCCACTCGGGGAGGATCTCCAGGAGCGGAACCAGTACAAACTTCCGTTGATGGAGCCTCGGATGCGGAAGGGTCAGACCTTCCTCATCCAAGACCAGCTCACCAAAGGAGAGGATGTCGAGATCCAGGGTGCGCGGTCCCCAACGTTCGCGTCGAACCCGTCCACACCCGTGCTCCATCTCCTGCAGTGCGAGGAGGAGCTGTTCCGGGTCCAATGTTGTCTCGCAGAGGAGCACCCCATTGACAAACCAGCCTTGATCCGTCTTACCCACGGGCTCAGTACGGTAAAGAGAAGAGCACCGCAGGACCGTGATGGCGGGATGCTCCCGCAGCATCTCGATCGCCTTGCGGCAGGAGGTCACGGGATCCCCGAGGTTGCCGCCAATGCCGATCAGAACTGACGTCAAGCCAGGACCTTCTTCCCTATTCCTATGGGAAAACGGCGCCGCAACAGACTGTTCATTCATGGCGGCCTCGTCGGCAAAAAAATGACAGATCAAGCCCCCTCTAAAATGAAAGCTTCCTGATGCGCCTGACGGCCTCACGGATACGTTCCTTATCGACCGTAAGCGCCATACGAACGTATCCTTCACCAGGCTCCCCAAAACCGCTGCCCGGAGTGGTCACGATACCCGCTTCCTTCAGCAAAAGCGACGTGAAATCCTGAGACGTGTATCCTTCCGGTGCGGGGCACCAGATGTAAAAGGTCGCTTTCGGCGGGGTTGGATTCAAGCTTGCGCTCTTCAGGCCCTCGATGAGAATGTCCCGGCGTTCCTGGTAGATGGCCTGCATCTCTGCCACACACCGCTGGTCGCTTTCCAGTGCAGTGATTCCCGCCCACTGGATTGCGTTGAACGCCCCCGAATCGATGTTGCTCTTCACCTGTCCCAGTGCGCTGATCACTTCGGCATTCCCCACAGCAAAGCCAAGACGCCATCCCGTCATATTGTAGGTCTTGGACAGAGAGTGAAACTCAATTCCCACCTCCTTCGCTCCGTCCACCTCGAGGAAGCTCATGGGCCGATACCCGTCGAATCCCATCTCGGTATACGCGGCGTCATGGCAGACCATGATGTCATATTCGCGAGCGAACTCGACGACCTTCTCGAAAAAGCCCTTTTCGGCGGTCGCCCCCGTGGGATTGTTGGGATAATTGATGAACATGACCCTGGCCCTGCGAGCCGCTTCCGCCGGAATGGCATCCAGGTCGGGCAGGAATCCGTTCTTCTGCAGGAGCGGCATGAAATGACTCACGCCGCCGGCAAACATGGTCGCGATATCGTACACCGGGTAAGCGGGGGAGGGGACGAGCGCCATATCTCCCGGGTTGATACAGGCCAGAGGAAGATGCGCGATGCCCTCCTTGGAGCCAATGAGCGTCAAAACCTCACTTTCCGAGTCCAGGTCCACACCGAAACGGCTCTTGTACCAGCGTGCAACACTTCCCTTGAAGTCGTTCATGCCGGAATAAGAAGGGTATTGATGATTCGCAGGATCCTCGGCGGTGCGCTGCAGGGACTCGATGATGTGCCTGGGAGTCGGAAGATCAGGATCTCCCACGCCCAGATTGATGACATCGACACCTTTGGCGATCAGCTCGGCCTTGAGGCGATCAATCTCTTTGAAGAGGTAAGGGGGAAGCCGTCGGAGTCGTTCAGCCTTTTCAAATCCCATCCATTTCTCCGATATTCTCTGGTTTGTTTGGGTATCCGCTACTTGATGCCAAGCACGTTCTGCATATCGTAAAGACCCGGCGGCCGGCCGACCACCCATGCGGCAGCCCGGAGAGCGCCGCGAGCAAAGTTGTCCCGACTGTGAGCACGATGGGTGATCTCGATCCTCTCTCCCATCCCACCGAAAGTCACCGTGTGCTCGCCCACGATATCCCCGGCCCGGACGGTCTGGATGCCGATCTCCTTCTGTGTTCTCTCACCGATGAGCCCATGCCGCGCATAAACTCCAACATGATCCAGATCGCGCTCCAGCGCCTCCGCCGCCACCTGTGCCAGCTTCAACGCCGTCCCGCTCGGAGCGTCCTTTTTGAATCGATGGTGAGCTTCCACAATCTCAATATCGAAACCATCTCCGAGCATTCTGGCGACATCGGCCACGATCTTGAACAACACGTTGACTCCCATGCTCATATTGGGAGCCAGAACGCAGGGGATGTTTCGGGTCAGCTCCATCGCCTTCTGCACCTGTTCGGCGCTGAACCCCGTTGAGCCGATGACCATGGGCTTCCGGGCCGAGGCGGCTGCCTCCAAGTGAGCACACGAAGCCGAGGCGCTCGTGAAGTCGATGATCACATCGGCATTGCCCAAAACATCCATCACGGAGCCCGAAACGGTGAGACCGGTTTGGGACCCGCCGATACACTCGGCCACATCACGACCGACTGCAGGGTGGCCGGACTGTTCAAACCCACCGGAAAGCTCGATCCCTTCGGTTTCTCGAACGAGTTGAGCGATGCGCGAACCCATCCTTCCAGCAATTCCCGCCACAGCGGCTCTGATCATCTCCCCTTCTCCTTTGAGTCGTTCTCCCAAGCTGAAATATCGTTCAGCCTCTGAAACAGCGGTGAATCACCGGGCTGCGGCGCTTCATCCCCTTCCAGGGGGATCGCGAATCATCCCCGTGGCCGGTCCTTCGTGCCGAGGACTAGAGAAGCCCGTAAGCCTGAAGGTCTCGCTTGAGGCGTTCGCGGTTGGCTTCCGACATGGGCGCCAGGGGCAGCCTCACTTCATCGCTCTTGATCTTGTTCATCATGGCGAGGGCAGCCTTGACCGGCGCCGGATTGGTTTCGTAGAACAGGGCGTGGCAGAGCGGCAGGAGGCGATAGTAGAGCTTTTGAGCCTCCGAGAACTTGCCGTCGAAGTAGAGGTTGCACAGGTCGGCCATGTCCCTGGGAGCAATGTTCGACGTCACGGAAATGACACCCTTTCCTCCAACGCAGAGCAGCGGAAAGGTCAGGAAATCCTCGCCGGAAACGACGGCGAAGTCGTCTCCGCACCGGGAGATGATGTCCGTGATCTGCTTCATGCTGCCCGAGGCCTCCTTCACGCCGACGATGTTGTCGATCTTGGCGAGGCGGGCTATCGTGTCCGGCTCCATGTTGACAGCGGTCCGCCCCGGGATATTGTAAAGAATGATGGGAATATCCACGGACTCGGCCACCTTCCTGAAATGCTGATAGAGGCCTTCCTGGGTGGGCTTGTTGTAATAAGGGCTGATCATAAGCGCCCCGTCCGCTCCAGCAGTTTTGGCATGCTTCGTCAGTCGTATCGCTTCATGCGTGTTGTTCGAACCGCTGCCGGCGATGACCGGGATGCGCTTGTTAACCTGCTCCACGGCGATTTCCACCACACGCTCATGCTCTTGAAACGAGAGCGTCGCCGATTCTCCAGTGGTACCGCATGGGACGATCCCGTGAGTTCCATTGGCGATCTGGAATTCGATCAGATCACGCAAAGCCGCTTCATCAACCTGACCGCCTTTGAACGGCGTCACAATGGCCACCATAGCCCCTCGAAACATGATTCCCTCCCTAGTCTCGTAGTGTTTCGTCCCAGAGCTCAGCTTCGTAAACCACCCGAGCGTCGCCTTCAAGACAGACATCCGAAAACGATGAGCCAGCTTGTCCGCTGGAGTGGGTGAAATAGATCGTCAATGTCTCACCACTCCTCGTGAGGACATCAACGGGGGATTCGACCAGGCCCCGCAAAGCGGCCATGATGGCCGAGGCAATGGAGCCCGTCCCACAAGCGAGGGTTTCACCCTCCACCCCGCGCTCGTAGGTTCTGATGGTCAGCCGATGCGTATCTCGAACATGGACGAAATTCACGTTGGTGCCCGCAGGTTGAAAGTGTGGATGAAAGCGTAGAGCTCGGCCCCATTCCGATACCCTGGCCTCCTCAAGGGCACCGGCCGTCTCCAGGAAGTGAATCGCATGCGGAACCCCCGTATTCACGAAGTCGAGCAGGAACGAGCGGTCGGAGGTCTGCAGCTCGAAGCGGCTCTTCTGACCCTGCGGAGGTGTCGTGCGGATCTTGACTCGTGAACCTCGGAGCTCCGCTTCAATGATGCCCGCCAAGGTTCTGAAGGCCATCTTCGTCTGCGAGGTGATTCCTGAAAGGAAAGCGAATCGAGCCGCACAGCGTGCGCCATTGCCGCACATCTCGGCGACGCTGCCGTCCGCGTTGTAAAACCTCCACTGAAAATCCACCTCCGGGTCGTCTTCAAGGAGAATCAGGCCGTCAGCCCCCACCGACAGCTTGTTTCGGCAGGCTTTTCTGGCAAGCTCCTTCTGCTTCTCTTCTCCCGCAATCTTCTGAGAACGGTTGTCGATGAGGATGAAGTCATTGCCGCTGCCCGTCATTTTGAAGAAAGCGATGCGATCAGCTCCAGCATTTTCCATTTCGAGAATCGTCCTTTTGCATCTTCTGCGACCGCCGGATCGTCATGCCAGCTCCGGGATCCATTCGCCGCGTATGAGATCCTCATGGGTCTCGCGCCTGCGGATGACGAAATACTGGTCATCCTTGACCAAGACTTCGCTGGCTCTCGGCCTGGAGTTGTAATTGGAGGACATGGTGAAGCCATAAGCTCCCGCACTCATGACAGCAAGGCAATCACCGGGCTGCACCATGGGAAGCCCGCGCTCCCGGGCCAGAAAATCACCCGACTCGCAAATGGGTCCCACGACGTCCACCACCTGCATTTCCCGGTCACTCTTCACCACCGGGAGGATCTGATGGTAAGAACCATACAGGCTTGGCCGGACCAGATCGTTCATCCCGGCATCCACAATGACGAAGTCTTTACTGGCGGATTTTTTGGTGTAGAGCACGTGGGTCAGCAGAACTCCGGCGTTGCCGACGATAACGCGCCCCGGTTCGAAAATCAAGGTGCACGAAAGCCCCTCCAGCTCGCTCAAAATGGCCTCGGCATATTCGTGGGGATGTGGGGGAGACTCCTGGTCGTACACAATGCCCAATCCTCCCCCGAGATCCAGGTAGCGAACAGGGATCCCCACCTCTTCCAACCGGTCAATGAGCACTCGCAGCCGCTTGAGGGCATCCACGAACGGGGATATATCCGTCAGCTGGCTTCCGATGTGGCAGTCCACACCCAGAATCTCAATATGATCCAGCTCCATCGCCCTCTTGTACGAGTGAATGGCGCCTTCGATATCGATGCCGAATTTGTTCTTCTTGAGGCCGGTCGAGATATAGGGATGGGTCTTTGGGTCTACATCCGGATTGACTCGAAGAGCGATCCGAGCCCTGGTCCCGAGCTCTCCCGCTCTGGTGTTGATGGCCTCCAGTTCGAGCTCCGACTCGATATTGAACATCAGGATGTTCTCTTTGAGAGCGTAGTCAACCTCCTCGATCGTCTTGCCAACCCCGGAATACACGATTCGATCGGCAGGAATCCCAGCCTTCCGGGCGCGGAACAGCTCGCCGCCCGAAACGATATCCACTCCACCCCCCAACGAACCGAACAGATTCAGGATGGCCAGGTTTGAATTGGCTTTCATGGCGAAGCATGTGAGATGCGGCACCTTGGAAAAGGCCTCGTCAAACACGCAAAAGTGATGCTTCAGGGTAGCATAGCTGTAAACGTAACACGGGGTCCCCACCTCGTCCGCCACCTTTCTGAGTGGGACCTTTTCGCAATGGAGCTCATCCTGATCGAAGCGGAAATAATGCATAGGGGATCTCTTTTGTCACCACGGGTTCTAGTCAAACTGCAGGCTGCGGATCTCAACCCATTTGGACAGCAACCCCTCCTGCTCTTCCGCCTGGGGGTTGACTGCCGACACGGCGTAGGAGTAAAGAGCATTCTTCTTCACCGCCCGGTCCACATAGGGGCCTCGGGGTACAGGGGCTGCCGTGAGACGGGTAATCTCCTTGCCTTCCTTTCGATAGACATGATAACCGCCAACAACCCCCTCGCTCTCCATCCAGTTGACCTCAATGGCCCCCTGGGAGGGAATCGTCCAGACGGTTTTGGGAGGGGGAGGGGGCACAGCAGCCGGAGCCTTGGTTTTTGCCGATACTGCGGGCTCCCCCATCACAAGGGTGCCCTCAAAGTTGAGGAAGGGAGTCACCCGGTAATCATAACTGTGCTGTGATGCAACCGCCTTGTCGAGGAACGTGCTGGCCCGGACCGGCACCGAGGAGATATTCTCCCAGTTGCCGCTCCCCGTTCTGCGCTCGATAATATACTGCAGCTCACCCTGGAGAGGTTTGCCCTGTGAATCCTTTTGGGACGGCTTCCACTTCAGAAGGATTCCCTGGGGTTGAGTACTGACGGTCAGATTATTCGTGCGTCCAGGCCCCGGAATCACCTTGGCGATAACCGGGTTGGACTGAGACTGGGGGCGCTCCTTCCGATCCTGAATGATGATCTGGTAGCGATAGGCCCGGTGCTTCGATACGTCCGTATCCTCCCACAGGAGCTTGTCGGCCGCCCTCCGAGCCGGTTGAGGAGCTGCAGGGTCGATCTGCTGCACCTCTGTTTGAGATTGCACAGGACATTCCGGGCAATTTCGACTCTCCCATTGCACCGGCGCCTTGACGATCAAGAACCGATGGGATGCCCCCTTATCGGTCGTCCTGACGGCCGCGGGGACCGTCCAGCTGAGCTCAACGGCTCCGGGCAGTATGCGCACCGACAGATCCCCTATCTCCGGTCGTGCCGTCTCCGACATAGGCTTGGGAAAGGTCTTGTTGGCACACCCGATTGCCGCCGCACCCACGAAAAGTATCAGCAACACGGCGCATGAACGGCGAGCAAGCTTCGTCCTGCTCAGAGTGGATAGGCTCGTCATATATTGAATCCTCTTTATCCCCGATCGCGCGCGACGGAGTGTGGATGGAGGCTGTCGATTCAAGGCGCCACCGCCCAGGTTCCAGTGCGGGCATCCGTTGTGTCGAGTCTTCCGAGTCCGACAAGCAAAGGCTGACACAGGCCACGGAACCCCGTGGCTCGCCAGGAGGCCAACCTTTAGCGTGTCAATTCCCTCTGCAGATCATCGATTTCCGCGCGGGCACGGGCAATGGCCTCCTGGACTCGCGAGGAAGCCGTACCGCCTCGGGATGTTCGCTGATCCACCGCGTTTCTGAGGTCCAGGAAACCAAAGACATCAGAATCAAAGGACTTGGAGATCCTTCGGAGCTCATCAAGGCTGCAGTCTTCAAGACCCTTCTGGGCCTGAATGCAATGTTGCACTATCTGCCCGACCACATGGTGAGCTTTTCTGAAAGGCAGGCCCTTGCGCACCAGGTAGTCTGCGAGCTCCGTGGCCAACGTGAAGCCCTCAATGGCCATCTCCCGCATGCGCTCTTCATTGAAGCGGATCTCAGGCAGCAACCGGCTCAGCAGGCGCAATGTGCTCAGCACCGTGTCCGCCGTGTCAAACACAGGTTCCTTGTCCTCCTGAAGATCCCTGTTATAGGCCAGTGGCAAAGCCTTGGTCAAAGTGAGCAAAGCCATGAGGCTGCCGAAAACTCTCCCGCTCTTGCCCCTCATGAGCTCCGGAACATCCGGATTCTTCTTCTGGGGCATAATGCTCGATCCCGTACAGAAGGCGTCGCTGATCTCGATGAATGCAAATTCACACGTTGACCAGAGTATGAGCTCCTCAGCCAATCGACTCACGTGCACCATGAGAATGGCGGCAGCGCTGCAGAACTCGATCAGATAATCACGGTCGCTGACGGCATCGATGGAGTTCCGGGTCACCTCGGGAAATCCAAGATACCGTGCCGTGAGATCCATATCGATGGGAAACGACGTCCCTGCCAGGGCCGCACTGCCGAGGGGAAGAACATCGGCCCGTCGGAGGCAATCGGCCATGCGCTGATCGTCCCGGCGGAACATCTCATCATAGGCCAGAAGGTGATGGGACAACAACACGGGCTGGGCATGCTGGAGATGTGTGAACCCCGGCATCACCGCCCCAATGCACTTCCCGGCGGTCTCGATGAAGCCTTTGCGCACTTCGAGGAGAAGTGCTCGGCACTGCCGGATCACGTCTCTGATATAGAGCCGCATGTCCAGGCAGATCTGATCGTTGCGACTGCGGGCCGTATGGAGCTTTCCTCCCACTTCGCCAAGCTTCTGGATCAAACGGCGCTCGACCGCCATATGGATGTCTTCTTCCGAATAGTCGAGGCTCAGGCTGCCTCGTTCAATCTCACGGAGAATCTCTCCAAGTCCGCCAATGATGAGCGACGCCTCCTCGTGAGTGATGATGCCGCACTCACCCAGCATTCGGCAATGGGCGATACTTCCCTCGATATCGTAGCGATAGAGCCGGCTGTCGTAATGAATCGAGGCGGTATACTCTTCCACCTGCCGGTTCGTCGGTTGGTCGAAACGCCCCTGCCAGGGCTTGTCATTCATGCGCCTGTTTCCTCTGATTTCACTGCTTTCGAACCAGCGACTCGATCCTCAGCCTGAGCCCATTCAATCGAATAAAGCCCGTCGCGTCATCCTGCCGGTAAACGGAGTCCTCCTCGAACGTCGCGAAGCTGGGCTGATAGAGCGACCGTTCGGACTTGCGGCCCGTCACCGTGCAGTTCCCTTTGTACAGCTTCAATCGCGCTGTTCCCCACACATTCTCCTGGGACAGGTCCACGAGGTTCTGCAGGAGACGCATTTCGGGCGAAAACCAGAAGCCGTTGTAAATCAGGCGAGAATACTGGGGAATCAAGGAATCCCGGATCTGCATGACCTCACGGTCCATGGTCAATGACTCCACGGCCTGATGCGCCGCTCGGAGCACCGTCCCCCCGGGAGTTTCGTAGACGCCCCGTGATTTCATTCCCACGTAGCGGTTCTCCACCAGATCGACCCGGCCGATGCCGTGCCTGCCTCCGATTTCGTTCAGACGCTGAAGCAACCGAGCAGGACTGAGCCGCTCGCCGTTGATCGCAATCGGATTGCCCCGCTCGAAATCGATCTCGACCACTTCGGGCTCATCGGGAGCCTCGCGTGGATCCACAGTGAGCGTGAACATATCGGCATGAGGCTCGAGCCAGGGATCTTCGAGGATGCCTCCTTCATAGCTGATGTGCAGCATGTTTCGATCGGAGCTGTAGGGCTTCTCCTGCGTCACGGGGACAGGAATTCCGTGCCTGGTGGCGAAATCAACGAGTGCGGTGCGTGACCTCAAGTCCCACTCTCGCCAGGGTGCCACGACCTTGATACCTGGATTGAGAGCCATGTAAGTCAGCTCAAATCTCACCTGGTCGTTGCCCTTGCCGGTGGCCCCGTGGCTCACGGCATCAGCTCCCTCTTCGGCAGCGATTCGAATCTGATGCTTGGCGATGATCGGGCGGGCAATGGATGTCCCCAGAAGATAGTGTCCCTCATAGACTGCATTGGCCCTGAACATGGGAAAAACGAAATCTCCAACGAATTCCTCGCGAAGATCCTCGATGCGGGCTTTGACAGCCCCGGTGGCCAGAGCCTTTGCTTCCAGGCCATCCAGCTCTTCACCCTGCCCAAGGTCTGCAGCGAAAGCCACTACTTCGCACTGGTAAGTCTCGATGAGCCACTTAAGGATGACCGACGTATCCAGCCCGCCGGAATATGCCAGAACTACCTTGTCAACTTTCATACCGAGGCAACGCCTCCTTTCAAAGTCATGGGTTGAGCAGCCACTCGAGCAGCGCCATCTGCAGATGGAGTCGATTCTCGGCCTGGTCGAAAACGATGGATTGCGACCCGTCCATCACCTCGTCCGTGATCTCATCTCCGCGATGGGCCGGCAGGCAGTGCATCACGAGAGCATGGGGCGGGGCTGCAGCCAGCAGCTGGGCGTTGATCTGATAAGGGGCGAAAATTTCTCTTCGAACCGCCTCTTCAGACTCCTGTCCCATGCTCGCCCACACGTCGGTGTATATGATGTCCGCTGATGCAACAGCCTCCAGCGCGTCAGGGGTCAGCAGGATCTGTCCTCCCCCTTCGGTACGGCCTCGCTCGAGGATCCGGGCGCTGGGTTCGTAGCCGGGAGGACAGGCCAGGCGCAGCGTAAAGCCCAGTCGAGCTGAAGCATTGATCCAGGAGTGGGCCACATTGTTGCCGTCCCCGACCCACGCCACACAAAGCCCATCCAGCGATCCCCGCTTCTCGGCGATGGTCTGAAGATCGCTCAGCACCTGACACGGATGATACAGGTCCGTCAGCCCGTTGATGACCGGGATGGTCGCAAAACGCGCCAGCTCCTCGACGTCTTCATGGCTGTAGGTGCGAATCATGATGCCGTCCACGTATCGGGAGAGCACTCTGGCCGTGTCGGCATGACTCTCCTTGCGCGCGATCTGCGTGTCCTTTTCCGCCATGTAAATGCAGTGCCCGCCCAGTCGATACATGGCCGCTTCAAAGGAGACGCGGGTGCGGGTGGAAGGCTTGACGAAGATCAAGCCAAGCACCTTGCCGGTCAGGGTTGGCCGGAGAGTCCCTTCCGCCCACTCCCTTTTCATCTGTCGGCCACGGGAGATGAGCGTCAGGATCTCCTCCGCGCTCAGGTCGAGAATGGTACAAAGATCTCTTTTCATAGAGGTTCCTCAGCCAGAACCTCATCCAGCACAGCGATGAGACGATCGATTTCGCCTGCTTCAATCACGAGCGGGGGCACAAACCGCAGGACGGTCTCATGAGTACAGTTGATCACAACGCCGCGACTGAGGCATTTCTCGACCATGTGCTGGGCCGGCCGATCCAGATCCAAAGCCAGAATGAGACCCCTACCGCGTACTTCGCGAACAAAGGCATACCTGGACTTGAGCTCCCGCAGCCTTCCAGCAAAATATTCCCCCGTCGAACGGACACGTTCGAGAAAGTCCGGCTTGGAAATCGTCTCCAGGACCCGGAGTGCCACTGCCGTCACCAGGGGCGTTCCGCCAAAGGTCGTGGCGTGACTTCCCGGAATGAACGACTCGGCAACGCTCTGACCCGCCAGCATGGCGCCGACCGGGAGCCCATTGCCGAGGGCCTTGGCCAGCGTCATGATGTCCGGAACCACGTCCTCCTGCTCGTATGCGAACAAGCTTCCGGTCCGGCCCATGCCCACCTGAACTTCATCGAAAATGAGCAAAACATCCCGCTCCCGGCAGAGAGCCTTGAGGTCACGCAGGTACCCGGGGCCCGGCATGTTCACGCCGCCTTCCGCCTGGATGGGCTCGACCATCACGGCGCACGTCCGTTCAGTCAGGGCGGCTTCGACTGCAGCGACGGAATTGAAATCCACGAACGTGAAGCCTTCCACCAGGGGTTCAAAGCCTTTATGGACCTTGGACTGTCCCGTGGCTGACAAAGTGGCCAGGGTCCTGCCATGAAATGACTCCTTCATGGTCAGCACATGAAACCGGCCCTGCCCATAGCGGTCCTGGCTGTACTTGCGAGCGAGCTTGATGGCCGCCTCATTGGCCTCGGCGCCACTGTTGCAAAAAAACACCTTATCCGCAAAAGAAAGACGTGTCAATTCGGCGGCCAGCCGGGCCTGAGGCTGGGTGTAGAAGAGATTGGACACATGGACGAGCGTGTCCGCCTGGTCGCAGAGAACCCTGGTCAGTTCCGGCGGACAGTGGCCCAGGTTGCACACGGCGATTCCCGCCAGGCAGTCCAGATACTCACTGCCCCGGTCGTCCCAAAGCCTGCAGCCCCGACCCCGCACAAAGGTGACGGGGAGCCGGGCGTAAGTCGTGCAAATGTGCTCCTGGCAGGCTGTCTTGCTGTCTTCCATTCAACACTCCAATTATTCTAAAGGCGTTTCTTGATGATTTCGGTGCCTACCCCATGATCGGTGAAGAGCTCCAGGAGGACGGCATGGGGGACCCGCCCGTCGATGATGTGAACCTTGCCGACCCCGGCCTGGATGGCATCGATGGCACATTGAACCTTTGGAATCATGCCGCCCTTGAGCGTCTCGTCCTGAAGGGCATCGGCAGCCTCGGCAACCGTCATGCTCGAGATCAGCTGCCCATCCCGATCCAGGACTCCCCGGACATCGGTCATGAGCAGCAGCTTTTCGGCCTGCAGCGCTCCGGCCACATGTCCTGCCACCAGGTCAGCGTTGATGTTGTAAGTCTCTCCATTCTTTCCCGTGCCCACCGGAGCGATGACCGGAATGACCTTGCTCTTTTCGAGAAGCCTCAGGATCTCCACGTTAACGCCCTGGACCTCGCCCACCAACCCAATGTCCACGATCTCGGGAGGCTGGTCGTCGCCCTGGTAGCGAAAGACGTGAAGCTTTCGAGCTTTGATGAGCTGAGCATCCTTTCCGCTGAGGCCGATGGCCTGTCCGCCGTGACGATTGATGAGCGAGACGATTTCCTTGTTCAATTTGCCGACCAGCACCATCTCCACGATGTCCATGGTGTCCTCGTCGGTCACTCTCATTCCCGCCCGGAAATCGCTCTTCTTCCCAATACGCTCGAGCATCTTCCCGATCTGGGGCCCACCGCCGTGGACCACTACCGGATGGAGCCCGATGTATTTCATCAGGACAATGTCCCTGGCGAAGCTGTCCTTGAGCTCATCGGCTACCATGGCATGGCCGCCGTACTTGATGACCACGGTCTTCTGATAGAATTTGCGAATGTAAGGCAATGCCTCGCTGAGGATCTCAGCCTTTTCGACCCTTTGATTGTCCTCGCACGTTACGGAACCCATTGATCAGCCCTTCCCCGACTGCATGCGCTCAAGACCACTCCCCCCCAATACGACATCCCAAAGCCATGAACGAAGAATCAGAAGCCCGCACCCATCGACAACCAGTAACGAGTAACGAGTAACGAGTAACGAGTAACGAGAAACCAGAAACGAGAAACCAGAAACGAGAAACCAGAAACTAGAAACTAGAAACCAGAAACTAGAAACTAGAAACCAGAAACTAGAAACCAGAAACTAGAAACCAGAAACTAGAAACCAGAAACTAGAAACTAGAAACTAGAAACTAGAAACCAGAAACCAGAAACTAGAAACTAGAAACCAGAAACCCTTACTCACAGGATATAGCGGCTGAGATCCTCGTCCTTGATGATCTCCTGGAGCGTATCATGCACATAATCCTTCGTGATGGGGATCATCTGTCCCTTCAAATCGGGAGCACTGAAGGAGATTTCAGACAACAGCTTTTCCATGATTGTGTGCAGCCTTCGAGCCCCGATATTCTCCGTACGTGAGTTGACCTGAAAAGCGAGCTCCGCGATCTCCTCGATGGCGGCGTCGTCGAAAGTGATCTTGACGTCCTCTGTATCCATCAGTGCCGTATACTGTACTATCAAAGCGTTATCGGGCTCCTTCAGGATGCGGACGAAGTCTTCCTTGGAGAGGGAGGTGAGCTCCACACGGATGGGAAACCTCCCCTGCAGCTCAGGAATCAGGTCCGATGGCTTGGCGATGTGAAAGGCCCCGGAGGCGATGAAGAGAATATGATCCGTCCTCACCATCCCGTATTTGGTGGTGACGGTGGATCCCTCCACGATGGGCAGAAGATCCCTCTGAACGCCTTCACGGGATACATCGGGGCCTCGCCCGCCGGACTCCCTCCCGGCGATCTTGTCGATCTCGTCCAAAAAGATGATCCCGGAATGTTCCACCCGCTCCATGGCAAGCTTGATGACCTTATCCATATCGACCAGCTTCTGGGACTCCTCAGCAACCAGGATCTCACGGGCTTCCGGGATCTTCACCTTGCGTCGCTTGGTCCGACGGGGAAGCATCGACCCCAGCATCTCCCGCAGGTTGTAATCCATGTCCTCCATGCCCGCTCCGGCGAAAATCTCGATCATGGGTACAGTGCGGTCGGGCACATCAATATCCACGTACCGATCGTCCAGGGCCCCTTCCTTGAGGAGCTTTCGCAGCTTCTCCCGTGTCGAGTCCGCCTGCACGGACTCCTGCTGTGCCGCATGCATGGCATCGGGTTCGGGCAGCAAAGGCTCCCTGGCTTCCTGCTGACGCTTCGGGGGAAGAAGGATATCCAGAAGCTTTTCCTCGGCAATGTCTTCGGCCTTGAGCTTGACGGCTTCCAGCTCCTCGCTGCGGACCATGCTCACGGCCAGCTCGGTCAAATCCCGGATCATGGATTCCACATCGCGCCCGACGTAGCCGACTTCCGTGAACTTACTGGCCTCGATCTTGAGAAAAGGGGACTGGGCCAGTCTGGCAAGACGTCGGGCGATTTCTGTCTTACCCACGCCCGTAGGACCGATCATGATGATGTTCTTGGGAGCGATTTCATCCCGCAGGTGCTCCGGGACCTGCTGACGCCTCCAGCGGTTCCGCAGCGCTATGGCCACCATCCGCTTGGCATCTTTCTGCCCGATGATATACTTGTCCAGCTCGCGAACGATCTCTGCCGGTGTCAGGGGTTGCTGCATCGATTCATAACTCCTCGATGGTGAACTCAAAATTGGTATAAATACAGACCGACGCCGCTATGTTCATGGCCTCCTCGGCGATGCGACGCGCCGGGAGATCCGTGTGTGCCATGAGGGCGCGGGCAGCGGCCAGTGCGAAGGGTGCCCCTGAACCGACAGCCGCAAGACCGTCATCGGGCTCGATAACATCTCCCGTGCCGCTGAGAATGAAGCACTCGGAAGCATCGGCTGCAATGAGGAGCGCCTCGAGCCTTCGCAGCGCACGATCCATTCGCCAATCCTTGGCCAGCTCGACCGCAGCACGCTTGAGGTTCCCGTTGTACTGCTCCAGCTTACCCTCGAGCCTTTCGAAAAGAGTGAAGGCGTCAGCCGTGGCCCCTGCAAACCCCGTCAAAATCCGCTCATTGTACAGCCTGCGGATCTTGCGTGCACGATGCTTCACAACGGTGTCGCCCATGGTCACCTGGCCGTCTCCCGCCATCACCACCTTGCCGTCCCTGCGCACGGCCAGAACCGTTGTGCTCCGTATGCCATTCTCCATCATGATCCGTTCGGACTCCCATCCCGACCCCACAGGCAGCTCCAAGTGGGAATCGGGACCGTTGGTTTTGGGCGTCAAGCTCGTCCCTTCCTGCTCCGGGGATGTGCTCCGTCATAGACCTTCATGAGCTGTTCCAGATGGACATGCGTATAACGCTGCGTCGTCGACAGCGACGCGTGCCCCAGCATCTCCTGGATGGCCCGCAGATCGGCTCCTGAATTCAACAGGTGCGTCGCAAAGCTGTGCCTCAACCCGTGCGGGCTGATCTGCTGCCAGAGCCCGCACCGCTCCAGTTCGCTCTTGAGAAGCCGGTGCACGGATCGAACCGTGAGACGCCCGCCTCGAGCATTTCGGAACAACGCCAAGCCCGGCTCCCGAGACAAGAGCGGCTGGTTCTCCAGGGCTTCGAGATACCGACGTACGGCTTCGACAGCCTTGTCTCCAATGGGGACAACCCGTTCCCTGGCGCCCTTGCCGAGGACCCGGACCATGCCCGTTTCCGTGCTGAGATCGAGGACATCCAGTCCCACCAGTTCACTCACTCGAAGACCGGAGGAGTATGCCGTCTCAAAGAGTGCCCAGTTGCGCCACCTTCGCCATGAGCTGCCCGGCTGAAGAGCCGCATGACGCAATGAATCGAGAAAATGAAATACCGCATCGATGCCCAGAAAGGCCGGCAGTTTCGAGCGCGTTCGGGGATAAGACACCCCTTCTGCCGGGTTTCCTTCAAAAGCTCCGACATCGTTCAGATAGCGGAAGAAGGTGCGCAGCGTGGAGAGCTTGCGCCCCTGGCTTGTCTTCTGCCAGTGCTTGCGACCGGCAGCGAGGAAACTCCGGATCACCTGCACCGATACATCCTGAATCTGAACCGCCTTCTTTCCCAAATGCTCCTGTGCAAAGGATTCCAGCTGGGCGAGGTCCATGGCGTAAGCCCGGACCGTTTGGCTGCTCAGGTTGCGGACCCGCCGCAGGTGTTCCAGAAATTCATCCGCAGCCACCCGGAACAGGGCCAATGGGTCGGAAGTATCCCCACACGGTTGCCCCGCATCTTGCTGCGTGTCGGGGGCAGATAGCATCATCTGCTCGGTTTGGGGTTCCACCACCTCTCATCCCCTTTTTCTGCCAGGCTGTGGTTCGATTTCATCCCTCGAGGAAGAGTCGGACTCTTCCGTGAACGCCTGCCAGGTGCTTCGGCGCCGAGCCGGCTGGATGCCTGTCTGGCCAAAGAACAATGTCCGCTTCTTCATGGACGCCAGGACGTACGCATCCGGCTGTTGTCTCAGCATGAGCCATGGTCACCAGGCAGAACCACCCCACCTTTTAAAAAGATCACACGGCAGGCGATAAAGAACAAATCGATAGCACACGGGATCGAAAAATCCAACAAAAACCAAGAGGAGTACATCGTTGTGTGCAGCTCACCCTTCATGGTTAGAGCTTCGTCGCGTGAGGCCACGAAAGGCGGCGTAACGGGGAGACCCTGTTGTGAGTGCAAAGCCTCCCACGGGGGCCAAGGTCAGTCCCCGCACTGTGATATTTGGCTATAAATTACTTATAATTCAATGATTTGTCAGGGAAGAGATGTTTCATACGGACAGGTTATAGGATTTGACAAAACACCCCCTTTTGGATAAATGAGGATAACTCATTGGATGCAATGCTTTTTTTTCCTCCGCCTCCCGATCCTGCCATCCTTGACAGCTGCTGAGTCGGTCGGCAGAGAGGGGAAGGGGAGTAGCCGAACAGTGAAGAGACATTGTGATCGTGGTGAGCTCCAGGGCTCGCCCTTGTGCCCATATGACAGAAGGCCGCATAGATGAAGCATGTATACGAACTGAAAGTCCTCAGCGATTTTGCCGCAGCACACAATCTGCGAAATTTTCGAGGAAAGTGTGAACATCTGCACGGACACAACTGGAAGATCGAAGTGGTCCTGAGGGGAACGGAACTGAATGAGAGTGGCGTTGTGGTGGATTTCGGCGAGGTCAAAGAGACCGTGAGACAGCTTCTGTCTGAAATCGACCACAAGTACCTGAATGATCTTCCTTATTTCGCCACCCACAACCCGTCATCGGAAAACATTGCCCGCTATCTGTTCGAAAGGCTGGGGGAGAGGCTCGACGATGAAAATCGCTGGATCTACAGCGTGACCGCCTGGGAGTCAGCGGACGCATGCGCCACCTTCATGGTTGCGGAGCGCTGATGCCGTCGTGGCGCGACGTGGCTGGATCCGTGAATTCGGCTTCAAACTGCTCGTGGCCCGGAATAGGGTTCAACCCCCGTCAGGTCAGTCTGTAAAGTGATTTTGCTCAAAAAGTGTGGGAGGGATTCCTGGACCACCCTTATCAAATCGGCGGTGATACGTTGGTGGGCCGACTTCGCAGATCAACGCAAGCAGTTTCCCAGGATGCATTCTACCTAACATCACGGAATAAGGAGTCCAAAGATGGGAAATCATGGCAGGGGTGGATTGTGCTCTCCCCTCAGTTTGCCGTCAGCCAAGCGTCGTCTCCTGTGGATGGTTTCGTTGGGGTTGCTGATGGTTGCTTCCGTCGCTGTAGAGGAAAGTTGTGCCCTTCAACGTCACACGCTCCTGCCGGAGCAGTCAGCGGACCAGCAGGCTCAGGCGCCGGAAACAGGCCATCAACCGCCGGCTGCCGCGAGCGGCCAGACCCCGGTTGACACTCACGGGGCTCCCGCTGGCACGACTGCCGAACACGGGGAAACGGCCGCTCCGCAACCCCAGACTGCGGCGCCGAGTCCCGCCAAGCCTGGGCCGGAAGCCGTTCATGGAGAGGCCCCCCATGAGGAGGCTCATGTGGGGCACGGCCCCGTCTTGCCCGAGATATCTCCAACGCCCGGCGTGACCTTCGTCGAAACCATGATTGAGCTCATGGAGCATGAGCTCAATGGTCGATTCCTGGGATGGCGTCCCAACGACATCCTTGTCGGTCGGTTCACGGACAACGTGAACAACTTTCAGCTTGGGGTGCTCGAGGCTATCCGCTTCACCACCCTGAGGCTCAAAGACAGTCTGACGCGCATGGGGGATGCAGACACGTACGATCCGGACCTGGAACTGGCACTGAACTTATTCATGAACCGGGCCACACTTTTCTGGTTTCCGTCTGCCGAAACCTCCTACGGGGAGGCGGTGGACCACTTGAAGCGTTTCGTCACAAAGCTCAAGGGCGGCCAGCGCAATTTCTATTACCGCGTGGACAACCTGCGGCTCCTCCTCTCAAGTTATAAAGACCTGCTCGGCAATGTGAACAGGAGCCTCATCGTCTCCCCCGTGAGCTGGTGGAAGACCGACGACTATTTCTATTACGCCAAAGGCGTTGCCCACGTTTACTACGAGATCCTGCGAGTCGTGCGGGTAGGGTATAAGAACCAGCTGGCCTCGACCATGAACGGCATCGAGCTGATGGATGAGATCCTGCATGAGTTGTACCGGGTCGAGGAGACGGATCCATGGCTCATTCTGGACAGCGACCTGGACGGATTCCTCGCCAATCACCGGGCCAATTTGAATGCCCCACTCAGTGAAGTCACCCACCTCCTTGGAATCCTCAGCACCTTTTAGCGTTTCAAGAACTCTGCCTGAGATCCAGACCGGCGTTGCTTCTCTGGCTTCAGCCAGGGAGGTGGCGCCGAATCTCCCCCGGATATCCCTGACAAGAATCCAGAAGGTTCCAGACCCTTGGCCGAAAGAAATGCGCCCGCCGACCTGTGGAATACGGACCCTCGCTCCTATGGAGCTGTTCTAGGTTGAGAAATTTATGAGGAATCCTTAACATAAACGTTAGAAGAGAATGAATATCTTTTATCTGGAATTCCCAGTGAATTCCTGTTGAGGGGCGATGGTTCGCCCCTTTGCATTCCAGGTCCCGGTCTTCCCTGGGAAAGAGGTATTTCGAATGCAAACGGGACAAGGCTTTGGGCCTGGGGAATCGGGAGGTATCCCATGAGGATTCAATGGATTGTGCTCGCGGCCGCGCTCTTCCTGGCGCCGTCCTCTAATGTCCCAGCCGCTGCGGTCCATTCGCCGGATTTGGACAACGTCAGCCACGTTACTCTCTTCAACAGCCGCGGGGTTGAGGCGAATTTCCTCCTGAGAGCTGGTGAGGCGGGTTCTGCAGCCGGTGGCACAATCGTCCTGGCTCGCAGAGGCGGTCACCGTGGCGGTCACCACGGCTTTCGTGGGCATCGGGGATTCAAGGGGCACCATTTTGGAAAGCGCCACCATTTCGGGCACCGTCACTTCAGGAGTCACGGAAGCTTCGGGTTCAGCTTCTTCGGCCCGTTCTATGGAAGCACCTATTACAGACCCTATTATTACAGTTCCTGTGTCCTGTACTCTCCCTATTACGGCTATTACAGAGCCCCCTACTACTACTGCTATTAGATGGACTTTGGGTTTGGGCAGCCAACGTGGTGGAAAGTCCTCGCCGGGACTTTCCACACACCGATGTTTGCAGGCACCTCGCCAACATCAGATGATCCGCCTGAAACCTATGCCGAGGACAATGTGCAGGGCTATCAACTCGATGGCTCTTCCTTTTGGCCTTCCAGGGCCCGCTCGAACTTCTTTTTCTGCCGCAGGTAATGGTCACGATTGCCGGTCGCATTCTCAATGGCCTGATCGATGGCTGCAATAGCCTCCTCAAAGAAGCCGTTCACATAATAGGCCTCGGCCAGCGTATCCCAGATATAAGGCTCGGGCCTGAGGCGGATGGCTTCTTCGGCCAGTTGGAGGGCGGCCGTGGAATTGGCGACGGGGTGTGGTGCGGTCGCATACAACCAGGCCAGGTTGTTGAGGAGGGTCGGATCGTCGGGGGTGAGCTCCAATGCACGCAGCATGTGGCTTTCAGCTTCGACGTACTGTTTCTGTTCAAGCAGGAGGCCGCCGAGCATGGTCTGGAGCTGGGGGTTGTCAGGATTCTTCAGAACAGCGCTCTCCAGGGTTTTGAGCCATACATGCTGGCGCCACTGGCGAGCCGCTGCCGTCTGTTCCAGCTGAGGTCCGGCCCATGCCAGAACAGCCGTCAGTCCCAGAAAAAGTGCTGCAGCGCCATAGAGCTTCCTGTTGTGCCTCAGCGGGAGTGTCGGCTTCTCGAAGGATTGCCGGAGGAAGTCGATGCGCTCGCGGATACTGAAGTGATGCCAGCTCGGCAGATCTCGAATGCTCCCGCTGGCGTAAGCAATCTTCTCCAGTGAAGAGATGAGGGTATACGGGTGGCCAATGAGCTGCATAGCGTAGAGATCGGCCTGTCGCTCGCTGTTTCGCATGAAGAAACCGAAGACGTACCTGAAGTAAAGGATGACGGCGACCAGCATCGGTGTGACATAGAGTATTGAAAACAGTGTGGCGGCCGTCGAGCTGTTTTCCATGGCCATGCCGAGGAGTGCGTCGCTCTGGTAGAATGAGTAGGAGACCAGGTCCACATACAGTTCATGGTAAGAAAGGCTCATATAGAAGAAGCTCAAAAACAGGAGCATGTAAAAGGGCAGATGGTATCGCCTGACATGACCCATTTCGTGTGCAACGACCGCTTCGAGCTCCTCCCGGTCCAGGAGGGAGATGAGACCCCGCGTGATCAGGATGTACCTCAGGCCTGGAAGGATCCCCATGACACCCGCCGTCAACATTTCACCGCCCAACAGAGGCCAGAGTTTGAAGTCTCCGACACGGAAACGATGGCGGGCGGAAAATTCGACGAGGGCAGTCCTCAACGCACCCTCCGGCAGCGTCGTGCATCCCCATAGCCTGACCACGAGCGACGGCCCGAAACTGAGAAAGGCCCCGAGCATGCCGGCAAACATCAGCACCTGCCCCGCATCTGAGCTGAAGAACGAAGGTTTCTTCAGGAGGTCCAGGAGGTCGGCAAGAATGGAAATGAGAAACCAGGGTACCAGTATAGCCAGCTGAAAGGACGCGCTGCCCCTTACGTAAGCGGCCAGGCTCCGGGTGGAGCGGTGTATCCTCTGATAGACCGGGTGGCCCATCACCCAGATCACCGACAGATGGACCATGTACAGAAGAATCCCCGTGGCTCCCATCAGGGTCTGGCTCAACTGGTATCCCGGCAGAGCCTGCAGGTAGAATTTGACATTCAGAAGAAAAGCATAGCACGCCAGAAACAACAGACCGAGGAGGGAAAGACGCGTCTGAACGGCTTGGAAGCTTCGAGAGAGCCATGCCGCCGATACATCGGCGTGCAGGGCATGCCTCAATGGCTTGAAGGCCAGGCGGCATATGACTACGTAAGCGCCGAAGATGGCGAGCGAGGCCAAAAAGGTCACAGACGGCGGCAACAACGCCTTGCTGCCCGGCTGTTGAACCGTGAAGACGAGAAGGGCGACGATGAAGTAGAGCAGCTGATTATACATTCGGCTTTGCAGGCCCCTGGCGAATGAAACGGATCTTGCCTTTGCCGAGGAGGTCGTGGAGGTGGAGTATGCCGGCCAGCCGGCCTTGAGCATTCAAAACAGGCAGCACCGTGATCAGATGGCGTTCCATCATATCGAGGGCTTCGGCCACCGAATGGTCGGAAGGGATGGTCCTTGGATTCCGGGTCATGACTTCGTGAATGCGCCTTTGCGACAAATCCGGGTACTTGTTCAATGAGCGTCGCAGGTCGCCGTCGGTGTAGATGCCGATGACTTCCCCCGAATCGCCCAGAATGAGCGTCGCTCCAACTCCCTTGCGGCTCATCTCCTGCAAGGCCTCCGGAACCGGTACATCGGGGCCGACGATGGGGATAGCTTCTCCCTGGCTCATGACTTCGCGAAGAGGAACCTGGAGGCGCTCGCCGAGGTGTCCCCCGGGGTGGAAGCGCCGAAAATCGCCCGCCTGAAAATCACGCATCCTGATGAGAGCAACCGCCAGAGCATCACCCATGGCCAGCATGGCCGTCGTGCTGGTGGTCGGCGCCAGTCCCAGGGGGCAGGCCTCTCTGGGAACACCCGTGTAAATGGCCAGGTCGCTGTGTTTGGAAAGGGTAGAAGGGATCCCGCCCGTGAAGGCGATGATTCGCGTCCCGATTCTCCTCAGGCTGGGAATGAGCACATTCAACTCATCGGTTTCGCCGCTGTTGGAGAGAGCCAGAACGATATCCTCGCTGCGGACCATTCCCAGATCGCCGTGCATCCCTTCAACGGGGTGCAGGAAGAATGACGGGGTGCCCGTGCTGCTCAAGGTGGCGACAATCTTTCTGCCGACGATACCCGATTTTCCGATCCCCGTGACGATCACCCGCCCCGGTGATTCGTAAATCCACTGAGCGGCTGTGGCAAAAGATTCATCCACTCGTTCCAGCAGGTGGAGGATGCCCTCCGCTTCAATGCGCAGCACCTCCCTGGCGATCTCCATGAGGTCGGAGCGGTCCTTCACGGCCGAATCGGCCACACATTGGGATAACGGAGCAGGCATGATCTCATTCATGGATATTCGCATCTCCGGACGGCCTGAGGGAAATGTCTAATCGGACCGCTCGAAGCAGCGCTTGGACACCGGCTCCCCAAACGGAACCGAGTATTCCCCGGTAAAACAGGCCAGGCAATAGGGATGGTCGTTCTCGGGGGCCTCGGCGCCTCTCAGCAAGCCCGCCAGCGAAAGATAATTCAGAGAATCGAGCCCGATGAATTTCCTGATCTCTTCGACGCTGTGAGTAGCGGCGATCAACTCCCCTTTGGTCGAAAAATCGATGCCGTAGGGGCACGGAAATCGATGGGGCGGGCAGCTCACGAACATGTGTACCTGTCGAGCGCCTGCCTCCCGCAAAGTGGTGATGCGTGTGCGGGTTGTCGTGCCGCGAATGATGGAATCCTCCACGCAGCAGACCCGTTTGCCGTCGAGCAGCTCACGGACGGGGTTCAGTTTGACGCGGACTCCGAAGTCACGCATGGCCTGGCTGGGCTGGATGAATGTCCGCCCCACATAGTGGTTTCGGATGATCCCCATTTCAAAAGGAATCTGCGAGGCTTCGGCAAATCCCAACGCAGCATAGTTGCCGGAGTCGGGGAAGGGTGTCACCAGGTCGGCTTGAAGGCCACGGTTCTCATCTGCAAGCAGTCGCCCCAGCCGCTTGCGGAATTGATATACATTCCGGCCGAAAATGTTACTGTCGGGTCGTGCAAAGTAAATGAACTCGAAGATGCACTGGGCAGGGTGTTGCGGGGGGAAGGGGTGCAGCGAATGAAGCCCGTCCCGATTGATGATCACGATTTCTCCCGGTGCGACGTCCCGGATGTAGCTGGCCTCGATCAGGTCCAGGGCGCAGGTTTCGGACGCCAGGACGTAGCTGCCGTTCACACGGCCCAGGCAAAGGGGGCGAAACCCGCGGGGATCCCGGATGCCGATGAGTGTGTCCCGGGTGCACATCACCAGGGAATAAGCGCCCTTGACTCGGCACAATGCCCGCACCAGGGCTTCCTCCAGACCATGTCTCAGCTCTCGCGCCATCAGGTGCATGATGATCTCGGTGTCCATGGTCGACTGGAAGATGGCGCCATCGGCCTCCAGCTCCCGGCGGAGCTCCCGGGCATTCACCAGGTTGCCGTTGTGGGCGATTCCGTAATACTCATTGCCAATGAAGATCACAAACGGCTGTGCATTGGCGAGCAGGGAAGATCCCGTCGTCGAATATCGCACATGTCCGATGGCCAGGTTTCCCTTGAGAGCGCTCAAGGTCTCTTCCTTGAACACCTCGGGGACAAGCCCCATATGCTTGTAGTCCCGCACCTGGCAGCCGTCTGAAACCGCGATGCCCGCGCTTTCCTGTCCCCGATGCTGCAAGGCATAGAGCCCGAAATAGGTGACCTTGGCTGCATCCGGATTGTCGTAAACCCCGAAGATCCCGCACATACTTTATCTCTCGATACTCTCCCGATGATACTCCTGGATCGTCTTGACGTCCCAATCGCCGGCCTGAAGCGCGCTCACCGCCTCGGCCAGCGCCCTCGCACCCGCGATGGTGGTGGTGTAGGGGATGTTATACACCAGGGTGGTCCTTCGGATCTCGTAAGAATCGGATGAAGTCTCCTTGCCCAGACTCGTGTTGATCACGAGCTGGATCTGACCGTTCTTGATATGGTCCACCACGTGAGGCCGACCCTCCCGGAGCTTGAAAACATTTTCCACGGGAATGCCCTGCCTCCGCAAAAAGTCAGCCGTTCCCCTGGTGGCGATCAGCCGGAAACCCAGCTCCGAAAACCTTCGGGCCACCGGCACCAATCCGGTCTTGTCGATGTCGCGGACGCTCACAAACACGGTGCCGCGGGTGGGCAGCTCGTAGCCCACCGCCGCCTGTCCCTTCGCGAATGCAACGCCGAAGCTGTCCCCGATTCCCATCACCTCCCCCGTGGACTTCATCTCGGGTCCCAGGAGAATATCCACATTGGGAAAACGTGAAAAAGGGAAAACGGACTCCTTGACGGACAGGTGCCTGGGCTCGACCTCTTTGACGAACCCCAGCTCCTTCAATGACTTGCCGAGCATAACCTTCGTTGCCAGCTTCGCCAAGGGGACTCCAATGGCTTTGCTCACAAAGGGAATCGTGCGGGAAGCCCGAGGATTGACTTCCAAAAGGAAAATTTGGCCTCTCTGGATGGCATACTGGATATTCATGAGCCCGATGACGCCGAGCTCCGCCGCGAGCATCCGCGTCTGGCGGCGTACCTCCTCCTGGACGTCATCCGGAATGCTGATGGGGGGAAGCACACACGCGCTGTCACCCGAGTGAATGCCCGCCTGCTCGATGTGTTCCATGATACCGCCGATGACGGTGGTTTGGCCGTCACTGATGGCGTCCACATCGAGCTCGATGGCGTCCTCCAGAAACTGGTCGATGAGGATCGGGTGGCCGGGGGACACATGCACCGCCGTTGCCATGAAACGTCGCAGCATGAGCTCGTCGTAGACGATCTCCATGGCGCGGCCTCCCAGGACGTAGGATGGCCGCACCACCACCGGGTATCCGATGGCCCGGGCAGCTTCGATGGCCTCGTCCACAGTGAATGCGGTTGCGTTTCTGGGCTGTTTCAGATCCAGCTTCTGGAGGAGCTGCTGGAAACGCTTGCGGTCTTCGGCCAGGTCGATGGCATCGGGGGACGTTCCCAGGATCTTCCCGCCGGCCTTTTCCAGCGGCACGGCGAGGTTCAGGGGAGTCTGTCCCCCGAACTGCACGATCATGCCGAGGGGCTTTTCCGTTTCGATGATGTGGAGCACGTCCTCACGGGTCAGGGGCTCGAAGTACAGCTTGTCCGATGTGTCGTAATCCGTCGAGACGGTCTCGGGGTTTGAATTCACCATGATGGATTCGACGTTTTCCTCACGGAGGGAAAATGACGCATGCACACAGCAGTAGTCGAACTCAATGCCCTGCCCGATGCGGTTGGGACCTCCGCCCAGGATCATGACCTTGGGCCGTGAGGTCGGTCGGGCCTCATCCTCGGTTTCATACGTCGAGTAATAATAGGGCGTATAGGCCTCAAACTCCGCCGCACACGTGTCCACCAGCTTGTAGACGGGTTTCAGGCCGTATTCGATGCGCTTCCGGCGGATGGTCTCCTCGTCGGTTCCCGTCAGCTTCCCGAGCCGGATGTCGGAAAAGCCCAGCGACTTGGCTATGGCCAGCCTTTCGGGGTCATCCAGGAAGGACCCCGAGGCGGCGGCATCCCGAATGGCCTGCTCCATGACAATGATCTCACGGATGTGGTGCAGAAACCAGGGGTCGATGGCCGTCAGTTCATGCAGCTCTTCGATGGAAACGCCCAGCTTCAAGGCCTCTCCGATCTGGAAGAGCCGCTTGGAGTTCGGGCGCCTCAATTTCTGGCGCAGCTGTTCGACGTACTGGCTGTCGGACGCAGCCGGAGGATCCGAGAATCCATAGCTTCCGATCTCGAGCGAGCGGATGGCCTTATGCAGAGCTTCCTTGAAGGTGCGCCCAATGGCCATAGTCTCGCCCACGGACTTCATGGAGGTCGTCAGCAGGTCATCGGTCTTGGGGAACTTCTCGAACGTGAACCTCGGAACTTTCACCACGCAGTAATCGATGGTCGGCTCGAAAGAGGCCCGTGTTTCGCGGGTGATGTCGTTGGCAAGCTCGTCCAGCGAATAGCCCACGGCCAGCTTGGCCGCGATCTTGGCGATGGGGAAGCCGGTGGCCTTGGATGCCAGCGCAGACGAGCGGGACACCCTCGGGTTCATTTCGATGACCACCATTTCCCCCGTGGCGGGGTCGATGGCGAACTGAACGTTGGAGCCGCCCGTTTCCACGCCGATTTCCCGAAGGATTGCGATGGAGGCGTCCCGCATCAGCTGGTATTCCCGGTCGGTGAGCGTCTGGGCCGGCGCCACCGTGATGGAATCCCCCGTGTGCACTCCCATGGGGTCCAGGTTTTCGATGGAGCAGATGATGACCACGTTGTCCATGGTGTCGCGCATCACCTCGAGCTCGAACTCCTTCCACCCGAGAACCGACTGCTCCAGCATGACCTGCCGAATCAGACTGGCATCCAGACCCGCCTGGGAGAGCGCCATCAGCTCCTCGCGGTTGTAGGCGACGCCACCGCCGGTGCCCCCGAGAGTGAAGGACGGCCGCACGATCACCGGGTAGCCGATTTCGGACACAATGGATTCCACCTCGTGCATCGAGTTGGCGATGCCGCTGGCTGGGACCCGAAGCCCGATCTTCCTCATGGCATCCCGGAAAAGCTCCCGGTCCTCGGCCTTCTTGATGACGTCCACCCGGGCGCCGATCATCTCCACCCCGTATTCGGACAGCACGCCCATTTCGGCCACTTTGACCGCCGTATTGAGGGCCGTCTGCCCCCCGAGGGTGGGCAGCAGCGCATCGGGCCTCTCCCGGCGGATGACCTTGGCGACCGTTGCCGGGGTGATGGGCTCGATGTACGTGCGGTGTGCGGTCTCCGGGTCCGTCATGATGGTGGCGGGGTTGCTGTTCACCAGCACGATTTCATATCCCTCCTCGCGGAGGGCCTTGCAGGCCTGCGTCCCCGAATAGTCGAACTCACAGGCCTGGCTGATGATAATAGGTCCGGAGCCGATGATCAGTATCTTGCGAATATCCGTGCGCTTGGGCATTTGATCCTTTCCAGGTTCAACGCTGCTCTGAAAAGTTTCTGGTTTCTAGTTTCTGGTTTCGAGTTTCTAGTTTCTAATTTCAGGTTTCTGGTTTCGAGTTGAAATCCCTTTTCATCGGTTTGGGTGCCCCGGGGGCATGAGCAACTGCTGCGAAAACCTCAAATCCAAAAACCGGAAACCAGCAACTGCCAACTAGAAACTAGAAACCAGAAACTAGAAACCAGGAACCAGAAACCAGGAACCAGAAACCAGGAACCAGAAACCAGGAACCAGAAACCAGGAAC
>CAZLCS010000032.1:64900-67832 GCA_964557955.1 uncultured Syntrophobacteraceae bacterium
CAGAAACTAAAAACCAGAAACCGCCCTCATTTCACCCCCTTGTGCTTTTCGATCAACCGGATGAACCGTTCGAACAGGTAGGAGGCATCGTGAGGCCCGGGCGATGCTTCAGGATGGTACTGCACGCTGAAGGCGGGGAGCTCCAGGTGCTCCATCCCTTCGAGGGTGTTGTCGTTGAGGTTGAAATGCGTGAGCCGGACAGGAGCTCCTTTCATGGACTCGAGGTCCACGCAGTAGCCGTGATTCTGAGACGTGATTTCCACCTTTCCCGTCGTGACGTCCTTGACCGGCTGGTTGGCGCCCCGATGGCCGAATTTGAGCTTGAAGGTGCGCCCGCGCAGGGCGAGCCCCATCATCTGGTGCCCCAGGCAAATGCCGAATACGGGGCGTTGCCCCAGGAGCTCCCGCACCGTCTCGATGACATAGTGGACAGCTGCAGGGTCGCCGGGGCCGTTGGAAAGGAAAATGCCGTCGGGCCTCATCTGCAGGATCCGGTCGGGCGATGTGGCTGCGGGAACGACGATCACCTGGCAACCTGCCTGCTCCAGCTTTCGGAGGATGTTGTACTTGACCCCGCAATCCAGTGTGACCACTCGATGACGGGGATCGTGTCCGTCCCAGGGATCAGCGAGATTGACCGGCTGCGGGCCTCCCTTCCAGCGATAAGCTTCGGTGCACGTGACGTGCTGGACCATGTCGATATCGTTCAGTCCAGGAAAGGCCTCAAGCTGTTCCAGGAGCTTCTTTACATCTTCGGTCTCGGTGGAGAGGATCCCGCGCATGGCTCCGACAACCCGGATGTGGCGGGTCAGTGCCCGAGTGTCGATACCTTCGATTCCGATCTTGCCGTGCTCGTTGAGAAAATCCGCAAGAGACCGGGTGCTGCGCCAGTTGCTCGGAAAATCCTGGTATTCCTTGACGATGAAGCCTTCCACCTGAATGGCGGCGGACTCCATATCCTCATCGTTGATCCCGTAAGTGCCCGTCAGCGGGTAGGTCATGGCGACGATCTGACCCTTGTAGGAAGGGTCCGTCAGGACCTCCTGATAACCGCTCATGCTGGTATTGAACACGACTTCACCCAGAGCCCGCCCATGGCCGGCAAAGGCGGCGCCGCGAAACACCGTCCCATCTTCGAGAA
Source organism: uncultured Syntrophobacteraceae bacterium (assembly GCA_964557955.1). Classification (GTDB taxonomy): domain Bacteria; phylum Desulfobacterota; class Syntrophobacteria; order Syntrophobacterales; family Syntrophobacteraceae; genus JALOOX01. Next base: position 66,042 of record CAZLCS010000032.1, read on the forward strand.
CCAGCAGCGCTCGGGTGCGCTCCCATGGAGAAGACATAGATCATCCTTGATGGTGCTTTGAACAGAAATAAAAACAAACGGTATGAGCGACCTTCGAGCCAGTCCCAAAGCCCCTTTTCGGTCATGCTTCACCGGCAATGCTGAATCCACCTGGAATATAAACCGAGCAATCTTATCGATTCACGGGAGATTGGCAACCGATTTTGTGAGCCATGCCCAAAAATGAGGGGAAGAGGCGAGCAGACCGTTAGTAACCCTAACGGACTGTCTTCTGCTGACAGCTGTAATCAATCACAACCTTTCGCTGCAGCGATTCACGCGGGCGCCGTTGCGAATCGAGGCCCTTCACCCCGGGGGTGCGGGCCTTGTCGATCCTCGATCGCTCTCTCCATAAAAGCCTTTACAGAATTCACCACTTGGGCTTTTCTTAAGGGCATCCTCTCCTACGACGCCTCGCAGCGGGGGTACCGCTACGAAGACCCGGATTATCGACTGCCCGTGACCCGGCTGACCGAGACGGAACTGCTGGCTCTCTCGTCTCGCGAAAGCTTCTCGCCGATGCAGCGGCCGGCTTCCTGGGCGATGAGCTGGGCAGGGTGGCGGCCCGCCTGGGGAGGCTGCTGGCCGAGCATGTCACCGGGCCCATCGATCCCGAGGCGGCCTTTTCGTTCCGGTGGACGGCCGTCACGCCCTGCCATGCCCGAATCTTCGGGGAGGTCGTGAACGCCCTGACCACCTCCCGCCCCCTTTCGTTCTGCTACTACTCGCCGCACGCCGACGTTTGCACGCTGCGAACCGTCGAGCCCCACCACCTGCTGAACTACCGGGGGGCGTGGCATCTCATCGGCTGGTGCAGGCTCCGCGAAGACTGGAGGGATTTCGTGCTCGCGCGCATGACCGGGTGCCGCACCGAATCCGCCCCCTTCGCACGCCGGGATGAATCCCAATAGCAGCCTTTCCTGGAAGCCACCCTCGGCATCTTTCACGGCCGGGAGCCCTTCGAGGTGACGCTTCGTTTTTCGAGCTCGCTGGCCCGCTGGGCCAGGGGCCAGTCCTGGCACGCGCAACAGCGCTTCACCGAAAGGGAGGGCGGCGAGCCGGACCTCACCCTGCCCGTCTCCCACGAAACGGAAATCCTCATGGAGACTCTCAAGTACGGCTCACAGGTGGAAGTCCTGGCCCCCGAACGGCTTCGCCGAAGGGTTCGGGAAGAAATTGAGTGCATGATGAAAAAATACTGAGCCTCGGACACTCTTTGGGGGAGGTCGGCTGCTATACACTACGGTGCGGATGAATCCCATCGCGCCATTTCATGCCGTCAGGACGCTGCTCCTCACTGCCGGGACAGGGACATTCAGCACGGCCGATTCCCTTCGTGCAGCCCCTTCACGCCGTCGGGACGCGGAGCAGCTGCGGCCTGATCGTTGGTGGCCAACGAGTCCAACCCGTTCTCGAGCAGGGAGAGACCATCGCATGCTCCCTTGAGGGCGGAGACCGTGTATTGCTGCGAAGGTCAATCCTGAAGCGCCCGTGTGGAGACATCTGCAGACAAAGAAATGGCATAAGTACAGGCCAACACAATTAAGAGTGTCAACCTCTCGAGTCGTCATTCCGGCAGTGTTTTGGCCGGAATCCACAAAAAAGCTGGCTGCCGGCTTAACGGCCATGAGCATCCGCGGCGCTCACCCCCATGCATGGAAATCTATTTCCATGGTAAAAAGAGGGGGCGCCCCCGATCCTGTTTCCGCAAGATCCTCAACGGCATCATCTATCGCATGCGTACTGGTGCAC
>CAZLCS010000033.1:0-65035 GCA_964557955.1 uncultured Syntrophobacteraceae bacterium
CCATCTCTTACTGCTTACCCACTATTTAGTTTCCAAAGAGCAAGGTCGCTTGGTGTTTCGTTAGGAGAAGCGTTTTGTACTTCATGTGCTTTCTGGAGTCAACAACTTTTTCCCGCCTCTCTTTTTTGACCTGTGCCGGGAGGCGATCCGCTCCGCGTATTCTCCTCACCCACATTCGGTCATCTCACAATTCGTTCGCCCCATCCCTCATTGCCTCGTGGTGGCGTCCTCGCCGTGAGAAGCCGCCTTTTAGCCTCATGACCCTCCGGTGTCAAGGGAAAAAAACGAAAAAATGCACTTCCTCACTGAGTACATCTCCAAACTGAGCACGTGTGCCGTGGGCTTCTCCGCTCAGCCCCGTTCCGTTCGGTGATGTCTCGCGTACTGGGAAGCCTCCATGCCCGCAACGCATCCCTCTCCGACGGCTTTGGCCATCTGCCAGGGCGGCCCGCAAAGATCCCCCGCCGCATAGGCTCCGAGAATGCTGGTTTCCTGCTTCCTGTTGACGGCGACGTACTTCATGTCGGAATCCAGAGCGATGTCCAGTTTTGTGGCCAGCTCCAGTGCCCCTTTTGCCCCAAGCTCGATGAAGATCCCCTGAGCCGGGATAGTTTCCCCGTTATCCAGCTCGATCTCTTCCACTTGCTGCGATCCCTTGATCGCCTTCACGCGGCGTCCCCGGTGCACATGTATGGAGCTGCTCTCCACCTGAAAACGGAGATTTTCCGAAACTTGGCCAACCTTACAGACCAGGTGAACCTCATCTGCGATGAGCAGAAGCTTGAGCGCTCCGTAAAAGGCGGCACTCTCGTCACCAACCACGACAACGGTCTGGCCGCGGTAGAAATTGGCATCACAGTCGACGCAGTAGCTTACTCCCTTGCCCAATAGCTCTTTTTCCCCTGGAACGTTCAATCGATTGCGCGAAATCCCCATGGCCAGAATCAGGCTCCACGCCAAGATGGCATGGCCGTCTTCCAGCTCCACCTTGAATCGTCCGTCCTCCTCGCGGGCAATGTCCACAACGTCCAATTCCGAAAACCTTGCCCCAAAACGCTCCGCCTGTCGACGGCCCTGATCGAGAATCTCCTGCCCGCTGAGGGTGCCCTCCATGCAGCAGTAGTTTTCGATATGGGCCTTATAGAGCGAGCTTTTCTGCATTCTCCCCAGTACCGCCACGGAAGCTCTGCTTCGGGCCGCGTGCAAAGCAGCCTGAAGTCCAGCAGGCCCGCTGCCCAGGATGACCACGTCAAATTGTGAAATCTTGTCCCCCACGGAGTGCTCCTATACGAAAACGTCATTTGACAAAACAATAGACTCCCCAGATCGGCATTACGGATGCCTTGAGCAGGTCGTGCCAGGGCATTTCCTGACTCCAGTCTGAGAATAATACCTTCAGGCGTCTCAGGCAAAGTGCGTTCGGCTCGCTAAACTCGCCTCACTGGATGTTGCATCGAGAATTGCTGGTGCTGTAAAATAAATATAACGGCACAATCGAGTTTCGCCGTTCGGGATGGAGGCTATTTTTAAAATGGGTGTACGACGGACTTTGCCCTCAGAAGATTCTTTGCATGAACCGGCACGCCTGGATGTGACTGCGGCCCTGATCGTCGCCGGTGGCCGCATCTTCATCGCACAGCGTCCTCCTCTCAAGAAGTTTGGGCTGCTCTGGGAGTTTCCAGGAGGCAAGGTTGAAGAGGGAGAGTCGCTGGAACAGGCTCTGCGACGCGAGATTCGCGAGGAGCTTTGCTGGCAGGTGCAAGTCGGGGAGCTTTTTCGCTGCGTTCGTCACCTCCACGAGCACCGGGTTCTGGATCTTCACGCTTTCTGGTGCTCCATCTACGGGGGCAGCCTCTGTCTGAAGGAGCACGTTGACTGCCACTGGGCCCTGCCAGAAGAACTGGACCGTTTCGAGTTCACACGGCCTGACGAGGAAATCATCTCCTTGCTCGGAAAGATGAGCTCATTCCCCGACATCCCGAAGAGCTCCTGAGATTGTCCACCCCTCCCCTCACGCCAGCAGGTCGAAGATGGAGGCCATCCGTTGGCGCCTCTATCAGATCCCGTTGACAGACCAATCCAATCGCTCCGTACCGCCGTCAGGCGAAAGGCAGCGCATCAAGTGAAGCCATGCATGCATGTCAGCGAGACATCGATTCGTGCAGGCCTATTGCCATTTGCCGGGGTGGAGGGTTAAATACATCCCTTCTAATTCCAGCATGACTCAGCACGTCGCAGAACAGGCACGACCCACCCCAGCCTGGCCGCGAGTGTTTTCGTTTTTGGTGGTTTTTTCGACCTCGTGCATGCTTACTTTGCATGAAAAAGGATCGATTCAATGGAGCAACAGACTGGCACATGGCAGAAGATAAACAAGACTTTGGGATCCTTGAAACTCACGCTCTTCGTCTTCCTTACCCTGGCTGTCTTTTCGATCATCGGGACACTTCTCCCTCAGGGGATGACTGAGCAAGATCTCCATGAGCGATTCGGACCGGGACTCGGACACTGGATTGACAGCATGGGATTCCATGACGTGTACCGCACGGGGTGGTTCCGATTTCTCCTCCTCTTGCTCTGCGTGAATCTTATTGTATGCAGTCTGCAGCGCCTGCCCAAAACCCTGAAGCTGATCCGGCACGAAGAGGGAGACATCAACCCCAATAAGCTGATGAAGTTATCGTACAACGTTGAGCTGACGACTCGTCTTCCCTGGGAAGAAACCAAGTCGCGTCTCACCCGAGTCCTGTCCGATGGCTTTGCCCATCCAAAGATCTCCCTTGGCTCCGACACCTATACCGCGTATGCGATCCGTGGAAAGTGGTCCCCGCTGATGGTCTACATGATCCACTTCAGTGTACTGATCGTTCTGGCGGGTGCCGTGTTCGGATCTATATTTGGCTTCAAGGGATTCATGCAGATATTGGAAGGAGAGAGCTCGGATGAGGTGATCCTTTCGTCCGGACATCAGCAGATCACGCTTCCTTTCAAAATCCGCTGCGACGATTTCAACGTTTCCTTCTACGATACCGGAGCACCCAAGGAATTCCGGTCGGACCTGACTGTCCTGAACAACGACCAGCCCGTTCATCAGCAGACGATTCGCGTCAATGATCCCATGAGCTATGAAGGGATCACCTTCTATCAGTCCTCCTATGGGAGCACACTGAAGCTTGCCGAGCTGGAGTTCAGCGACAAGGCCGCGGGAGTCTCACAGAAGATGACACTTCGCTTTCGGGAGACCGCTTCGATCCCGGGTACTCAGGATCGGGTCCAGCTGGTCCAGTATCAGCCCGATTTCAGTCGGTTCGGACCCGCCATCGGAGTCGTTCTTCAAAAACATGGACAGCAGGAGTCGAGCGGGTCATGGATCCTGGTGAACATGCCCGATTTCCATGGAAACCGTATCCAGAACTACCATGTAAAAGTCCTTCGGACAGAAGCCTCAGAGTACACCGGTCTCCAGGTCAAAAGGGATCCCGGTGTGTGGATGGTTTATGCTGGATTCACAGCCATGCTCATCGGGATAGGGTTGGCATACTACACCAGCCAAAGGAAGATATGGGTCTGGGCTGCCCCGAAAGGGAACGCCCAGCGAGTGGTGATCGCGGGCCGGGCGAACAAGAATTCACTTGCCTTCGAAGCTGAATTCACCCAATTATGCGAGCGCTTGATGAACGACCTGAAATAGGTCGGGAGAAAGAGGGTTTATTTGATGAACAGCTCACTGCTTCTGAGTGTCACGACATTCGCCTATTTCGGGTCGACGGCTCTGTATCTGAGCGGAGTGGTATTTCGGCTGAGAAGCGTGCTCACCATCGCCAGCCTGGTGGCATTGGGGACTTTGATCATCCAGACGGTCGGCATCGGCCTTAGGTGGAAAGAGTCCTACGACCTCGGCTATGGCCATGCACCGCTCTCGAATCTTTACGAATCCCTGGTCTTTGCCGCATGGGCCATCATGCTGCTCTATCTCATCATGGAGTACCGAACCAAGCAGCGGACTCTCGGAGTGTTTCCGGCCCTCTTCGCCTTTCTGGCCATGGCCTACGCCTCTTTTTCAACCAGTATCGATTCCAGGATCCAGCCTCTGCTTCCGGCGTTGAAGAGCAACTGGCTCATCGCCCACGTGATCACATGCTTTCTCGGATATGCTGCATTTGCCGTTGCCTGCGGAATCAGTATCCTCTATTTGATAAAGAAGGCGAGTGAAACCGGCGATAGACCGGGGCCCGTGATGGCGATGATGCCCGAAGCGAGACAGCTGGACGAGCTCAACTATCAGCTCATCTTGTTCGGCTTTCTGTGGCTTTCCCTTGGCATCATCACGGGATCCATCTGGGCCAATTCCGCCTGGGGGACCTACTGGAGCTGGGATCCCAAGGAAACCTGGTCGCTCATCACCTGGCTGGTGTATGCCGCCGTGCTGCACGCGCGGACGATGCAGGGCTGGAGAGGCAAGCGCGTGGCCTGGTTGTCGCTCGCGGGCTTCGGCTGTGTTCTCTTCACCTATTTCGGCGTGAACTTTCTGCTGAGTGGCCTGCATAGCTATGCCACCCAATGAGCTGAGTGCAGGAGTGAGAAAATGATGGGACTGGGAGTTGGTGAGCTGATTCTCATTTTGATCCTCATCCTCTTCTTTTGTGGGGGAAAGAGGCTGCCGCTGATCGGAGAAGGCCTTGGCAAAGGTATTTCAGAGTTCAAAAAGGCCATCCGGAACTTGTCGACGCCTGAAGCAGATCGTGAGAAGAAACACTGAGCCCCGGTAAACAAGAAGAGTTAAGGTATTTTCACTGATGATAGCTGGAATGAGGCATTCTTGCCTGGTTTCTGCTTTATTGTCCATTGTGTTGCGGCTTCGGATTATGGTGGATGCCTTCGTTCCGGGCTGTTGCGTCAATGACAAGGAGATATGCCGAGATGTTCGGAATCGGTTTTCCGGAGCTCCTCTTGATTCTGGTTGTCGCCCTTATCGTCGTGGGTCCCAGCAAGCTTCCGGACCTTGCACGCGCATTGGGTCGAGGATATGCCGAGTTCCGCCGAGCCACGGATGAGCTCAAAGAGACTTTTGAACAGGACGACACGGTGCGGGAGATCAAGCAGGAATTCCAGTCCGCTCAGCACGAGGTCCTTTACGGAGACCGGCCGTCCATTAGGAAACCCGCAGAACCTTCCCAAAAAGATGAATCGGGCACCAGGCAGACGCCCACTGACTCCCCGTCTGAAACGTCCTCCGAGTCATGAACTCGATCCGTGTGACAGGTCATGGGGGGCGTAAGGGATAAGAAGAGAAAGTGAAGATTCATGTCAGATGACGACAAGATGCCCTTCACCCAGCATCTGGAAGAGCTCCGAAAGAGACTGATCGTTTGTGCCGTGGCGGTAGCGATTGGATTTCTCATTGCCTATGCATTCAAAGAGAAGATCTTCGAGATCCTCATGCGCCCCTGGATTGAGGCCATGCCCAAAGGGCATGAGGCGAGGCTCATCTACACGGCACCTCACGAAGCCTTTTTCACGTATTTAAAAGTCTCCTTCATCGGCGGCCTGGGTCTTTCGGTGCCCGTGGTCGTCTTTCAGTTCTGGCGATTCATTGCTCCCGGTCTTTACGAAAACGAGAAAAAATACCTGATTCCAGTCGTCTTCTTCTCGAGCGTCTTCTTTCTGGGTGGCGCGCTTTTCGGCTATTTCCTGGTATTTCCGGTGGGGTTTCAGTTTTTCGCGTCTTTCGCCAGCGAATACATCACGCCGATGGTCAGCACCAAAGAGTTTTTGACCTTTTCGTTTCGGCTGCTTCTGGCTTTCGGGTTCGTTTTCGAGCTGCCCATACTCGCTTTTTTCCTGGCCCGGCTTGGCCTGATCACTGCTGAATTCCTGAGGCGTCAGCGCAAGTTCGCCATTGTGGCGATCTTTGTCATTGCCGCGATGCTGACGCCGGGGCCGGATGTCTTTTCGCAGCTGCTGATGGCAGGCCCACTGCTGATTCTTTATGAGATGAGTGTCTGGATTGTTCACTTTTTCGGGAAGAAGCCTGTCCCTGAAGATACCGTCTCTGAGCACGTCGACTCGTCAGCATGATCCCGCACAAGCTAAGCTGATCATAGGACTTTTCATCGGGGGGTTGATTTTCCATGCAGAAAACCATGCTGGTTCTGGCCACAAGGAATTCAGGAAAGACTCGAGAAATTCAGAACTTCCTGGAGGGTTTCCCCATAGAGATCCGAGACCTCAATGATTTCGGCCCTATTCCCGAGGTCATCGAAGACGGCGCCACATTCGAGGAGAATGCCTACAAGAAGGCTCACTTCACGGCGAGAGTTCTGGGATTCCCTGCCCTGGCCGATGATTCGGGGTTGGAGGTAGAGGCTTTGAACGGTGCTCCGGGTGTTCATTCGGCTCGGTATGCAGGCCCCGATGCATCGGACGAAGAGAACAATCAGAAGCTGTTGGACAATCTACGGGGTCAGGAAAACCGCAAGGCTCGTTTCTGCTGCGTCCTGTCCCTTGCCGTCCCTGCCGGTCCTGCGCTCACTTACGAATCCTCCTGCGAGGGAAGCATTCTGGAACAACCTAGGGGCACCAACGGCTTTGGTTACGACCCCCTGTTTTTTTATGAACCCCTGGGAAAAACCTTTGGTGAAATGACCCTGGAGGAGAAATCCCGGGTGAGCCATCGGGGCAAAGCCCTCAGCGAGCTCAAGGGTGAATTCGCCAAGGTCCTCAAGTGGCTGGACCTGCGCATGGCCGAAGAAATGGAACGACGCGGCCGGCACGAATGCCACGATGCCAAGGCTTGAGAGATCTGGAGATGCGACGGATTATTGAGAGCCTTTTTGGGGAATGCCGTGTCTGTGATATTTCAGGCGGCAACCTGGATTTCCCGAACAGGCTCTGAGATTCCGCCAAGGGCGCTGTATTTGTTGGCGTCAGGGTGAATCAGGGGCCGGAGTCAAAACTGATGGCGGGTTCAGAATGACCGGTAGAAACGTCGCCAGGGCTGCCGATGGATCTGCCGCGCGTCGTTGATGGCCAGCTGCAGAGCTTCCGCAGCAAGATCCGCACAATGCTTTTCATGCTTTGGAAGGGTTTCGAGATACTCGATGATTTGGCTCGCCGTGATGTCCCCCGCCTCCGAAAGCGACTTTCCCATGGCCAGATGGACAGCGGTATTGGCACAGGCGACGGAATAGATGCAGCCGTTGGTCTCGAAGGAGGCGGACTCGATGATCCCCTCGCGCAGCAGAAGGTAAATTTCGACGGTATCCCCGCATTCCCTGCTCTTCTGCCCATACCCGTCAGGCTGTCTCAGGACTTCACGCCTGTCTGATTTGAAGACCATTTCCAGGAAGCGCACCGAGTGTTTTTCCCAAAAGGTCAATGTATTGACTTCCAAAATCTTCTCCGTTCCCATGATTCTGGATCGGCTTCGAGCTCTCACCGGTCGATTGAGACATATATAATATATTCCATTGTACCGGAAAACCATAGAGCCGGATCGATCGACACTCTCCCTAAGACGCTCCAAAGGCACTCTCCATGTTGAGGGGGCCTGTTGAAATCTCGACAGGTTGGAGATAGATTTTGTTGTGAAATCAGACTGCATGACCGCCTGGCTTGACTGAATGGACGGTCATGAATCACCTTCATTGGAGTCTTTCCATGTCGCAGGATGATCGTGCCTCAAAGAAATGCGGTGACCCGCAGGAATCTTCCCCCTTTCCCCATGACGGGGCATTCAAACCGGCAGCCCCGCCCTGTTGACCCCCTAAAGAAAAGGCCCGGCCGGGCTTTCCGGATCTCGACCAGCCTTTCGTAACGGGCACCGTGACGACCCCGGTGGGCGTGGTTCCCCAATCGACGTCTGACCTCAGCTGGCCCGACATCTTCGGCTCCTGGAAGGCTCGATGGGGAATTGGACGCATGCGGTACACGGTTCAACCCGGACTTTATGCAGTGGGGACACCGAACACGTATTCTCCCGTGCTCGTGACCGCCAACTACAAAATGAGCTTCGACCGGCTGAGAAGGTCTCTCAAGGGTAGAACGGCCTGGGTCATTGTTTTGGACACCAAGGGCATCAATGTCTGGTGTGCCGCCGGCAAAGGCACTTTTGGGACTGGGGAGCTCCTGGAGAGAATCCGATCGAGTGGCCTTGCGCGGCTTGTTGAGCACCACAAGGTCGTCCTGCCGCAGCTGGGAGCCCCGGGTATCGCAGCCTACAAGGTCTACAGGGAATCCGGCTTCAAACCTGTCTTCGGTCCTGTCCTGGCCGAGGATCTCCCGGAATTTCTCGATTCCGGGATGAAGGCCACCCCGGAGATGCGAATCAGAACCTTTCCGCTTCGAGAGCGATTGACTCTGATCCCCATTGAATTAGTGGCCGCCGTCAAGACTGGGTTGCTTCCGATTCTTGTTCTGGTGCTCATTGGAAGTCTGGGAGGGAAAGACCCATACTCGGTCAATGTCCTGCAGCACGGGCTTTTCGCAGCGGTCTCCGCGTTGAGTGCCATGTTTACGGGCAGTGTCCTCATCCCGATCCTGCTGCCCTGGATTCCAGGGCGCGCCTTTTCGACAAAAGGCCTGATCCTCGGTCTGGTGAATGCGCTTGCGATTCTGGCGTTGAGCGGGCGTGGGTGGGAAACCTGGGCCAATCGATTTGAAGCTTTCGCAATTCTTCTTTTGGTTCCAACCATTGTCTGCTACTTGAGCATGAACTTCACCGGGGCTTCGACCTTCACATCGCTATCGGGGGTGAAAAAGGAAATGCGATGGTCGATGCCGCTTCAGATTGTATTGACGGGCGCGGGCTTGGCGTCATGGGCCATTTCGAGAGTCCTGGCTTAGATAAGGGAAGGGCATGATGAGCCGAATGGTTTATCTCGCAAACGTCGCAACGCTGCAGTTGGACGCGTCGCGGTGCGTCGGCTGCGGCATGTGTGCCACGGTCTGTCCTCACGGCGTATTCGTGCTTCGGGAGGGCAAAGCCGAAATCGTTTTCCGGGATGGATGCATGGAATGTGGGGCATGTGCCACCAACTGCCCGGCTGAGGCAATCCATGTGGAAAAGGGTGTCGGATGCGCAGCAGCGGTTATCAACAGCATGCTTGGGCGCACCGATTCGTCCTGCTGCTGCGTGATCGAAAAGCCCGTTCCGGATGCAGAAGATGAGAGCTCGAAGACGCACAGGCAGAATTCAAGCTGTTGCTGATCCAGGCGTCCCCGCCACCCGAGGGCTTTCAGCTCGGGACACCCAAGCCTGTACTGCCACGGGATCGCATTCGGGCCAGAGCTCCGTTGGTTTTTGAATTGAAATTGTCATGGAACTGCGTATGATTCCGAAGGTCACATGATTGATTGTCTTTCAGGGATAGGGCGTTCTGATCGCACATTAATGGAATTGTGGCGGCGTTGCTCACACCTTCCCATAGAAAACACCTGCAGGTTTCCGATCTGCTGTACTGGCCGACGCAGATGGCCTGGTTTGACGACTTGGCCTCTGCAGTTCAATGGGGTCGTGACGACCGGCCGGCGCTCAAGTGAAAATCGAGGTCAGACTATGCATTTTGTGAATACAAATGGACTCAGGCCTCTTCTCAGATTTGCGGGGGTCTTTTTCTTGGTTCTGGCAACTGTGGCGTCTTGTTCTTCGCTGGGGAATTCCCATAATAATCTCAAAGACTTCGGTTTTGCTGTCGATCAGTTTCATAATGCAATGCGCTGGGAAGCCTACGATACGGCACTGCTCTTCGTGAGTCCGACGCTTGCGGATGACTTCTATCGATTGACGGATTTGCTTCAAGGTAAGATTCGCATCATGGAGTATGAGATTCGAAACCCGCTCTACAACCCACAGGACCGCTCCGGCTCGGTCACCGTGCATTTTAAGCTGTACCACTGTGACGGTCCCAGGCTGCAGACCAGGACGGTTCAGGAGCGATGGGTTTATATGAACAAGGAGAACAGATGGCAAATCGTACAGCATGATTTGAAGGAGCTCATGAACTGAAACCGGCCCATATGCTTCTCCCATCTTGCTCTGCCTGGAACACCACCGCTTCTTTGTCCGAATGTGATCCCGGGTTATCCCCGATCGCACCATGATTTGCTGACTCCTTGACGGTATTCGTGACATTGGGGAACATACAGGGCTGATCTCGCGTTGGAGCACCATCGGGATGGCATCAGCATTTCCGCCGCTTCTCCAGTCGGGCCGATTCAAGCGGGTCGAATCTGATGAGGTTATTGAATGCGCCTCCCATTTTTCAGCAGTTCACTCATCTTCAGTTTGGTGTTGCTCCAAGGGTCCGTGATCTGCCATCCTGCAACGGCTGCATCCACGCAGGATCAGGAGCGTGCCGCGCGCTTTCTCTATCGAGAATTCAAAGAGGTGAAGAACTTTGGCATGATTGCAGTCTCCCTTGTAGGGCAGGCGGAGGAGATCGGGCTCAGGACGGATGAGATGACGCGGCATGCCAAGGCCAAGTTTCGTGAGTATTTTTCGGGTGTTCGACTGGAGGACATCTCGGGGGACTCCAATCAGTTCCTTTCTCTGCTGCTGAAGCGGGACAGGACCGTTGGCAACATCACGTTCAGGATATGGGTTTTGGGGGAAGATACTCCTTTTGTTTATCATATCAAATGCGATGCCGGCAATTTTGACAATCCCTCCATATGGACGGAGGAAGCTTTGGGGCACGGCAGCAAAGCCGGTTTGCTGGAATCCATTCCGGCCATCATTGATGAAATGATGAAGACGCTGGCCGTTGCGTTCTTCAAGGTCAAGGCGCAGGAGATGTGAGTGGAGGAATGGCGCACATTTTGTAAAGCGCTCGATTGTATTTGTGGAGCTCAAGCGAAAGGTTGGAGGTTGAATACACACGCAGGGAAAGGGCCTTTGGACCTTTTCCATCCAGTTGTATTCTGCTATACATAAGCTTTGGCGGTTTCCGACCGTTGATTCGGTTGGACGGAACGGACCAGTTCCAGCCCCTTTGATGGATCACGGGGGCTGTCATGGTTTTCGAAACATCCTCGGGAGGCTTTTGAATTGAGTCCCTTTTACAAGAATTTGGCTCTCTGGCTGGTGATCAGCCTGATGGTGATCCTGCTTTTCCACATGTTTCACCAACCCCAGCAAACCAGCAACGAGACGACTTACACGCAGTTTCTTACTTCCGTTCAGAAGAGTGAAGTGTCACAGGTCACCATCCAGGGAGACCGGGTGCTCGGAACGTACACGGACGGCAAGCATTTTCGCACCTTCGCCCCGAGAGACGCCGAGTTGATCCGCATCTTGCGTGAACATGGGGTGGACATTCAGGCGAAGCCTGAAGAGGAATCTCCCTGGTATTACACCGTCCTCATCAGTTGGTTCCCCATGCTTCTGCTCATCGGCGTGTGGATCTTCTTCATGCGTCAGATGCAGATGGGCGGTGGCAAGGCCATGAGCTTTGGCAAGAGCAGGGCAAGATTACTGAACGAGAGCTCCAAAAAGATTCTGTTCGATGACGTGGCGGGAGTCGACGAGGCAAAGGAGGAGCTTCAGGAGATCGTCGAGTTCCTCAAGGACCCGAGAAAGTTCACACGATTGGGCGGCAGGATCCCTAAGGGCGTCCTCCTGGTTGGAGCTCCCGGGACGGGCAAGACCCTCCTGGCGAGGGCCATTGCGGGCGAAGCGGGAGTCCCCTTTTTCTCAATCAGCGGTTCCGATTTCGTTGAAATGTTCGTGGGTGTGGGCGCTTCGAGGGTGCGCGACCTTTTCATGCAGGGTAAGAAGAACGCGCCGTGCATCATTTTCGTGGACGAGATCGATGCCGTTGGGAGGCACCGTGGAGCAGGGCTTGGTGGCGGCCACGATGAGCGCGAACAGACTCTGAACCAGCTCCTGGTCGAAATGGACGGCTTCGAATCCAATGAAGGCGTCATCCTCATCGCCGCGACTAACCGACCCGATGTGCTTGACCCGGCTCTCCTGAGACCCGGTCGATTCGACCGGCAGGTCGTCGTTCCAGTTCCGGACATTCGGGGTCGAGACGGCATCTTGAAGGTACATCTCCGCAAGAAACCTCTAGCTCCCGACGTGGATACCCGCACCCTGGCCAAGGGAACACCGGGGTTTTCGGGTGCAGACCTCGAGAACCTGGTCAACGAAGCCGCCTTGCTCGCAGCCCGCAAGAATAAGGATCTGATCGACATGTCCGATTTCGAGTCGGCCAAGGACAAGGTCATGATGGGCCTGGAGCGCAAGAGTATGATCCTCAGTGAGGAGGAGAAGCGCACAACGGCCTACCACGAAGCAGGTCACGCGCTGGTGGCGCGTGTCCTGCCCAATGCGGATCCTTTGCACAAGGTGACGATCATTCCTCGTGGGCGCGCCCTTGGCTTGACTCAGCAGCTTCCCCAGGATGACCGCCACACTTATTCCAAAGAATTTCTGCTGGACAGCATTGCCATCCTCATGGGTGGACGCGTTGCCGAAGAAATTGTGTTCGCCCAGCGAACCACAGGCGCAGCGAACGATATCGAACGGGCCACGCAGCTCGCCCGCCGCATGGTCTGTGAGTGGGGAATGAGTGAAGAGATGGGTCCATTGAGCTTCGGAAAGCGCGAGGAGCAGGTCTTCCTGGGTCGGGATATAGCGCAGCACCGCGACTACAGCGAACAGACGGCGATCAATATTGACAGGGAAATCCGGCGTCTCGTCGAGACCAACTATCAACGATCCAACGATATTTTGACGGAGCACGTGGAAATCCTGCACGGGATCGCCGCCGCTCTCCTCGAAAAGGAAACCCTTGATCTCCGCGACGTTGATCTCATCATTTACGCCACTGACCCCGTACTGATGAACAAGATCAGCGAGCAGGACCGCCTCAAGTCCAAAACTGAGGGGGTGCCGGCTGAAGATCCACCTCAGCAACAGGCGCCGGCTCCTGCAACATCGGAAGCGAGTTCCCCTTCCGAATCCGATATTGGCAAATTTGAGAACGAACCAGTGGATTCTAACGAGTGATCTCGGAGGTGCCCGATACGGCGCTGGTTCATTCCCCACTTCCCGTTTCCGCTGGGGTCGAGGCGGACATCGTTCCGTGCTCGACCCCATCCAGAACCCGCCAGCTCTGCCATTCACACCCTGCCCTCTCTGACAACCATAATGGATGCCCCTGATGGCTCTTCATCACAGAAAACAATACTCTGTCCGCCTCGCAGGCCGCACCGAGCCCCTGGAGCTTGGAGAGCGCACCCTTGTCATGGGCATCGTGAACGTTACTCCCGATTCGTTCTCGGATGGTGGGAAATTCTTCGGCAGCGAGGTGGCCATCGACCATGCGCGTCGGATGGTCCAGGCCGGTGCGGACATCCTGGATATCGGGGGCGAATCGACCAGGCCCTTTTCGGACCCGGTTAGCACAGACGAAGAATTGCATCGTGTGATTCCGGTCATCGAGGGGATTCGGAGCTTTTCGGACATCCCCATTTCCATCGACACCACCAAGGCTGTGGTTGCTCAAAGCGCCCTGGCCAGCGGAGCCGACATCATCAACGACGTGAGCGCCCTCGCCTTTGATGAGGGTATGGTCGAGGTTGCCGCTCATACGGGTGCTCCGGTGATCCTCATGCATATGCAGGGCACCCCCAGGACCATGCAGGAAAACCCTCGCTACGCATCCCTTTTCTCAGAGATCATCGCCTTCCTTGAGGGACGGGCTCAGTTCGCCGTGAAGAACGGAATCGACCGCAGTCAGATCATGGTGGATCCAGGCATTGGCTTCGGCAAGACCGTTGCCCACAATGCAATGATTGTTGCAAATCTCGAGTTCTTACACGCGCTGGATCGGCCGATTGTATTCGGAGCATCCCGCAAACGTTTTATCGGGTCCATTTTGGATCGGGATGTCGATGATCGTGAGGTTGGAACTGCGGCGGTCAATGCGCTGGCCATTGCTGCGGCGGCACACATCATTCGTGTGCATGATGTCCCGTTTCAAAAACAGGTGGCTGTCATGGCCGACGCATTGCGGCGTCTTGCCTGATTTGGTCAACGGGGTGCCGGTCTCGTAAGGTTGCCCCTACCACCATGCGGGCATATGAGAGCTTTCTCTCATGCCCCTTCGCCTCACTCTGAACGATGAATATGACCGCAGCCACGCTGGTCTTCAACCTGAAACTTGAAACCTGAAACCCGAGACTTGAAACTCGAAACTCTTGCAGAGCTTCAGGAGATTACGATGGGCAAGCTTTTCGGAACTGACGGAATCCGAGGATTGGCAAACGAGTTTCCGATGACCACTGACCTGGCACTCAAGGTGGGATGTGGGACTGCACATATCTTCAAGAGTCGCCATCGGCGCCCGAAGATCATCATTGGCAAAGACACGCGGCTTTCGGGTTATATGATCGAATACGCGATCACTGCCGGGATTTGCTCCATGGGTGTGGATGCTCTCCTCGTGGGGCCGCTGCCTACACCGGGCATCGCATTCATCACGGGCAGCATGCGAGCGGACGCGGGCATTGTGATCTCAGCTTCACACAACCCTCATGAATACAACGGCATCAAGATCTTCGGATCCGACGGTTACAAGCTTCCGGACGACATGGAGCGGTACATGGAGGAGCTGATCGATTCCGGAGAGATCGAGAGGATCGAGCGTCCGGTTGCAGCAGAAATCGGCAGGGCGCGACGTATCGATGATGCCCAGGGACGCTACATCGTCTATCTCAAGAACACTTTC
This sequence comes from uncultured Syntrophobacteraceae bacterium, assembly GCA_964557955.1. Lineage (GTDB taxonomy): Bacteria > Desulfobacterota > Syntrophobacteria > Syntrophobacterales > Syntrophobacteraceae > JALOOX01. The sequence continues at coordinate 14,736 of CAZLCS010000033.1, forward strand.
CCCAGGGCTCAAACCCTGGAGGGTGTGAAGCTGGTAATCGATTGTGCTCATGGCGCTGCGTATCGAGTCGCTCCAACCGTATTCGAGGAACTGGGGGCCGATGTAATCCTCACGGGAGATCGTCCCAATGGGCGAAACATCAACAAGGAGTGCGGCGCGCTCCATCCCGAGCACATGGCGGCGCTGGTTCGTGAACACGGAGCCCAGGCCGGGTTTGCCCTGGACGGCGACGCCGACCGTGTCATCTTTGCCGATGAAAAAGGCGAGATTCTGGACGGCGACCAGCTGATGGCGATCTGCGCAACCCATTACCTGAAGCATGACCTTTTGAGGGAAAAGACGGTTGTCGCGACGATCATGAGCAATCTGGGCTTCGAAGTGGCTCTCCAGAGACAGGGGGCGACCCTCGAGCGCACACCCGTGGGCGACCGGTATGTTGTCGAGCGGATGCGCCAGCAGAACTTCAATCTGGGGGGTGAGCAATCCGGACACCTCATTTTCCTGGATCACAGTACCACGGGAGACGGTACCCTTTCCGCCCTCCAGATCCTGGCGGTCATGCTCACTGAAAACCGGCCCCTTTCAGAGCTCAAGACCGTCATGGAGCGATACCCTCAAAAACTCATCAACGTTCCCGTTGCACAGGGCAAGCGTATGGATGGGATCCCCGAGCTGAAAACTCTGCATCAATTGCTGTGCGAGCGATTGGGATCTGAAGGCCGCATGGTGATCAGACCTTCGGGAACGGAGCCGGTGATTCGGGTCATGGTCGAGGGTGTCGATGCCGGCCTCATCGACGAGACGGCTTTTGAAATGGCGGAAGGCATTCGGAAATACCTCGCGTAGACTCCATTTCCAACCTTCGAGGATGACACATGCTCCTGGCTATGGATATCGGCAACACAAACACTGTCCTGGGCCTCTTTGACGGCAATCAGATCGTCCAGGACTGGCGGATTCGCACGGAAGTCAACGCCACTATCGACGAGTATGGCATCCTGATCCGCAGCCTGTTCAGTGCCAGTGGGTCGGCGCCGAACAAGGTCAACAGCATCATCATCTCCTGCGTGGTTCCGCCGGTGCTCAACGTAGTGGAGCGGTTCTGCAGCAAATACTTCGGCCTGACTCCACTGATCGTCGGGCCGGGCATTAAGACCGGCATGCCCATCTTCTATGACAATCCGAAGGAGGTCGGGGCCGACCGCATCGTGAATGCCGTGGCGGCTTATGAAGCATTCCGGAAGGCGACCATCGTGGTGGATTTCGGGACGGCAACCACCTTCGACTATATTTCAGATCGGGGTGAATACCTGGGCGGTGTGATCACCCCGGGTATCATGATCTCCTGCGAAGCCCTCTTTCAGAAAGCCTCCAAACTGCCGAGGGTGGAGATCTTCGCCAAACCACTCTCCATCATTGCCAAAAACACCATCGCCTCGATGAACGCTGGAATCGTCTACGGGTACGCGGGCCTGGTGGAAGGGATCATCAACCGCATTCGGCGGGAGGTGAATACGGAATTGAGAGTCGTGGCCACGGGAGGACTGGCCCCGTTGATCGCCGGCGAATGCCCGGCCATTGAGGAAGTGGACGATTACCTGACCCTCAAGGGGCTCAAGATTATTTTCGAGCGAAACCAGAAGGTTCAGTGACCTTGAAACCGATTCGACCCGGGGACCTCCTCGGCCTGGTAGCTCCCTGCAGCCCTTTCGACCGCACGAAATTCCAGATCGCCTGCGATCTCCTGGAGCAACAGGGGTATCGCCTGAACCTGGGTCGGAGTGTTTTTGATGCATCCGGCTATGTTGCCGGCACGGAATCGGCTCGAACCGCCGATCTCGTGAAGGCCTTCCTGGATCCGGAAGTTGCCGCAGTCATCTGTATACGAGGCGGGTATGGATCAGGTGGCATCCTCCCCTGGCTACCCTTTTGGAAGCTCCGTGATCGGATCAAGCCATTGGTCGGCTACAGTGATGTGACTTTTCTTCACCTGGCATTTCAGGCGGCCTTGGGTTGGACAACTTTCCATGGCCCCAATCTCATGGATCTGGCGGAGGATCCCCGTTTCGCTTCTAGATTGATCCAGTCCCTGCAGGGTGAGCGAGATTTTTCGTTTGAGTTTTCAGAAGACCAGATCCTGCAGCATGGGGTGGCCTCCGGAAGAATCCTCGGGGGCAACTTGACCTGTTTGGTCCACCTGATGGGCACACCTTTCTTTCCAGAGCTCGAAGGCTGCATCCTCTTCGTGGAGGACTGCAACGAACAGCTTTACCGCCTGGATCGATGCATCAACCAGCTCAAGCTGGGGCGCGTGCTGGACAAGCTGGCCGGATTGATCATGGGTCCGTTCAGCAACTGTGGTGATGAATCTGAGCTCCGGGCAATGATCTCGCACTATGTAAGACCCTTTAGCTTTCCAGTAGCGGCAGGGCTTCCTTTCGGACACATCCCCGAAAACGAAATTCTGCCTCTGGGCATCCCTTTTTCCCTGAACACATATGAACACTATCTTCGGCCCCTTGTCTCCCCGTTCGCCCAAGTTCACTGACCTGGGCGAAGAGCTCGAAAAGCTTTTCCAGAATGCTCTGGTTGAGAAGACCTTTTCAGCGGCCGGTCTCGCCGTTACGCGGCCCGGTGAGGTCCTGTTTGCGCGCTGCTGGGGATCGACCCGGCATGGGGGAACACGCGTCGATGAACAGACGCATTTCGATCTGGCCTCTCTTACCAAGCCTCTGGTTACAGCATCCCTCTGCATCTGGGCTGTGAGCACGGGTCGTCTCGCATTGGACGATAGGCTCGATGGCTTTCTCCCCAGGACACGGGTCCCCGCTTCCAAGCGCGCACTCTCGATCCGGCATCTGCTCAATCATTCCTCGGGATTGCCCGCCTATTCACCCTTTTACACCGACCTGATTCGGATCCCGCCTCCCGAAAGGCGAGAGGCCCTGCTCTCCGGCATCCTCAATTCCCCCCTCGAAGGCAAGCCTGGTATCGCTTCACGCTACAGCGATCTGGGTTTCATTCTGCTGGGAATGGTCCTGGAAGATCTCCTGGGAAATTCCCTCGATTCGCTGGCAGCGACGATCCTCCCCGGCTCGATTTTCAACCAGGAGCTCCGCTACTGCAGGATGGACGTGGATACCAACCCCTCCACTCCTTCGAGGCGGCTGTCGAATGTGCATTGCACATTCGCTGCAACGGAGTATTGTTCATGGCGGAAACGACTCCTCGTGGGTGAAGTCCACGACGAAAACGCCTATTGCCTGGGTGGGGTTGCCGGTCACGCCGGGCTCTTCGGCACTCTCTACGGTGTTGTTCAATGGCTCCATTTGCTTCACTCGCTCTACAGGGGTGAGCGTCAGCATCTGGATTCCACCTGGTCCTCGGCGGTCGTACGGGAATTTTGGGATCGCACTGGTGTAATGCCGGAGGGGACCTGGGCTCTGGGGTTTGACACACCGTGCTCCCGCGGATCCAGTTCGGGGAAGTTCTTCTCCCCCCGCAGCGTCGGACACCTGGGATTCACCGGAACCTCTTTCTGGCTGGATTTGGAAAAGGATATCCTTATCGTGCTGCTCACCAACAGGGTTCATCCGTCTCGCAGCAACGATCGCATGAAGTCATTTCGACCATTGCTTCACGACTTGGTAATGAAAGGGATTCATGGAGCCTGATCGCATTCAGACGGTCTACTTGATGGGAATTGGCGGGATCGCCATGGGAACTCTGGCCGCGATGCTCATGGAGAAGGGCTTTCGAGTCACGGGGTCCGATCAGAACCTGTACCCCCCCATGAGCCACCATCTTGAGAGACTGCAGATCCCCGTTTACCTGGGCTATGACCCCAAGAACCTGGAGCACGCCAATCCCGACCTGGTGATCGTTGGGAACGTGATTCGGCGGGACAACCCGGAAGCACTTCATGTGATGGAGCGCCGCCTTCCCTACCTGTCCATGTCGGAAGCAATATCCCGGTTCTTCCTCAAGTCCCACCGAAGTATCGTGGTAGCCGGCACACATGGCAAAAGCACCACTTCTGGACTGGTGGCCTGGCAGCTGTTCCATGGCGGGCTCGACCCGAGCGCTTTCATCGGGGCTTTTTTGAAGGACTGGAGCGCAAGCCACCGTCTGGGCGATGGTCCGTACATGGTGGTCGAGGGTGACGAATACGATACAGCCTTTTTCGACAAAGGGCCCAAGTTTCTCCATTACCAGCCGCACATTGGAGTGCTCACCAGCATTGAGTTCGACCATGCCGATATCTTTAAGGACCTGGATGCCATACGCGCCGTGTTCAGTCGATTCGTTGAGCTCATCCCTGAGAACGGCTTCTTGATCCTCAATATGGACGATCCTGAATGTCGGCGTTTGGAGAATCTCTGCAAAGGAACGGTGATGGGCTACGGGGCCTCTCCTGAAGCCTCATGGCGACTCCTGGATCTTGCCTATCACGAAGGCTGCGTGACGATTCGATTCCGGGACGGTCTTTCCGGAAAGGAAACCGAGCTGATGAGCCATCTTCCCGGAAAGCACAACGCGCTCAACACGCTCGCCGTTGTCGCTGCCTGTCGTCTGGCGGGAATGGATCACACTTCCCTGGCCAAGGGCCTGAAGTGCTTCAGAGGAGTGAAACGCAGGCAGGATTGCATCGGAGAGGTTTGCGGGATTCTGGTGATTGACGATTTCGCCCACCATCCCACTGCAGTTCAGGAGACGATCCGGGCTTTGAAGCTCTTTTACCCATCCCGGCGCCTGATTGCAGCCTTTGAGCCCAGGACAAATTCGAGCCGGCGCAATATATTTCAGGAGGAATATTCGAGAGCCTTTGACGACGCCGATGTGGTATGCATCAAGATTCCACCGGGCATGGAGGCCGTTCCTGAATCCGAGCGGCTGGACAGCGCCAAACTGGTTCGGGAGATCGAGTCACGTCAGGTCAAAGCAGGCCTCTTTGAAGGGACACAAGAGCTCATCGATTACCTGTTGAACGAGGGAAAGAGGGGGGACGTCATCCTATGCATGAGTAATGGAAGCTTCGACGGGCTGCCCTGGAGATTGATGCATGCACTTGAATTTTCGCTGGATCGAACGTGACATGCTCTGTGGAGTCATAGTCACCGGGAGAAAGATGTGATGCCGCGTCTGCTGCTCCACACCTGCTGTGGTCCATGTACCCTCTTTCCCGCCAGAACACTCAGGGACTCCGGCTGGATCGTCCACGGCTTCTTCTACAATCCCAACATTCAGCCTTACCAGGAGTTTGCCAGGCGGCTGGAGGCCGTCCGGACTATCGCCGGTCACCTCAACCTGAAATGGATCATACGTGAGGATTATGATTTAGAGCAGTTTTTGAGACAGGCTGCCTTCAGGGAAAACCAGCGATGCGTGTTCTGCTATGCACAGCGTGTCGATGAGACAGCCCGATTGGCTAAGAAGAGCCGCTTCGACGCCTTCAGCACAACGCTCCTCTACAGCAAGCGGCAGAAACACGAACTGATCCGCTCTCTCGCCGAGGAATCGTCCAGGCGGCATGGAATTCCGTTCCATTATGAGGACTTTCGTGTGGGCTGGTCCGAAGGCCAGAATGAAGCGCGGGGACTGGGCGTGTACAGGCAGTTATACTGCGGATGCATCTACAGCGAAAGAGACCGCTTCTACAAGGCCAAATCCCCGAAACGAAGGTCGACCCCTGTCCACACCACTGCGACTTGAAAGCCTTACCAGAGTGAATCGCTCTCTCAAAACAATAGCCGCCGGCCACGTCCACATCGCTCAACACATCAGAGCGTACTACAGTCGTGTATTCAGAGGTTTTTCAGCTCCGTCACCCCGTCTGCCCATTCATCAGGGTAAAGACCTTGGAGCGGCCCTCCTCTATCCGATGCATGACCTTGAAGAGCTTCCCGAACATCTTTGGGAACACTTTCTTCCCTGTGGCAATCCACTCCAGCACGTTCATCCCAAGTTGGGCGATACAATCCTCAACCTCGGATCCGGTGTCGGCATCGATTCCATGGCACTGATAAGACTGTGCCGGTTTCCAATCCATGTTGTGAATCTGGACGTGGTTTCTCCGGCACTTGTCGAATCGATGTCAGTGACGACAGATCTTGATTTCATGCGATTCAACCGATCGCAGAGCTCGATTTCATTCGTTTGCGGCGAGGGAGAATACCTCCCCTTTCGACCTGAGTCGTTTGACTGGATTGTGATGAACGGCGTCCTCAATCTTTTTCCGGACAAATGCAGGGTTCTGGGAGAAATCGGGCAGGCTCTTAGAGAGAAAGGTCGCCTTGTTGTGATGGATCTGTGCGCTTCAACAGACCTCCCCGACTACTTCGAGGAGGAACTGGACGGCTGGGCATGGTGCATGAGCGGAGCCTGCACCAAGACACGATTATTGGACATGCTTCAGGCATCGGGTCTCAACCTGCAGTCATTTTGCGGAACCGAGGACACAGAACTGCTCTATCGAATGGGCTTTGTGGCCCAGAAGGCCCCTTGAGTCCCTTGCTTCTACAGCTGAGGAGAACGTTTGCGCAAGTGATCAGATCTCTTTCTCCTCTTCGACCATGTTGATGGCCTTGGTGGGACACTCTTCAGCGCACACACCGCAACCCTTGCAGTAGTCGTAGTCGATCTCAACGGGAATCGAACGTTTCATGACTCCCTCCGGACAGTAGAGCCAGCAAATAAAACAGGATGGGCGTTGGTTTCTGAAAGGCGTGCATTTGGAGTTTTCAATGACGGGCCGAAGAGATCGCCAGTCCCCGGTCTTTCCAGCCTCCCCCTTGCATAGCTTTGAGTGAGCATGAACGAATTCGTGCTTGTTTTCTTCTTCTGACATTCAGATGGTCCTCAGACTCCGGCATCGCGCGCCGGTAAAAAGTTGGGATGGATCAGGCACAAGCAAGCGTACATTCCCAAAGAGCAGCAGTCCCCTCATAGGCCAGCCGCGCTCCTCGAACATTCCTCTCCCCGGCATCACCCTTGAAATGGTTTCGCAGAGCCTTCTCGATGCTCTCGAAAGTGATCAAACCCGTGGCCTTGCTGAACCCTCCCAGGATGGCCGTATTGAAAATGACTGCGCCGGCAACGGTCAGCCCCGCCTCCTTCGCCCACTCAGTCGCATGGGTAGTGCTCACATTGACGGCCGATTTAAACTGAAAGCTCTCCGGGGGCTTGCTGGTATTGATCAGAACGAGGCCATCGGGACGCATTCCGGATGTCACGTCCACGACCTTCAGCAGGGTTTCATCCAGTACGACCACTACATCCGGTTCTTCAACGAGCGAGAAGGTACGGATCGGCTCCCTCCCAAAACGCGTGGTGGCTATGACGGGAGCGCCTCTGCGCTCAGCTCCAAAAAACGGAGCTGAAGTAACACCTTTATAGCCATCATAATAAGCGGCTTCGGCGAGAATGCTGGCGGCAGTCACCGCACCCTGTCCACCCCGGCCGTGCCATCTGACCTCGATGCACTTTCTTTTCATGAATTGGTCCTTCGTCGCACCATCCAATGCAGGGATTTTGAATTCTCTGTCTGACGCCAGTCACCGGAAAGCCTTTGTTTAATAGCCCTTCGAAATCATCGAGTCAACTGCGAGCTGCATACCCCTTTCGCCAGCGGAACAGCCTGCTCTTCAGCTCTTGAACAACAAGCCTTAATTCAATATCATGAATTTCGAACTAATGCAGCGCATACGACGGGAGGTTCTTGAAAGACATGGAAAGACAAGGCAGGTTGCTCGAGAGAATACCCCTCGAAAATGGACTTCAGATCTCCTTTTACGATCAGTCCAGACCCATCGCAGGTGATCGATACCTCGTCCAGCTGTTGATCGACATCCCCATCCCTTTGGATGGATCGATCCTCCAAGCTCTTCCGACCTCCGGGATTTCTGCTGAGGCCTTCTTGGCGCACTTTGGGTCAACCTTACACTACCGGATGACGAAGACACGGCACTTTGTTTCAAAGCAGGATGTAGACTCCGTGCTGTCCAACCTTCAGCAGGAATTCACGTCGGCAGGCCTGGACTATCTCAGGCACCCGGCCTTCGGGCGGCGTTATGCAATAAAAACCTATGAGGATTGGGCAGAAAAAGAGCGCTGCCGCAGAGCACACACCGAAGCTGTCATGGCGAGCGAGGCCACGAAAACATGAGAAAATGCCAGGAGCACGAGAATCAAAGAAGAGCTGCAACGCCGGGGTAACGGGCTGAGTGGGATGAGGGAGCTTTTGTGAACGGACGCGAACGGAAGGATTACGGGCGGACGATGACCGAGGTCCCCAGACTCACGATCTGAGAAAGCTCTTCCATATCGCTGGGATAGAGGGCCACCGATCCGTCCGTCCAATCGGATTGAGCCCCCCCCCCATGAATGGAGAAATGGCCGTGCCAGTTGCTTTGCTGAAGCTCGGAACTCCTGAATCCACCCATCCCGGCAACACGCTGAAGCTGAACCGGCATGCCCCGGCTCATTGCTTGAGGCAGACGTTTTTCGGTCCCTGGCAACGCGCTTCGCAGTTTGAGACCCAGTCCGTGGTCTGGCAGGGAGCTCTTGGTGAACACGATGAAGGCTCCCTCCGGCGTCCTTCCGTCACCCTCTCGCTCCTTGTCTCCCCAGGGTTGTTTTCCAAGCCCAACGGGATAGTCCCGAACCACGACATTCCCATCGACCACATAGAGGCGACGGCGTTCCTTGTAGATAAACACTTCCGCCTCTTGAATCTCCGAAGGGTGACGAAGGTAGTCAATTCGCACAGGCACACGGTGGGGCAGGGAGGAAAGGGCCAGACTCCTGTCGAGCTCCATTTGGTTCTCTGAATGGGATCCGTCAACCTTGGAACCGGGCTTTTGTGCTGAACACCCGACCGCCATAACGGCCAACGCCACTGTGACCCCGACCAGAAGAATCGCCCTTCCTACCCCAGCCCAAACCATCCCTGCCCCCCCGCATCAGCACAAATTTTTAAACCTCGGCCAAAGCTGCCCCAGGCGCTCCAGGCATCCCTGAGGCCAATGCATCTCATATCCAGGCATCAAATGCAAGGCCTGAGCTCAGAGCTGCACGATTTTTGGAGAGATGAAAATGAGCAGTTCCTGCTTCTGCCTCGCCTTGGTCTCCTGCTTGAACAACCTGCCCAGGATAGGAATATCCTTCAATCCGGGAGTCGTGGCCAGCGTAAAACCCTGGGTGTCTCTCATCACCCCGCCGATCACCACAATACACCCATCGGCCACCATCAATTCTGTCTTGATCTTTCTCGTTGCAATGGCCGGCGCATCACCCTGTCCGGTAACAGTAAGATCAGGTTCATCCTGTTTGGCTTCGATCTCCAGTCTCACCTTCCCATCGGGCGTTATATGAGGCGTAACCCCCAGCTCAACAACCGCATCCTTGAAAACGGTGCTCACCACGCCTGCATCAGCAGCGCTCTGATTCAGATAAGGGATCTGGGTACCCTGGGAGATGGTGGCCTTGACGTTATTCAGAGTCAGGATTTTGGGAGCAGCGATGACCTTTGTACGGTTTTGGGTCTCAAGAGCGGAGAGGTTGAAATCCAGGGCAACCAGGGTTTGACCGACGATTTGTGCCACATTGAAATTGAGAGCTGTTCCGAGATTCTGCAGTATGTCGACTTCGAACTCCCGGACCAGTGGATCCCTGTCGTTCAAATTCAGATTCCATGCGATGCCCAAGGACTTCCGGGTGTCGTCGCTCATGGTCACCAGGCGGGCCTCGATCATGACCTGAGGCGTAGCTCGGTCCAAGCGTGTGATCAGCCTCCTGGCCGTGGCGATCCTGGCCGGGTAGTCGGAGTAAATGATAAGGTTGGTGCGCTCATCAATTGAAATCCTGCCTTTATCACTCTTCACTTCATTGATCTTGGCGGCGATTTCAGCGGGTTGAGCGTAGTTCACCGTGAGGTATTCCGTTGTGATGTCGCCGAAGTCCTTGACGGTTTCGAGCAGCTCCTGCCTGGCCTTGATTTCTTCGTTCTGCTGGTTGACCTCTTCCTTCAGTTTGGCCACTCGCGCCACACGAATCACATTCCCGCTTCTTTCCATGCCAAGGCCGTTCATTGCCAAAACCATATCCAGCACTTGATCCCAGGGCACCTGTTCGACCTTGAGGGTCACCTTTCCCGTGACATCCGGTTCAATGACGATGTTGGACCCCGTGACGTCGGCGATGAGTCTCAAGACATTTCGCAGGTCGGCATCAAGAAGATCCAGGCTGATGGGCTTACCCGTATACTCCTTTTTGAAAGGTTCTTGGCTCCTCTGACTCTCGGGAGCGGACCGGACCACCTTCCTGCTGCGTACAGGAGCAGGCTCCACGATGGTATCCTCGGCCGCAACGGCTGCCGGTGCCTCCATGACCTTCTTACGTGGAACAGCTTTGGGAGGCGCCGCGCTCACCGCAGGGGGAAGGCCGGCGGATGCCATCTTATCCGGCGCACCTGCATACAGCGTGACAGCCAGATTATTCCCGACCGTGTTGACCACATAGTTGCCGATAGGGTCAGCCATAGTCCCCGTCAATTGCACGCCTTTCGCCCCCGCACCTCCAGGACCCGGCTCGGAGTAGACCAGCTCCAACCCATGGGATGGAGGCGGCAACGCCGGCAATCCGTCAGCCCCGGAGATGTCTCCCAAATCCAGGGTGAACCGTCTTTCCGATACCCTGCTGAACATGTAGTCTCTGAAAGGACCATTTCCCGTGACGATAACGACTGTCTCACCCGGCCGCCCCTCTACCTGTATGCCTGATAGAGAGGTGGCGATCTGAAGTTGTGCATCACTCGAAAGCCCCTTTTCGGTGACACTCCCTTTCGGTTGACCGGCCTCCGCATTCCCGATCCCGCCCGGCGACGTCGAGTAGGTGGTCGAGCACCCCCAGCACCACAGCAGGACCAGAAAAACCCCAACGAAACTCCTCAAGTTTGTTTTTGATCGACACATACCGCTTACACCCCTTTGCTCTTTCCTTCCTCAAAAGTGTAACCGTTTGCCCCTATTGCCAGCCCCATATGACAAAAACGCCGACAATCACTTTTTCGGCGGTGTGCTCGGTTGAGGAGGTGTATCCACGAAGCGATACGTGACCACGGTACATCCCACCTGAAGTTGCGACCGATCTTTTTGCTTGGTGAGATTGAGGCTCTCAACCTTGAGTATCCGATCAAGCTTGCTCACCCTGTCGAGAAAGACTCCCAACTCGTGATAGGTGCCCACCAGATCCAAACGAATGGGAATGGCTGCGTGGAATTCACGAGGCTGTTCAGGCTGCGGCTGAAACAAGATGTTTTCCAGTCCGACTTCGGCGCCGAGCTGGGAAATGTTATCGAGCAAGCCGGGAATTTCCTTCTGATCAGGAAGGAACGACAGAATCTGCTTGAACTGCTCCTCGGACTCTGCCAGCTCCTTTTTGACTTTCTCCACCTCGACCGCTGCCTGCTTCAGGGTTACGAGCTTCTTCTCCTGCTCATTAATGGAGGTCTGCAGCCGCCTTACAGTATTGGCCTGATCCTTATACTTCAGAAAGTAGAACGCCCCTCCCAGCAAGGCGATGGTGACCACCAACAGCAGAATTCTTTGAGGAGGAGTCAACCCACTGAGCTTGTCCTGCAAAACACCCAATGAAAATGAGTCTTTTTTCATGATGTCTGCGCCCTTAGCTTTTTTTCGACTTCAGAGAAAGGATAGAAACGGTAGGTGACCTGGAACTCCCTCAGTTTCATGTTGCTGATCACCTTCTGGCGTGAATGAGTCAGATTGACGCTGCCCTTCTCGACGTAAGGCGATGACTCGAGATTGCGCATGAAATCGGCAATCGACTCATTACTGAGGGCCACTCCGTCCAGTGTCACCGTGTTGGAAGATTGGGCCAGTCGTTCAAACCAAATCTCCTCGGGCGGAATCTGCACGCTCAGAAGTGCCAGGATACGCACGACCGTGTCTCGATCCTTCTGCAAATTCTCGATAATCCCGCGCTTCTTCTCGACCAGGTCTTTCTGCTGCTTGATTTCCTTGAGCATCTGATCGAATTTCGCATATTGATTGACCTCGTTCTGAACGCGCGTCAACTGCGTGTTCAGGCTCTTGATCCGCTGAGCCTGATACATCCAAAGCAGACCGATGGCCCCAATCATCAGAACAATGCATCCGAGATACGCCAGGGTGAAGACTTTCAGCGCGTCTCTCTTCTTCCTTACACGGGCTGGAAGCAGATTGATCTGGATCATTTCAGTTTGCCTTTCTTAGAGCCAGACCGAAAGCTATGGCCGTTTGAGGACCTACGTAATCGATGTAGTCCGGGTCAAACACTTTGTCGTCATATTCCAACTGCCTGAGCGGGTTGAAAATCTCGACCTCGAGATTCATGTGGTCCCGGAATGCCTGGTCCAGGCCGGCAATCCTGCACGACCCTCCACTCAAATACACCTTGGCAATCCGGTGATCGGGAAAGTTGCTGTAGTAGAAATCGACAGCCCTCTTGAACTCCGCCAACCACTTGCGGACCGTGGTCACGAAAATCTCCTCAAGCTCTGTCGCGTTCAGTTTCAGAGAGCTCTCGCCGAGCTTAACGCGCTCGGCCTCCTCATGGCTCAGATCAAAATGATCCCGGATCCTCTCCGTAATCTGCGCCCCACCGATGGATATCCCCCTCGTGAAGATAGGCACCCCGCGGAGGACAATGTTCATGATCGCCTTGTTCGCCCCAATGTCGAGCAGAGCGATGCTCTCATCATTGTTGATTCCATATGCCGCCTCAAAGGCATTACTGAGGGCAAAGAAATCAACATCGATGACGACAGGCTCCAGCCCTCCTCCCCGGACCATGTTCGCGTACTCACTCACCGATTCCTTCTTGGCCGCCACAAGGAGGACTTCCATGTAATTGGGGCGATCTTTGGAGAGATCAAGAATCTGGTAGTCCACATCCACTTCATCGATGTTGTAAGGGATGTACTGGCCCAGCTCAACCTGCATGCGGTTCCCCAGTTCATCCTCCGTCATGGATGGCATGTCGATCTTCTTGATCATCACCTCATAGCCGGAAATCGATGAGGCCGCGTACTTATCTTTGATTTTCAGATGACTGGCCAGCTGTTGAATCGACCTTCCGATCAACTCCGACCTGTTGACCCTCCCCTCCACAAATGCCTCCCCAGACATCTGACTCAACCCAATATTCATAAGTTTGGGTGGAGAACTGGCCGTGTTCAACTGCACCAGCTTGATGCTGTGAGACCCAATGTCCAAACCCAACAAGCTATCCTTTTTCCCAAACATAGTTTAGCCCCGCCCACCAGAACTCATCAGAATTTTAATTGACATTTACCCACAATTTTAATTTACCATCCTTTCTTGAAAGCATGCAAGAAACTTATTAATGTCATTAAACATTTGCATCGAGCTCAATTTTTTATCTAAACAGGAGGATATGACCTTGCATTCGATTACCGAGAAGGATGTGCCCAGAAGCAGCTCAAAAAGCGTTATACGTGAGTATGCTGAAGCCATTTTCATTGCAGTCCTGCTTGCCTTGTTCATCCGAGCTTTCGTCGTTCAAGCCTTCAAAATCCCTTCCGGCTCTATGAAACCGACGCTTCAGATTGGGGACCACATCCTGGTGAACAAGTTCGTGTATGGTGTCAAAATCCCATTCACAGACAAGGAGCTGCTCCCGATCGGTCACCCTTCCCGCCAGGACATTGTAGTCTTCCGGTACCCCGTGGATCCATCCAAGGACTTCATCAAGAGAGTGATAGGGTTACCGGGTGATACCGTGCTGATACGAGATAAAATCGTTTTTGTCAACGGCCAGCAACTTGAAGAACCCTATGCAGTATTCTCAGACAAACGGACCCTCCCCGCTACGGCCAGCCCCAGAGATAATATGAATGCGATAACCGTACCAGAAAACAACCTATTTGTCATGGGAGATAATCGGGACGAAAGCTATGATAGCCGTTTCTGGAAATTCGTGGATATGAGTCAACTCAAAGGAAAAGCCTTCATCATCTATTGGTCCTGGAACAGTGATGGTGAGCTTTCCTGGAGCCCTGATTCGAGCTACATCCGGTGGAATCGGCTTGGCAGATGGCTCCACTGACCTCAACGTTTGTCGGCAATAACCTATTAATTTTTCTAAAAAATAATCACAGTTACTGCAGATCTGAAGCATGGATAAGAACACCCAAGAATTCATTGATTCAATCGTCCAATGGATAGCGCAGCAAGCAGAAAGATTCACCGCCAAAGGTGCCGTCGTGAATCTTGGCGGTGATCTGAGCTCTGCGGTTACGCTGGCAGTCACCCAAAAGGTTTTTGGCGACGAGACCTTCGCCCTTATCCTGCCTTGCCGCGATCGCGACTCCTGGATCAAGGACGCTCAGTGGACCGCGCGACACTTTGGAGTTTCCTTTGAACAACGGGAGCTCACCCCAATCTTCGACAGCCTGACCCAACTGCTCCCCAATCCTGACGACAGTCGGGGCACTCACCTCCGGATATATTTGCAGTCTCTGGCACATCGTCAATACGCTGACGCCAAAGGACTCCTCCTGGTGGGGGCGAACGACCGGGTGGAGTACGAACTGGCCGGCGTTCCTGGCCATCCGAACCCCTTTGCAGACATCCTTCCCATCGAGCACCTCCTGCGGCGAGACCTTCGCAAACTGGGAAGGCATTTCGGCCTGCCCCGGCGCATAGTGGAAAGATCGAAACCGCTGAACATGCTCGACCTGACACGCTATGGACTGGATTCCCAACCCTCATCAGCCGAACTCGATGCTTATCTGTCTGGTGATCTTTCAAGAGTGCCATCCAGACTTCGGCATGCTCTCCAGATGATGAAGGGGAGAGCCATCCATCTCCGGCAGCTCCCTCTCCACAAAGCGACAACCGCGCCTGCCCCGGATGCGGAAACTCCCTTTTCGGACGAGCACGATACCTACGACCGCAGTATCGAAGCACTCAGCCTGATCAGTAAAGCCATCACATCCGACCAGTACCTCGAGGACATTCTTCGACTGATCGTGATGGTCACCGCGGAGGTCATGAAATCGAGCGTCTGCTCACTCTGGCTGCTGGACGAGAAGGAATCCGTTCTTCGCCTGCGTGCCACTCAGTCCATCGACAGCGAGTATCTTAAAGACCGTGTGCTCAGAGTGGGGGAAGGCATCGTGGGGAAAGTGGTGGCTCAGAACCGAGCCTATGTCGTGACCAATGTGCTCACGGACCCCATCTTCAAAGAGAAGGATCTGGCGCGACGCATGGGGCTGGTCTCCATGCTCAGTGTTCCCATGCGTGTGGGGGAGAGGGTGATCGGCGTGATCAATTGTTATACTTCACATCCCCACGCGTTCAGCGATCTGCAAATGAACCTTCTGACGACCGTCGCGAATCAGGCCGCTGTGGCCATCGAAAAGACCGAGCTCATGGTCAAGACCAAGGTCATCTCTGAAGAGCTTGAACGGCGCAAAATCATAGAGCGGGCCAAGGACCTCCTGATGAAACGCCTCTCTCTGTCGGGAGAGGAGGCCTACCGCTGGCTTCAGAAAAAAAGCATGAATACGAGAAAGTCGATGCGGGAAGTCTCGGAAGCCGTGCTTCTCACCATGGAGGGATGAAGCAGCACCATCGGCGGCCTCACGTGCTGACCATCCCTTCTCATTCATAAATCAGGATAGATTGCCGGAGATTCTCAAAGGCCTTGAGATCGCCCAACCAACGCTGCTCCATCTCCCAAACGCTCACCCCCTCTTCCAGCTCCTCCCGCACTTTGCGGTCCCCCACCAGGATATCGATGGGCATCTTCTCATATTCATACTCATAGGGGGGAGGCAGCCATTCAAACTCGCCGGGATGCAGCATCAAGAAAGCTTGAAGGATGGCCAAACCGGTCAGATAGGGGCAGAAATTTCCGGCATCCGTCACGTGGACCTGGATACCAAAACAGAGCTCCCCCTTCCACTTATCAAACACCGGCTCAAAGCATACGGGCCTGAATGAGACGCCGGGCGGCGAAACGTCCTTGAGGAGTGAGATAAACCGCTTCTGATCCAAAAAGGGCGCTCCAAACAGATGGAAGGGTAGCGTCGTTCCCCTTCCCTCGCTCGCATTCGTCCCCTCGAGCAGCACCAGGCCAGGATAGAGCAGAGCAGTCTCCCAGGTAGGCATGTTGGGCGAAGGAAAGACCCAGGGGAGAGACGTCTGCGAAAAGAAATCCGCTCTCTGCCAACCCATCATGGGAACGACCTCCAGGTCGACATCGAGCTGTTTCTCCTGCACCACGAAGCGCGCCAGTTCCCCCATGGTAAGCCCATGGCGCATGGGGATCCGGTAGCGACCTACAAAAGATTCAAAGCCTGCAGCCAGCACGTTCCCTTCGATCTCGCTGCCATTGATGGGATTCGGTCTATCCAGGATGACGACTTTCAGATCGAGCCCGCTAGCTGCCTCCAGGCAGAGCCCGACGGTGGTTCCATACGTGTAGACGCGAGTCCCGACATCCTGGAGATCGATGATCAGCACATCGATGTTCTGGAGCATTTCGCGAGAGGGCTGACGAACCTCGCTGTACAGACTGAAAACCGGAACAGCCGAAGCACGGTCCCATGCATCCTCGGACTCGATCATGTTGGCCTGCTTGTCAGCGTGATAGCCATGCTGAGGCGAAAAAAGGCAGCACACCCGACCACCCGCTTTCAGGATAGCATCCTGGACGCTCATGAAATCGCGGGTCACGGAAGCCTGGTTGACCAGAACTCCAAGCCGCGCATGCCTCAACCATGTCGGCGCCTGGCGCAGCAGCACTTCACAACCGGGGATCACTTCCGACATGCTAATCTCATTCGTCGAAGGGAAATAAGAGTCGGATTTCAGACCCGTGCCTCCATGGGCCGGCGCAGTTCAGGTCCAACCTCCTTCTTCCGCCAAGCTCAGTGTGTGGAATGCCTGCTCAACAAAGGAAGATGGATCACGAACGCCGTGCCCTGCCCGGGCTTGCTCAAGACTTCAAGAGCTCCTCCATACTGATGCACGATTTCCCGGCAATGATAAAGGCCGATCCCCATTCCCAAGCTTCCGGGACTTCCACAGTCCAGCGACTTCGTGGTGAAGAATGGCTCGAAAATCTTCTCCAGCAAATGCTCCGGTATACCGGGACCATTGTCGTGAATGCTGACATGAATGCCCGAATCATCATGCCAGGTGTGAATCTTGAGTCTCTTCTCCGACTGGCCATTCATGGCTTCCAGTGCATTGCGGAGTATATTCCCGAAAACCTGGCTGAAGTCCGCCGCTACCCCCGTGAACAGGGGCAGGCTGAAATCAAGCTCCCAGGTCGTGTCTGTCCGCGCCTTCAGATAGGGATGCGATTCAAGGAACATCACCTCCTCACGAAGCAATTCATTGAGCAGCAGCGGCTCGGTGTCTCGTGATTGGGATGTCCTCAAACGCTTGATGAAGGTGGTCATCATGCGCCTCATCCGCGCTGCCTGCTCTCGAATGGCTTCGAGATTCTCGACCTCCGGATGGACCGCCTGCAGCAGCTCAGCCTGTCCCATGATGTAGGTCAGGGGACTGTTGAGATTGTGCAGGATGGCCGCCAGCAGCCTGCCCGTCTGGACCAGGGGCTCAACCTCCACCAGTCGCGACAACTGCTCTTTCCACTCCAATTGAAGCAGATTGACTTGCTCACGAAGCGATATCATCCCCCTCTGGACTTCCTCGGCCGTATGAAGTCCTAGTCGAGCCTTTTCCAAAGTGTTCTTCAAATAGTCCAGATCGATGGGCTTGGTGATGAAATCATGCACTTCGCTTCGGATCGCCTCAATGGCAGAATCCAAGGTGCCGTAACCTGTGATGACAATGATTGGAACGGTCTGATTCAACTTGCGAATCTCATTGATGACATCCAATCCGGGCATTCCCGGCATTTTGAGGTCCGTCACCACAAGATGCGGACTGATGGATTGAAAAAGCATCAGGCCCGTCTCGCCTTCAAGAGCCTCATGAACTTCATAACCTTCGTCTTCGAGAAAGATCCTGAGAGCCTCCAGAACCGAGGGCTCATCATCAATAATCAGAATGGGTGTTTGATCCATTTCCCCCACCACGCTTCTTACCCACACACCCTTGTTATGGCTGATAAAGTAAAATCCCTGACGGCTTAATGGAGTATCGTGCGAGTGATTCCCTCTATCTCATCCACATCCAGCGGTTTTCGAAGGTAGCGATAGACCCCGTATTCCAGGGCCATCTCTTCATACTTGTCCTGCGGGAGCGCTGTCACGATGACCACCTCCGTGCTCAGCTGCTTCTCTCGAATGACCTTGAGCACTTCGATCCCGCTCATACCCGGCATTTTGATATCCAAAAACAAAAGCCTGGGGCTCTTCCGGGTCAGCAGGTCCACTGCCAGCGCCCCGTCATTCAACATCACCACGGAATAATCATCTCCAAGCATGGCATCAAAGGATTCGAGCACCCCTTGATCGTCGTCCACCACAAAAATCGTTTCTTCCTGCATCGTCTCCATGGTATCGCATCCTCCTCAAGTCACAAGATCGCGCCCCTTGGAACAAGCCCGGCGCTCTGGAAAGAAGGAGGTAACAAGTTTGATGCCAACCAGGGGTCAGACGAAGCCGGGCCTGGCACTCCGGGTCCTCAACGCTGAAGCGCCAAAAGGCTTTCGCGTCAAGCCCCAATGGCTTTCTCCAATCACCCCAGAGGAAAATAGAGCGTGAAGCAGGTCCCCTTACCCCGCTCACTCGACACCTCAATGAACCCACCATGCTCCGTCACAATCTTGTAGGTAATGGCCAGCCCCAGACCGGTTCCCTGATCTTTGGTCGTGAAGAACGGGTTGAAAACGTTTTTCAATGTTTCCGGGTCCATGCCCATGCCCGTGTCCTTGAACCTGAGGGTTACCCAGTCTTTGTACTCTGACCCGTGGACCGGAGGAACCGTGTCCTTCGTCGAGCATGCCTGAACACTCAGGGTACCTCCCGTCGGCATCGCCTGCATTGCATTCCGCAGGATATTCTGAAAAGCTTTGGTCAACTGGCTGGGATCCGCGTTTATGAGGGGGAGGTCGGCGTCGAATCGACTCTCCAAATGCACTCCCTTCAACGAAAGATCCTCCTCAAAAAGATCCAGAGTCGCGCGCATGAGGGGCTCCAGGTGAAGGGGCTGAATATAGTATTTGGGGGTCCTGGCCAACTCCAGAAGATCTTCGATGAGACCATTGATGCGATCGAGCTCCCGGGGCACCGTTCGATTGAACTTGTCCAAAAAACCCTCCTTCTGGATCTTCCTTGGAAGGAGCTGCACAAAAGTCTTGATGGCGGACAAAGGGTTGCGGATCTCATGAGCCATGCCCGCTGCCAGGACTCCAAGGGCGGCAAGCCGATCCGCCTGACGCATCCGGGCCTCCAGCCTCTTGAGCTCGGTCACGTCATGCAGGTTGACGATCAATTCAAGGACGTTCCCTTCCACATCCTTGAGGATGCTGCTGCTGGCAAGAACAGTCTGCTCCTCTCCATGGCGGTTCACTCCGATCTCCCGCTGGTTCCACCCTCCCTGCTCGCGAAGCATCTCTGCGAGATATCCGGTCAACTGTGGTGCGTCTTTGAGAAGCGCCTGGACGGATACGCCGCTGGGAAGCCTTTCGGGCAATTCCAGCATGGATCGAGCCGCAGGGTTGATCGTGGCAATACGCCCCTCGGGATCGATGGCGAGCAGTCCGTCATTCATGGTCGTCAGCAGCTGCTCCGTGTACCTCTGGAGCCGCTGAATCTCCCGCAGTTGAGACTCCAGCTGTCTTCGCTGGAAGAGTATCTCGCGGGTCATGATCATGAAATTGTTGGCCAGCACTTCCACTTCATCATGCGTCTGCACATCGATGGATTGCTCCAATCGCCCCCTTGCGGCCTCGACGGTTGCCAGTGTCAGGTCTGCCAGCGGTCGGGTGATCTTGCTGGCAACCCAGTAGGCGAGAAGGACCCCCGAAATCAGGGCCAGCATGCCAACCCCTGCAATGACAACCTGAGCGGCTCGAATCTGCTCATGCATGGGCTCGAGCGACAAAGCCACCCGCACGGTACCCCATCGGTACTCGGAACCGGGGATGTAGACCGGTACGGCAATCTCCATTCCCTTACCGGCTCGCAGTCCACTCAAATCCTCCTGTACGAGGGGCTCGGCAGATGCGACGGCAGCCCGACTCACCCGATCCTCCAGAACCGTCCCCTGCAGCTCCGGCCTGCCACTGAAGGCAGCGACCCGTCCCTCCTTGTCGTGGATGACAATGTAGAGGGTTTCAGGATCCTGGACGGCCTGATTCGCAGTCTGCTCCAATGCAACATAATTGTAGGTCGCCAAGGAGGCCTTGGAGATGGCGGAAATGCCGTTTGCCATGGCCATGCCCCTCCGTTCCACCTGGCTCCGGATGCTCCTCGCCTGATGGACCCCAAGCAGGACCGCCATGGTTCCGAAGAGCACCACTAAAAGACATGAGCTCAAAAAGATGAATCGATATCGGAGGGGGATGTAGCGCGGTTTCCTGAAAATACTGATTCTGACCGATCCTTCTTTCATGATCCGACTGCAGGCAGGTCGAATGCCATCAAGGGGAGACCTTGTGATCGAGCCAAATCCGGTGGTACGAAACTGCATGCGCACCCAAAGACGTGACCTCCATATTCCGCACGTACGGCTGATAAACCATATCCACGGCCGGATACAGCATCGGAATCGCTGGTGTATCCGTCATGATTGCCGTCTCGATTTCACGGTATCTCCGGGCACGCTCAAGAGGATCGAGGATTCCAACCGCTGAGCTGAGCATTTCGTCGACTTCGGGATTTCGATATCTGCAATAGTTCACAGGGGAATCGGACGCGAACAGCACTCGAACGAAATCATCGGGGTCAGGGATGTCCGCAGACCACATATATCTGAAGACCTGGACCGAATCCGAACGAAGATATTGCTCGAACTTCTCCCATTCGGGGATGAATTTGGGCTCCAGCTCAAAACCCAACTTCCTCCACGACTCCTTGACCATGTTCAACTCTGCCTGGGCAATCGGCGACTGACTGTTCGAGACGATTTCAATAGGTCGATCCACTTCCTTTGATTCTGACATTCTTTCCGGACGAACTTCCACCCGACGGGCGCTGGTTGCGTCTGTTCCTCCTTGAGGCTGATATCCTGGAAGACCGGGCGGAAGTATTCCCGACGCAAGCTCGACCTCACCGCCATAAACATCCGCGATGATCCTGGAACGATCTATGGCATGAGCTAACGCAGCCCGCAATCCAGAATCACGGAGGTGCGGATGCGCAACATTGAATCCATAGAATTGAATCCCCAAGGCAGGGCGATGCAGCCACTGCAGCTCGGTCACCTTTTTCAAAGCGCTCCGAAACTGGGGATACACTGGCATCTCCTCGAGCCTGCCCGCCTGAAAATCTTTCAGTGCCCCCTCAATTCCAATGCCCGGATAGATGACGAAGGTGATCCCGTCCAGGCGACTGGGGCCGCCATAGTAATCGGGATACCTCTCCAGACTGATCCTCCTGTTTTCCTCCCAGGCCACCAGTTTGAACGGCCCACTTCCAATCGGACTCGAGGCAAAACCATCCTCGCCGGCCGACTCACGAGGAACTATGGCCGTGTGGTACATGCCCAAGGCAACCAGGAAAGGCACATAAGGCTTTTCGAGCCGAATCACAAGAGTCTGCTCATCGACGGCCTGAAGTCCGACTACCTCGGCAGCCTTCTCCTCCACATAGTCCCTGGCCCCGGAAATGACAAGGAGGTAGGGCAGAATGGTCGGTGCGGGCCGGACCCGAAAAAGGCGGGACAAACTGAACACGACGTCTTCGGCCGTTATGGCACGCCCGTTGTGAAATTTCGCATTCCGTCGGAGGCTGAACCGATACGTCCTGCCTTGATCCTCCACTCTCCACGTCTCCGCCAGGGCAGGGATGACAAACAGGTCTCTGCTGAATTGCACCAAACCGTCGAACAACTGGTGAACAACCAGGGCACCATAGATATCCTGTACTCGAGCTGGATCGAGCGTGCGAGGATTGTTGAGCAAAGGCGCGCGGTACACATTCCCCGGAGAGCGCGGTTCTGAGGAAGCCGACTCGGACGGCCATGCTTGCTGCCCACGTCCCAACAGAAAGACGAGTGCGATCAGAAGCACCGCCGCTGAGAGCGCCGGTCGTGCCCACGTTCTCAAATGGTGCATTTCAACCCTCAAACCAGAGGTCAGGTGCCCCCCACAAACCATCCACCTCGTCGCTCTCCTCACAACCTCACACAAAGCGCTCTCAGACCCCTTTCACTGCAGATCCGGAGCCAGCGGCTCAGAAGTAACAAACTACGCCTTCTTAACATACTCCCCGGCGGAGCTGTATGCTGATCAACCACAGCCCTTTCGGCGCTGCAATCTACTTACTTCTTGAAATCTCACAGAATATTATGACGATAGTGGTTCAAATCTGCAAAACAAAAAAAGCACGAACTGAAAAATTCGCGCTTCTTCGTGGTTTGGAAGATGAACTATTGGAGCTTGATGATGACTAGTATCCGCCCCCCCCACTGGCGAGAACAGGCATTGCGTAAGTAGCCAGCACAGCACCCAGGACGACGAGCTTCAAGACGAGTTTCTTCATGGGATTCTCCTATTTTAACTTATTGTTATTATTAAGTATGTCACTCAACCGGTTGGTTGGTTCCTGAGCAATGTCCATACCAAGTCGACGAACCACTTTCGTATCTTGGGAATCTCTTGATTTCCGAAGGAAAACTACTCCTCCGCGAACATTGAGCATGGGCATTCTTCACGGAGCCCGCAGGCAGGTGGGCGCTTCAACACAGAGAAATGTGCAGTTATCTGGGGGGAATTAAGTCTAAGCTTTTAATCTTGTTACTCTTATCGAGATTGCACATGATCTTGTGCAATTGCACTGGTTCATGTGCAATCCCCTGCGTCATCACCGCAAGCTGTTCTCGCGGTTCCGTGCACCTCCGGGCCGGTGCGGCTTTCAAGCCTTTGGTTTTGCCGGCTTCCTGCGCCGGTCTTTCAGGGAGATCACCTTCCCCTGATCCTTTTCCTCGGCTCCCTCAGCCAGGTCAGGGGCCGTGAGCTGTTCTCCCTCCAACTCAGCTGGGCCGGGCTGTTCCGTCTCCGCCTCCTCCAGCGGCGCAAACACCTTGTCCATCCTGACCGGACGCCCGCCCATGGTGAATTCCTCGCCGTTGATATAGGGTTCTCTGAGTATCCAGGTGATGACGACCAGAGGTATCTGAAGCACGAGCATCTTGACTTGAAACCACTGCGGTTTGACATCTGCAAAAATCGACTCAATTCGGGCAAAAAAAGCGGGCTGATTTTCAATATGAACCAAAACCAGATCACCCTCCGTGGTCATTGCCGTTCTCCTCTCATCCGAGATCCCCTCCCCTCCGCATTCTTCCGCATGCACACCGTCCGTAGATATATCCTTCATCCAGCACGCCCGGAACCAGGGGGAGGTCCTCTGCGTCAGGGGGTGTGAAACCGAAGATCCGCTCCAGGAAGCGGGTTACAATCCAGTAAGTGGCTCCCCAAAGAAGCTCCGTATCGTTGCCGTCTTTATGAATGAAGCACGGATAGTCCTGGGAAACCTCGGGGAACCTCTCTTGAAATTGCTCTGGAATGTAAAGCCGATAACGTGCGTAGTGGTCTGGGTTCAGAAGAGAAGGCAGTGGAATCCAAACCACACTCTCCACCTCCCAGCTCGGCACAAAACGCTTCTGCAGGTATACCCAGCCCACCATGGGATGGATGACGCGTCGGTAGAGGCGCAGTCGCTGAGGCCGCATGAAACCCAGAAATCGCAAGCCCAGAGGATTGAGTCGCATCTCTTCCCAGCTTTCACGAAGGCTGGTGGCCAAAAAGAGGGCAAGCAACCGGGCTTCCTGAGGGGATTGCTTCCTGAACCGTGACCAGTGCGGCCACATCCACAGGGGGGATCCGGGAAGCAGAAGAGCTCTCGCCAGCCATGGATCCAGTTCGGGCTCCACGGTACCGCCCGGGCAGCACAGGTCACCGGCCTGGCGGACTCTCCTGGAGCGCTTGTTGAGAATGACACAGATGTCACCCCCACCTGAAGCCTCCAGGGGGACCTTGTCTCTCTTACCGGGACTCCTGGCAAGAAGGAGCATGACGCTCGAAGGCGTCAGTTCGCCCCACGCCTGACCGGCAAACAGGCCCGAGCAGGCGTCGGACCCATCGAGATTGCGCAGGAGATGCCCCCGGAAGAGGGCGGGGTCTTTCAGCATCTTCATCTGTTGTGATGCTCCCGACGATGCTCCAGCCATGATTCCCACTTCTCGTCCAGCCGCTTCCCGGAAACTCGAAAGCGGGTCTTCATCTCAGGAGCGAACACTGCCACCTTGAGCTCTTCCAGCATCCAGCGGTAGTCCTCCAGGTACTGCATGTCCACTCCACATCCGGTGACGCGAGCGACCGCTTCCAGGTCCTTCAGTCGAGCCTGGTAGACCTTGATCTGCTCCCGTTTCTGCTGATCCTTCTCAGGAGAAGCGTAGAAGCGGGCCCCCCGGATGCGCAGGGCCTTGAGGTAATGAGGCAGCGTCCGGATCACGGATCGTGAGTGGACAGACAGAAACGCAGGGGGCGCCAACTCCTCCAACTCCCGCTCCAACATTCGTATCCCCTCGACCACTTTGCCGTTCCCCCCCGCCAGACGCCGAAATCGCTCCAACTCCTTTCGAGTCCATTCTCTCTCTCGGACGACTTCGACCACCTCGGAAACCAGCTCCTTCCCCTCCGCTGCAAAACAGCCCTTAAGGCGCCGGACTGTCTCCTGAAAACGCTGCCGATCGGGGGTCTGAGGCCCGTGCAGCTGGAACAGCTCGCGCAGGACATAACCGAGAAGCTGTGCGTTGGCCTCCCGGATGGGACCCATGAAGAACACCTGTGAAACGAGCTCCCCACCGAACGCCCAGTCACGGCGAAGCTGCTTCAGCTCGGCTTCGAAGGCCATCTCGTAAAGCGCCAGCAGAGCCTCCCGGGTCTTTTCACCGGCCGATACAGGGTCTGGAGAGAGACGCAGGGAGAGTTTCTTCCCATCCACGATCAAGGTCGGATAGGCGTACCTCATGAGACCCAGAGCATCTTCCCCCAGCTCGACGGATGCGGGGACATCGCCAAAATCCCAGAGGGGAAGATCATCCTTTTCCCATCGTTTCCTGGCATTTACCCACTGCTCGTCTTCGTGCTTCCCCGGGGCCGTATCCCGAAGCTCGTTGAGATCCCTTCCCACAGCAAGGACGGTCCCCTCGGAGTCCACAACCGAATACCGCATCCGCATGTGCTCGGGCAAGGACCGGACATCCCACTGGTCCACCGGAACGAGAATCCCCGTGATCTCCTCGAGGGTCCGGCTCAGCTCGGTCAGGAACTCGCCCTTGCCGAAATTGAGCTTCCCGGCCACAATCCTGGCCGTCTCGCCCGCTGGGACGAAATGCTTTCGAAGCCCTTTGGGCAGCCCCTTGAGGAGCGCCAGAATCCTCTCCTCCAGCCCCCCCGGAACGCCCCAGTCGAAGGGTTCGGGAGAGAGTTTGTGGAGGGCATGGACCGATACCTTGACTGTCACGCCGTCCTGGTCTTCGCCCGGTTTGAAAGCATAGTGTAAAGGCAATCTGAGGTCCCCGCAATGCATGCTGTCGGGATAGCGGTTGAGGACATCAAAATCGGGCGAAGTCTGCAGCACGTCCTCTTCCCGCATGCGCAGGGCCTCATCTCCTCCCTGATGGCGCACGAAGCGCTCCAGAGACCGCACATCCGAGACCGCCGGCAGTCGACGATCGTAAAACTGGAACAGTGTCTCCGGGTCTACCAGGAGGTCCCGGCGCCTGGCCTTGTTCTCGAGGTCCTCGATGCGGCGAATCAGCTCCCTGTTGTGATCCATGAAGGGATAACTTCGAGAAAGCTCCCCCAGGACAAGGGCCGAACGAATGAAGATGGCGCGTGCCTCATCGGGCTTGATGCGGCCGTAATTCACCTTTCGCCGCTCGACAACGGGCAGTCCATACAAGGTCACGCGCTCGTAGGCCACCACCTGTCCGCGATCCTTTTCCCAGTGAGGATCCGAATAGGAATACCGGCAGAGGTGGCGGCCCAGCTCCTCCGCCCATGAAGCTTCGATGTCGGCGGCCGTCCGGGCATAGAGCCGGTTCGTCTGCACCAGCTCGGCCGCCACCACCCAGCCCCCGCCGCGATTGAAGAGCCCGGAGCCGGGAAAGAGCATGGCCTGCCTTCCCTTGCTGCACAGATACCGGTTCTTCTCCTTGCGCATGCAGACGTGGCTCAGATAGCCGCTCAAGACCGCCCGGTGAATGGCATCGTAGCCCGGGGGCTCCTCCGTGGGCCGAAAGCCCCCCAGCTCCTCCAGGATATCCGTGATTTCGTCGTGGATGTCCTTCCACTCCCGCAGACGGCGGTAGGAAAGGAAATGGTTCTTACAATAGCGACGAAGCTGACCCCGGCTCCTTTTCTCCGCTGATTCGCCCCACACTGCGCTCCAGATGTTGAGGAGAGACAGGAAATCGGACCTTCGATCCCGAAAAACCGCATGGGCGGTATCGGCCTGGGTCTCCAGCTCGAGGGGACGCTCCCTCGGATCCTGGATGCTGAGGGCCGCCACCAGGACCTTCAGCTCTTTCAGCCCCCCTTCATCCCGAGCCTGGAGCAGCATTCGCCCGAGCCGGGGGTCCAGCGGAAGTCTCGCCATGATCCTGCCCCGGTGAGTCAGGTGGCGGTGGTCGTCCACAGCTCCCAACTCCTTGAGGACGGCAAAACCGTCTTTTATCGCTGCAGGCGAGGGCGCATCGATGAATGGAAAATCCTGGATGCTTCCCAGCTTCAGGTAAAGCATCCTCAGAATGACTTCCGCCAGGTTGGAACGCAGGATTTCAGGCGGGGTGAAAAGGGGCCTCCCTTCATAGTCCTCACGGGAATAGAGCCGAATACAGACACCCGCCTCCACCCGGCC
This sequence comes from uncultured Syntrophobacteraceae bacterium, assembly GCA_964557955.1. Lineage (GTDB taxonomy): Bacteria > Desulfobacterota > Syntrophobacteria > Syntrophobacterales > Syntrophobacteraceae > JALOOX01. The sequence goes on from CAZLCS010000033.1 coordinate 41,830, forward strand.
GCAGCGCCCTTTGCGCTGGTCTGCACTGGCCTGGGATATGGGGGCAATGGGGAGCCCCTGGGTGCGTGAGCGGGCATTGTACTGGGAGATCCTGGCGAGCCCGGTGTCGATGACATAACGGATCCGGGGAATCGTGATGGAAGTCTCGGCAACGTTCGTGGCCACGATGACGCGGTCTTCCGGGGTCAGCTGGAAGACGCGCTGCTGGTCCGAAGCCGCCATGCGGCCGAAGAGCGGGAGCACCAGGGTGTGATGATATTTCCGCTCCTCCAGCCGCTGAGCCGTCTCGCGAATGTCGCTCTCGGTGGGCATGAAGACCAGGATATCCCCCCGATCCTCCAGACCCCACCGGGCCCTCAGCTCATCGATGGCCTTCACGGCCTGGTCCACAGGGCCGATCTCGCCTTCCTTGTCTTCGGAGACCTCCAGGGGCCGGTACCACACCTCCACCGGATAGGTCCTCCCCGACACCTCGATAATGGGAGCCCCCCCGAACGCCGTGGCAAAGCGTGCCGGATCAATGGTTGCCGAAGTGACGATGACCTTGAGATCCGGGCGGGTGGGCAGAATCCTCTGGAGCAGCCCGAGCAGGAAATCGATGTTCAGGGTGCGTTCGTGAGCCTCGTCCACGATGATCGTGTCATACGACCGGAACTGCCGATCCCGCTGGGCTTCGGCCAGCAGGATGCCGTCCGTCATGAACTTGATCCGGGTGGACCGTGCCGTCCGATCCTGGAAGCGGATCTTGTAGCCGACCACGAGCCCCCCGTGGGGCCCCATCTCCTCCGCCACGCGCTGGGCCAGGGTGATGGCCGCGATCCTCCGGGGCTGCGTGCAGCCGATGAGTCGCCTTGCGCCCTGCCCGGCCTCCAGGCACATCTTGGGAATCTGCGTGCTCTTTCCGGACCCCGTCTCGCCGGTGATGACCAGCACCTGGTTCGTCCGAATGGCCTCGATGATCTCTTCACGTCTTTCGGTGATGGGAAGCTCAGCCGGGTAGGTCAGGGGAACATTCACGGGGGCGGATTTCATTTCACACATTGACCATCATGAGTGATGAAGGGGGTGGTTTTCAGTTTCTGGTTTCTGGTTTCTGGTTTCTAGTTTCTGGTTTCTAGTTTCTGGCCTGCAGTCTCAAGCCTCAGGTCTCAGATTTCAAGTTTCAGGTTCAGGGCTCCAAACGGCGAGCCACGGCTTTCGTGTCGCAGTTCCCCGGCTTGGAGACAAGAGCTCCACTGCTGCGAAGCGTTGCCGGCTCATGGCGGTCGAGGACGCGTCGGCCAACCGACCGCAGGCACCGGCTCCAGACCGCCGTTCTTTTTGCTCAGTGTGGGCAATTCTGTTATTTTACACCGCTCTGACTCCAGGCCGCACCCGATACATGGCAATCGTTCCACCACGACCCTCAGGGTCGAGAAGAAGGATATCTCATGGAATCGTTCATCCAACAAGTGAATGCAGCCGCACACTACCTCACGACCCGACTCCCCGTCCCTCCCCGCATCGGCGTCATCCTGGGAACCGGCCTGGGCGGCGCAGCCGACAGCGTCTCAGGTGCGGCAGCCATCCCCTACTCCGAAATCCCCCACTTCCCGGTGAGCACCGCGCCGAGCCACGAAGGCCGCTTGATCGGCGGGGAATGGGCGGGGCAATCCGTCCTCATCATGCAGGGTCGATTCCACCTCTACGAAGGATATACCCCGCGCCAGATTTCATTTCCCATCCGGGTCATGGCAAAGCTGGGAATCCAAGTTTTAATCATATCCAATGCCGCCGGCGGCCTGAACCCCCACTACCGGGCCGGCGACCTGATGCTGGTGTCCGATCACATCAACCTTACCGGCCAAAATCCTCTGGCCGGACCAAACGCCGACGAATGGGGCCCCCGCTTCCCGGAGATGACGGAGCCCTACTGCCGAGACCTCCAGCAGCTGGCCCTCGACACGGCCATCTCCGAGCGTATCCGCCTGCATCAGGGCGTCTACGCCGGCGTCATGGGGCCCAGCCTCGAAACCGCCGCCGAAACCCGCATGCTCCGAACCCTGGGGGCCGACGCCGTGGGCATGTCCCTCATCATGGAAAACATTACCGCCATCCACGCCGGAATCAAGGTGCTCGGGCTCTCCGTCATCACCAATGTCAACCTCCCCGACAACTACAAGCCCGCCCCGCTGGAGCAGATCATCGCCACCGCCAACGAGGCCGCGCCCAGGCTCCACCACCTCTTGGACCGCGTGCTGGCCGGGAGTCCAGTGAGTTGACGGCTTTCTCATGACAACGCCCGAGGGAAAGCATGCGATACGGAGAATACCGCCTTCGCCATGCGCTGTCAGATCAACTCCAGGACGCAAGTCCAAGGTTCCGAGACCCGCAATCCATCTGGCTCGATCGACGGGCGCCACGGGCTAAGCGCAGCTTGCCCGCGCCTGTTTCAAATGGTGGGGGCAAAACAAGCAGCCCCAATTGGGTCCGTGCCACCACGAGTTCATTGTCAACCGCCACATGTGGTGTGGGATGAGGCAGTCGGGTGTTCAATTGGAGACCTTCTGCAATGGCGGGCTCTGTGCCGGCGAGGAACAGCGACCTGTCTTTTCTGGAGATCACTCCATTCAGCCGTCTCAGGATTCCCCCTCATACTTCCGAGGCCCTGGTACCCTGTTCATCAGGTACACCCCGCCGACAACCAGGACGGCCCCCACGGCCAGCGAAGGATACAGCGGCTCGTCCAGGATCAGAACAGCCAGCAGAATCGAGCTCACCGGAACGATGTTGATGAACACCCCCGTTCGTGAAGGGCCGAGCCGTTGAACCCCTTCATAAAACCAGATGAAACCCAGGGCGGACCCGAAAAAACCGAGATAGAGGGCTCCCAGCCACACTGAAGGCGAATAGGTGAGGACTTGACCAAGCAGCCCTTCGTGGACGGCCGGCGGAAGCAGACAGACCCCCCCCAGCACACAGGCGTACGTCGCAGCCAGCAGAGGCGAAAGATCCCGCATGACCACCTTCCCCAGGACGGAATAGGTCGCCCAGCTGGCGACGCAGCCAAAGAGGTAGAGCTCTCCCCTCCCCACCCCCCCGGCCAGGACCATGGCCGGGTCGCCTCCCGAAATGACCACCATCGCCCCCGTGACGGACAGGAGCATACCCACGCACCTGACCCCGGTCAGCCTCTCGCCGAGGAAGACGGAAGAAAACAGGGCGATGACCGCCGGGTTGGCGGCGATGATGAGCGAGGCCCGACTGGCCGTGACGGTCTTGAGGCCGGAAAAGAAGAAGGCGTTGTAGGCCAATACCCCCGTAAGACCCAGCAGGAGAAGCAACAGGAGCCGCCTGGCCGTGGGAATGAATATTCTGCCGTGAGCCTTCAGGACGAAGCCCAGCAGAAAGAACGAAGCAAAGACGAAGCGCAGAAAGGCCGCAGAAAACGGCGGGGCTTCCCGGGCGATGATCCGACCGGCGATGAACGTCCCTCCCCAGAACACCGCCGTCAACGTCAGCTTCAGATACAGGAGGGCGTCCGATGCCGGCACAGATGAACTGGGAATGCTCTGCCGGCGGTGCTGCTGAATGAAGTCCTCTACGATGAAATCTCCTTTGGAAACCCTCCGGGTACCGCCTTACCCGGGGCGGTTGTCCATGCATGATCACATCCGCTGGCAAGCTCCGCCCCAGCTGTGGCACTCTTGTTCATGCAACCTGCGCCTGCATTGGGGGGGGGAGACCTGGAAGCAAGCCTCCCAGGAGCGCACATCGTCGGCATGCGCCCTGTGCATATCCGAAAGAAAGCGACCGTTTGGTTTGGAGGCTGTCCGCTCTTCTGGAGCCTCTCTGGGGCCAGCAATTCCCGCTCCGCCTTCACATCCCCGGCGACGACACGAACACTCGAATCAGTGCGAACCCTCCCATCATCCACCATCACTCCCGTCCCCTTTCTCATACCTGCTCAATAAATGCCATCCCGTTCGACTGCAAGGACGGCACGGGCTAAGCGGAGCTTGCCCGTGCCGCCTCACAACTCCACAGGATCCATCGCCAGAGGCCCCTCCCTCCTCCCCCTCATACCAGGCAACACCGGACGACGGCCGGTCTACAGCCGTCCTCACCGATCCCCATCCGACCGGGTTCTCATGAGTATACTCCTCCATCAGGAAAAACTCATCCGGTCTGCACCATCCCGGTCGCAGCCTGTGCCTGCCTGCAAAACCGTCATTCGGAAGCTCGGCCCTCGTCATGGACGGGCAGCCATTGTTGATTGGGAGGAGCCTCTTCCCAACAGCCATGTCCCGGCTTATGGAGGTCACGACTGCTTCACTGTTCTCAGGGAACGGGAGATAGCGTGGTCGGCCTTCCTCGGATGAAAGATGATTGGAGAAGATTAAGGGGTTGTCCGGGAGTGGGGCTCCCGGACAGGCATTGATTGAGACTCAGATCGGCAGTCAGATCACCGGCTGGGACTTCATCCGATGGGGTTGTTCTCGACCAGGGTCCAGATGCCGCAGGGGCAGGCTCCGACGCAGAAGCCGCAGCCGATGCAGCGGTCGGGGTTTACGACCATCTCGAACTCGGGCTCGCCCTTGCTGACCCGCGTGATGGCGGCCTGGGGACAGATGGTCGCGCAGATGCCGCAGTCGCGGCAGGCGCCGCACGACGAGCACTGGGACGCACAGTGCTGCACATCCTCGAACTGCAGGAGCCGCGGGTCGAAGTACTCCACCTTGACACGCGCATAGTCGAAACGCTTCCGGAGGTCTTTGGGCGTTACCTTCCCCTCCAGCACATCCGCCATCTCCTGGGCGGCCTTGCGGCCCATGCCGATGGCATCGGTGAGCAGCCCGAGCTTCACGGCATCGCCCACCGCGTAAACCTGGGGATCGGATGTGCGAAAGACTTCGTCCACCTTGATGAACCCCCGCTCCGTTTCGATGGTATCCGGCAGGAACTCCAGGTCCGGCATGTCCCCGATGGAGATGATGACGGTGTCGGCGGGAATCACCTCACCCGTCGTGAGCTCCAGCCCCTCGTCCGTCACCGCCTTGCTGAAGCAGGGCCAGCGGAACCTGGCGCCCACCCGCTCGGCCTCTTCGCGTTCCTTGCCGAAGGAAAGGGGCTCCTGGATGTCGATCAGGGTGATTTCTTCGGCGCCCAGCCGATGGGCCTCGGTCGCGGCATCGCAGCCCACGTTGCCGGCTCCGATGACGACCACCCGTTTTCCCACTTTGGCCTTCTCCTGCTTGCTCGAGCGGAGGAAGTCCAGAGCCGGGATGAGCTTCTCCTTGCCCGGAATGGGAATGATGCGCGGCTTCTGGGCACCCACCGCGATCACGATCAGGTCGAAGTCGACCTTGAGCTGCTCGAGCTCCCCACGGCTGAGTCGCTGCTGCAGGTGGACGTGGGGGATGGCCTCGCGAATCCGCCCGAGCTCCGCCGAAACCACTTCATCGGGGATGCGGGTCCTGGGGATGAGTGCGGAGATCTTCCCGCCGAGCCCGCCCTGCACATCGTAAACGACGGCCTCGTGACCCCGCTGGCGGAGCTGCCAGGCCACCGAGAGGCCTGAGGGCCCGCCGCCGATAACAGCCACCCGCTTTCCCGAAAGAGGCGGAAGTGGCGGAAGCTTGGCGTTGATGCTGGCCTTTCCGAGCTTGCTCGTGTCCACAGGAGTCATGTGGGCCACACTTCGCGTACATCCCTGCATGCACAGGTTGGGGCAGAGATACCCGCAGACCGCCGCCGGAAACGGGGTGTAGGCCAGAGCCAGGTCTACGGCTTCGTCCACGCGCCCTTCGCGGATGAGGCGCCACCGCTCCTGCACAGGGATGCCGGTGGGACAGCTGGCCTCGCACGGCGAAAGATACTGCCTGTTCTCCCAGACGGGGAGGAATCGGCGCAGGTCCCCCGTCGTGATGATGGGTATGGGACTCCGTTCGAGGTCCGTCAGATCCCCGATCATGCCGCCCTTCCCCAGCTCTGCATCCCAGACCTCCGTGTGGAATGCCGCCATCGACCGGCGCGAGACGACGAACTTCTCCTGGGGAGTACGGGCCGAGAGCAGCTGCCACTCCTGGCGCTCCGAAAGGGTCTCCAGCAGCTCGGGCCTTCCGATGGCCTCGAGGTAGGCTTTCAAATTCTCCGACAGCCATTCCCAGTCCACATGGCTGAGAGGAGCCAGCCTGGCATCACTCCGACTGTAGCCCCCGTGGGGGCCGCGAAAAAAAATCTTGCCACCGACCATCCCGACGCAGGGACGATACCCCAGGACGTTTTCGGCATTCTGAGGCTCGTGGCCGCAGACCACCGCAATGCCGCCCGCCATGAACTCGGCAAAATAGTCCCCAACCGAGCCCAGCACCCAGAGCTCGGGAGGGGCGAAACGCGGGTTGTGCTTGGTCATGGTCATGCCGCGGGAGCCGATGTTGCCCGCAACATAGATCTTCCCCTGTGCCATGGCGTTGGCCGCACCATTGGTGGCGTGGCCGTGGACGATGATTTCGGCGCCGGCGTTCAGCCAGCCCACGTCGTCGGAGGTGGGCCCCATGATTTCGATGCGTGTGTTCGGGAATCCCATAGACCCGACACGCTGGCCCGGCGTCCCGACAATCCGCACCTGTACCGGGTCGCTCCCGGCGCGCCACAACCGTCCGCCGATACCGTGGTGGCCGTAGGCGTCCACCTCGATGAACCGGTGGCCGTCGGCCACGGCCTTTTGAATGCGCTCCTCCAGGATGCGCGATTCAATGCGCCGCCCGTTTTCTATTCCTGAAATCCTGCAGAATTGTTCACTTTCCATCCGCTGCTCCACTACACCACGTATTTGATCTGCAGCCTCTCGGCGGCGTTGTAGTCGTTGATGGCCAGGGCGTCCGACATCCCGATGGGAAGCGAGGTAGACCGCCCGAGGGGCGCCACGATCTTTTTCAGCTCCGTATCGAAGCTCAGGAACACGTCCACCAGACGCTCGGCCACCTTTTCCGGGTCCAACCGCCTGTAGAGGCGCGGATCCTGGGACGTGATCCCCTTGGGGCACAGGCCGATGTTGCAGATATTGCACCGGTCGGTTTCGGAGCCCAGGCACCCGGCTGCAGCCTGCATCATGTATTTGCCGCTCTGGATGCCGCTGGCCCCCAGCATGATGAGAGCCGCCGCATTGGCAGCCAGGTTGCCGTTTTTGCCCACGCCGCCTCCCGCAAAGAGGGGGATCTCGTTCTGGCGGCCGAGCTTGACCAGGTTCAGGTAGCAGTCACGGAGGTTGCTGGCGATGGGGTGTCCCATGTGGTCCATGGAGACGTTGTAAGCCGCCCCGGTGCCGCCGTCTTCGCCGTCAATGGCGAGCCCTCCCGCGTAAGGGTTGCGCGTCAGGTTGTTCAAAACGGCCAGCGCCGTCGACGTCCCGGAAATCTTGGGATAAACCGGCACGCGGAAGCCCCAGGCCATGTACATGGATTGGATCATCTTGGCCACGGCTTCCTCGATGGAGTACTTGGTCTGGTGCGTCGGGGGGCTGGGGAGGCTCACACCCGCCGGGACACCGCGGATGGCGGCGATGAGCTTGTTCACCTTGTACCACATGAGCAATCCGCCGTCCCCCGGCTTGGCCCCCTGGCCGTACTTGATTTCGATGGCGCAGGGGTCCTCTTTCATTTCCGGCAGAGCGTGGATGATCTCGTCCCACCCGAAGTAGCCGCTCGCGATCTGCAGGATGACATATTTGAGGAATCGGGAGCGCAGGAGCCGAGGCGGGCATCCGCCCTCCCCCGTGCACATGCGGACGGGCATGCCCAGTTCCTCATTGAGGTAAGCGACGCCCATCTGCAGCCCCTCCCACATGTTGGGCGAAAGGGCGCCGAAGGACATGGCCCCGATGAGGAGAGGATAGATTTCACGCACGGGCGGAATCCAGCCCTGGTTTCGGTAGAGAGCCAGGCTCTCTTCAGGGGGCAGGACTCTTCCGAGCAGCGTGCGCAGCTCGAATTCGTGGCGGCCGGCGTCCAGGGCCGGGTCCGTCAGCATGGAGATGCGCACGAACTTGATCCGGTCCAGCACGCCTCCGGGCAGTCCGTCGGCCGCGTTGCGGCGGCCTCCCCTTCTGCGGGGCTGGCCTCCCCGGTTGATGTGGAACCGGAGCTTGTCCGCCTCGTCGCTCCGCATGGGCATGATGCAGTCGTTGGGGCAGACCATGTTGCACGACGCACATCCCACGCAGGCGTAGGCGGGATCGGTGCGCTGGCGGATGCCATGGTAGATCACGTAGGCGCTGGAAGTTTTGGGATTCGGGCTCAGCCCCGTGATGGCCGGGATGTCCACGATCCGTTTACGGTGGACTCCCAATTCGATGGCATGAACCGGGCACACCGCCGTGCAGCGCCCGCAGAGCGTGCACCGATCCTTGTCCCATTGGATCTGCCAGAGCAGGTCCTTGACACTCAGTGTTGAAGGGCTAATGGCTCCATTTGCGAACATATTTTATACTCCTGACGGTCCGGAGAAACGATCACGGTATCCAGGTGCATGGGTTGGAAATCCTTGGACTTGTCACGGTCGGGAATGGCCGAGTCCAAGCCGCACATCTCGGAAGAGAACGCAAAGAATCCCGGCTTCCCGCCGGCTACGGCCGGCCGCAGTTTCTTGCGGTCCTGCACCATGAAGAGGGTCTTGTCCGGCAGACAGCCCATCACGCAATTGGGCCCATCGATGATCAGCCTGCGGCAGGAATGCTTCAGCTCCTTCAAGAAGCCCCCATTGGGATGCGCCGCCAGGTCGGCATCCTGAAGAGGCGTGATGATATGCTTGTAGGCTTCAAGCGCGAGCCCGAGGCTGTTCAGAGAGTAGTGCAGAATATGCGTGAACACTTCCGAATCGGAATTGTACCCCGTGTACCCCGGAAACCCTCGGGACATCAGGTATTCCTTGTTGGGCACGAAGGCGGTGTTCTCTCCATTGGTCATGGTGGCGATGCCCTGAATGAAAAAAGGGTGGCAGGCGTACAGGTTGATGGCATAATTGGTGTTTTGACGCCCCTGGGCCATGATGATTCGGGCTCTGAGCTCTTTTCGATCCAGCTGGAGGTATTCACCCACTGTCAGGGGATCACCGATTTCCTTGATCATGATCGAGTCGGGCCAGAAGCTGTAAACGATCATGTCTTCCTTTTCCTCACCCATCTGCCGGAGCTGAAGTCTTATGAGCATCAGCCGCTGCTGGATGTCCTTTTCATCAAGGTTCTCCCAGTTCTCCGGATATTCGTAAGCTCGAATGAGATAGGTGTCCCGCCTGGGAACACCCTTTGGAGGGCTCTTGGGCACCTTGATGGACATCTTATATTTGGTGGTGAAGCCGATGTTCATCATGAAATGGTCCAGGCGTTTCAGGCCCTCTCCGGTAAAGATCCCTGAAAGAATGGGTGCGCCCTTGAATTCTTCAAATGGGCCGCCCAGGTCGGCCAGGTAAAGGCCTACGCCGGACCCGTCGTGGCCCTCCCGCATGACATCCAGAGCATTGATGGCCCGCATGGGAGACAGCGGTTCCTCACTGGTCAAAGCGAATAGTCGACACATGCTGTATGAACTCCTGACGATTCAACAAAAGAGCCTTCCATGGCACCGAACGGATCCACGACCGCAGTGCTCCACGCGGTCTGTGGCGCCCACAACCGGGTCTGTTCGCTTTTCTGCTCCAAGGATTGCGGTACCGGCAAGTGGCGCAGGCGGGAAATCAATCGGTCGGCCCTGATTCTACCCGATGTTCCGCGCTCGGATGAAGGAGGGGTTGACTTCTGCTATGCTCATTTCGTCCGCATCAAGTGAGCGTGTAGGATACTCGAACATCCCTCGGGGTCCCGACTTTCGCCCCGTCACGGCTCCGCTGTTTGGAGGGCAGCACCTCGATTGTATTGTCTTCCTTGAAAAACAGCATTAGAAACGTAATGGAAACCGGTACGAATTTCAAGATGCATCGTGAGCTCAGGAGCACAAGGACATGAGCACAAGGCAGTGTGTGACCTCCGGGGTGGATCAACTGGACCGTATCCTGGGCAGTCTTTACATCGGGGACAATGTCATCTGGTATGACGATTCCGGAAGCCTTGCCTCCATCTTCTGCCAGCGTTTCATGCAGGCCTCCCGGGAGCAGGCCAAACCCATTATCTACGTGAGCTTCGACCGGTCGCCGAGGAATCTCCTGGAAAAGCTCGGCCGTCTGGCAGCCTACCCATCCCTTACCATCCTCGACTGCTTCACTTCGGGAAAGGGCGCCAATGCGCCGACCTTCCTGAGCTTCTACGGCGACGCTCAGATCGGGGACCTTCCCTGCCGCATCCTGCAGGTTGCCGAACCATTCAAAACGGATCGATTCACGGAAGCCTTATACGGCCTGCATGCAGAACTGGAGGGGGACGTGCGCTTCGTGTTCGAAAGCCTCACGGGAATGCAGGAGGTCTGGGGAGGCGAGGAGCATATTCTCAGCTTCTATTCTCACTCCTGTCCTCACCTCTACGAACTGAACACGGTTGCCTACTGGATCATGGAAAAGAAGGCACATTCGCAACGGCTCCGCGCACAGATCAGCCAGATCGCCCAGGTCGTGATCGACCTTTCCATCAAAAGGGGGACCACTTCCCTTACGGTCCTGAAGGCGGAGGAAAGAGATCTCGACAACCTCCATCAGCCATTCGTCTACTGGGCCAAAGATCAGACCATCACCTTCGAGGAGGAAAAGCGCGCCAAAGGCGGCATAGACATGGGACAGCGGCTTCGGGAACTGCGGCTGAGACGCTCCCTCTCTCAGACCGAGCTCGCCCGCCTCGTCGGAGTCACTCCGAGCACGATCTCTCAGGTGGAAGGCAATCTGATCTTTCCGTCCGTGCCGGCTTTGCTGAAAATGGCGGAAGTCCTGCATGTGGAGGTGAGCGCCTTTTTTCAGGACAAACCGGAATCAAGGAAAACGGTGTTCCGAGGAACCGATGCCGTAGACGTGAAACTTGCACCCTTTTCTGCAGATGATCTGCAGGTTCGCTCCCTCTCCCCTGCCGATTTCAACCAGCATGCAGAGCCCTTCCTCATCGAAATCCCCCCCCGCCAAAGCCTGTTTTCGCATTTTTTCTTCCACAAGGGTCATGAGATCGGCTACCTGATCTCCGGAACTCTCGAGATGAAACTGGAGACCGAGATTCACATTCTGCAGGCCGGGGATACGGTCTACCTCACCACCGAGATGCCAACTGAGTGGAAAAATCCAACCGACGTGCCGGCAAAGCTTCTGTGGATCAAGCTTAAAGGCTGAACAATCCGTCGGAACAGTGCGATCTGGGTTCCTTTTTCGTGTCTTCACAAGTGCTTGCCTTTTTTCATTCAATTCTATATATGCTTCAAACGGAGTCAGCGTCGACTCCTTCTGCAATCTGGTCAGCTTCTCATCGATGAGATGCCACGGACTTACAGGGCGCTGGTTTGCACCGGTTCCCAGAGGGCTTGTCGTCCTGAATACCCCCGATGCTCTGCCCTCATACCGGTCCGAGGAAGTCCCGACCAAATCAGATGACCGGACCAATGTTGTTCCCACAGAATCTCCCTACACAGGCTCAATAAGTCGGAAGATCGTCTTTGGTGAGCTCGGCCTGCGCCGGGGGTAATCCATCCGGATTACCCAGACGGGCGTGGTTTGCTCTCTGTAAATCCAGCCGCATCGACTCAGGGCTGAGTCACGGGGAGGGCGATCTGCTGCGGACGGACCATCGAACGCGCGAGCAGCGTTGGTGGCGTAGAGAACTGGTCCGTGCTGAAGGAGTGGTGATGAAACCCGAAATCGTTGTCTATTGCTGTGCCAATTCCACGGTGGTTTCCGAAGAGGACACAGAGAATCTTGTGGCCGGGGATCCGGCTTCACTGAAAATTTCCCGGCTGCCCTGCTCCGGACGTACGGATGTGCTCTACATTCTGCACGCGATCGAGGAGGGGGCCGCCATGGCCATGGTGGTGGGCTGCCCCGAGGGTCAGTGCCAGTTTCTGGAAGGAAATCGGCGCGCCAGGATGCGGGTACGGTACGCCAATCGTCTGCTGGCCGAGGCGGGTTTGGGTGACCAGCGCGTCAGGATGTTCAACATCGATCCCAGCGATGACCAGGCCTTTGCGGCCGCCCTGAAGGAAACGATCGCCAAGGCGCGGGAGCTCGGCTCGTGGCTGCCCTCGCAGACTTCATGATCTTCTGAAGATTATCCAGCGCTCCATGCCCCCCGCAGGGTGGATATCATGGATGGTGGCACGGAAAAAGAGGTGAAGGATCCATGCCCAAGAAATATCACATCAAGCCAACACCAGCGGCACCGCGCTTCATTCCCGTGGGTCGATCGGGGATCATCGACTTTGAAGAGGATTGCCTCAAATGCACGACCTGCGTCAAGAAACGCTGCCTTTACGACGTCTACAAGAATCGCTCTTATGATTCTCGGACCATGGTGGATTCCATCGATCATCAGTGCAAGAACTGTTTCAGCTGCATCCAGAATTGCCCCCGGGGAGTGCTCGCCAAGACCATCAACCCCGAATTCCTGAAGATGGGCGACGCCTACTGGAAACCGGACATCATTCATGTCACCTGGTTTCAAGCGGAAACAGGCAAAATCCCGGTCTCCGGGGCAGGATATCGAGGCCCTTTCAGTGGTCCCGGCTTCGACTCCATGTGGACCGACATGTCCGAAATCGTGCGTCCAACCCGCGATGGAATCCACGGCCGCGAATACATCAGTACCGCCATCGACATCGGTCGGAAACTGCATCATCTGGAATTCGACCCATTCGGCAGGGTCAAGCTGGAAGGTTCCCCCCTGGTCGAAATCCCTATTCCGGTCGTTTTCAATGTTCTCCCCTTCGGCAACCTCGGGAAGGGAATCACCCTGTCTCTCGCTGAGGCTGCCCGGCAAACCGGCACCCTGATGTATGTCACTCCGGAGACCTGCGACGCATCGCTTTCACCCTTCAAAGAACATCTCGTTCCCCTCCTGCCCGGAGATGTTGCGGACTTCGACGCCGAAATCCTCCGGGGCGTCAGGATGGTCGAGCTGTTCCATGTTCCGCAGGTTTGGGACCGGGTCCTGGAGCTGAAGGCGCGATTCCCGAACCTGGTGGTGTCGGTGCGGGTGCCCATGAGCCCGGAAGCCAAAGCCATCGCGCTCGACCTGGCGCGGACCGGAGCGGAAGTGGTGCACCTTTTTGCCGACTATCGGGGCAATGAATTCGTGGACGGAGACAATCCCCGTTTCGTCAAGGACGTGATGCGCGACATCCACACGCACTTGGTGGATGAGGGAGTCCGGGATCAGGTCACTCTGCTGGTGAGCGGAGGAATAGCCCTGGCCGAGCATCTGCCCAAGGTTCTCATGTGCGGCGCCGACGGCGCCGCCATTGACCTGCCTCTGCTCATCGGCCTGGAATGCCGCGTGTGCAAACGCTGTGTGAGCGGCAAGAGCTGCCCCGTGGACCTCCAGGATCTCGAACCCGAGTACGGTCGACAGCGACTCGTCAATCTCATGTGCAGCTGGTGGAGCCAGCTCATTGAAATGATGGGAGCCATGGGTATCCGCGATGTGCGCCGGGTAAGGGGTGAAGCAGGGAGGGCGATGTTTTTCGAGGACCTCGAGCGCGACACTTTCGGGACCCTGTTCGGTATGCCCCGATAAGGGTTGGGCAACGAAGCGCTCCAGGTGCCGCCAGTATTGTGTTTGATAGAAAAAAGGAGACCTCATACCGTGAAGGCAGAAATCAGGAAAACAGCTTCACGATTCCGACACACCATCGGCAAATACAAGGTGCAGCGCGGGCAACAGTGTAAGAGCTGTGCGGGCTGCGTGGTCACCTGCCCGTACGGAGTGCATTTCAAGGCTGGCACGCGCATGGGCGCCCCGCGGGACTACCTGTGCGTGGGGCCCGACGTGTGCCGAAGCCAGGGCCACTATTGCGTTGAGAAGTGCCCCAATGGAGCCCTGAGCGTGGCGATCAACCCTCAGATGAAGGCGCTGGGCGATTTTCGCTGGACTGCCGACCTGCTCATGAGCACCTGGTATCAGGCGGAAACCGGTGAACTTCCCGATGTGGACCTCGAATACCGGGTGGGAAATTCGGGCGGCGGTTTCGACAAGCTGCGGTTTCGTTTTCCGGAGAAGCCCCCGCAGGAATTATCGACCGACGAGATCGACACGAGCATCGAGCTCAACAAGCGAGGCGACAACGCCCACCGCATCAGCATCCGTATCCCGGTCTATCAGGGCGGCATGTCTTTCGGTTCCGTGAGCGACAGCACGATGATATCCCGGGCCAGAGCGGCCATGATGTGGGGCACTTTCGGCTGTACGGGCGAAGGAGGTTATCCCCCGTTCCTCTACCCCTATGATGACTACATGATCACCCAGGTGGCCACGGGGCTTTTCGGGGTGAAGGAGGAAACGATCCAGCGGGTGCGCATCATTGAGTTCAAATATGCGCAGGGCGCCAAGCCCGGGCTGGGTGGACACCTGCTGGGTGATAAGGTGACCGAATCCGTGGCCAGGATGCGGGAGGCGGTCAAAGGCAGTGCGCTGTTCTCTCCCTTCCCGTTCCACAGCGTTTATTCCGTGGAGGATCACAAGAAGCACGTGGACTGGATCAAGGCCATGAATCCGAAGGCGCTGGTGTCGGTCAAGGTGTCCACGCCGGCGGACGTCGACATGGTGGCCATCGGCAGCTACTATGCGGGAGCCCACATCGTCCATCTCGACGGCAGCTATGGCGGCACGGGAGCGGCGCCTGACATCGCCAAAAAGAATATTGCCATGCCCATTGAATACGCCATCCCCAAGGTGCATCGATTCCTGGTGGAAGAAGGCGTGCGGGACAAAGTGACCCTCATCGCCAGCGGCGGGATTCGAACGGCCCATGACGTCATGAAGGCCATTGCCCTGGGAGCGGACGGGGTCGTCGAAGGCACGGCCGGAATGGTGGCCCTCGAATGCACGCGATGCAGCTCCTGCGAGAGCGGCCGTGGCTGCCCACGCGGCATCGCGACCACGGATCCCGAACTGGCCGAGCTCATCAAAGTGGATTGGGGCACTCAGCGCATTGTCAACCTGTACGGCTCATGGCGCAATCAGATGGTTGACATTCTCCAGAAGCTCGGCATGCGCAGTGTTCGTGAACTGGTCGGGCGCACCGATTGTTTGCGGCATCTGGACTACAATTGATAGCGATGAGCTCGGCTATCGTGGCCCTATCCCTCAAGGATCGACGAAGATCGGAGTACCGGTAGAATGAGGACTTACAGTCAACGACTCTCTGCTGCTGACAGCATCCTGGCCTCCCGGCGACGCTTGCTCCAGGAATATCCCCCAATCCCCAATTCCAAGGTCGAGGAAGAAGGAGGATGCGGAGTAACGGGTTTTGCCTGTTCCATCCCCGTGGGAGGCAAGCACATTTTCGAACCTTCCAAACAGATGCACAACCGCGGCAACGGCAAAGGGGGAGGCATCGCCGCCGTGGGGTTCATCCCCGAGGCCCTTGGTGTATCGCCCGAGATCCTGGAAAGCCATTACATGCTCCAGGTGGCGCTCATCGACCCGCAGGACAAGTCCGTGGCCAGGGCGGTGGAGGAGAAATTCATCCTTCCCTACCTGGACATCGCAAGGTCCGAGATGATCCCCACCGTGGACGATTATCGGGATATCCCGGGCCTGGATGCTCAGCCGCCCGATGTCATGCGCTACTTCGTTCGCGTGAAGAAGGATATCCTGAAGGCTTTCGCGGCCGCCAACGGGCTCGAGCATCTGAAGCCCGAAAGAGCTGAAGATGAGTTCATGTGCCAGAATGCCTTCAAGCTCAACACGACTTTCTACTCGACGCTGGGCGACAAGAAGGCCTTCGTCATGTCCCACGGCAAAAACATGATGATCCTCAAGATCGTGGGTTATGCCGAACTGGTGGCCAGCTATTACAGGCTGGAGGATTTCAAAGCGCACATTTGGATCGCCCACCAGCGCTATCCCACCAAGGGACGGGTGTGGCATCCGGGCGGGGCGCATCCCTTCAGCGGCATGCACGAAGCCCTGGTCCACAACGGAGATTTCGCCAATTACCATTCGGTCTGTGAATACCTCAAGCAGCGCAATCTCTATCCCCTGTTTCACACGGATACGGAAGCGTCGGTGCTGATGCTCGACCTGCTCAACCGGATTTACGAATATCCGCTGGAGTACATCATCGAAGCCCTGGCGCCCACCACCGAAGCCGACTTCGACCAGCTCCCAGCGGACAAGCAGGAGCTTTACCGGGTGATCCAGGCCACGCACATCCACGGATCCCCCGATGGTCCCTGGTTTTTCATCATCGCCCGAAATGAACCTTACCAGAACTACTTCCAGCTCATCGGGATCACGGACACCGCCATGCTGCGTCCACAGGTCTTTGCCCTGCAGGATGGCGAGGTGCAGGTCGGGCTTGTTTGCTCGGAAAAACAGGCGATTGATGCCACCCTGGACAGCCTGGCCAAAGAGGACCCAAGGTTCTGCCCCATCGCCGACCGCTACTGGAATGCCCGCGGCGGCAGTCACACCGATGGCGGGGCTTTTGTTTTCACCATCCGGCGTGAAAACGGTTCCATGCGCCTCACCTGCACCGACAAATTCGGTCGTGTCCAGTCCTCCGGCAGGGACCGGATCACCTATGATCCGACCATCGTCGTGACGGCCCCGCCGCAGCAGGCCGACATCACCCGCAACCTGAAAGAACATCTGCAGAACGGGCGCGCCCTGGAGCTCTTCGAAGCGCTGGCCGCGTCCATCCCGGGCTGGGACTACAACGCGTTCCGCTGGGCCTGCGGCGAGCTGGCAAAGGCGGCTGCTTCGGACGATGATGTCAAGTCGACGGTCATCGAGGCGCTGACCCTGCTCAATGACCGGCGTTATCCCATCGGCGACAAGAAACGCGCATGGCTTCTCTGGATCATTCGCAGCACCCTGCGCGAGGTGTTCAGTGGATCACCGGATTTCACCCAGGCCGCCGGTGGGCGCTACCGCCGCATCGACTTCAACACCCGGAGCCTCCTGCGCGGCCCCGAGAAGGGTGAGGAGACCCTGTTGGTGTATGCCCGAGGATTCGAGCCCGAAGGCGACGACTGTGACGCCCGCCTGCTCTGTGAAGCTTTCTTCAGGGGTTGGAAGCGTTTCATAGTTTACGGATACCGCGGCCAGCGTTTCACGGGGAACGGCTTCGGGCCCAACACCGGCGATGTGCGCATTGACGTCTACGGGAGCTCGGGCGATTACCTGGCCTCGGGCATCGACGGCATGGAGATTTACGTGCACGGCAATGCCCAGGACCAGTTGGGCCAGATCATGAAGGAGGGCAAACTGGTCGTTTTCGGTGATGTGGGACAGACTTTCATGTACGGCGCCAAGGGAGGAGAGGTCTACGTCATGGGCAACGCTGCAGGGCGCCCCCTGATCAATGCCGTGGGCCGCCCGCGCGTCGTCATCAACGGAACGGCTCTCGATTATCTCGCGGAATCGTTCATGGCGGGGGATCCGCATGCCGGCGGCGGTTTCGTGGTGTTGAACGGCATGACCTTCAACGACCAGGGAAACGTGGAGGAGCTCCCGACCCCCTATCCCGGCTCCAACCTTTTCTCGCTGGCCTCCGGCGGCGCCATCTTTGCCCGCGATCCACACCGGCGCCTCACCGAGGACCAGTTGAACGGCGGCAGATTTGCTGAATTCACCGACAAGGACTGGCAGCTGATCCTGCCTTACCTGGAGGAGAACGAGCGTCTGTTCGGCATTTCCATCGACCGGGACCTGCTCATGGTCAATGGCCGGAAGCGCACGCCGTCCGAAGTCTACGTCAAGGTCCACGCCGTGGCCCTGGCAGTCCTGACCGGAGTTCAGAAGAAATCCGACCCCGCCCTGAAAATGGCGGTAGATCTATAATTGCTCCAGAATCGAGCTCACTTCAGGCACTCATCACACGAGGTATGGAAATGATCGTAGCAGAACGAAAACCATTCGATGAAATCAAGGCAATGCTCGCCGATTACCACAAAATCTTCATCCTGGGGTGTGACACCTGCGTGAGCGTTTGCATGGCCGGCGGGAGAAAGGAAGTGGGCATGCTGGCGTCACAGCTGCGCATGAGCTTCAAGAAGGATGGCAGGACAATCCAGATCGATGAAGACACGACCGAGCGCCAGTGCAACCGTGAATACATGGAGCTGGTACTGGAAAGGCTGCAGGATTATGAGGTGGTCCTTTCCATGGCCTGCGGTGCAGGCATTCAGCTCCTTGCCGATCTTTCGGAGCCACTCCAGATTCTCCCGGGGGTGAACACACGCTTCATCGGCATGACCCCTCGCGACGGCACGTGGGAAGAACGCTGCCGGGCCTGTGGCGACTGCATCCTGGGCGAGACCGGAGGGATCTGCCCCATCACCGTGTGCGCCAAGGGGATCTTGAATGGACCATGCGGCGGAACCGATCACGGCAAATGCGAAGTGGACAAGGAAAAGGACTGCGCCTGGACACTGATCTACAAGCGCCTCGAAAAGATGGGCAAGCTGGAAAACATCAAGAAGGACTTTCCACCACGCAACCACCTGGTCCAGGTCAACCCGGCCAAGCAGGTGCATGAAGTATACAAAGGAGAATGATCGATGGCTGGTTCATTCAAAGAGGCTCTCAGCTCGGGAGAATTCATTGTCACAGCGGAAGTCGGACCTCCCAAAGGCACCGATATCGAAGAGATGAAACAGCACATTGATCTGCTCAAAGACAAGGTGCACGGCATCAACATGACCGACAACCAGAGCTCGGTGATGCGGCTGTCATCACTGGTGGGCTGCCACATCATCAAGCAGATGGGGGGAACCCCCATTCTGCAGATGACCGGGCGGGACCGCAACCGTATGGCGCTCCAGTCGGATCTGCTCAGCGCCAGCGTGCTGGGTATAGACACCGTGCTGTGCCTGACGGGCGATCACATCAGCATGGGTGATCACAAGGAAGCCAAGCCGGTGCACGATCTCGAATCGGTGCAGATTCTCAAGGCGGTTCGGATGCTGCAGGCCGGCAGCGACCTTGGGGGTAATCCGCTGAATGGAGTCCCGAAATTCTGTGCCGGTGCGGTAGTCACCCCGGAGGCCGATCCCATCGAACCTCAACTTTTGAAGTTCGAGAAGAAGGTGCGGGCGGGAGCCGAGTTTTTCCAGACCCAGGCCGTCTACGATCTGGACGGATTCAAACGCTTCATGGATTATGCGAGCAAATTCGACACAAAAATCCTGGCGGGCATCGTTCTGCTGGTGTCAGCACGCATGGCCACTTATATGAACCAGCACGTGGCCGGGATCTCCGTTCCGGAGAGCCTGGTGTCCGAAATGGCCGGCGCCCCCAAAGGCGGTGCTCTGCAGAAGGGAATAGAAATCGCCGGACGCATGGTCCGGAGAATCAAGGAAGAAGGCCTGGCTCACGGTGTACACATCATGGCCATCGGCAAAGAGGCCGTCGTACCGCAGATTCTACAGGCAGCCGGCCTCTGATCGATCTGACTGAAGAAGCTCTCAGTGCCCTGCAAACCGATGCTCCCGGAGAATCCGCTGATTCCCCGGGAGCACTCGGTGCTTGTTCCTCAATTTGATCCAGTCGGTCCCGGCAATCCAGGCAGCAGATCAGCCGTTCAGAACCGCTTCCGCTTCAGCTCGATAGGCGTCCATCACATAGGGAATACCCGTCACCTTTGCGCACTCCTCGGTCAGCGACATGAGCTCTCTGCGGCTGATGCTGGACACGTTGAAGCAGCGGGCGCCGGCCATCAACTGCTGGAAGCCCACCCGGATCTTGTCGGAGTAGCTGTAGATGCCGATAGCTCCAAGGGGGATGTTCTTGACCTCGTCGGCGCCGACCAGGTCCTTCACCGCTTCATAGTTGACGAAGATCTCTTCAACGGTGTTTCCATACTGGCTGACCGTCTTGGGAAGATCGTTCTTGGACATCCATTCCGTGATATTCTTCCCGACCATTCCGGGGATCATGAGGGCACGCCCCATACAAACGGCCTTCACGTACGGGGCCCCCATGGCGATGGCCTTGAACACGCCGTCCTCACTGGAGAAGCCGCCCGCAAAGGCGATGTCGGGCACGCGCTCGCCCCGTGCCGTCATCTTCTCGCAGAATTCGTGCGTCACTGCATGGATGTAGAGGCTCGGAATGCCCCACTCCTGCATCATGCGCCAGGGGCTCATGCCGGTGCCGCCGGGAGCGCCGTCGATGGTCAGGAGGTCGATCCTGGCCTTGGACCCCCATTTGATGGCCATGGCCAGCTCGCGCAGGCTGTAGGCTCCGGTCTTGAGCGTGATTCGCTTGAAGCCGAGCTTGCGCAGCCGCTCCACCTCGGCGTAGAAATCGTCTTCGCCGATGAAGCCCAGGCGGCTGTGCCGCTCGAATTCTTTGATGGCACCCTCCCTATAGGCAGCCTGAATCACCGGGTTGGATGGGTCCGGGGTCACGATGTAGCCGCGCCGCTGGAGCTCCATAGCTCGCTCCAAGGAATCCACCTTGATTTCACCCCCGATACACTTGGCGCCCTGCCCCCACTTGAGCTCGATGGTATCCAGCCCATGCTTATCGATGACATACTCGGCAACACCGAGACGTGTATCTTCGACATTCATCTGAACCAGGATCTCGCCGAAGCCCTGATGATAACGCTTGTAGACGTTGATGCGTCGATCCATCTCGGGAGACTTGGTGATCTTCTTGCTGCCATTGAGCTCGAGTCCGGGATCGATACCGCACACATTCTCGCCGCAAACCAGGGTCACGCCGCTGATGGCGGCGCCCACGGCGAAATGCTCCCAGTTGGTCTGAGCGATCTTGGTGGACCCGAGAGCACCGGTGAAAATGGGGACCTTCATCTTCACCTTGATGTCCCAACCGTAATCGGTCTCCGTGTTGACGGCGGGGAACACGGCCGTATCGGGACCCGGCTCCACTCCTGCAGGAAGGCCCGTCGCTCCCATGGCATAACCCTGAATATTCAAATGGGAGTAGTCCACAGGATAGTTCTTGTCCGCACCCGCGGTCACCTGCCCGAAGGGACCTGGATAGATGACCTCACGTCCCCTGAAAGTTGAACGGAACACTTCGCAGTTCCCCCGGCAGCCGTCAATGCAGCGCGAGCAGAGACCGCTCATGGGAACAACGCTTTTGGACCGGTTGAAGGTCGAAGTGGCATCATTGGCATTCGGCGTGGACAGGTTCATCTCTGTTATTCTCCTAAAAATCTGACCCGTTTACCTTTCCAACAAAAAAGTCCACCTCTCCCCCCAGCGGGCGAGACGGTGGACACCGGTGTCCTCAGCCGCAGGCACCCCTTTGTGCCCTGGCTCAAATTGGCTCAGACAAAAAAACGCCCGACTCCCCCGTCACGAGGAAGCGGACGCCCTTGTCCTTCTCCCAGCGTCAATTCCCACGCCGTTGTGGGAAGCGCTGTGGTTTAACTTCATTGAATTGATGTTTTATTAGCCAAACTGAATGGACAGGTCAAGCGGTTTTTGACATCGGCGGGTCGGAGCCTTTGGGGGAGTGCAGGACGGATGGGAATGACCTCGGCAGTGAGAGTGCGATCCCGCTGGGTCAATCCCGCCCGCGGAAAAGAGCTCTCAGGAACACGCGCCGCAGTCTGCCGGCGTCAAGAGTCGCCTGCAGTCTGGCTAACAGCTCTTCAACCGGGCCGATGGTCCAACAGGCTTCCTCGGGCAGCTCCACGACCGGCGGCCCGGGATCGTTCAAGGGGCAGATGTCTCGCATCTCGACGAGATCCCCATCCGAGGTCTCATCGATCCAGCGAAGGGGCAGTCCCTGGGTACGGCAGACGTAGGGCCGGGAGTCGTAGATGCGGCAGTCGCCCTTGGAGTCGAGAAAGGCACAACCACCTTCGGGGTGGGGCTCACCCTCCCGGAGGAGCTCCGCATATCGACTCCCGATGTACAGGGCCTCGACCTCGAAGACCGTGATTTCATCGACGCAACAGTCGCAGCAGCCGCGGCAGCACCGCAGCCGCTCCCCATGCAGGTGATAAAGTCTTGCCACTGCCTCCTCGACGATGCGGTAAATTTCCTCAAGTCTTGAAAAAATTGAATCTGTTTCAGTCACTTCATCCCCCATAATGTGTAGCCGTTTTGAACCCTGTGAAGCAGATATGGCATGTTTTGACAGGCGTCATCATGTTTTTCACAACCATTTGAGAGCTGCAAGGTCGATATCTCCAGAAAGACACAGCTGTGATCGATGTTCATCCTGGTTGAGACCGGGGCCCCCTCATTGGGGCTGCAGGTGAGCATTTCAACAGTATTGACACCCCGTGCCCGTCAGCCTCGCCTGGTGAAAAGGTTCTTCACGGTATCGGCCCCGAACCCAAGCAGGAATACGGCAACCAGCCCGGGAAGGACATCCAGCTTGAGCAGCTGCTCGCGGGCTCCACCCACGAGAGCCAGCACCGCGATGAAAAGCGCCAGGAGCAATCGCCCCGTCTCCACCCTCCAACGGTCGCTCAGGCGCTCCCGAAGTCGACTCCTGAACGGAATCGTATGCTTCAGTTCGACGGGCTTGGAGCCGTCCACGCTGACGGATTCTCCATCCGACGTTTCAAAATGGACACGGAATTCGGCTTCTTTCTCGTTTCGAAAATAATGAGAAATCTCCCACCCCTGCTCCTGCCCCACGGCCTTGTCGAACTCCCACACGCATCGGAAGTTTCGCAGCGCCGCACAATGACGGAAATGAGGATCGCTGAATTCCACCCAGAGCCGAACAGAAGTGTTGGCATAAGCTGCAGGAGGCTCACTTTTTATGGCGCATCTTTTGGCTTGCAGCTGGTCAATGATGTCCGAAGAGAAGACGTCCTCCTCGATTTCCTCCCTCAGCCTTCGCGCGAGATCCAGGGTGTATGGACTGTGAAGTCTGAGATACTCCATGAGCCTGGCCTCGCATTTCCGGACCCTTTCATTGCGCCCGGGATCCGCCAGGGTGTCATCGAAGCGGAGAATATAATGGCGCAGGACGAAAAGCTTTTCGATGCTGATGTCGATCCAGTGATACTTTGCAGGTGTGATGGCCGCTGGGTCCTCGTACGTCGGTTCTTTTAGGCCGAAGTTCCATAAATAGAAATGCATAATATATTGATATGGCTGACAAATCTAA
>CAZLCS010000034.1:0-64832 GCA_964557955.1 uncultured Syntrophobacteraceae bacterium
TGCCGGCATGACGAGCGGCGAAATGGACATCTTTTTCTGTGGAGGTGTACTTAGACCGTTGGGTCTCCTTCCTCAGGGAATTCCCCGGTCGCAAGCCAGTGGGCGCAGGCTTCACCCAGTTTCTCCCGCGCCATCTTTTCGTATTTCTCACACTCCACGCCAGTCAACACATCACGCCATCGGCCGTTCGTGCCCCTGTGGAAAAACGTACGCGATCCGCCGTCCCAGAATGCCCCTCCCAGAGGAACACTCCGGGTCGCGTGCCGTTTCATGAACTCGAAGCTGCAGTGTTTGAGGATGAGCCCCCATTGGGACTCATCGATGGGAATGTCCAGGTAGGCAGCTACGCGCCGGATCTGCCCGGGGGTGTCCTCCTTGAGTTTTGCGAAATGAAGCAGCATTACATTGGGCAGATGGCGGATTTCCCACCACGATTTGATGTTCTCCCAGTATGGCCAGTATGGGTGTCCGTCCCTATCCAGCCACTCGTGGAAGTACTGCGAGATGGAATCTGAAGGCGGCTCAATGGGAGGACCCACCCGCCCCGGCGTGTCATTCAACGTTTGGTAATATTTCGCATTGGCCGATGCGTGGTGGTTATATAGGCTCCAGACGACGTCGCGCCCGTCGCGTGCCAGGTAGATGTACCGGGCCTTCTGCGAGAAGACCAACGCGTCGACGGGAAGATGGGTCTTCAGAAAGCGACGATGAGTCTGAGCCTCGAGTGCTGCAAGCTTCACCTCCTTTGGGGGGACCCGCATGTCCACCCAGGGAGACATTTCAGCCACCTCCAGGTCCGCAGCCCCATTGAATAAAAGCTGTGCGACGATCTGCTGCATCCAGGTCGTGCCGGACTTGGCATAACTGGCCACAATGATGTCGTCCTCACGAAACCGGAAATCATTCCAGACGGTTGAATCGAAGTGATGATTCTGAAACTCTCGTGTCTTCTTTGGCCATGCGTAAGATTCGGAGGCCATTTTCGCCTCTCCTTTCAATTCAGTATGCTTCATCCATTATTCATAAGGCTGAGTCGCGCTCTTTTCCAGAGCAGGGTCATGAGAGTGCGGACAGCGCAAGGCTAACGATTTTTCCGTATTCATGCTATGTGATTAACCGATCTCAAAAGCACGGAGAGGGTGCCCGATGAGTCGAGAACACTTGGGGGTATGCAAGGCTGACAGGTTTAGTTGATGTTGCTGTGAAAATGCGTGGGAATGAACGGCCGATGGAGGCACTCGGAGCATGATGAAGATTTTGTTGGCGCTTTTGCTGGGTGGGCTGATCGGGGCGAGCATCCAGAGGTTCGAAGGTTTCTTCGTGGGAGCGGCCGTCGGATACCTGCTGCTGGAGCTCCACAGGCTCAAGAATAAAGTCGTTGAACTTGAGAAGATGGTGGAGCACCGCCCGGTACAGGGGGCCGAGACTGTAAAGCCTGACGGCGCTCCAGCCCGGACTGCGCCGGAAATGGCACTTGACGGGGTGGAGCCTGGTTTCGAACCTGCCGGCGTCCGCGAGCCCATCCCCCCGGAGAGCGCCATGGAGGCCGAACCCTTTTCGACTGGTCCCGAAGTGCTTCACTCCGCTTCGACCGCGCCGCGTGAGGTCACATCGCCTCCCGCCCCGCACGGACCTTCCACCACCGGGCGCTGGACTTCGGTCCGGCGGCACGTCGAGCAATGGCTCGCAGGCGGCAATCTGCTGGTCAAGATTGGTGTCCTGGTCCTGTTTGTGGGCGTGGCTTTTCTGGTGCGCTACGCTGCCGAGCGCGAGATCCTGCCCATCGAGGTACGGCTGGCGGGTGTGGCTCTCGGCGCCGTGGTGCTGCTCGTCATCGGCTGGAGACTGCGTAACCGGCGCAGAGCCTATGCCCTGGTGCTGCAGGGTGGGGCCGTGGCCGTGCTGTATCTGACGATTTTTGGTGCCATGCGCCTCTACGGGCTCATTCCTCCCTCATTGGCCTTCTTGCTCCTGGCTGGAGTGGCGGTGCTCTCAGGCGCGCTGGCCGTGCTGCAGGATGCGAGAGCGCTCGCATCCATCGGCACTGCCGGGGGGTTCGCCGCACCCATTTTGGCATCAACCGGGCAGGGCAGCCATGTGATGTTGTTTTCTTACTATGCCGTTCTGAACCTGAGCGTTGTAGGCACGGCCTGGTTCAAGGCTTGGCGTGAGCTCAACCTGGTGGGGTTTCTCTTCACTTTCACCATTGGTGCAGCATGGGGAGTGCTGGTGTTTCGTCCTCATCAGTTCTCCACAACGGAGCCGTTTCTCATCCTGTTCTTCCTTCTCTACGTCGGGGCTGCCATCCTTTTTGCGCTGAGGCAGCCTCCGAATCTCAAGGGGTACGTAGACGGCCCTATTGTGTTTGGTCTTCCCATCATTGCCTTTGCCCTCCAAAGTGGACTGGTGAAGCCTTACCCATTCGGTCTTGCCTGGAGCGCCTTCGCTTTGGCGGGCTTTTATGTCGGTGTGGCGTGGGTTATTTTTCTGAAGGCCCCCAAGACCCTTTGGCTGATGGCGGAGGCATTTCTGGCCATCGGAGTTGCTTTCGGGACCCTGGCCATTCCGCTGGCGCTCGACAACCGCTGGACGGCAGCCGCCTGGGCGATGGAAGGCGCGGCTCTGGTGTGGATCGGTCTGCGCCAGGAACGTTGGCTCCCTCGTATGGCGGGCATGGCGTTGCAGTTGGCGTCGGGATTTTCGTTTCTTTCCAACCTGCCGGGCACCTATGGAACCTGGCCGCTCCTGAACGGGTTCTGGCTGGGCAGTGCCGTGGTCAGTATCGCCGGTCTCTTCACATCATGGTGTGTCCACACCTACCGCGAGAAGGTGAAGACTTATGAAGCCATTTTTGGGATTCTCCTGGGAGTCTGGGGACTCCTCTGGTGGTATGGAGCCGGCATTCGGGAGCTGGATGTGCACGGTCCGGAGCAGCATCGACTGGGAGCCCTGCTGCTCTTTCTTTCTGCGTCGGGCCTGATGAGCGATGTACTGAGAGTCGCCCTGCGCTGGCCTTTCATGGGCTATCCTGCCTGGGGCCTGATTCCCGCCTTGACACTCGTGGCCATTAGCCTCTTGGGAGACAGGACGCATCCGTTCGCGGACGGCGGCTGGTGGGGCTGGATGGCCGGGGTTGCCTGCTGCTACGGCATCCTTTGGCGTCAGGAGAAGCACTCGGCTTTCCCGGGTTGGGAAGGCCGGCTCCATCCCCCTTGTTTGTGGCTGTCCACACTCGTGCTGACCTGGGAGATGGCTCACCGCGTGAGCCTATGGGTTCCCGCTTCGGAAACATGGTCCACGGCCATCCTGGGAGTGTTTCCCACGGCCCTGGTTCTGTTCATCACGCTTCAAGGAGATCATATTTCGTGGCCGTTCAGCCGGCACCGAAAGGACTATCTGATTTGGGGCAACCTGGGGTTGTGCGCTTATCTGGTGATCTGGATAATCGCAACCTCTTTCAGCAGCGGCAGTGCCGCACCGTTGCCTTACTTTCCCTTTTTGAACCCGTTGGATGCTGCAACCATCCTCGCACTGCTGTCGATCCTGCTGTGGATCGTCCATCTCAGAGAGGAGTTCCCGGTCATCGCCGACCGGTTGAGGATTTACTCTCTGGCGTGGGTTTGCCCGGCCGTGTACGGCTCCCTGGTATTTTTGTGGCTGAACGCTGTGCTGGCGCGAACTCTTCACCACTGGACCGGACTATCCTTCTCATCCCACGCCCTCATGCGCTCCGTTCTCTTCCAGGCGAGCATTTCCATTCTCTGGAGCCTGACGGCCCTCTGCCTCATGGTGTTCGCAGCGAAGCGAAGGCTGCGAGCGCTGTGGATGGCCGGTGCTGGATTGCTCGGAGTGACAGTGGTGAAGCTCTTTCTCGTCGACCTCGCCCGCTCCGGAACGCTGGGTCGTGTCATCTCCTTTATCACCGTCGGGATTCTCATCCTGGTCGTGGGCTATTTTTCTCCGGTCCCCCCCCGCCGGAAAGAAGAGGTTCCCCAATGATCAAAAGAAGGCGCTTCCGTCGCATCGTGTGCATGACCATCATCCTGTTGGCGGCGTTCATCCAGTGCGCGTCGGCTCGCGAGCCCGAGCGGGTCCCGAGGATCGATGAATTCGCTTTCGGGTTTCCGTTGGAGATCACGAAACAGGCCCCTTTCCAGGAACTGGTGCTGCCCCTGGAGTTCTACCAGATTGTGGTTGGCCATGACCTTGAGGATTGTGCAGTGTTCGACGCGGACCAGCGACCAGTGCCCCATGCTGTTCGATCTCCCGAGCCGCCTTCCCGGGCCAGTATTGCGGAGGCTTTGCCCTTCTTCCCCCTCGCGGGCGGCGGTGACAGTGATACGGGTGGAATATCCGTTCATCTCAAGAAGGCCCCTGACGGCACGACCCTGGAGCTCAAGTCCGATGACGAAGTGCGGACGGGGGGCAGGACCGTGGCCTATGTGCTGGATGCGAGCTCCCTGAAGGATGCATATTCAGCCTTGCTTTTGAAGGTCGATCTCGACAGAGGGTCCGGGTTGATGCGGGTGAACCTGGAGGGTAGCCAGAACCTGAACGACTGGGTTTCCATTGCGCGTTCCGTGTCCGTCGGGCGACTGGTTCACCAGGGAGTGACTCTGGAGAGGGACCGCGTCGAATTCAAACCGTGCCGATACAAGTATCTGCGGCTCAGCTGGGATGCAGGAGGCGGAGAGCTTCGGCTCCAGAATGTTCAAGCCATCTTCTCGAGAGA
Organism: uncultured Syntrophobacteraceae bacterium; assembly: GCA_964557955.1. Classification (GTDB taxonomy): domain Bacteria; phylum Desulfobacterota; class Syntrophobacteria; order Syntrophobacterales; family Syntrophobacteraceae; genus JALOOX01. Next base: position 4,733 of record CAZLCS010000034.1, read on the forward strand.
GGTCTCCCATGACCTCCACCAATGGATGCGGCTGCCTGCAAAACTATCCACGGCTCCCAGCCCGGCCTACCTTTTCGATACACAGGGAGTCATGCCCGTCGATCAACTGAAGGTGCAGTTCCCCGGCCAGAATGTGGTGGTGCCGCTGAAGGCCTATTCCAGGGGAGCGGATGGAGCTCCCTGGCAGTTCCGGGCTCAGGCGCTGGTGCATCGGCTGGTTGTCGAGGGTTCGATCTACTCCGGTGAGATGATCGCGCTTCCAGATGTCGTCAAGGACAGGTTCTGGAAGCTGGAAGTGAATCTGCGTCCGGAGAACGTGATGGCGCCGCAGGATGTCGAGATAGCCCTTGGCTGGGTGCCGGATCGACTGGTCTTTCTTGCCCAGGGCAGGCCGCCCTATACGTTGGCCTTTGGAAGCGGCTCGCAAAAGGTCAGGCCTTTCCCGCTTCAGTCTCTCCTGGATCAAGTCTCTCCCCGGACCGGAGCCAGGACCATCACCGCATCCGCCCAGCCAGGTCCGAAAGTCACGCTGGGAGGTGAGTCAAAGCTCCAACCTCCGCCCCCTCCGTTACCCTGGAGGAAATGGGCCCTTTGGACCTGCCTGCTCCTGGGGGTGGCGCTCATGGGCTGGATGGCCGTGAGACTCTATCGCCAAATGGGAGCGGTGCAGCGGGCTCGCACCGAAGAAGGCGGTCCAACCGGCGCAGAGGCAGAAGAGGACCGCCGTTGAACGGCTTCCGAGGCCTTTCTACCCGGCATGCGAGTGGGCTTCCGGGGCGAATGCGGCTGGATTTCAACAGTTCGCCCCCCCCACAGCAGGCGAATCCTAATCTTCCGTTGGCTTGATGTTCTCAAGTGCCCATTCGATCAATTCATCGTATGTCGTACCCTTGGGGAAGAACTCCACCACGCCGAGCTCTTTGAGCTTTGGAATGTTTTCGTCGGCCAGAAAGCCGCCTGCAGTGATGCGGATATGGTCTGCACCTTCCTTTTTCAATAATTCCAAAAGTGTGGCGAAGGATTGGACGTCGACTCCCGGCAGAGTCGTCACCCCAATGTGGTCCACCGATTCCTGTATGGCCGAATTGACGATGGCCTGAGGATCCTGCAACTCGGTATAAATCACTTCAAAACCGGCTTCGCTGAAGGCACGGGCAAGCTTCATCATTGCGGTCTGATAGCCATCTCCAAATTTCGCCATGAGAATTCTGACTTTCCTGTCTGCCATCATCGACTCCTTTGAATAAGATTCTGAGTACCAGTGAAAGCAACTTGATGTCAACGAAGGGAAGAGCAGCATCAGCTTGAGAGGGAATTGACTCCTGGAGGATCTCGAAATCCATGGTTGAGGTTGGCATTTCACGAAAGAAAGGACCTGTCGTGCTATTCCTCGCAATGGTGCTTCACATTGACCCCTTTCACCATGAAGATGATGCTTTCAGCGATGTTCGTGGCCTGATCCGCAGCGCGCTCGAGGCATCGGGCGGCGATGATGGTCTGCACGGAGCGTTCGACGGCCGGCACCTCGTTCACCATGTAATCGAGCAGATTCTTCAGGACCGTCACATTGAGCTCGTCGGCATTGTCGTCCATCTGGCAGACATCTGCGGCCTGGCTCACATTCTGATTGATGAACGCGGTGATGACACTGGACAGCATGTCCATGGCCGTTTCAGCCAGCTGTTCCATGGCCTGGTTGGGAGGAAGCGCTGGGCGAGTGCTCAGAAACTGGGCTCGCTGAGCCACATTGACGGCCTGATCCGCCACGCGTTCGAGGTCCACTGCGATCCTCAGGCACCCGATGATGAACCGAAGGTCTCGAGCCATGGGCTGCTCCAGTGCAAGGAGGCGGAGGCAGTGTTTGTCGATAGCGACCTCGAGCAGGTTGATCTCCTGATCCCTCGAAACCACCTCGTTGGCCAGGGGAATGTTTCTCTCAAACAGGGCTTGAACGGCCTTCTTCAGGGCGGTTTCCGTCAATGCAGCCATCTGGAGGATGGTCATCTTGAGCTGTTCCATTTCCTGATGAAAACGACTCTCCATTCTCTTACTCTCTCCTGAAAAAAATGGCGGAAGCCCCAGTTCTGAGACCGTCTCACTCCTGGATGGCATCGCGCTCCATCACAGGGAATGCCTGTACTCCCATTCACTCATTTGTTCATAGGAGTATAAAGAACCCTAACACAATAGCTGAAATTCGCACAAGATTTCTGCTATGAGAACATGCTGATCTCAATAGATCATGCGGCTCAGAGGCGTAACCCCCCAAGCTCTGCTTGGGGTCTGTCGTTCTTCGGGGAAGAGCTCGCTTTGGGCAGTGTAAAGAAGAAAGTGCTGCCTTTGAGATCCCCCGGGTTCGGGCTCTGAAGCCAGAGCTGCCCTCCGAAATTCAGAATGATGTGCCGGCAAATGGCGAGCCCCAGTCCCGTGCTGCCGGATTCCCGGTCCCGATGCCTTTCGATGCGATAGAATCTCTCGAATATTCTGTGCTGATGGGGAGTGGGAATTCCAATGCCATTGTCCTGGACGCTGAAAGTGATGTAACTGTCGCCTTCTTCACAGGAGACCCTGATCGATTCACCCTCCGGACTGAACTTGACAGCATTTTCGAGAAGGTTTCGAAATACCTGGACCAGTCGATCCATGTCTCCTTGGACAAACACCCCATCAGGCGGCAGCAGGCTTTCAAGGGAGACTTTCTTCGTTTTTGCCATGGGAGCACAGGATCTCCAGGCTTCTTCGAGGCAGTCCGTGGCGTTGACAGGCACCGATTCGTCCTGTTGATCCCTGGCCTCCAATCGGGCCAGTTTGAGCAAATCATCCACAATCATTACCATGTGGTTCGTGTTTTTGAGAATCGTTTGCAGGAAGGATGCTGGAGGTCCCTGCTCGAACTGAGGATCTGCTATAAGGGTCTCCGTGTACCCCTTGATGGAAGTGAGGGGCGTTCTGAGCTCATGGGAGACATTGGCCACGAAATCCTGACGGATCTTCTCCAGGCGCTTGAGCTCGGATATGTTGTGAAAGACTATGATGAGGACGGGGCCCTTGCCTGCTTCCTTAAGCCGGACGATGTTGACGTCATACGTGCGATCCCACTCCAGCTCCACCTGCAGGTTCACGCGCTCGAAAGCCCTTTCATCAGGAGCGGCCAGGAGCCGGTCGCAGGCCTCCTGGATCTCATAGTTCAACAGAACTTCCATGGGCTTCCGACCTATGGTGATCGGGGCCCGAGTGGCGATCTTGGAAAGGGAACGATTGACTCTCCGGATTCTGCCTCTCGAATCGAGCACCATCACACCTTCCTGCATCCCCTCGAAAACCGCTTCGAGCTGTTCTCTCTCCTCTTCGATGATGCGGAATCTTTCCCTGATTTGGCGCGCCATGTGGTTGAACGCATCCGCGAGCGGTTGGAGCTCATGCGAGCTAGAGAACCGCAAAGGCGCCACATCCCGCTGCACGGCAATCTTGTCAGTCGCTTCGATGATCGTGCGCAGATATTTGCGCAGCTCTCGCCCCCAGATGAACACCGCCAGAATCATCCCCGCAAAGGAGAGCATAATGGCCAGCTTGAGCCCCTGGTTGATGGCATCCAACGCGCGATTTGTCTGCCAGAACGGCACAGCCAACCTCAGAATGCCGTTGGGGAGAAGGCCGTGTGCCCCGACCTGCTTAGCTACAAAGATGTGCTCTTTTCGGGTGATTGTGCTCAGACGGATCAGCACACCCACCTCCCCCCTTCGCGCCTGAAGGATTTCCGGCCTCGTTCCAAATTCACCCAATTGCGGGAGCTCCTCCAGAGTGAATTCAGAATCGATGACGACCTTGCCTTTCTCATCCAAGTAGGTGATGCGGTAACCTTGTGCTGCGGAAATGCTTCGAATCCAGGCATGCACCTGAGCCAGATCGGCGAACAATTCGTGCTGCTGCAGAAGCCAATGCACCAGCTCCAGGTCACCCAAGGCCCGCACCTTGGCATCGTTCACGATTCTGCGATGAACCTCTTCATACATCCGCCAGCATGGTCCGACCAATGAAAGGGTCAGGATCACGCACAAGATCAAGAGGAGACGCATTCGAAGACTTGAAAGTCTGGACATCGGCCTACACCTTGAATCGGTATCCAACACCACGGACCGTCTCTACCCAGTCCGAATAAACGCCCAATTTCTGGCGCAAACGGCGCACGTGGGTGTCCACCGTGCGAGCATAACCCTCGAAATGGTAACCCCATACCTTGTCCAGCAACTGATCCCGCGTTTGAACTTTCCCACGGCTCTTGACCAGTTCCACAAGCAGCTTGAATTCCGTGGCCGTCAAAGGGATCTCCTCACCATGCAGGCTGGCGTTATGACCTTCAAAGTCCACCCGAAGTCCTTCGTGCTGCCAAATGTTCTCCGTGCTGGCATCCGTGGCTGACCTTCGGAGAATTGCACGGATTCTCAAAACCAGCTCCCTGGGACTGAATGGCTTCACCACGTAGTCGTCAGCCCCCAGCTCGAGCCCGACGATGCGATCCACCTCTTCACCGCGCGCCGTCAGCATGAGGATGGGAATGTTCTTTGTTTCGCTATCCCGCTTGAGCTCCTTGCAGACCTCAAAGCCGTCCAGGCCGGGGAGCATCAGGTCCAGAATGATCAAGTCGGGCAGGTTCTGGCGCGCAATGCTGAGACCTTCGTATCCATCCCTCGAGGTTAGAACATCAAACCCTGAAGTCTGCATGTTGTAAGACAGCAGCTGTAGAATATCCTTATCGTCTTCTACAATAAGGAGCTTCATCTTGTTCATTCAGATCTCCCAAAGATGAAAGCGGATCGCACAAGAGTCATCACATTGGAGCTCGTTACGGTGACACATCCACATAAACCAGCGAGTATTCTTACCCAAATGCCACAAAAGAGCAAATCTTAAACTCGTTGCGGGCTGAAGGCATCTACCCCCAAAAATATGCTTCAAAGGCAGAGTTGCTGTCTGGAGCCGAAACCTCAGGATCTGCCAAGCCCTCCGATTCGTTGGATTCTGCTTGGAACTTCGCCCACGAGTTTTTGCATAAGCCTCGGATCGTTCTGGTTCTGGGGTAACGGAGTCATGAGCAAATCGGAGGTAAAGGGAATGAAAAATAAATGATGGCCAGTCTATTCATCTCGGTCCATGGTTAGAATTAGAAGATGATCAAAATAAATGGATCGATCAAGATTCGATGAGGCCTTGAGATGAACCGGGCGGAGTCAACTGGAATGCATGGCAGGTTCGACGGGATTCATAGAGAAGTCCTTGGCCGTGCACCTTGGGTCGAATAGCTCAGAATCTGTGCTGCCCGCCTTCAGGTGCTCGATTAGAGTAAACCACGACACAGCCGTTCATACTTACCGCTGCTTCCTTCCGGACCTGACGGGGTTCGTACTCGTCTGTTGCGCGGTGTCCAATGAACACCAGAATTAGAAACAGCCGACCTGAAGCGAATCCTTCCGAGGGAATTCAGCCCCGCTAAGCGGATTTCGGGTTACAGGGCACCGCTAGCTCCCCGCCTAGCACGACCAAGGGGATTGGCAGATCGACATCCACAGTCTCGATATCACAAATTTGCCGGCCGATCAACGGGATTGCATCGAATGCTGTTCGGGCAAAGGCTTGCCCAGCGCCTGTGTGTCGGGAAGGAACCGACAGTGGCTGCCGGGCATATTCAAGAGACTTCGCAGGGTGGGGCGACTCCACCCCCGCATCAGATGCTGCCACCCGCCCAAATAGACAGCGCACGTCGGGGAGAGGGCGTGAAGGGCAGTCCAGATACGGCGTGCGAGATAATGCTCCCTCCGATCCCACCACAAATCCCATCGGCTCTCGACGGTGCGGGTCCACAATTCTCCTGCCTCCTGATCTCCTGTCAGAACCTTGCGTGCCAAAAAAGTGCTGAGTTCATGCTCCCTGGGAATACCGGGGGACGACAGCAGCAAGCGGATGTTCTGGACCGAGATCATCTCGGGCCAGGATGCAAGCCAATGCCTGCTGAGCTCCGACGCATCACAGAGGACCAGCTTGGAGCCATGAGCGCGTGCAAACCGCCTGGCCGCACGGTACTCAAAAGGGAGGCAGATCTGTCTTCGTATGCGGACCACGGCGGGATGGCGGAGACCGTCACGCCGAGCCAGTCTCAGGTCCCGGGACGCCTTGGAGACATTTGCTGAAAGCATCTTCAGCAGCTCCCGCTGTTTCGCTGCTCTGAACGAGCGGCCATAGGGACTCAGTTCAATCAGAATGAGATCTGGTTGAAGAGACCCCAGCAGAGTGCTGATGCGTCTGAAACCCTCCGCATCGCCGTGATCGACCCCCACCAGGAGAAGCCGCTTCAGAATCGCAGAAGCCCCCAGTTCGTGCGGTGGGAGATGAAAGCCGCTCGAACCACATCTCGATAATCGTACAATATTTGCCGAGCGCAATGAGTCCTCGGGCGCGGTCCCAGTACCGGTTCAGATTATGGGATAGAGCTCGTTGAAATGACTGATGTGAAAAGTCGCCGACAGCGACGGATTCTTGTAAGCTGCGAAGCAAACCCCCGTCGAAGCCGCCAGGGCCTCGTCCACCTGAGAATCCCCCACATACAGGACCTGGTCGGGACTCACCTGGAAAGCTTTCAGAATCCTTTCCATGGACTCGGGGTGTGGCTTGGGAAAACGGACATCGGATGCAGAAACCACGAGATCGAAATACTGCTCGAGGCTGAAGTGGGCCAGAACCTCGCGCGTGGACACTGTCCGATTGGTGGCCATGGCTATGCGGTGAGTGTTCCGGGCAGATGCCAGGAATTCCACCAAGCCGGGTTCGAGTTTGAGGTACACGTTGAATGCCTTGAAATCGATGGTCTGAGTGTAATCCCATGCCTTCCGAAAATCCAGCGCCTCAGGGAGCAGAAAGTGAAGCGACTCTTGGACCGGATGCATGTGAATGAAGTCTTGTTGATCGGGGCGCACGGGAGGACGACCGATGACGTGCAGTATGTGGGAATAGAAGCGCGTGTTGGCTTCGCGCGAGTCAAAGAGGACTCCGTCGCAGTCGAAAACGAGCACCTGAAATGCGTTGCACTTCGCCGCAGCATCGGAGCCGTTGTCCGCGACAGACCGTCGGCGGCTCACAACCTTGGAGTTGCATGGGTTCATGGTCGAGGTCATTCCTTTCTCCGGCCGTTTCTGGTCACCTTTACATACGGTAAGTAATCGAATAGAGTGCCGGGTGTCAAGGAAACCGGGTCTCCAGCGCATGGAGCGACATCCCGAGAAGCCAGTCATCACTCTAACCATGGGAAGAGTGCAATGGAACACCAGTACGATTTTTTGGTCATTGGAAGCGGAATTGCAGGACTCAGCTTTGCCCTCAGGGCTGCCCGCCATGGAACCGTGGCCATCGTGACCAAGAAGGACAAGCTTGAGACGAGCACCAACTACGCCCAGGGAGGTATCGCCAGCGTACTGGGGCGTGACGACTCGTTTCCGCTGCATATCGAGGATACGCTCAATGCGGGAGACGGCCTCTGTCATCCGGATGTTGTGGAGCATGTGGTGCGCTCGGGTCCTGAGCGCATTCTGGAACTGGCCGAATACGGAGTCCCATTCAACCGAAGTCCCGTCGAGGGGTTGGAATTCGACCTTGGACGCGAAGGAGGGCACAGCCGAAATCGAATCGTGCATGCTCACGATATGACGGGCCAGGCCGTGGAAAAGGCTCTCATCAGTGCGGCGGAATCCAATACCAATATCCACATTTATGAGAATCACCTGGCCCTGGATCTGATTGTGGAGCACTTCGCCATCAAGGCCGGCTCCATCGCCGTACGTCATCGCGATGTCTGCTGGGGGGCTTACGTGCTCGACAGCGCCCATCAGGATCTGCACACCTTTCTGGCCCATGCCGTGGTGCTCTGCACAGGGGGGGCGGGAAAAGTCTACATCTATACCAGCAACCCGGATGTGGCCACAGGAGACGGAATGGCCATGGCCTACCGGGCCGGGGCCTGTCTGGCCAACATGGAGTTCGTCCAATTTCACCCGACCTGTCTGTACCACCCCCATGCCAAGAATTTCCTGATCTCCGAAGCGGTCCGGGGAGAAGGAGGAAGGCTCATCGACCGTCGGGGGAAGGCCTTCATGGAGAAATACCATCCTCTCAAAGACCTGGCTTTCAGGGATATCGTGGCACGGGCCATCGACACCGAGATGAAGCAGTCGGGGGACGATTGCGTCTTCCTGGATATCACTCATCGGGACCCGGATTTCCTGAAGACCCGGTTTCCAAACATCTACCAGAAATGTCTCCTCCTGGGTATCGACATCACCAAAGATCCCATACCCGTTGTCCCAGCGGCTCACTACCTCTGCGGAGGGATTGTTGCCGATCGCTTTGGCCGGGCGACCCTCGAAAACCTGTATGCCATAGGGGAGTGTGCATGCACGGGTCTTCACGGCGCCAACCGGCTCGCCAGCAACTCTCTCCTGGAAGCCATGGTCTTCGCCTATGAAGCCGCCCAACAATGCGGCGAAAAGATCCGTGAATGGCGCTCGCGAGAATTGCCTCAGATTCCCCCGTGCCCCATTCCTGTGGAGCAGCCTAACTCATCCCAAAGCGAGATGGTTCTCATTGCTCACAACTGGGACATCATTCGCAGACTCATGTGGAACTACGTGGGCATTGTGCGAACCGATAAAAGACTGGCCCTCGCCCTGACGCATATCCGCCAGATCCGAATGGAAATCCGGGAGCATCTCCCCAATATCCCATTGAGCAACGACCTGGTGGAGCTGCAGGATCTGGCACTGGTAGCCGAGCTGATCATTCGGTGTGCTTTACAGAGGAAGGAGAGCCGGGGGCTGCACTACAACCTGGATCACCCGAGGAAAGACGATGATGCATGCCGGCACGACACCATCGTGAGGAGACGGCAGGCCGAAGACCCTCGAGGCATCGTGACGCCTGCCAATACCATCACACATTAGGAGATGGCGGAGAAAGCTCCTGCCGGGCCGCCATCTCCCCGTGGAGAAACCGCTCTGCCACGGGGAGTCAACTCCCAGAACGTCTTACGCGGTCGATTGCACTGATCTCACTCAGTGATCTTCACCGGCTTGCGGTGGTTTCAAAGGGCTCTGCGTCCAGAATGGCGCTGGCCGGCGCCTCAAGAAGAGGCGGGCGGTGGGATTGCTCGATTTTCATGGTGAAAACCCCCCCCATGAAACTGAGCTCGAGGTTCTTGTCCGAAAGGTCAACGCGCGAGAAGGCCTCGCGCACCTTCTCCAGCTTCTGCTTCGTCTTCCGATAGACGTACAAGAGCCCCCATGCTCCGGCGGCAAAAGCGGCGATAAACATCCACATCGGGGTGGCCAGTACCTGGCCGATCACCATGATGCCGGCCAGTATACCGAAAACGATGAATATCTGAATCCCGAGTATCAAATAAAGGTAGAGCACACCACGGTTCAACAGCGGATCACGCTCCGAGTCCTGCTCAGTGTTCTTCCGTTCGCCAAAAAGGTCCTTGAGCCGCATGGGTTTGTCCTCTTCACAGTGATCCCGGCCCATCGGTCACGGGTTCCTCTGCCTCCTTCACGGGGCTCGGCAGCAGGGGCGCCGGTTCGGTTCGGGCCAGGAGTTGAGTTTCGATTCGATACTTCTCGATGTTGAACTGGTTTTCGAGCATCTGCTTCGACAATCGGTACCGCAGGTAGATGATCCACGTGATGATGATGGCCAGGAAAACCGACGCTCCAAGGAAAAACCACTTGTACTCACGGACGGCGGCCAAACTGACTTTTGCAAAGTCCTGAAGAAAATTTGGGACTATCCAGAACATGAGAACAGACATCAGGACCAGGAACCCAAGATGGAAGACATTGAAACGGTGGAACGACTGGTAAAGGGTGCCGATCCGATTCTGTTTTCCGGTTCCGTCTCCGGAAAGGTCTGCCGATTCATGTTCATCCCCGTACAACAGCGCGAGATAGACCTTGACCAGGAAGGAAACCAGCAGTATCAGCCCAATGGGAATCCCGACCGCAGCGGTGAGCCAGGCACGAAAAGGAAAAGGAAGGGTTTCCGTGTGCAGCTGCATGCGGTAGTTCTGAATGGGACCGTGGTTGTTCTCAAAGACGAGCTTTTCATAGCTGGAGAGGGCGCTGCCTGAGGTTTCGAAGACCTTGTTGCCCTCTGAATCCAGAACGACGGTGCGGGACTTGTTGCCTGCCTGGCTCGCGGCGCCAAGATAAATCAAAAGCTCCAACATCAGAAAGGCCAGAACGCTGACAGCGAGCACTATCTTAAGATAGCGCCTGCCTTCAAACACATCCAGAAGACGAACCTTTTGTGACATAGCTCCCAATTCGCAATGCATCCCAACAGGAAATTCAAAATTATGCACAAGCTATCATCGGGCCATCGGGGTGTCAAACGAAAAGCTCCCCGGCTGAAGGGGGCCTTTACGGGGCCAGAGCTGGTCGCCAACCCCTTCCCGTGCTTTGTGCTGCCCAATTCCGTCATTGTGATATGACCCTCGTGAGGGTCAAACGGCTACCATCCTATCTTATCCCGGCCACGATCTTTTTCAAGGAAATAGGCGTCACTCTCCCCTGGAACTCTCCCCATGCTTGAGTGCGAAACGCAACGAGCGCCTCTGCTCCATGCAGATGCGCCCGCCGTATCGTGTCGCGCGTGCGGATTGCTCCTTCGGAAAGGAACGAATCCTCCCGGGAAGGGGAGCTCAGCCACCTAGGCCGGGTTCAATTGCTTTTCCCTGGGGAAAAGGGGGAGGTAGCGATAAGAGAGAGAGATGACCAGGGTGCAGTAAGCCAGCATCGCAATGCCCGGCGCCCACTCATAAACCGTCGGCACGTATACCTGCCAGCGATCGAACGGCATCACCGGAATAGCGATGGCCTGGACCGTCATGACAAAACGGTTGATGACAATTCCCGTGCAGTCGAGAAAGAATGCACCGAAAAGAATGACATCACTCTTCCTGGCCTGGGGAATATTGAGCACTACGGCCGGAATCAACCCGCAGATCAAGATCTCCATGACGAGCAGCCATATGCCGTAAGGTGCCTTGTAGAAATCCGTCAGGCTGAGTCCGAAGCTTGGAGCCATGACGAGAGCCCAGTACAGGGTGTCGATGATTTTGAGCGTGATATAAAAGAGCAGCAACCCGCCCACGATCTTTGCCAGAAGCTCATAAACGCTCCGGTCCACCAGCTTCTTGCGCGTCACGGCTTCCATGGCGCGACAAACGAGCGCCGTGAATGCCGGGCCTGAAGCAATGGCCGACAAAATGAACAGGAAGAAGGTCCAGGGCCAAACGAAAAAGCCGGTCCGATAGGCGAACGGCCTGGCAAAAAGCACTCCGGCGACTCCTCCCAGGGATCCCTGGTGGAAGAAGCTCAGGAAAGTGCCGGTGAGGGCAAAGATAGCCATAAGTTCATGGAGAGTGTGGCCGAAAGTGTGCACCGATTTGATGGCGCTCAGCTTGCGGTTCTCGAGAACGATCGGCACATACTCGATGACAAGCACAATGGCGTAACAGGAGATGCAGAAAATGACTTCAGTCAGCATCGAGTGAACATTGGCGTGCCAGTATCCGAACCAGCCCCTCAGGGGTTGGCCGATCTCCAGAAGGAGAACCGCCAAAGCCCCCGTGTAACAGACGAAGCCGACGATGACGGCCAGGTTGATGATCTTGTGCAGCTCCTTCAGTGCGGGGAAGTATCGGGACAGTCCGTAATAGAGGAATCCGGAGAAAAATGCACCCGCACCCAGAGCGATAATGGCGAGGTCTATGGTGATGTAAAAGCCGAACCCGAAGTAATCGTTGAGGCCGGTCACGTTGAGTGCTTGAAGAAGCACAACGGCTCCTGCGTAAACCCCCCATCCGATGATTGCCAGGAGAACCAGCACCCATAACCCGAATACCGGCAGCGGGCAGCGTTTCAGGCCCTCAGGAATTAACGCTTGATCCATTCTCTTCCCCTCGTTTAGTCGTCAAAACGTTGATGGTGCGCGACGGGCATTCAATCAGGACCTTCGACCCACTATGCATTGTCAGACAGCTTATGAACCCATTGATACTTGCTCAGGTAGTAGACTTTGGGCTCCGTGTTGAGCTTGGCCAGGATTCGAAAAGCCCTGGGGTCCTTAGCCAGTTTGGCCACTTCACTTTTGGGATCCATCAAGTTTCCAAAGGTGATCGCCCTGGTGGGGCAGGCATCGGCACATGCCGGGGTGTAGGTGACCGTATCGGGGTCCTGGCCTTCATGGTAGGCTCGAGTTCGGGCCTTGAGAAGGCGCTGATGGCAAAATGTGCACTTCTCCACGACACCGCGCATTCTGGGGCTGACTTCCGGGCTGAGCATCTGCTCCATGGGTTTGGGCCAGGACGGATCCCACCAGTTGAAATCGCGGGCATGATAGGGGCAAGCCACAATACAATACCGACAGCCGATGCAGCGAGGATAAATGTGAGTCACAATACCATTGTTCTCGTCCCGTGTGGTGGCGTTGACAGGGCAGACGAAGGTGCAGGGCGAGTGGTGGGGCGAGTCACAATGCATGCATGGCCTGGGAAGGTAGGCAAACTGGTATTCGGGGTAATCTTTCCCGTTCTCCAACTTGTAGATCTCCATCCAGGTGATGGATCGCAGCTTATCCGATTCGTCGGTTCGGAAGGATATGTTGTTTTCAGCCTGACAGGCTACGCTGCAAGCCATGCAGCCCGTACACTTATCCAAGTCGATCACCATTCCAAATCGAACCCCGGATTGTGCATGTCCCTGATCACTCACGGATGACCCCCTTATTGGCAGTGTTTTCAATCACCCAACCGGGCTCAGGCTGTGGTCGTTGCGGCCTTGGCCTGCTTGAATCCCTGGTGCTGATCGCTTTGCATATGGCGAGCCTCGGGACGACCCGGCGCAGAGCGCCAAAAGTCACCTCGACATACCCGGAGAACGCTTGGGCGTCTCAGGCCCGAGCCAGCAGAGCCCGCGTAGCCCAAGTCGTCCCAAGGCCGGTCACCGGGTCGAGCTGGACTTCAGCGATGGAGTTGATGTTGACTCCTTTGTCCTTGATGTACTCGTCGTAGGCCTTATGCCCCATCCCCTGTGCGGCATAGACCACACCGGGCCGTGCCCCTGGCGACAGGTGAACCCGCACCGTAAGCTCTCCTTGAGGCGTCTTGACTTTGGCCCTGTCCCCTTCGTTGATTCCCAGTGGCTGGGCCGTTTTCGGATTGACCTGCACAAGAAGGTCGTTGCCTTTGAGCAGGGTATCCGGGAGCATCTTGGTCAGGAACGGAGGGTTGGGCAGATACTGGCTGGCCAGCGACTGGATCTCATAGGCAACGAGGAGAAGCGGGAAGTCTGCCTCGGAGCCGGATGGCACGAGGGGGGAGTAATGGGGAAGAAAGATCGTGTCCTCCGCTGCGTCGATTCCCGTGGCCTGAAGTTTCTGGCACGCCAGCTCCAGCTTACCCGATGAAGTCGCAAAATCCTTCGAAAGATCAGCGGGCGCATCATACCAGCAGGCTCCAGCCACCAGTTTCTTCCAAAGATCCGCGCCGCCGCTGAAATTCGCCTTCAGAGTCTCTCCGGCCTTCAGCTTTCCGATCTCGACATCTGCGCCCTCGGAGACAGCACCTTTGCCGGATGCCGCCAGCCCCTCAACCCGCGCCTTCAGGTAGCTTTGATAATCGGACCAGGGAAGAGCCTCCTGTATGCTCCCCCCCAGACCCTTGGCCATTGAGAGCACGACATCCCCCGTATGGCGAGTCTCGGTCGGGGGCGAGAGAATGGGGGCCGACACGGCATAGTAGCGATACGGTGCGCCGGGAATGCCCATCACATCATCATAGCACTCCAGCGCGGTCGGAGCAGGCAGGATCCAATCGGCCATCAGTGCAGTCTCGTCCATGAAGGAGGAAAAGGAGACCAGCGTGTTGATCTTGGTGAGGGCAGACTCAAAGAGCTGGGGCTCGAGGAGGCTGTAGGCCGGATTGCATTCGTGAACCCACAGCATTTCAATGGGATAAGTCCCACCTTTGACCACCGCGTCCAGAAACGGGTAAATGGCATTGCCCGCTATGAGCGCCGGCTTGTCCTGAGCCAGATCCAATCGCGGTTTCTGCAGGCTCGACTGTGCATCGGCATCCAGTTCCACCTCCGGCATCGGGGCCAGAGGGATTCCCGGCTGAAGCGTCATCAACCCGTTGGCTTTGAGATTTCCCTTGAGCACATTCAGCGCCATGAACGCCAGATCATGATAGACGTTGTTCGGTTGGCTCGAACTGCCGCTGCCCCAAAGCGCCAACGCGTCCTTGTGAATGGCGAACTCCTTGGCGATCTCGCGAATCACGGAACCATCCAAGCCGGTGATTCCTGCCATCTGCTCGGGGGAGCACGCCGCCAGCACATACGACTTGAACCCCTTTCTGGCCTTTCCCTGAGCATCCGTCCAGTCCTCGAACCCGAAAACGTAGTTGTTCACGAAATCCGCGTCATAGGCTTTGTCTTTGATGAGCACATGGGCGACAGCCAAGGCCAGGGCAGCTTCCGAACCCGGCGCGACAGCGATCCATTTGTCCGCCTTTGCCGCTGTCATAGAGCAGTACGACTCGATCTGTATCAGCCTGCTGGAACCCTCCTGGCGCCACTGGGAATAGGTGCCCTGACTGCGCGAAAAAGACTCGCGCCCCTCAAGGAGACTGGCGCCGAAGCTCAGGACATAGGATGCGCGCTCAAGAGCAAAAGCAGGCGCCGAAGCTCGCCCCGTCATCAGACTCGAAGCCAGCACCAGACTGTCCGAATGGTCAGGCATCTTGAAAAGATTGGGCGATCCGCAGCTTTTGAAGAACTGGGCCCAAAGGACGGCCATGCTGCTCGACCGGTTCGAAATGATCCCGGCAAGCGAGTTGGCCCGCTTCTCCGTGTGGAGTCGACTCAGCTTGCCTCCGATCTCCTTCAGGGCCTCATCCCAGGTTACGGGCTGGAATCCGGCCGCTTCGCCGCGCTTTTTGGTTTGCTTGAGAGGCTGCATGATTCGGTAGGGCGCATACAGGAACTGCAGGCCGGCGGCCCCGAGGGCGCAAATGCCGCCTCGACTCACGGGGTGGGAAGGGTTCCCTTCGATCAGGATGCCGCGTTTCCGGTCGACCAGCCTGGCTTGAATTCCGCACCCACCGTCACAAAGAGTGCAAATGGACGGCACTTTCGTGATTTCACCCCTTTGGGGAGACGGTCGCCACCCCCAGTTCTGAGACCAAATGGCTGAGTCGTCCGCCAGTTTCCACGGCAACGGAGTGACCAGTGTCCCGCTAATGGCGCCCGCAGCAAATAGAAATGCTCTCCTGCTGAAACTCATGAATGCATCCTCTCGTCCAAGCCGCTCTCAAGCCCATTCTTCGAGGTTTTTCCCAAAAGGCCCGGTCCCCTGACTATTTATGGCAAATCTCGCAGTTGTTGCTCGCGTTCTGCTCGGCATGGCACTTCTCACAAACATCCATCTTCATGGTCGATTTGCTGTAGCCAGTCAGACGATTCTCCCTGTATGGAGGATTCTTCTGTTCGTTGGTGATGTCACGATGGCATTGAACACATTCAACGCCCTTGGCTTTGTGAGGTGCATGAGAAAAGTGGACGTTGTCGGGCTGGTAGGCATAGACCAGCCAGGGGATTTCCTTTTCATTCTGGATGTATTCTTCGACGAGCAGTTTCTCGTCGGGGCTTTCCGTCATGGGGGATTCATGGCACTCCTGGCATTTGGCAACCTTGGGAATCCCCGTGTAGGTTCCGTCTTCCCGAAAGGCATGACAGTCCTCACATCCGCTCCCCTGATGATCGGGAAGTGCGTGACTGAAATTCAGCGGCTGGCTCTTCTGCGAATAGAGCAATTCAGGGAAAACCACCCACCCCAGAACCAGGGCCACGGCGAAACCCGCCAAGAAAATCAACACCCCGATACTGCTCTTGCCCGATGATCCCTTGCTGTTCTCTCTCATAGGAAAGGCCTCAACCGTTCTTGATGCGCGACGGGGAAACCGACGCGTCAAAACTGGGTTTCATGAAAGACCGCATCCAACATGTCACATGAAGACCACTGATTTCACAAGACAACCCTATTAAACGTTAGAGAATGATCCTGTCAAGCAAAATGAACCTATCGAAATTGTTGAGATTAAGGGCATATCATCGCACAAGAAGCCGGGTCCTTTTGTGATCCGGATCACAAGGTCGCCCGATCGACACGCTCAATTGTCGCATCCTCGCTTTTCGCATCCACTCACCTGTTGATTAACGTTCACGCATTTGTCAAATAGGAGCATTCCGCCTCCGTGGGGAGGCGGACCGCCGGGTGATGAGCGATAGAGGGGAGCCAGCCATGCGTATCATGACTTTCAATTTGCGCTTCGATAACGAACGGGACGGAGAGAACCGCTGGAGAAACCGGCGTCGGTTGGTCACGGAGATCGTTCACAAGCACGCTCCAGCCATTCTCGGCACCCAGGAGGGAACGCCGGTGCAGCTGGATTACCTCCAATGCCATCTTCGAGGTTACAGAATGTTGACCGGTATGCGTCCGGCCGAGGACGAAAGCTGCCAGTATCCCACCCTATTCTACAGAGAGGATGCGTTTCGCAGCGTTGAGAACGGTGAATTCTGGCTGTCGACCACCCCTCAAGTGCACCGCAGCAAGAATTGGGACAGTGCCTTCCCGAGAATGATGAGCTATGGAATCCTGGAGGATCTCGAGGTGCGGCGTGAGCTGATCTTGATGGTGACTCATCTGGACCACATCGGGCCAGCGGCGCGCCTGGAGCAGGCTCGCCTGATCCGGAACTGGAGGAGCAGCCGACATCTGCCCTGTATCCTCATGGGGGATTTCAATGCTGAACCTGGGTCCGATGTCCACAGACTTCTGACGGAGGAGCAAACCGGGTGGGCCGACAGCTGGATCCAGCTCAAAAAATCGGAGGGGGTCGAGAGCATGACGCATCACGACTTTGGCGGGAATGCGGGGAAGTTTCGAATGGATTGGATATTGCACACCCACGAATTCCGCAGTCTGGCTGCTTATATTGTCCGTGACCACGTCGATGGGCGCTATCCTTCGGACCACTTCCCTTACGTGGTTGACCTGGAGTGGAGGTGAGCGGCACCAGCAAGATCTGTATTCGGGTCTCGGTGAAATGGCTTCCGCAGCGTTTCCTGCCTGCAATCAACCGTGTGGAAAGATCCTGGAGTGATGATGAAAGACAACCTGCGCATAGCTCTCGTACAGCCGAAACCTTATCCCGCTTTCGACGATCCCCGGAATCTCGGACATGCCCTTCAACTGCTGGAACGGTGCAAAGGGGAAGCTCTGGACGTCATCTGTCTTCCGGAATATTTCCCGTACCAGGGCGATCTGGAGCTGGGGCAGGCCGCCCGGCATCTGAATGCCTACATTGTGGCTGGCCTCGTGGAGGAAGAGGGAGGCAAGCTCTACAATACGGCCACCGTTTTTGACCGACTGGGGCAAATGTTGGGAAGGCAGCGGAAGCGCAATGTCGGGGCCTTGGAGAGAGACCAGATGGGCATATCGCCAGGGGATGGGTTTTTCCGTGCCTTTGCCACGGACTTCGGGAAGATCGGAGTGCCCGTCTGCATCGACCTCTGGGGGCAGCCCGAGGCGGCCAGACAGCTTGTGGACCAGGGAGTGGATATCATCTTCAACATCAGCATATTTCCAATCCTCAGGGGGCACTGGCGAACAGGAGCCCTTGTGCGCGCCTTCGATAATTTCACGCCCGTTATCGGGGTGAACACGGCCGAATACAACGCTCTCGTGAGTGGCAAAAGAGTCCATCAGCACGGGGGGGGGAGTTTCGTGATCCAGCCACCGCGTCTCATCGACAAGGACGATTTCCGGCGATGGTTCCGAAGCCTGGATTCGATTCAGGAATGGATCAAGGTTGAGCTTGATGGGTTGGAGCGCGTCCAACTGGTGGAAGTGCACCTGGGAACAGTCAGGCGCTTCAGGCGGGAATTCTGGGGACGCTTCGGCTTTCAGAGGTAACGCTGTAGAGGTCCGATCACCGTGGCAGCGCGCGGGGAATTGCTGGACCGCCCGTTGCAGGCGGTCTCTCAGCGTTCCAGCGATGTGTAAGGACTTATAATTACTGTCGCGGACCCCTTCTGACTCGCACGTAAACCGGGACCAGCTGCAGTTGCCTCCGCTCCGGATGTATCAGGTCAGCGACTTTTGTGGCGATCCTGTCGAGCACTGGAGCGCAGAAGTCTTCCATGGCTCGCAGACCTCTCACAACCCGCCGTGAAAATGAGCTTTTCCTGTTGGCTCTGGCATTCATGATTTTTTCAGGCTACCTTTTCAAGACTTGAGATTTCGTCGTCGCTCAGCACTTTGTCGATATCCAGAAGGATCTTCACCGAACCGCCGAGCTTTGCCATTCCGAGGATATAATCTGTGTTCAGTTTGGAGCCGAAAGCAGGAGTGTCCTCGATTTCGGAACCCTTGATGTTGAGGACTTCAGACACAGAATCGACGACGATGCCTGTCTGGATCTGTCCCGAACTGGTCTGGACCTCGACGACGATGATGCAGGTGCGCTCCGTATAGTCAGCCGTCTCCATGCCGAATCTTGATCGAAGGTCCATCACGGGGATGACCCGCCCTCGGAGATTCACCACACCTTTGACGTAGCTCGGGGTTTGGGGTACGGGGGTGATCGGCATCATGCCGATGATCTCTTTGACTTTGAGAATTCCGATTCCGTATTCCTCCCGGTCCAGAAAGAAGCTGAGATATTTGCCCTCACGGTCACCGGCCCTGCTGTCTATCTGCTTGTTGAGCTGCTGCATCTTTTCCATCATGACTCTCCATCTTATCACCGGTTGTAATGGAATGGACTTCGAACCATTCCCTTTTGCTGCATTCGGGTGTGCGGTTTTGGAACTGGCATCTTGCCTGACGCTTTTACTTATCGGTGCCTTGGCAGTGCGCCTTTAATGGAAGAACAGCTGTAAAGGGGGCCTGATTGCACTTTTCTGGCGATTTCGAGGGACTTCAGGGATTCGAAGCAGAAAGGCCGGCATGGCTCCGATTTCGATGCCAATAGCCATATCGGGGGAGTAGCGAACGACAGCCGGTGTGGCGCGGGTCAGCCTCTTCTGGTTATGTGGAGGAAATTCCTCAGGATCTGGGCCGAGGCTGCGTCT
The DNA here is from genome assembly GCA_964557955.1 of uncultured Syntrophobacteraceae bacterium. Taxonomy (GTDB): domain Bacteria; phylum Desulfobacterota; class Syntrophobacteria; order Syntrophobacterales; family Syntrophobacteraceae; genus JALOOX01. The sequence goes on from CAZLCS010000034.1 coordinate 23,974, forward strand.
TGCCCCGCCCCACGATGACGGGCAAATGCCACTTGGATCTCTGCTGCTCCGGGGTCAGGGGCAGCCCAGGACGCCACGATGGATTCATCAACTTCCGGGTGGAATTGGATGCCGTAAGCGTTCAACCCGATTCTGAATGCCTGATGCGGACAGCCGCGAGAAGCGGCCAGGAGAACGGCACTTTCCGGGGCGAGAATCGAATCGCTGTGCCACTGAAAGACTGAAAAGCGTTCCGGAAGACCAGCGAAGAGAGGGTCCTGCCGCCCCTCCCCGCTGAGGATGATGTCGTGAAGACCCTTTTCACCATGGGTGAGGTAGCGGACCTGCCCCCCCGCGACCTCTGCCAGAAGCTGTCCGCCCAGGCAGATGCCCAGCACCGGTAGACCGGAGTCCAGCGCCTCCTTGATGAGACGCTTGACCTTGGTGAGAAAGGGGAAGCGCTCGGTTTCCCAGGTACTCATGGCTCCACCCAGCACCACGAGACCGGCCGCGCCCGCGATACCGCCGCACGTCTCGCCTCCGTGTATCCTGAGCGTTCGGGCGCTCTGGGCCTCCCGGCGCAGCAGAGATTCCAAGATCCCGAGCGGAACCTGCGGATCGTTTTCAATGATCAGAAGCAAGCCTTCCTGCCCCTTTTTGAGAGGTGAAGCGGTCAAATGTACGGGCGGGCTTCATGCCCGTCCTTCCTTGCTTTAAGTGAAGTGTGAACCGCTCAGTCAGCTTCCGGCACGTTCCATGATTTCCAGGGTGCTGACCTTTCAGATCGAAGCAAACCCAAACATTGTGCCCCTGCCGTAAGGGGATAGCTCATGCTTTCCGCTGCAGCCAGACCTCCCAGTGGTAGAGCTTGGGAAAATAGAGAACCATCGCCAGGATGGAGAACAATCCCAGGATGTAGAAATCCTTCCGGTCGCCTGTGAAGAGGAACAGCACCAGTCCCAGTATGGCCGGTATCTCAGCGATGGCGTAGACAACGATGTTCGCGATCCTGAGCCTGTTCAGCAGTGTGTCGAGGGGGTCATCGGGCTCCCGTCTCATAATCGAGGTTCTGGCTGCTCGTATGATGACGAACGCCAATACGCCCCCGAGAATGAAATAGTCCTTATAGCCTTCCACCTTCTCGGGACCATAACCGCTGAATGATTCGACCTGGTGGATAAAGAATTCGACGATGCCTGCATAGAACGCCAGTCCGGCCATCATAGCCAATGCAATGAGCTTTGCTTCCCGGTAAACCCTGGCCAGCTCGGTTGATCCGTTCATTCTCTCCTCCCGGTATGTTCTGCGATCTGTTCAATTGCATGATGCCCCGTGGGCGCAACGCCTGCTTGAGATTGCCCCCATCACCTTGTTCATCTTTCCAATCAAAGGCTTTGGGGTCGATCCGTAATGCACACCTCCGTTCATAGAAGATTTTCCCGATGCCGTCCATCTTCTTGCCGGCTGACTCCGTCTCTGCGAGCTTGCCCTTGCCGAGCACGAGGATTGAGACATCCCAGCCGGCCCGGCCTGGAGAACCATCGAAGCTGAGGTTGCAGGTGCTTTTACATTAGGCCAGCGCCCGGATCAAATGCTATCCTGAAGCTGCTCTTCTCAACAAAGATGGGGTCGCTGCAACATATGGAGGATTGATATCTCATGGCTGATGTGAAGCTGGTTTATCGATGTCAGCAGTGCGGATACCTCAGCACGAAATGGCTGGGGCGCTGCCCGGAATGCCAGACGTGGCACAGCCTCGTCGAGGAGACCCAGAGCAAGTCATCCCGCCGCCATGCAGGATTGAAGGCGGTGGCCTGCAGGCCTCAAACCCTGGCGGAAGTCCCTGCCGGTGAGGAGCAGCGCTGGATCACGGGAATGAATGAGTGGGACCGGGTCCTGGGAGGCGGCATGATTCCGGGGTCCATGGTGCTCCTGGCGGGCGATCCGGGAATCGGAAAATCCACGCTCCTTTTGCAGGCGCTGGCTCGTTGGGGACAGGACCGAAGGGTGCTGTACGTCTCGGGCGAAGAAAGCCCCCAGCAGATCCGACTGCGGGCCGAACGGCTGCAGCTCGACGGGTCCAGAATCCATGTCATGGCGGAAACCAGTCTCGAGCCCCTTCTCGACACCCTCGAGCATCACCCCGTGGATATCCTGGCCCTGGACTCCATCCAGACGATCAGCACCCGTGGCCTGGAGGTCGCCCCGGGCTCCATCAGCCAGGTGCGTGAGTGCGCCAACCAGCTCATGCGTCTTGCCAAGGAAAGGACCGTGAGCGTGCTCATCGTCGGACATGTGACCAAGGAGGGGTCCATCGCCGGCCCAAGGGCTTTGGAGCACCTGGTGGACACCGTCCTCTACCTCGAGGGCGATCGCACCCACGCTTTCCGAATCCTCCGGGCCGTCAAGAACCGCTACGGATCCACCAACGAGATCGGCGTTTTCGAAATGAAGGAGACCGGGCTGGATGAGGTTCCCAATCCGTCCCGGCTGCTCCTGGCCGAACGTCCGGTGGGAGTCTCCGGCTCGGTGGTCGTATGTTCCGTCGAAGGCACCCGACCGCTCCTCGTGGAGCTGCAGGCGCTGGTGAGCGGGTCAGGCTGGGTGCAGCCGAGGCGCACCAGCATGGGGGTGGACGCCAATCGATTGTCGCTGCTCCTGGCGGTGATGGAAAAGAAGCTGGGGTTCAACTTCTCGCAGCAGGATGTCTTCGTGAACGTGGCCGGAGGGGTGCGACTCGTGGAGCCCGCTGTGGACCTGGCCATGATGGCGGCCCTTATGAGCAGTTACCTCGACCGGCCCGTTCCACCCGACCTGGTGGTGTGGGGGGAAGTGGGACTGGCCGGAGAAGTGCGGGGTGTGACGCACGGCGCATTGCGCGTTGGCGAAGCACTCAAGCTCGGATTTGAAGGCCACCTCATCCCCAGGAGCAACGCCGAACGGCTGCCGTCCGATCTGGGCGCGCGGTGCGCAGGAGTTCGATCGCTGCAGGAGGTTCTGGATTCGATCTTCTCTTCGATAGGCGGGGGGTAGGGTTTCAATCAGCTGCATTTGGGGTGTGCTACAGGGGCGCCGGCTCGGATGGATGACCTTGATGAGCTCGATTGCATTTTGGCACAATTCCGTTGTTTTCAAGGATTGACGCCGGATCGCTCGACCGCTATGTTACGGCTCGGCTTCCGCCCCGCCGTGCACCGTGGTGTGCGAGGTGAAGGATTGTGGGGCGCATGCTGGCCGCCTTTTGTTGCTGATGCGCTCGATGGCGTGAGCCGCCCATGACGCGGCTGGTCTGGCCACGAGCCTTATGGAAAGGAATATTTCAGAATGGGCACCGACTTCACCCCCCCACCCAATTTTATCCGCAGCAGAATCATCGAAGACAATGAATCGGGCCGCTTCGGAGGCCGGGTGATGACCCGGTTTCCACCCGAGCCCAACGGCTACCTGCACATCGGGCACGCCAAGTCCATCTGCCTGAACTTCGGCCTGGCCCAGGAATTCGGGGGGGTGTGCAATTTCCGTTTTGACGACACCAATCCGAGCAAAGAGGAGATGGAATATGTCGATTCCATCCAGGCTGATGTGCGCTGGTTGGGCTTTGACTGGGGGGAGCGTCTCTACTATGCCTCGGACTACTTCGAGCAGCTCTGCAACTGGGCTGTGGAGCTCATCAAGATGGGCAAAGCCTACGTGGACCATCTGACGGCCGACGAGATCCGGGAATACCGCGGAACGCTGACTCAGCCGGGGAAAGACAGCCCGTATCGGAACCGGTCGGTGGAGGAGAACCTCGCGTTGTTCGAAAAGATGCGCGCCGGCGAGCTCAAGGACGGCGAATGCGTGCTTCGTACCAAGATCGACATGGCGTCGCCCAATCTCAACATGCGGGACCCGGTGATGTACCGCATCAAGCATGAAGAGCACCATCGAACCGGGAACAAGTGGTGCATCTATCCCATGTATGACTATGCCCACGGCCTCTCGGATTCCATCGAAGGCATCACCCATTCCATCTGCACCATGGAGTATGAAGACCATCGGCCCCTCTACGACTGGTATCTCGATGAGCTGGGAGTGTATCACCCGCAGCAGATCGAGTTCGCGCGGTTGAACCTCAGCTACACCGTCATGAGCAAGCGCAAGCTGCTGCAGCTGGTCCGGGAGAAGCACGTGAGGGGGTGGGACGATCCGAGAATGCCGACTCTTGCGGGCATGCGGCGCCGAGGCTACACACCCGAGGCCATTCGGAGCTTCTGCGAGCGCATTGGAGTCGGAAAGAAGGAAAGCCTGGTGGACCTGGCCCTTCTCGAGTACTGCCTCCGGGAGGACCTGAACAAGCGGGCCGCCCGGTTCATGGCCGTGCTCCGGCCGCTCCGGGTCGTCATCGAGAATTATCCCGAGGGGCGGACGGAGGAGATGGATGCCGTCAACAACCCCGAAGACGAGCGCATGGGCACGAGGAAGGTCCCGTTTTCGCGGGTGCTCTACATCGAGCGCGACGACTTCATGGAAAGCCCGCCTAAAAAGTTCTTCCGGCTCGCTCCGGGCCGCGAGGTGCGACTCCGCTACGCCTATTTTGTGACGTGCACCGATGTGGTGAAAGACGAGAAGACCGGGGAGGTGGTCGAGCTGCGCTGCACCTACGATCCCGAGACCCGCGGCGGGGGGGCCCCCGACGGCCGGCAGGTCAAGGCCACGCTCCACTGGGTTTCGGCCGAGCACGCTCTTCCGGCGGAGGTCCGGCTCTACGACCGGCTGTTCACGAAGGAGAACCCGGCCGATGCCGAAAAGGGACTCGACTTCAAGTCCTATATCAATCCCCATTCACTCGAGGTCCTGTCCGACTGCCGGGTGGAGCCAAGCCTGGCGGGGGTCTCTGTGGGCGACCCCCTCCAGTTCGAGCGGCTGGGCTATTTTTGCGTGGATCCTGACAGCACCGAGAGCAATCTCGTCTTCAACCGCACCGTGACCCTGCGCGACACCTGGGCCAAGATCCAGAAAAACCAGAAAAGCGGGTGATCCCGGTCGGAAGGTCCATTGATCCCGATGAGCAGGAGACTTCCTGCCCGTCGGGGGCGCTCAACCCTCTCGCAGCGTTTCCGCCTTCACCCTCATCTGCCGGGAATGGTGTTGCCTCTATGCATGACGCTGGAGGGGAACGACCTTTCCTGGAATCATCTCGGCTCTTTCTTGGTTTCCTCTGAGGGGAGCCTCTTTGGCGGCCGGTGTATGTGGGGCTCATGCGCACAGAAAGGAAGGAGGGGTTGATGTTCAGGTTATTTCTTGCATTGTTCCTTACCCTTGCCACCTGTTCCAGTGGTTACGGAGATGCCGCCGTCCCGAAGTCGGACTTGAAGGGCAGCAAAGACAGCCCGATCTTGAAACGCTATGAAGGATCGTTCATCGTGGCCCATGAATTCAAAAGCTTCGATGAGATCTCGCTGCCGCTGTCTCCCCTTGAAGAGGTGGCAGGAAAGCGTGACAAGCACAACAATCGGGTATTTGAGCCCAAGGTGGAGAAGACCCTCGAGGGAGCCCGCACCCGACTCGTCTATCTCATCCCCGAGAATCGCTCCCCCCTCGAAGTCCTGCGGAATTATCAGGAGGAGATCAGGGGTAGGGAGGGCCGGATCCTTTACGAATGCAAGGGGATCGAGTGCGGGGGAGATCCCGGCCGGAGCAGTTCGGGCGGCGGTGGCGAAATGAGCCTGGCGATGTACCTGTTTCCCCAGGAGCGCATCAGCGACCCGGCTTTCTCCAATGGGCACTGTGCCATGACGGAACGGATCGACGATCAGCGCTACACGGTGGGAGAACTTCCGGCCAAAAACGCTCACGTATCCGTTCTGACCTACACCCTCAAGGCGGGTCACTACTGCAAGGCCTTTGCGGAGCGCACCGTCGCCGTTTTGGACATTCTCGAGACCGGGGCGCGGGAGCAGAAGATGGTCACGGTGAAGGCCGAGGAGATGGCAGGCAAGCTCTCGACTGCGGGGAACGTGGCCTTGTATGGAATCACCTTCGACTTCAACAAGGCGGAGGTCAAGCCCGAGTCGGAGCCGACCCTTCAGGAAATCGCAAAGCTGCTCAAAGCCGATCCCGCCTTGAAGCTTCTGGTCGTGGGCCACACGGACAACGTGGGATCTTTCGCCTCCAACACGACCCTCTCCCAACGGCGAGCCGAAGCGGTGGTGGCGGCCCTCGTTTCGCGCCACGGTGTGGACAGGAACCGCCTGACACCTTTCGGAGTCTCCTTCGCCTGCCCCGTGGCCCCCAACACCACCGACGAAGGCCGAGCCAAAAACCGCCGCGTCGAACTGGTCAAAAACTGACGCCGACGCTCCATTCATTATTCTGCAGTGGGTCCACGAACTGGTATTGGAGGCATCTGCGCCGTTCAGCACTTGATGCCCCTGCTCTGGTCAACCAGGGGTCATCGCCGGGGAAGGGCGGCGGGTCAGGGCGCCCAGATGGCGTCGCGAAGGCCTGAGCTTCGCTGGATGCGGCGGGATATGGCAAGTTGAAGGATTTCGGCGGAGCTCCACAGGACCACCCGTTTTCGAGCCCTTGTGATCCCCGTGTAGAGCAGTTCGCGCGTGAGCACGGGGGAGTCGTGATCCGGGAGGATGAAATGCACCGTATCGAACTCCGAGCCCTGGCTCTTGTGCACGGTGGTGGCATAAGCCGTTTCATAGGCGGGAAGGCGGCTCAGGGGAAACTCTCGAACCGTTCCTCCGGCGTCCAGAAAAGTCGCCCGCAGCTCCGCTTCTTCCCGCGGGAGGTTTGCGGATTCGGGACGTCCCGCCGGCAGGCAGACGCCAATGTCCCCGTTGTAGAGGCGGAGATTATAGTCGTTGGCCGTGATCATGATGGGGCGTCCCGCGTACGATTCACCCCGTCGAACGATTCCCTTCGCATCGAGCATGCGCTCCACCATCCCGTTGAGACCCTCGACGCCGTACGGCCCTCTTCTCAAGGCGGCGATGAGCCGGAATGAGGAAAGACGTTCAAAGATCTCGCCGAGGTCTTTGGACCGGAAATAATCTCTCAGCCCCTCCTGTATAAAGGGACCCATTCGATCGGAGAGGGACGAGGGGGGAGGGACCTCGCGCCACTGGAGGTCGGCATGGCGTGGGTCGTTGAGCACGGCCATGGCCGCATCCGTCCGGCTGTTGCGGATCGCCTCGCTGAGCCTCCCGATGCCGCTGGACTCGCTGAATCGATAACTTTTTCTCAGTTCGACGATGCAGTCATGAAGGCCGGGGGGGGGCCCTCCGATGTGGCAGTCTAGTGGTCCCAGCACCTTTCGGAGAAAATCCCCAAAGACAGCCGAGTGGCCGCAGCCCTCTCCGCGGTCGCAGATGTCGCCGAGGACCGCCCCCGCCTCCACAGAGGCCAGCTGGTCCTTGTCGCCGAGAAGGATGAGCCGGGCATGGGCTGGAAGCGCGTCTGTGAGCTTGGCCATGAGCGCGAGGTCCACCATGGAAGCTTCGTCCACGATGAGAACGTCCAGGGAGAGGGGGTTGTCCGCACCGTGCACAAAGTAGGGGGAGCCGGACAGGGTGCCGAGCAGTCGATGGATCGTCGAGGCTTCCCGGGGAATGGCCGCCCGAATGGCATCGGAACAGTTCAGGCCGTCAACGGCGCGTCCGATGGCCTCTTCGAGCCTGGCCGCTGCCTTGCCGGTTGGGGCGACCAGGGCGATTCGGGGGGGCTTCTCACCGGAGAGCTCCATGAGCAGGGCCAGGATTCCGGCCACCGTCGTCGTCTTGCCCGTGCCGGGCCCGCCCGTGATGACGGCCAGGCGCCGAACGGCTGCGGTCAAGGCTGCCACTTTCTGCCAATCGACGGCTTCGTCCGGCGCGGTGGGAAAGAGTCGGTCGAGCTTTTCCTTGAGCGCTTCAGGATCAGGGGATGGCAGCATCTCCGAGGCGGCCGTCCGTATGAACCGGGCCAGCCTCTGCTCATAGTCGAAGTATCGCGACAGGTAGAGCCTGCCCTTCGAGTCCAGGATCAGCGGTGCGGTTTCGCCGGGCTCCCCGAAGGTGGGAAGTTTCCGCAGGTCCTCCACCCAGTCGGCCAGGGAGGGGCACGTGACAACGGACCTTGGATCGGCTGCCGGCATCAGGGAGCTCCCCGCCATCTCTCGAAGATCGAGACAGACATGCCCCCGGCCCGTGCGCTGGCTCACCAGGGCAGCAGCCAGGGCGGCCTCCGGAGAATCGCCTCCGCAGAGCTCTTCGATGAATTCGGCGAAATGGATGTCCAGGAGACTGAACATTCCCGCCCTCTGCAAAACTTTAAACGCATCCCTCACGGCGTTTCACTCGATTCCGCCGGGTTCATAGAAAACCTTTTCACCACGAGGACCACGAAGAGCAGGAAGCAGAACCCATTGTGCATGACCTGCCGCTCACGGGCAAGCTTCGCTTGGCCCTTGCCACCCCATAATCATAAAACATCGTCCCCCGCCCGCAGTCAAACCCCTGAAAGCCAAACCAGAAACCAGAAACCAGAAACCAGAAACCAGAAACCAGAAACCAGAAACCATCTACCCCCTTCCCCCGAACAGAGCCGAGCCCAGTGCGTCCACGAGCTCGCGGGACGGCCGATGCCGAAAGAGGCCGGCCGTGGGGCTGACCTCCGGGTCGATGCCGCGGAGGAAGAAGTAGTAGACCTCTCCGAAGTGGCGCTCGTAGTCATAGTCGGGGATCCGCCGGGCGAGGTAGCGGTCCAGGGCCACCGTGTAGAGCAGGTACTGCAGATGGTACTGGTCTGCAGTCATGGTGCGTCCCAGCGCCTCCGGAGTGTAGTCCTGAACTGAGCTTCCCAGATGGTTGGATTTCCAGTCCGCCAGGTAGAAGCGCTCGCCATGACGGAAAATGAGGTCGATGAAGCCCTTGACGAATCCTCTGACCGGCTGAAAGCTCAAACGCTCGAAGTCGATGGCCGGCGGAGCGTCCCCGAAGTCGCCCGGTTCCCGAGATGCGCCCGAATCGCCGAAGTGAACGCGGGAGATGACGTCTCGCAGCAGGGAAGGCGAGAGACGGGCGATGGGGAAGGTAAATTCGAGCTCCATGAGTCGTTCGGACATGGGGATGTCTGCCAGCGAAAAGACCTTTCCGGGATGCCCCAGCGGCAGGGCCAGCGTTTTCCGGATCATGCTCTCCACCGCCTCGCTCCAGGAGGGCTCGAAGCCGTATTCCGAAAGCTTCTCACCCACCAGCAGCCGCAGGGATGACGGGTCGGGCTCCTGAAAGTCGAGTTTTTCAAAAATCTCGTGAAGGACCACGCCGGCCCTGGTGCCCCTGGGGAATGCAAAGAAACCCGCTCCGGCTTCCGGCGGCTTCCCGTCCTCATCCACTCCCGTGTGCGGGCTCGGAGAAGCATCCGCCTCATCCCGGTCAGCCGGTTCGCCCTCGACATAGGCTCCCGCCGTGAGGGCCGAGAAGCTGGTCACCCGCCACGCCCGGTCAATACGCCCTCCAAAGCTTCGGCACTGGAGTGATTCCGTCACGACATCGGCACGCTCATATCGGCTGCCCGGGGTTTCCGAAAGGAGCCTCAACTGCACGCAACCCCCCGATCGTGCCTCGATGGCCTTCAATTGATCCAGGATGGCCGAATCGTCCAGCGCTTTGAAGGCCGCCTCGGTTTCCGAAACGATATCATCGGACTGAATGCGACCTTGCGAGTGCAGGAGGTAAGCCAGAGCGGAGGACTCAGCCGTGTTGAAGGCGCCCCAGTACAGGTGGCAGCAGGTCCTGGCCCTTGTGAGGGCGACATAGAGCAGTCGCATGTCTTCCGAGAGGATCTCCCGCTCCGCTGCACCGGCGTGGAGCGAAAACTTCGGGGAGCCAAAGTCGACGGTCAGGGCCCGGTCCGTTTCCTCATCATGGAACAGGACCGAATCCCCCCTGGAGCGCAGTCGTGAGGACTCCCAGGTGAAGGGGCAGAAGACCACCGGGTATTCGAGCCCTTTGCTCCTGTGGATGGTGACGATGCGCACGGCCTTTTCGTCGCTTTCCAGGCGGAGCTGCTGCTCTTCGCCGAGCCTTTGTCCAGGGTCCCTCCGATGCGAAAACCAGCGAAGCAGCTCCGCAGGGGCCAGCCTCCTGTCCACAGCCGCCTGGTGCAGCAGTTCGGCCAGGTGGAGAAGGTTGGTCAGACGACGCTCCCCGTCGGGAAAGGAGGCCAGCCGCTCCTGCACCCGCTCCCTCAGCATAAAAAGACGCAACATGCGAATGAACCCCTGATCGTGCCAGGTGTGCCGGTAGCTGTGGAAGGCGTCGATCCGCTCCTCCCAGCTGCGGTCATCGCCCAGGGTCTGGACCAGAAGGGTGCCGTCCCCCCCCATGATGTCCGTCAGCAGGGCCCCCCTCAGCAGCTCCTCCCGCTGGCTTTCCACCATGGCCGTGAGAATGCACTCCAGCTCGCCGGCCTCGTGGGAATCGAAAACATCGTCCGTGCTGTAGAGGACGCTGGGAATGGAAAGGTCCCAGAGGGCGCGTTGCATGAGACGGGCCTGCCGATTGGTGCGGACCAGGACGGCGAGATCGCTTTCCTGGAGGGGCTCGGAGCCGAGGCGGGCCTCGCCTCTCGCCGAGGAGCCCAACAGTTCCGAAGCTTGAGACGCCACCGCCCGCAGCAGCCATTCCGTGGCATCTCCCTTGTTGATAATCCTCGGGGTGTCCGGCAGCCGGCTTCGCTCGAGGAACCAGAGCTGAAGGGGCGGCACCCGCTTCCCCTCCAGAATGAGCGGGACGGTCTTCTTTCCCTCGGGAGCCCGTGCGGGTTGGAAGCCGATTTCAGGGAAGATGAAAGGCTGGGGATGGGATGAAAAGAGGGTATTCACAGCCTGGATCAACTCCGGCTCGGACCTCCAGTTGGTGGGCAGGGTGAACCGGTGCTCCGCGCGCCTCGAGGCTTCCATATAGGCGAAGACATCCGCCCCGCGGAAGGCATAGATGGCCTGCTTGGGGTCCCCGATGAGGAAGAGCGACCTGCCGGCGTCTCCGAACAGGTTCTGGAAAATGGCGTACTGGACGGCATCCGTGTCCTGGAATTCGTCGATGAGGGCGGCGTGAAACCTCTCCCGGACCCGGGCGGCCAGCGCGTCGCCCCCGGTTCGCTCCAGGCCTTCCTTGAGATTGAGCAGGAGATCGTCGAAGTGCTGGACGTTTTTCTCGCGCTTGCGGCGCGGGAGCTCCCTGTGCACCGTATCGATGACTTGACGCTTCAGAAGCACGAGCCAGCTGCTGCCGGCGGCCTCTACGGCAGCTGCGTGCCTCTCGACCTCCCGGCATCGACGGAAAAGGTCGTGGTCGGCGACAGAGCCGCCTTTCTTGACGGAGGCGGCGATCTTGTCGACGGTCAGCAGGTTGAGCTCCCGGGGTATGGGCAGAGGGCACTCGGGATTGCGCGCGGCCAGGTAGAGATCCATGGCCTGGAGGATGGCCTCAACCTTGGCCTCTCTCGGAGACGGTCCTGCGTCACCCTCCTTGTTCTTCGTGTTTCCATAGCTTCGGGCGTTCAGGGCGGGATCGAGGAGAATGGATGCGACCTCGGGGCGGGCGGCAGGCCAGGTGGCTGCCAGGTCCGCGACGGCACCGGCCAGTGCTTCCAGCGATTCAATGAGCTCTGATTCGACGGACGAGGAGACCTCCGGGATCATGCGCACTCCAGGATGGCGCATGGCATCGGTGGTGAGATCCAGCAAGGACCGGGGGGTGAGGTCCCTGAAGAGCAGGTAATGGACCAGCCGCGAGGATGCGTCGTAGAAGCGCCGGCGCCAGAAATCCTGTATGACCTCCTGTCTGAGGTCGTCCTGGGTCGTGATGAGCTCGGTGTCGAAAAGACACCCTGATTCGAATGCGTTTTCGGAGAGGATGCGCTGACAGAAGCCGTGGATCGTATAGATGGCCGCCTCGTCGACATTGCGCAGAGCGTCGGTGACGGCCGAAAGAGCCTCTTCCTCGGGAATGCCTTTCTGAAGGAGCGCCGACAGCTGAACGTCCGCACCACCCAGCCCGAGCAGGGAATCCAGTGCCTCCTGGAGCCTTCTGCGGATCCGCTCGCGGAGCTCCTTGGTGGCCGCTTCGGTAAAGGTCACGACGAGAACCTGGTCGGGCTTCAGGCGCCGCTCGACGATGAAACGCAGGTAGAGCCCGGCGATGGTGAAGGTTTTCCCTGTTCCGGCGCTGGCCTCGATGAGGTGGGAGCCGTCCAGGGGGCACGATGCGAGGTCAAAAGGTTCCATCGCGAGATCAGTCCAGCTTCTGCTCATGGGACAGCAGCGGTCCAAATACGGCCAGGGCGGTCTCCTGGAAGGGAGGAGCAAAGGGATCCCGGTTTCTGAAGCAGAGCTCCATGTGTGGATCTTCCCCTTCGCGAGGCAGCCCCAGGACGGCGTTGGGGGTCCATTCGGCGCGAGCTGACTTGAGGCCGTCCCGGTCCGTTTTACCCTGTTGCACGATCGCTGCGGCGAAGGCCAGGGAGCTCTCCGGGAAGAAGGGCAGGGGCGCCGTCAATCCCTGCCAGTAGAGGTCCAGAAGCGCGGCAAGGCACACTTCCGCATCCGGCACCCGGTTGTATTGCAGTGTGGTCTGCAAGCCGAGAATCAGGCTGACCGGCGGCGGACCTTCCGGCGAAAAGTGGGCCACGAGATGTTGAATCCACAATTCCAGGCGGTCTTTGGCACGAATGCGGCCGGGACGGTAGTGAAGGAGGCCCCTGGGGGTGCGGCGGTCGATGCGGCCGCTGAGCCGGAATGTTCCCAGATCCAGGGCAGCGTCCACGGGCGGCAGCACCCCCTCGATCAGGCGGGGGGCGATCCGTTCGTAAAACGCCGTAACATGGCGGTCCAGTTGATCGAAAGTGCACATACCGACCGTTCCGTGGGGCAGCTCACCCGCAGCCCGGACCGAGGAGGCGAGATCCTCAGGCTGGCCTCCGCCGGCCGTCTTCCGGCTCAGCAGGGAACCGCTCAACCGGTAACGATCCAGACCCGCCAGCGTGAAGGTCTCCAGGTCCTCGGGGACCTGGTCCGGCGACGTCAGCTTCACCTTCAGCCGCTTCTCCAGGAAGAATTGGGAGGGATTGGAGAAGAACTGCACCAGCCGCCCCACGGAGACCTCCCGCCATTCAGGCTCCGGCTCGGGGAGTACGCCGGGAAACTTCGGATCGGGTCTTGCCCGCTCGCTGCGAAGGATCGCGGCCGCCTCGCAATTTGCCCGGGAATAACTGAAACATCCGGCGTCACCCTTGCCTGAAAACTGGCGGGGGCTGAACGGTTGAAGCGGGTGGCGGGTGACCAGGACGTCCGGCAGGCTGCCGTCCGGGCGCTCGAAGCCTTTGGCGACGACATCCAGCAGTTCGCTCACCACCACCGAAGGAGGGAGGGGGCTGTTGTCGCGGAGGCTCTGTCCCACGAAGCTGATGATGAAGCGATCGCGTGCCGACAAAAGGGCCTCCAGGAAGAGGTACCGGTCGTCGCTCCGCTGGGACCGGTCTCCTTTCCTCGGGGATTCCCGCATGAGGTCGAAGCCGAGCATGCGCTCCCGCCTCGGAAAGGCCTCGTCGTTCATGCCCGCGAGCCAGATGACTCGGAACGGGATGGAGCGCATGGGGAGCATCGCGCAGAACGTTACGCCGCCGGAGAGAAATCCAGCGGCTGAACCCTCCGATTCAAAGGCGTCCCTGAGGATCGAGCGGATCACCTCGATGCCCGCAGGCTCATGGTATTCCGACGATTCCTCCAGGGTGACGAGACTGCGCAGCTGCCTGCGGATGCCGAGGATCTCCCGTTCGGTGGAAGGGTCCGGCTCGATGGTGTGGTCCAGAATCTCCATCAGCACGTCAGCCCATTGGGAGAGCGTCATGGGGCGCTCCATTCGCTCCGAGAAGTCAAAAAGCCGGCGGAGGAATTCCAGGAAGCCTCCGAGGGTAACGGTCTGACTTCCCTCCAGAGGATCGTAGGGGAGGATACCCCGGAACAGGGTTCGGCCGCCGCCGGTCATGGCATACCCGAGAAGCAGCCGTTCGATGCCGGCCCTCCATGTGTTTGCGTGGTCGGCCTTCACTCCATGCCGGGTGCGGTGAGGCGCGTCCACGCCCCAGCGGATGCGCGTTTCCTTTACCCATTGTCTCACGAGATCCAGGTCCGTCGGCGAAAGCCCGAATCGCCTCCTGACCGGGTCCTGGTCGAGAACCGAAAGAACCTGGCCGGAGGTGAAACGACTGCCCGGCAGTTCCAGGATGCTCAGGAAAGCGTCGATCACCCGGCTCTGGCGCCTGAGGGTCCGGTCGGCGATGGTGAACGGGATTCTCGTTTCCGGATCCTCGGGGGTTTCGAAGACGGCCTGGATCACGGGGGCGTAGAGGTGGATGTCAGGGGTCATTACGAGAACGTCCCGCGGCTCCAGGGTGGGATCCGCCTCGAACATGGCCAGCAGCTGATCGTGGAGGACCTCGATTTCGCGCATGGGGCTGTGGCACGAGTGGATGGCAATGGAGCAGTCCGAGCTCTGAACCGTCAGCCGGTCTCCCGGTTCGCGGTCCGGGAGCTCGAGGATGTCCGTCTGCAGGCAGTGGAGCAGGCTGTCACGCCCCGGGGCGGTGAAGGAATCGATCTCTTCGGAAGCGAACATCCGGGCCAGGTCGAAAAAATCCCTGCCCAGTCCGCCGAGGGAGGCCAGCAACGGATGCCCCTCCTCCAGATGAAGGTGCTGAAGGTTCGAGGGTCGCTCAACGCTTCTCCTGGCCATTCGCCCCATTTCTCTCTCGGACCGGATATCCGCCCAGTATTCCCGGCAGGGGTTCAGCAGGAAAAAATCGATGTCCGCAAACCGTGCCAGGTCCGCGAGGACCTCCATGTGGAACGGTGGCAGGGTGGAGATTCCGAAAACCGCCAGCCGGTCGGGGACCTGCGACAAATCCAGGCGAAACTGCGGGTCGGCGCAGGCGGTGTGAAAGATCTCCTTCAGGCGTGCGGCGTGGTGGACCGTTTCGCCCCGGGTCAGCTCCCGCCAGAGCTGCGCCTGCCAGTGATCCTCCTGTCCCTCTTCCCAATTCAGGATCATCTGCGGGCGGAAGACGAGATACTGGTCAAAGAGCATGACGATGCGGCAGGAGAGCTGAAAACGCCTGAGCTGGCTCCCGTCGCGGTTGAGGTATTGCTCGATGACTCCAAAGCCGGGTCTTCCCATGCAGCCGGGTAGAAGCCCCATGATCTTCCAGGTCATGACCTCCCGGTCCGTTGCCCAGGGGGGGGCCTGCTCGTCGGCGAGGGAGGAGAAGATGCGGTGGATGAAAGCGTTGGGGAAGGGGAATTCCACGTTGGCGCAGACGCCCAGCCTGGCCGCCACCTGCATGGAGATCCACCGTTCCATGCCCTTGCTTTGAACGAGGACGGTCTGCTTACGGAAAGGTGATGGAGAAGACTGACCCAGGAATTCGATCAGACTCTCCGCCAGGATTTCCAGCCTGTTGCTGGTATGCAGTGTGAAACCGGCCATCTTGCTCTCGGGCTGGCGTTCAGAGGGTGTTGAAACAGTCCATCTTCCAGGCGGTTGTCCGAGAATGGCCGTGTCGGGCGGTGATAAACCCCGCCCCTGCAAGACTGTCTCGTAATCCCATCGCAGGGGCGGGGTTTATCACCGCCCGCTCCTGGGCTGGTTGAGCATTCCGTGTTCTCGGGCAGCCGCCTGGTGTCACCCCCGCAAAGGATAGGGGTTCATACTCCAGATCAAACCAGGAATCCCGCCTTCGCGGGAATGAAGCGTTGACAAAACTGAAGCCTGTTCCGACACGCTCTCAGAGGCGGTCCACTCTGCAGGAAAGGAGCTCCTCTTCGATGTCCGGTGTCAGGGCCTCCCGGAATTCGCTCAAGGGGTAGCGAGCGCCGCAGTCACGGCAGCGCCAGAAAACCTGACGTCAGGTACGTACCAGGGTGATTTCTTTTTCGCATTTAGGGCATTTCAACGGGAGGCTCCTCATTCATCGGTTCCATTGGCGGCGGCAACGGCTGGAAGATGGACATATAATGGCTTTCCAGCTCATTGGCAATCGCGAATTCACACGGGCCGAAATCCCCGCCTCATGCAGGCCTTCCCTGTCGGAGCCCGAAATGCAGGCTGGCGAAGGTCTCGCTCCTCATGCACCGCTTTCCCCGGAAAATCTCGGCAAAGCACGCGGATCAGGGGATTGCATTGAGGTCGTCCGGGTGCGGCGCCGGTAAGGGAAGCCGTGCCGTGCCGCTACCGGAAGGAGAGCCACTGGGGTTTGAAGAGGAGGGTGAGGCCGATGGCGACCAGGATGAGGCCTCCGAGGAGTCGGCTGGCCCTTGCGTACTTCGTGCCCAGTCCCGTCATCTGGAAGGTGGTGACGGCGGCGCAGAAGATGAGGATGTCGTCCGCCATGAACACGGCGATGTAGAGCAGCAGGTAGGCGTAGTACTGCCAGATGGGCAGGGCCGTGAGCGTCAGGAGCTGTGTGTAGACCGCCGGGATTCCGGCGGAGCAGACGAACTCGATCAGGTTGACCGCGATGGCCAGCAGCGCCACTCCCACCAGCGCGGGCCACAGCCTCTCCTTCAGGGCCATGGTCTTGAGGCGTTCCAGGATTTGCCGCCGGCTGCCCGACTGGGAGATGTGGCAGACGACCTCGGGATTGGCAAAGAAATCATAGAGGTTGTAGGCCCCGCCCCCCAGTGCCACCAGGCCGACTCCGACCCGAATCCAGACCAGCATGCCGAAGGTGAGCAGCACGTTGAGCCAGGCCGTCATGATCATGAAGTAAACGAGCCCGGATCCGGCGAGAAACGCCAGGCCCAGAACCCAGACGCGCTTCCGGTCTTCCACGCCGAGCAGCAGTCCCAGGAGAAAGACCAGCGCCCACATGGCGCAGGGATTGAAACCGTCCAGTGCGCCGAGCACGATCGTCAGGGCCGGGAGCGACAAGCTCGCCGTCTCGACCTTGCCAAGGAGGGGCAGGGAAATCTCCTCGGGGAGGGAGGTCACGAGAACGTTCACATCGGCGTTTTCCGGGAGGGAGCCTTCAGCCAGGAGATGGCCGACGGGATCGGCGCAGTCGGCGGCCAGGCAGACGGCGATCCTGCGCTCGATTTCCGCGCCGGTCCATTCATCCCGCTGATAGCCCATGATCCCCCAGTCGCCGATCACGATGAGAGGGACGTTCGCCTGCGTCAAGTGCAGGGTTTCGATCACCCGGATGAACGCTTCCCGGCCGGCATCGTCCAGCTCTATTTCATAGTCCTTGATGACGATCCGGGGATCGTTTTCGGCAAGCCGCTGAAGGAATCGCCCGGCATCCTCGCAGTGGGGGCAGCCCTCCGCCCGAAAATAGTGTACCGTAACGGAGTGATCGAATCCCGACTGGCCGCTCACGCCTGCAGCGAAGGCCAGGAGGCTCGCCCCCACGAACAACAGCACGCTCGCCCAGTTGCGCCGATTCAGCATGAGCTCCCCTCGATCTGCCGGCCCACTGCGCCCATTGCTCAATAGACGTCCCCGGAAATCAACTGCAAACCCGCGCACTGACGGAGAGTCTCGTTGACGTATTCAGAACCCCAGCTCGCACCACATCGCTGTCACAGGATCTCCCGGATGGCGGCCATCAGCTTCTCCTCGTCGGGTATGTAGAAACGCTCGAGGGGCGGACTGACCGGGACCGGGATGTCCGGCCCCGTGACCCGCCTCAGGGGAGCCTTGAGGCTCGAAAACGCTTCCTCCATGACGACTGCTGCAACCTCTCCGGCGAAGCCTCCTGTTCGCGTCGCCTCGTGGAGCACCACCAGGCGCCCGGTCTTGCGCACTGACGCCAGCACGGTCTCCTTGTCGAGGGGCACCAGGGTCCGCAGATCCACGATCTCGACGTGGATTCCCTCCTGCTCGAGGCGGTTCGCGGCGTTCAGGGCGACCCCGAGCATCTTGGACCAGGTCACCACGGTGACGTCCTGCCCGGGCCGCTTGACGTCCGCCTTTCCAATAGGGACGAGGTGCTCCCCCTCGGGGACCGGCCCGGGGGCAAAGTAGAGCATCATGTCCTCGATGAAGATGACGGGGTTGTCGTCGCGGATGGCCGACTTGAGGAGTCCTTTGGCGTCGGCAGGGGTCGAGGGCATCACCACCTTCAGGCCGGGGCAGTGCGCCACCCAGGCTTCCAGGTTGTGCGCGTGCTGGCAGCCGGCTCCGAACCCGGCTCCGCTTTTCATGCGGACGACCAGAGGAAAGGTGGATTTGCCACCGGAGAGGTATCTCAGTTTCGCGGCATGGTTCACGATCATGTCCGAGGCCAGCGTGAAGAATGGGTTGAACATGATCTCCACCACGGGCCTGAGCCCTGCTGCCGCCGCCCCCACGGCGAGCCCCGCGATGGCGGCCTCGGAAACCGGGGTGTCCTTGACCCGCTTCGGACCGAATTCGTTGAGCAAACCCGCCGTGGGAAGCATGGGGTTGTCATGAATGCTCACCCCGACCCCTTCCCCGGCAATGAAAACGCCGTCGTCCCGAATCATCTCTTCCCGGAGGGCTTGATGGACGGCCTGGCCCATTCCCAGCTGCTGCATGATGTTCCACTCCTTTCCTTGACGATCGAACGGCGATCGAACGGATTCACTGAACCAGGACGTCTTCGAGGGCCTCTTCCAACGCGGGGTAGGGGCTCTCCTCGGCAAAACGCACGGCGTCTTCCACGATGGCGTTGATCTCGGCCTCCATCTCACGGAGCTCCTCGTCCGTGATCCACCCCCGTCCGAGCGTCTCGTCGCGGAGCCTCGGGATGGGGCACTTTTCCTGCCATGCCGCGATCTCGTCCCTGGGCTGGTAATGCTGGGGGTCGCTCTCTCCGTGGCCGCGGCAGCGGTAGGTCTTGCATTCGATGAGGCTCGGGCCTCCACCGGCGAGGGCACGGTCGCGGGCACGGCGAGTGGCCTCGTAAACCGCCAGCACGTCATTGCCGTCCACGACCTCCCCCGGCATGGCGTAGGCGACGGCCCGGTCCGCCATGTTCTGGATGGGGGCGTGCTCTTCGTAGCGCTGGGCGCCCGCATAGAGGTTGTTCTCGCAGACGAAGACGACGGGAAGCTTCCAGAGACTCGCGAGGTTCAGGGCCTCGTGGAAAGAGCCCTCATTCGCCGCACCGTCCCCGAAAAGGCAGACGGTCACGGCATTCTCCTCCCGGTACTGCTGAGCGAAGGCCACGCCGACGGCAATGGGCAGCCCACCGCCGACAACCGTCGTGGTGCACGGGGCATTGACCTCCGGCACGGCCAGGTGCAGCGTGCCGCTCTTTCCTTTATTGCAGCCGGTGCGCTTGCCGTAAATCTCGGCCATGAGGGCTCTCGGGTCGGCTCCCTTGGCCAGGAGATGGTTGTGGCTCCGGTGATTCGAGATGATCACGTCCTCGGGCGCGAGGGCTGCGCACACCCCCGAGCCCACGGCTTCCTGACCCGTGCAGAGGATCATCATCCCGGGGATTTTTCCCTGGACCTTGCACAACTCGGTCAGCTTCTCTTCGAACCGGCGGGAGAGGAGCATGGACCGGAGCATCTCGACCTGCTTTTCCCTGGATACCTGCATGGATTCTCCTCATTCTGTTTCACTGCAGACAGCTCGTCCGCACGATCGGCAGCGGTGCGGTCGCGAAGCGCCGGCGTCCGCCGATCCTGGATTCACATCTCAGCTGCACAAGAATAAGCTCACCGAAGATGTGAGCGCAAGAAATACTGGCGGGCTTCGGGCGTGAAATCCTCATGCTCTTGATCATAGACTGTTTCGGACGACGAATTTCATCTTGAGGCTCATGGTCCGGTCCCCGGTGAATAGCGCAGGCTGCGATGCCGGCTATCCAAATCGGCTGACGGGAACGCCATGCTCCTGTTCAACTGAGGGAAATTCCCACTGGAATGAGGGGGAAGACTTATTGTTATTTCCCTGTCAGGCTTTATTTTTATTCAATGAGCTACAAGCAGCAGCTACTGGCGATAGTGCTGTAAGAGAGGCTTAAACAAAGGAGGAAAAACATGCGGAAACCATTGGGAGTAATGATCAAGATGTTGTCTTGTATCGTCACGATCAGTGCCATCTTTGTTCTCACCTCGGGACAGCCCTTTGCCCAGGCGCCAATGTCAGACGTCCTCAAGGGGAAAGCCAAAGAAGGGGCCATGGAGATGCTCGGAGTGAAGAAACCTGTCCAGGGACAAGCGGAAATGATGGACGGGGCAAAAATGATGATGGATGGCAGGAAGACGCTGAAAGGCGATCTTGTGAAGAATCAGAAGGTGAAAGAAGGAGCCGCCCTCGAGGGGGAGCTGAAGATGTCCGAGGGCTATGAAATGATCGTGGACGGCGACAGGATGATCGGGGCCCAGCAGACGGCTGAAGGGAAGAAGAAGATGCTGGATGGTTCAAGAATCATGGTCGACGCCAAGAACAAGATGCTGGGCGACCTGGCCAGGAAGGGCATGATCAAGGAGGACCGGCCGTCGGCGGGCGAATTGATGATGAAAGACGGAGAGAAGAAAATGAAGGACGCTGAAATGATGATGCTCAAGTAGGAAAAGGCTGCTTCAGTTTCGAACAGCCATGCCCTCTGGCTCACCCACAGCATCGTGTGGACAGGTCTTCCGCCCGTCGTACGCTCAAACTCTCATATATTCAAGGAGGGTCGAATCTTCCCTGTAATGCGATCCTGGTCCTCCTGAGGATGGAACCTCGAGGAGAATGGATTGAAAGCGAATATTCCAGGGGCTGTCTATGGAAGCCATTGCTGAGACCGGATCCAGAAATCCCGGCTTTTGGAAAACCGTTCAAGGGAACCTGATATTTCTTCTCCTCCTCCTGCTCGTCCCTACCACTCTCATCCAGGCCTACATCTATCACGAGCGAGTTCAGACCCGCCGCGCCAAGGAGTTGGAGACAAACCTTGAAGTCGCCCGCGCGACGGCAGGCAGTTTTGAGATCTTCCTGCAAGGCATTGTCCACGGTGAAGGGGTCATCGGGTCAGCTCTCAGCGGGTCGCAGCCGATCCATGATCGGGATCGGGATCGCATCCTCCATCAGTTCCAGGCCGACAATCCCGCCCTCAGAAGCGTGCTCTGGGTTGACCCAGGCGGACGGGTTATCGCCTCCAGTCACAAACCGACCAGCGGCGTCAATGTCGGTGAGTTCTCCTATTTTCAGAAGATTCTTGCCGGGCGGGGTTGGGCCGTGGGTGAGCTGCTCCCGGGAGAAGTCACGGGAGAGTTTACATTCTACATCAGTCGCGGGATTAGAGACGAGCGGGGTGAGTTATTGGGGGTCGTTGCAGCCGCTGTTGATTCTGCCCGGCTGGACAGTGTCATACGAATGGACCGTTCAGAAGGTGCTGGCGTGAGTCTCATCGACAACAAAGGCATGCACGTATTCCGAAATCCCGCCACTGAGCTCAGTTGGGAGCGGCGCAGATGGCTCGTGTTCTATCCGGTGATTGAACTTGCGCTCCAAGGAAAAGAGGTTACCGCCACAGTCACATCTGAGCTGACGGGAGAGAAGCGCCTGGCTGCGTTGGTTCCCGTCCCCTCCATCGGCTGGGTTGCTGCGGCGAGCCGCGCCGAAGAAGACGCCATGGCGGCCATCACCTCCGCGCTGGCGCCCCAGACATTCCTGGTCCTGATCGTCACAATGGCTGCATTCGGTGGAGCGTTGCTCCTTTCCCGCTCGATTGCCACCCCGATCCGGCAGCTGCGAAACCATGCGCTTCATTTCGGTCGCAGTGGTACGGGCATTCCGGGGGCGACTTCGGGTCCTTCCGAGCTCAAAGACCTCGCCGAATCATTCCGTGAGATGGCTGAAGGGGTTCTGGCCCGTGAGTCTGAGCTCTTGGAGAGCGAGGAGAAGTTCAAAACACTCTTCCGTTCCGTCCCAGAGGCTCTGGCGCTGGCTCTTTGGGATGACGCAACGATCCTCGAGGCCAATGAGGCTTATTGTGAGCTGCTGGGCTTCTCACAGGATGAAGCCATCGGGAAGACTTTCCTGGATCTTGGGATTTGGGCCGACTTGAGTGAGCGCAGTCAAATCCGGACCATTTTGAGCTCCGAAACCGGGTTGGCGGGTTTCGAGTGCGGCCTCAGGGCAAAGTCCGGGCAGATCAGGACGGTTCTCCTCTCCGTCAAGAAAGTCGACCTGCAGAGGCGGCAGGGAATGCTCGTCATCATGAGGGACATCACCGAACGGAAGCAGGGGGAGGAGGCTTTGCGCGCCGCATCCCGATACGCCCGCAGCCTGATCGAAGCCAGTCTCGACCCACTGGTGACCATCAGCCCCGATGGCAAGATCACCGATGTGAACGCGGCTACAGAGACTGTGACCGGGCGTGATCGAAGCCAATTGATTGGAACGGATTTTTCCGACTACTTCACCAATCCCGACGAAGCAAAAGACGGATATCAGGCAGTTTTTCGAGTAGGCTCGGTGCGGGACTATCCGCTGGAAATTCAGCATCTGGACGGACATGCGACCTCCGTATTGTACAACGCTTCAGTGTACCGGGATGGAAAAGGGCAGATCGTGGGAGTATTCGCTGCCGCTCGCGACATCACCGAGCGCAAGCGGGCTGAGGCTGAACGGATGAAGCTGGAACGGCAGATCCGACAATCCCGGAAGGCGGAAAGCCTGGCGCGGATGGCCGGCGCTATCGCTCATCACTTCAACAACAAGCTCATGGCGGTATCGGGCAATATTGAGCTCGCTTTGAATTACGCCAAACCATACAAGAAGTTGTCGGCTCGTCTCTTGGAGGCCCAGCGCGCGACCCTCCACGCGGCCGAAGTGAGCAACCTGATGCTCGCCTACCTCGGTCAGGCTTTGCCGATACCCGAGCCCTTTGACCTGGCCGAGGTTTGCCGAGAGGTGATCGAGGCGGAGAGCCCATCTCTTCCCCGGGGGGTGAACCTGAAGACGGACATTCCTCCTCACGGGCCGACCATCAAGGCCAACCAGGCTCAGGCGCGGCAGATCCTGTCGAATCTTCTCGTCAATGCGTGGGAAGCTATCGGTGAAGGGAGTGGCGAGATTCGAGTGGTGCTTCATATCGCGGAAAAGGAGGAAATGTCCTCTCTGCACATCTTTCCCGCCGACTGGAGGCCGGAAAGAGGAGCCTACGCCTGCCTTGAAGTGTATGACACCGGATGTGGCATCCCCCCCGAGCACCTCGACCTGCTCTTCGATCCGTTCTTCTCGACCAAATTCACGGGGCGAGGCCTTGGGCTGCCGGTTGTCCTGGGCGCTGTCCGCTCCTATGGTGGAGCCATAGCCGTTGAGAGCAAGCCCGGTCAAGGTTCGGTCTTCCGGGTCTTTTGGCCTGTTGAGGAACAGGGCGCCCAGCCGCTTCAACCGCTCGAAAGGGAGCTCCCCAGGCCCGTCGCAGGCGGGGGCCTCATCCTGTTTGTGGATGATGAGCCTCAACTTCGCAACATGGCCGAGGCGATGCTGGAGCATTCGGGCTTCAGGGTGATCACGGCCAGCCATGGCTTGGGGGCCCTGGAAGTCTTCAGCATGCGCAAGGATGAAATCAGCCTCGTCATACTCGACCTCACCATGCCGGGCATGAACGGTTGGGAGACCATGGAGGCGCTGCGGGCACTGCGGCCTGATATCCCTGTGATCCTCTCCAGCGGCTACGACGAGGCAAAGGTCATGGAAGGGGAGCATGCGGAGACGCCTCAGGCATTCTTGCACAAGCCTTATCTCATGGCGGATTTGAAGACGGCCCTTGTCAAGGCGATGGGGGCGTCGTCTCCTGAAGGCATGAAACTTCGGCATGACGCCGGACGACTATGTTGAATCGGTTGGCTGGTTCGGAAAGGATGTCTGGCACGCGCTCCGTCTCCGGCTGGACGATCGGACCATTTGCAGGTTTGGCGGCACAGGGACGGGAGTGGCGCACTGTCCCTCCAGCAATATGCGGTCGGCCAGAGGGTTGGCGCCCATACGTGCGATGTTGAATCATCGGCTGCCTGGCCCCCGGAATGTCGGCGGATTTCATTGCGGTCAACATTGGTCGTCCCGAGCTCGCCGGAGCCCACCACGACCCTATCGCCGCGTTGGTTTTGTGCCAGGTCGGCACTGTGGAATACAGCTTTGTCAGAGGTGGACCATGTACGGCTGGCAAGGAACGGTTCTTTCCGTGGATCTGACCCATCGTCGCATCGAGCGGGAGCCGCTCGACCCATCGTTTGCCGGGCTGTTCATCGGCGGCCGGGGATTCACGTCCAGGGTCCTGTTCAACCAGGTGCCCCCCGGCATCGACCCTCTGAGTCCCGAGAATGTTCTCTGCCTCGGGGCCGGGCCTTTGTCCGGGACGTCCTTCCCCATGTCCAGCCGCATTCAGGTGAGCACACTCTCGCCCTACAGCGGGATCATGGGTGACGGCAACGCGGGGGGCGGTTTTGCCTACCGCCTGAAGCGGGCGGGCTACGACCTCGTGGTCCTAAGCGGACGGGCCGATGCCCCGGTCTATCTCCTGATCGAGGACGACGCGGTCCGGCTCCTCGATGCATCGGACCTTTGGGGCGGCACGACGTGGCAGGCCACGGACCTCCTGCACCGGCGCCATGGCGCCAAAGCGAGCATCGCAGCCATCGGGCAGGCCGGCGAAAACCTGGTCCGCATGGCCTCCACCATTGTGGACAAATACGCGTCGGCGGCCCGGGGCAGCGGCGCCGTCTGGGGCTCCAAGAACCTCAAGGCCATCGTGGTTTCCGGCTCCGTCAGGGTTCCTCTGGCCGATCCAGAGGCTTTTGAGCGGATGGCAGGGGAGGACCGCGCGTACTTCCTCCGGGACCCGGTGCAGCGCGGGGTGATCGCGGTTTACGGGACGCACATCGGCATGATGTCCTGGTATCCGAGCCGGCGATATTTCGAAAAGAAGCTGGAGCCCCATGAGGTGCCCGAGGCGCTGACTCCCGAGGGGCTCAAACGTTTCGAGACGGGGCGGACGGGATGCCATGGATGCCCCGTCGGCTGCAAGAATGTGTTCTCGATCCCCGAGGGGCGAAGGAAGGGTGAAAAGGGTTCGGCCCTCGAGTTCGAGTGTCTGGACTGCCTGGGAACCAACTGCGGCATCGAGGATCCCGTGGCCATCCTCGAGATGCAGAACCTGGCGGATGCTTACGGGCTGGATGTCATCGCCCTGGGCAACACCATCGCTTTCGTGAAGCACCTGTACAGCCGGGGGATATTGACTGAGAGGGACACGGGCGGGCTGCGCCTGGAATGGGATGATGCCGCGGCCCAGATCGAGCTGGTACACCGAACGGTGCTCCGGGAGGGGTTCGGTGGCATCGTGGCCGAGGGGCTGGTCAACACGGCCCGAATCCTGGGATCGGAGGCCATGCAGCACTGCCATCATGTCAAGGGCCTCAGCCGCGGGGTCCACCCATCCGGAGTGTTTGCACTGGCCCATGCCGTCTCCACCCGGGGTGCGGACCATTTGAGAGGCAGAAGCTGGGCGGTGGAAGACAACGCGCCGGGAGATGTCCTCCCGGCCCTGGTGGAGCTCGGCATCTTCCCGGCCGGGTTGTCGCGGGACCCTGCGAGGTCGCTCAGCATCGCCGAACGAGCGACGACGCTCGCGGATGCCATCGGCCGGTGCAAGGGCGCGGTCAACAGCTGGGTTTCGGCCGTCCCGCTGGTCTGGAAATCGCCCCTGTGGGACGGCCTGGCCGAGCTGCTCACCGCGGCCACCGGTGTCCCATTCGATGCGCCCCGGCTTGAAGCGGCCGCCGATCGAATCCAGGCCGTGGAGCGGGCCTTCAATATTCGCCGGGGAATCACGAAGGATGACGACCGACTGCCTCAGAAGCCGGAGGTGAAAGATTCCCCCGAGGGAAAAGCCGACCTGGAAAAGCACCGGCGAATGCTGGAAGACTACTACCGCACGCAGGGCTGCGACCCGGAGACGGGCGCGCCCACCCGCGAGCGGCTTGCGGAGCTCGACGTCGAGGATGTGGCGGACGCATTGGAGGGCGATGCGCCCTATCCCCGCTGGGAGGGGCCTCCTCTCCGGCCTCTCGACCGGTACCCCAGCGGTGGGCATCGAGCATGACAGGACCGGCCCGAAGGATTTCGAGGTTGGGGTGTCACAAAATTCGGTAAAAACAGTACGCTAAACTCATTTGTTCTGAGCAGAGCTGCGGCAAGGGTTCGAATGGCCCGGCTGGACATGTGTGGGGGGAAGTGGCTGCTCAGATTGGCTTCGGCTCAAACACCATTCTATCCTGTATCTGATCCGCTGCGCCCCGTGACGGGGTCGCCTGCACGATTCTGTCTCGGGAGAATGCCGGGTTGCTGTGCTCCCAGTGCCGGAGGGCACGACTGCCTCAGGCAGAGATGTCCCCCGAGACGGGCAGTGACTGTGCGAAATCAGGAACATTTATGGAAGCCAGGAGAAATACCCGCCAAAGCCTTCGGATTTCGCAGCATCTATTCGTGCAGCGGCGGCGATTGATCGATCGCCTCGATAGCGAAAACCAAAGAAGGCTTGTCCTTATCCTCGGGCAGGCGGCCCAGGGGAAGACCACACTGGCTGCTGTTTTTACCAGGCAATCGAGAATTCCAACGGCATGGTTGAACCTGCGAGCCTTTCACTCGGATGCCCAGATCCTGTACTCTTCGATGCTGGAAACCATCGCGAGACTCCGGAAAAGAGCCAGAAAGGGAGACCTCGGCCTGCTTCCAACGTCGGAATTGAGTCCCAGAGAACACCTCTCCCTTTACAGGGAGTGGGTTCAAGCCGCTTTCAAAACAGCCCCCATTCCGATCCGCATCGTGATGGACGGCCTGGACCATTTCCCGCCTGAATCAACGGCGTTCGAGTTTTTACAGGTGCTCCTCGACGACGCTCCGGATGGTGTGACCTTCCTGATGCTGTCCAGGACTTCCCCTCACCTTGAGATAGAACGCATGCGGCTGAACCAGCAGGCGGCAGTCATCGAGAATCGTGAGCTCGCTTTCACCCTGCGCGAGACTCAGGCCTTTTTCAGCAAACATGGGATCTCTCTCAGCAAGGATCTGCTGCAAGAGATCCAGCAGGCAACCGAGGGGTGGGTCGGTGGCCTCAAGCTGGTCTCCGAAGCATTGATGGGCCTGCAGGCCGAAGAGAAGAAAGATTTCATTCATAAGAGCCTGCCTCGTGAATTCAAGATGAGGAGCTTCAAATACCTGGGTGAGCAAATCTTTGACAGGCAGCCTGATGGGGTCAGGGATCTGCTCATCAAAGCGTCTCTCCTGGACGTGGTGGATCCGAGTTTTTTGAATGAATTCCTGGATAGAGGGGATGCCGAGTCAATACTCGGCCAGTTGATAGAGAGGAACTTGTTCGTTTGTCCGGTCCATGATGACACGGAAACCGTCAAACTGAGATTTCATCGAGTATTCAGGGATTTTCTCCTCAGCCGTTTCCATGCTCTCCATCCTCCCGATGCTGAGCGGTACTGGCTGAGGAGAGCTGCCGGCATATACGAGTATCGCGGTGACCTCAAAAACGCCATAAACTACTCCATCAAGGCCGGAGATCATGCCGGTGCTGCGCGCCTCATCGAAAGTGTTGGCCTGAAGCTTCTGCAGTCCAATCGAATCGGGGATCTGTCAAGGTGGTTGCATTGTCTGCCTCCAGAGCACATGGACGACAATCCGTGGCTGCTCCTCTTTCTCACTCTTTCCCGTCGTTACAGCCATGCCGCCGCAAATATCCTCTGCCTCCAAAGGGCACTCTCCCTCTTCGAAGAGCGGGGGGACCTCCGGGGGCAGATGCTGGCACTGGCGCACTTGATCGAGGCTTCCATCATGTGTGATGGGAGCGCGTTTCCTGTGGCCCAACTGGTCTCAGCGGGGGAGGCTCTTCTCCGATCCATGGCGGCGGACGACTATCCCTACGAGAGGGCAGTCCTCCGGCTCCAGCTGGGCTTTGCACAGAGGATCCGGATCGGCAATCCCGGCAAAGGCTTTGCGTCCTGCCAGACGGCTTACCTCATCGGAAAGCAGTTGCGTGACGAGCGGCTCCAGTTCCACGCTTTGTGCCATGCTCTCGAGGCCCTCACCCTCCTGGGGGAATCCGCTCTGGCAGAAGAGATTCGAGAGAAGGCCGAAAGACTGAAGAGGAAGCACCAGTGCCCGGAAATGGAATCCATCTTCCTTCTGCACACCAGTCTTTTGACCCTGTTCCGGGGCGAGGCCGAAAGGGCGTGCAGTCTGATTCAAAAAGCGCGTGACACGGCGGAGGAAAATGGCCTGATCTACTTGTACCCGGTGACTCGAATGTATTCGCTTCTCATCGGCGTTCATCTTCGCCGGCATGAAGAAGTGGACAGCCTGGGAGCCCAGCTTCTGGAGACCTGCTCCGCCATGGGCCAGTTGTTCATCAACGGGGTCGTCTCTTTCATTCTCGGCCTCAATGCCTACTGGCGTGGTGATTACGGTCCGGCAAGAGAATGGGCAGCCAGATCAGAGCTCCTGATGAGCTCGACCCGGTGCGGTTCGCCTTACCATCTGAATGCGATCAGGGTTTTGACGGGGATGCTTCAATACCATGTCGACGACGAAACGCGAGGGAAGGGGGAGCTATGCCGATCCGTGACCTATTTTGACGAAATTCGCTGCCACCATCTCAGATGTGAGGCGCGCGTCGCAATGGGTCTGAACCAATGGAAGGTCGGAGACCATGATGAGGCCCGAAGGTGTCTGAACGAAGCCATAGAGATGTGGCGGGCGAATGAATGCCGGTGCTTCTTAATCATCAAGCCGGAGGATGCTGCAAGGGCTTGCGCAGTGGCTCTCGATCTCGAGCTGGAAACCGCCGAGGAATGGACTCCCCCATTTTCTAAGGCCCAGATGTCGAGGTGCTTCGACTCGGAGCTCGACAGCGGTTTGAAGCACTCAGGCGGTTCAGTGGGACAGAAAGTTCGGCGTCTGAAAGCAGCCATCCATCGCTCCAAGAAGCCTGGTATTCGGATCAGGACCCTGGGGCATTTCCAGGTCTTCGCGGGAGAAACCGAGCTTTCGATGGAAAGCAGACATTGGGGAGGTGCCGTTCCCAAAAACCTTCTCAAGTGCATGCTTGCTCTCGGTCCCCGCAAAATTCCCTGGGAGCGCCTGGCAGAGGAGTTGTGGCCCGGGATTGATCGGGTCCATGGTGAAAGACGGCTCAAGATTAATCTGCACCGGTTGAGAAAGACTCTGGAGCCAGACCTCGATCCGGCATTCGGCTCCTCGTATGTTTCATTCGAGGAGAGGCGGATTTCCCTGGATAGAGAGTTCTGCCATGTGGACCTTGAGGAATTCCTGTCACTCATCGAAAAGGGGCGCAAAGCGGAAATGGCTGGAAGCACCAGGGAGGCAGCGGCTTTGTACCAGCAAACGATACAAATCTACGATGGCCCCTTTCTCCCCGAGGATCTTTACACCCGGTCGGTTTCGGAACGGAGGATGGAGCTTCAAAACAGGTACCTGGAGGTCCTTCACCGATTGTCTTGCCTCTTCGAGCAAGAAGGCAGGTTGAAGAGCGCCGCAGATCTTCTGAAGAAAGTCCTGCAAGTCGATCCACTCGATGATCAGGCATGCCGCCGGGTGATGACGCTCTTTTCCGCCATGGGGTTGAGGAATCAGGCGCTGAGGACCTTTGAAGGGTACAGGGAGCGACTGGCGGCCGAAATGGCCGCTGAACCTGATGATACAATGAGCGCCATCTACAACAAGATCCTCGAGGAAGCTTGATTCATTCTGAATGGCCTTATCCCACGATTGCCTCCTGAAACGCCTTTCCACGGCCCGGCAAGCCATCAAACATTCCCGCCCCATCTTGTATCCATTCTGTAACCCTGTCTGTGGTTTAGATAATTTATATTCATGTGTTCTTTATTGTGCATCCCCTCACAAGGAAGGACTCCAGCCATGAAAGAAATCATTTTTTGCACACTGGTGGGTCTCTTCATCGCTGCACCGTCCGCTTACGCGGATGAAAGCCCAAAAGCTTTCTACAGCAAATGCATCGAGGTCGAAATTCAGCACTGCGAGGTCAGGGCTGAGCGTGCGAATTCGAGGAGCGCACGCATCCGGGAAGATGCAGCCAAAGCCCGGAAACAGGCTGATTATTACGAAGCCAATCGCGATGCCTTGATCCAGCAAATGGAGCGGCAGAGGGTGAGCACGAAGAACCACAAGGTACGTCGATATCTGCTCGATGCGTATTATGAAACACGGCTTGCCAGCGAGTGAGCTCTCAGGTATTCAGCGCGTTGCTCAGAGCCTCTTTGGGAAATCCAGGTTGCCGCCTGATGGCAGGCTCAGGCGGGGACAAACCCCGCTCCTACGAACACCACCCGTGAGGTTCTTGTAGGGGAGGGGTTTATCCCCTCCCGAAATAACACAGATACGGCATTTCCCAAACAGGCTCTCAGAGACAGGTGGTCACCCCGGGTGATTTGGCGGCGACCGTTCTGAATGTTCTGGAATACTTTCCCCTCACTGGAAGCTGTTCATGCCTAATGAAGCCAAGTCAAACGGTCGAAGAAGGGTTCGTGCGGAATGTCTGGACACAGCATGCGGGTTCATCGGTCACATGACCGTAGATGAGATCCGGAAGCGGCTCACCGGCCCCTGCGTCAATGTCAGTTGCCCGGCTTGCGGCAGGATCCACCTGTCCGAGGAAGACATCTCTGAGGCTGAGGCGCGAAAGATCAGTGCGCACGCACGATTCAAAATGCTGGAAAAGATCGCCGTGCATAATCCGGAGGCAGTGATCACGAAAGGCAGAGAAGGGGGCAGGGCTGCTACTCCTAAAAGACAGACGGGGGCGACTTAGCACATGTTTGCTCTTCCGAAGCATTTGCGCGATGCGATGGTGGATCAGGGCGCGGGTTCCATCATTCATGACGAAAAGCACCTGGTTCCGGGTGCTGATTAGTGTAACCCCGCTCCACTGCCTACCGGGCTCTGAAACAGCGTACAAAAGCGCAATGAGTCTCGCAGGTGAGTGCTGTCAGAGCAAAATGGGCATCAAGGATGCTTCACGCGGGTTTAAACTTGGGGCATGATTTCATGCGCATCAAGCGGCCCCCCTCTTTTCAAGGCGTTTCTTCACGAATCTTTGAAGTCCCACCATCAAACCTGTTCCAATCACGATCAACGCCAGCACGGCCAGCCAGCTTGTCAGCCTGGGGTCCTCGACGATGGCCCTGACCTGGCCGGTGAAGAACGAAACCAGGACGATTCCGGGTGTGATACCGGCAGCGGTTCCGATGCAGTAGTCCCGGAATCTGATGTGGGAGGCACCGGCCACCACGTTGACGATGGAGTAGGGTGCCACGGGGAGAATGCGAACCATGAAGACGGCGAGAATGCCGCGCCTGGAAAGGATCTTGCTGATGCGATTCAGCCGTTTTCCGGCGATGCGCCGGGCGCCGCTGCGTCCGATGAAGTGACCGATCCCGTAAAGAATGACTCCATTGAAAAGGCTTCCTGCCAGGGAATACAACAAAGCGGTGAGCGGCGGGAATACAAGAGCTGTTGCCCCGATGAGCACCGAGAGGGGGAACACGACCAGACCGCCGATGCCGTATGCTCCCAGAACAATGACCGGGCCGGCCGGGTGCTCCTTGAGAGTGTTCGCCAGGTGGACCAGCTTAGAGACGCTGAACAGGTCCCCCAGAGGCGTCCACCGCCAGGCAGCGGCGATGCTCCCCATGAGCAGGATAACGAGGGCGACGTGCGTGACGCGCAACGCTCCCGAAGTGCACAGCTCCTCCGGGACAAACACGTCATTCAAGCGATCGGGATCTATCGGTCGCTTCGGGTCGCCGAGAGACGGGTCCCCATTCAACAGGGTCTCCTTTCCCAATTCCTCGTCGGAAAAAGGTTTCAGAGGAAGCCTGAGGCTGTCTTTCTGCGTGATCGGGAGCTCCCCGTCGTGCGCCAACCATCACACGGCGCAGTTGTCCCGCCTGCAATGGACAATGGCTTCGATGTTGCTCTCCGCCCAGGTTTCTACGCGGAATTCATCTTCGAGATAGGCGACCAGCCTGTCAGAGATGGAGCTCCCACGCACGAGGGCATTGAATATTTTTTCTCCTCCATCCTCGGGCTCGACGGGGTCTATATACACCACACCGTCCGGCAGCCCGAACCCCGCGCTTTTCAATACCCGGGCAGCTCCGCAATGACCGATGGCCAGCAGGCCTCTCTGTTTGCGATATTTCTGTGCGAGAACATACTCGAGGGCGACCAGGTTCATTCCGTCTTCGAGAGGGGTGACGAGCATGACGTCGACTTCCTTCATGAATCGGTAATTCTGAGGTGGCGGCACCCCTTCAGCGAGGTGCCTGACGGGTTCGAACTCTCTCGCCAGCTGACGGTTGACGTGAACGATCTCGTCTTTGAACACAGCCTCCAGATTCTGATAATCGGGATTCTCCGAGCGGCTCGGGGATGTGACCTGGTAGAGCCTGGCTTCCCTCTGCCTTTGTCTCGACCTGCGAAGCAGGGTGAGGGTGTGCGCAAAAATTTCCAGCCGTGCCAGGAGTCCCTTGGTGTAGTCGCAGCGTTCCAGACCCCCGAAGATGATACACCCTCGTCCTCTGTCCCGGGCGATCTGTTCGTGGAGGCTCCCCCGATCGTCTTCCCACTCGAGGTCCTTGTCATTGGAGACCTCGTGGAGGATCCGGTCTACGTCGAGCCCGATGGGGAACACACCCAAAGTGGTGACTCCGTTGGGATGCGTCACGTCGTAAAACTGGCCGCGCTGCCGGATATCCACGTGATACCGAGGAAACCATTCCTGGAGGGCCTCCAGGTAATTGTCACAGTACTCTTTGTGATGAAAGCCGATGAAGTCATTGGCCAGCATTCCCCATGTGAGCTTCTGAAGCACGCTCTCGATGGTTTCGGGAAACGGGTCGAACCGAAGCGCTCTCATCCTGCGCCGCCTGTCTTCCCTGATCAGTCCCTGGATTTCATGAATGTTGAAGAAGGGCGTGTGCATGAACTGTCCCACATGGATCCTTTTACGCTCCTCATCGGAAAAGCCGTGCGCCGCAAGCAGTGCCCTGTAAAAATCGGCCACCTGCATGAGGTGGTAATCCTGTATCCAAACGACGAAGTCTTCTCCGTTTCCCCACACATCGCGGCTCTTGAGGGTTTCGTCGAAGACCGTACGGGCGAAGGTGACGTTGCTGCTGGTGTACTGCAGAAAGTCATTCTTCTCGACGCTCGGTCGCGGGAAGATCCGCTCCTTGGTCTTGTAGAGAAGCGGTGAGCGGGTGAGATGCATGAGCGGCCAGAGGAACCCGTTGGCGAACATGCTGTAATAGCTTTCCATGTGCTCCGTGTTGAAGAACACCAGCCGCATGATGAAATCGTAGTCAAGAAATCGGAAATGGAGACGACGCTCCGGGTCGATGCTGATCATGAGGAAATCCTGGGGTGTGTATCCCTTGGATTGAATGGTCTCGAAGAGGGATTCGTAATGCCCGCGCGTTACTTCGACATCCTTGCTGCCCATCGAGGCACCGACCCAGATGGGATTCCATTTCTCCGTGTTGAGGAGCCCGGCCATGGCCTGAACCAGTCCTCCATCTCCGAATTTGGGGGGAACCGGTGCGGTATCCGAGCGCATCGCTTCCTCCACGCCTTGAATGAAGGCTTCTGAGAAAGCAAATGGGGCACGGTTCGATACGATGACCAGATCTCTCATGAACCCTCCCTGTCTGACTCTCCAAGATATTCGAATGAATCGGCATTGGCGCCGCCGGTTTCAGACCTGGGCGCCCGCCGTGGTCATCCAATGATGCCATGTCTGCAGAAAAGACCGCACTGCGGCACAGTCCGCCAGAAACATCTCCGCAGCCGTTCCGTCCGCCCTTGAGCCAACCTTGATACCGAGACCACGGTCCTTGATCGCCCGAAAGGCGTCTTCGTCCGTTTCATCGTCGCCGATGTAAACCGTCAGGGTGCCATCCGGCACCTGTTCCATGAGCTCCAGGATGACGTCCCCCTTGTGGATTCCGAGGCAGCGTATCTCCACGCCGCCATTGAAGCGGCGGCATTCCAGATCGTACTCCGTCGCCATGGAGGACCACTGTTCGAAGGTCAGGCTTTCGGCTCGGGCAGCTGCGTAGGATCGCATGGGCCGGGTATGCAGCGCAATGCTTGCCGCCTTGAGCTCCAGTGCGGTCACGTAGCCAAGGCGCCGAGCCATTTGTGCAGCCTTCTCCAGACCGCCTTTCTGAAGTTTGGAGAGCTGCCTGACAACCAGCTCCCCTTCAGGCTTCAGCCGTTCGTATCCGTGGCTTCCGAAGCAGGTGACGGGAAGGCCGCCCAGCAGACGAGACACCTCGTGCACGGGCCTGCCTGAGACGATGGCGACGGTGTGATCGGGAAGTTCAACGAGAGAACCAAGAACCTCCCGGATCCCGGAAAGCGGGACGGCCTTGGCCGGGTCTACGTGGAAAGGCGCCAGTGTGCCGTCGTAATCCAGGGCCAGGAGCCTGTGAGGCGCCTCAAGCAACCTTAGCCAGAATTTCTCCGATATCCCTGTGATCTTCATCATGATGTTGGTCGTTTTCCCGGGTTGCCGTGTCTGATTACACTCTAAAGCCAATCTGCCCGCCAGGCAAGGGGGCCACTTGCAGAGGAGCACGCGGAGGTTGCGTCCTGAGATGAGAACATAGGCTGAAATATCGCCCGGTTGCCCGGTATCTGCCCAGATTCCAGGTCAGAAGAGGAGATACGAGTCTCTCCGGAGACGTGGGCGAGGTATAGGGTATCAGCAGGGTCTCTTCGGGAATCCTCCTCCTCGAGCCCGGAAGCGACACGCCGTTCTGGAACGTGTCAAAATGGCAGGAGTCTTTCTAAAATCTACGGATTCCGAAAATATAGCTCATCGTCCGTGCCAAACTGAGATACATGCACGCTCCTTCATCCGGTGAGGAGGTTTGGGCATGCTTCCCGGCAGCGCTGGGCAGCCTGCGGTTTTCCGCGACTGTTCCCGAAAATCTCCGCGTGGCACGGAAAGTGTTACTCATGAGCACGGTCAACCTGCGGAGAGAATACCCGCATGAGAGGAGGCTGATCATGAATTTTGGCTTCAAATTGAAACTGGATGAGGATGTGGTAAGGTTTTCGCCCGACGGGAAAGTGGTGCTTCTCGATGCCATCAAGGCCCTAACGGGCCGTGAGCCATCGGAGGAACTCCTGGTTGGCATGAAAACGAGACTTTCCGGGATTGCCGGAAGATGCGAAGAGAGAGACATTCCGGGTGAGGGATCACTGACGGTGATCTGCAGCGAGGGATGGTTGCGAGTCTGTGACTGGCTCATTCAGAATCCCTGCCCGGTGGGCGAGGAATAGCCTGAGAAATGATGGGTGTGACTGTAGTGGCTGTTGACGGCGTGCTGATCAGTGAGCAGTGAATGGGTGGCTTTCTTCCCACAACCCATGAAGAGATGACGGCGCGGGGATGGCGGCAGGCTGATATCGTGCTGGTTACGGGCGACGCCTATGTGGATCATCCCTCCTTTGGCGTCGCCGTCATTGGGCGTTGGCTGGAAGCGCATGGCTACAGGGTATGCGTGTTGGCCCAGCCCCGCCACGACTCCCCGGATGGTTTCAGGGTTTTCGGAAAACCGCGACTCTTTTTCGGCATCACCGCGGGAAACCTGGATTCCATCGTCGCCAACTATTCAGGGAATGGCCGCGTGCGCGACCAGGACGACTACTCGCCCGACGGCAATCCGTACTTCGGGGCCGAACGGAACCGCAAGCAACGGCGCCGACCCGATCGGGCGACCATCGTGTACTCCCAGTCGGCCAGGGCTGCCTACAAGGATGCTCCCATCATACTCGGCGGCCTGGAAGCCTCCCTTCGGCGGTTTGTGCATTACGACTATCAGCAGGAGAAGCTTCGTGCTTCGGTGCTCACCGACGCCAAAGCCGATCTTCTCGTTTACGGAATGGGGGAGCGGGCCGTCATCGACGCGGCTCGACGCCTGGACGCCGGACAGCCGCTCTCTGGTATTCCGGGGACCTGCGAAAGACTGAGTCCAGCCCAGCTGGCCCAGCGGGCCGTTGAAGGCGAAAGGGTGATCCTGCCTTCCCTGAAGGATTTGAAGAGCGAAGTCTCCAGGTTCATGGAGGCGGAGCTCATGCTCGAAAAGCACGCGAGGGCTGGTGACCTGGTCACTATCCTGCAATATCAGCAGGCGATGTGGGTCCTTCAGAATCCTCCGGCCGAAAACCTTTCCCCGGATGAGCTCGATGCGGTTTATGAGCTGCCGTACACCGGACAGCCGTATCCTGCAGCGGGTGACGTGCCCGCATGGCGGATGGTGCGGGACTCCATCACCACGGTTCGGGGGTGCTGCGGGGGCTGTTCGTTTTGCGCCATCACGCGGCACCAGGGAGCAAAGCTCACCTCACGGAGCGTGGATTCCGTGGTGCGGGAAATCAAAAAGCTCTGCAGCGCGAAGCATTTCAGGGGGACGGTGAGTGACCTGGGAGGGCCGACGGCCAATCTATACGGGGTTTCGTGCACCCGTGAGGCTCAAAGCCCGTGTAAACGCCGCGACTGCCTCTATCCCCGCGTCTGCCGGCATCTGGACATCAATGAGCAAAGGATGCTGGACCTCCTGGCGGCGGCATCAAATGTCGAGGGTGTGAAGCACGTCTTCATTTCCTCCGGACTCCGGATGGAGCTCCTTCTGAGAACCCCGGCGCTGCTGGAGAAACTCCTCGAGCATCACACGCCCGGCGCCCTGAAGATCGCCCCCGAGCACACGGAGCCTCATGTACTCAAATTGATGCATAAAGGGGCGGGTGATCTGCTCGAACGATTCCTCGTCGAGGCTCGGAGAGTCTCCGGACGGCTGGGAAAACGGCTGCACCTGAGGCCTTACTTCATGGCCTCCCATCCGGGCTGCACACCGGAGGACATGGAGAAGCTCCGTGTGAAGGCCAAAGAGCTGGGGATCGACGTGCGGCAGTTTCAGGATTTCACGCCGACCCCGGGAACCCTTTCGACGGCCATGTATGTATCGGGCCTGGACCGGGACACCCTACGGCCCATCTTTGTCCCCCGCAGAAGAAGCGAGCGCCGGCTCCAGCGTGAGGCGCTGGAATCCGTGACCCTCAAGCAGCAGCCGGGGGACAAGGGGAGGTCATCCCAGGCAGGAGGCCGGTCGAGAGAAGAGCCGCAGAAGAGGGCGGGGTGAGGAAGGTTGCAGAGCTGATCGAATCCCCCATGGTGGTGTCTCGCGATGAGCTTTCAGTGCTGCACGGTTTTCGCGCGCTTATGCCTCGTCGGAATGCCCGCGAGTGCCAGGTGCCTGTAGATACTGGGAACGCTCAAGCCTGACACCCGGCTGGCCAGGCTGATGTCATGGCGAGTGGCTTCCAGAAGTTTTGAGAAGTATTCGAAATCACGCATGGCCTTGTGCACATCATAAGGAACGAAATCTTCGGCGGTCTGAGGCTCGGAGCTCTCAGAAGGCGGCGCGGAAGACGTCCGGGCCATCTCCTTGAACTGCTCTTCACGCTCGCGCAAAAAACAGAGGCGGACATTGCCGGGAAGATGCTTGGGGACAATGACGGGATCTCCTCCTGCGTTGATCACTGCCGCCTCCATGGCACTTGCGAGCTCCCGAACATTGCCCGGCCATCGATAGCCGAGCACGACCCTGGAGAGCTCGTCGGAGAGCTGCTTGGGCTCCAAGCCGTAACGGTCGCAGAAGAGGTCGATGAAATGCCTGGCCAGTCTTTCCCTGTCCTCACCCCTCTCCCTCAGTGGAGGAAGGACAATCTCGACCGTGCGGATTCGGAAAAGCAAGTCCGCCCGGAAGGTGCCCTCGCGCGTCATCTCGTTGAGGTCGCGGTTTGTGGCGGCGATGAGCCTGAAGTCGCTCGAATGCTCCCGGCCGGATCCCACGGCCCGGTACCGGCGCTCCTGGATCACCCGCAAAAAGGACTTCTGAAGCGATAAGGACATCTCCCCCACTTCGTCCAGAAAGAGCACCCCTCCGTCCGCTTCGGCCACCAGTCCCTTTCGGTCTGCATGAGCTCCCGTGAAAGCACCTTTGACATGACCGTAGAGGAGGCTTTCGATGAGGGTATCCGTCATGTTCGAACAATCCACCACGATGAAGGGGCCGGCCTTTCTGCGGCTGTTTTTGTGGATGGCTTTTGCCGCCAGTTCCTTTCCGACCCCCGTTTCCCCCGAGATCAGGACGCTTGCATCGCTCTTTGCCGCTTTTTCCATCTCCCTGAGAGCGCACTGTATGGAAGCGTCTTCACCTTGTATGCCGCTTCGGTCGAAATGGGGGGTGACGGTACGCTGTTCTCTGGCATCCCTGCGATAATGCAAAGCACTCTGAAGCGTATCCTTGATCACTTGTGGCGACGCCGGCTTGCGGATGTAGTCCCAGGCCTTGCCCTGCAGGGTTTCTTGAGCTCCATAGAAAGAGCCCAGACCGGTAATGACGATGACTTCCGGATGACCTTCCGCAGCGGCAAGGGCGTCGATGGCTTTGAGGCCGTCGCCGTCGGGCAGATCGAGATCCAGGCAGATCACGTCAACACCCTTTCGGGCCTCGGCTTCCCCCGCACCCAGGCTGTCCGCGAGCAAAACCTCGTGGCCCATACCGGAGAAGAGCCGAAGAAAGCTCTTTCTCACGAGCTCGTCATCATCGATCACCAATATCCTGGCCACTTCTGTTGTTCCTTGATCATTCCGCAACCGTTCAACGACAATTCTTCCGCACCATTTCCACCAGGGTGTAAGGCGTCATGGGCTTGATGGCAAATCCCGAAACCCCCTCTTCCCCGGCCCTCCTCTCCAGGGCAGGCTCCACGTGCCCGGTGCAGATGACGATACGGGCGTCCCTGTTCAAAGTGAGCATTCTGGCCGACATCTCGAGTCCGCTCATCCCCGGCATGGACTGGTCAGTGAGGACCAAACCGAAGCGACCGGGGGCATCTGCAAACAGGCGAAGTCCTTCCTCGGCGTTCTGTGCGGTTTCGACTTCGAAGCCGGCACTCCGAAGCGTCCTGGACATGGCTGACAGCGCTCCAACGTCATCGTCCACAATCAGCAGTCGCCTGTTTTCCCCGTGCAATACGCACAGCTCTCCCGTGAGAGGGAGAGTGCGCACGGGGGCCTTGGGAAGATGCAGGGTGAAGGCGGTTCCCAGGCCGGGCGTGCTCTCGACCTTGATGGAACCTCCGCCGCTGCTCAGGATGGAGTGTACGACAGCCAGGCCCATCCCCGTCCCGCCCCTGGACTTCTTGGTTGTGAAGAAGGGCTCGAAGATGCGCTCCATGTCCTCCGACCCGATGCCAACACCCGTGTCACGAAACGTAAGGGTGATGAACTCACCCCCCGGCGGCTCCGCCTGGGCCTTGAACCCTTGATTTTCCCTCTGCTCCTCACCCAGTGAGACCTTAATGAGTCCACCCCTGGGCATGGCCTGCCGAGCGTTCTGCAGGAGATTCAGGACCACCTGCCGCATCTGGGCCGCATTGGCGTAGACACAATCGTAACGGTCTTCGAGCTCCAGCTCGAAGGTAATCTCCCCGTGCAGGTCGGTCTCAAACGCATCGAGGCTCTCGCGCAGGATGGGGACCAGGTGAAGAGGCT
This sequence comes from uncultured Syntrophobacteraceae bacterium, assembly GCA_964557955.1. Taxonomy (GTDB): domain Bacteria; phylum Desulfobacterota; class Syntrophobacteria; order Syntrophobacterales; family Syntrophobacteraceae; genus JALOOX01. The sequence continues at coordinate 63,628 of CAZLCS010000034.1, forward strand.
CCCGGGTTATGTTCTGCTGCCGGCTGTATTCCAGGACCTGCTCGACAAGCCTGGCGGCCCTCTGAGCCGCCTGCAGAGCCTCCGAAAGTGCTTCTTTGCTCTCCCCATCCTCGGTTCTGTTCAGCGAATAGTCGATATTGTAGATAATGGGAACCAGGTTGTTGTTGAGGTCATGGGCCAGCCCCCCTGCAAGGACGCCGATAGCCCGCAGTTTCTGTGCCTGGAAGAGCTCCTGTTCCACCTGCTTGAGATCGGTCACGTCGATCCCGAGCTCCATGACCATTCGCTCTCCCGTTTCGTCCTCAAAAGCGTAGTCGTGAATCCGGAACGTTCGCCCTTTGTCGTCGGTGAACTCCCACTCCACGGGCCGGCCGGTTTGGAAGACCTTGAATGTGGGGCAGACCGGGCAGGGCGTGGCTCTTCCATAGAAGACCTCATAGCAGAGCCGGGATTCCGTCTCCCCGTAAAGGTCGCGTACCTTCCTGTTGGCGTAGGCAACCGTATAATCCTGCCGCTGCAGGTAAACAAAGGCCGGAAGCTCGTCGAGAATACTGAAGAAGTTCCGCAGACTTCTGCCGTAGGGCTGTGTGTCTTCCTCCCTCGTCTTCCGTGACTCCCCGGGCGCCGGGAATTTCCTCTCATCCCTCAGCTCGATAAGAATCCTGCCGTCAACCTCACCCTTCCCGCAGGGGATGATCCGGCACATGAACCCCTTCTCAGCTCCTCCAACCCAGGCTTTCCAGTGAAAGGACTCTTCCGAGCCATTGCGCCACGACTGCTCGATACCGGCAATGAGATCCGCCATGCAGGAACTGGAGAGCTCCAGTTCATCCAGGCGACCCTCCTCGATTCCACCTTTCTTGGGCAGGAAAAGATTTACGAATCTCCGGTTGGCGAAGGTGATGCGTCGTTCAGGGTCGAGCTCGGCCAGAGCATCGGGACTGTTGTTCGCAAATCGATGGAATTCGTTGATCATGGTCGCAGTTCCCCAGGAGACCTGCGCAGTGGGCGGACCATCCCCGACACACTCGAAGGATCGAAAGTTGCACAGTTTCGGAACAATTTTGTGTCCGTCCGAACGGTCCTTTGTCGGTTAGAGACATTTTTGTCAAGCACTGGAAACCTTTGTGGGACCATTTCACTCCAGTAGCGCTCGAGAAGAACACCAAATTCTCAAATTCAATTCTCAATTATTAGAATCGTGA
>CAZLCS010000035.1:0-1225 GCA_964557955.1 uncultured Syntrophobacteraceae bacterium
GGCTCACTTTCTCACCGATGAAAATGGCTGATTCTCAGCCCGCTGTTAATATTCCGGAAAGGTATAAAGAGTCTCAATCGCCCGAAGGCTCTTCTTATCGCTGCAACTCATCCCGAAGGTAGCCGGCGAAGAGGCTGGCACCAGTCTCAATCGCCCGAAGGCTCTTCTTATCGCTGCAACTTATGAAATTGTAGTAGATGAAGATAAAAATAGAATTGGGTCTCAATCGCCCGAAGGCTCTTCTTATCGCTGCAACTTTGAGAAGGGCCGAGCAAGCGGCTCAGGCGTTTCGTCTCAATCGCCCGAAGGCTCTTCTTATCGCTGCAACTGTGGGTTCATCCTCATCTCTTGATTACAAGATAATCCAAGGTCTCAATCGCCCGAAGGCTCTTCTTATCGCTGCAACTTTGGCGCGAATCAAAAGTGTCTTAAGTGAACATCAAGTCTCAATCGCCCGAAGGCTCTTCTTATCGCTGCAACCGCCCCATGAACGCCGTGGGCTCCTCCCACCTTACCCGTCTCAATCGCCCGAAGGCTCTTCTTATCGCTGCAACCAATACCTTCCGCCAAGCCTGATCCCCTTCCAGAAAAGTCTCAATCGCCAGAAGGCTCTTCTTATCGCTGCAACATGATCGAATATCTCACAAAATACAGAAACACTTTCTGGTCTCAATCGCCCGAAGGCTCTTCTTATCGCTGCAACCTATGACTGGCAGGATGAAGTCAGTGGGAAGGGAGGTGTCTCAATCGCCCGAAGGCTCTTCTTATCGCTGCAACAGTATTACGGGAGAAAAATGCGTTACGGGGAGAAAGTTGTCTCAATCGCCCGAAGGCTCTTCTTATCGCTGCAACCCGAAGACCGGAAGATGGCTAATGCGGTTGTCGACAACAGTCTCAATCGCCCGAAGGCTCTTCTTATCGCTGCAACATATCTGGCAAATTCAGCGTGTCCAGAAAGAGCGGAACAGTCTCAATCGCCCGAAGGCTCTTCTTATCGCTGCAACGATATGCGTCTTCTCCTTGAGGAAGGGGGCAGCCACTTGTCTCAATCGCCCGAAGGCTCTTCTTATCGCTGCAACTCTAGAAGTCGCTCCGGGAGGCTTCCCCCCGGAACTGTCTCAATCGCCCGAAGGCTCTTCTTATCGCTGCAACACCATGGACGATTACGGTCCACACCGCCCTGAATATGTCTCAATCGCCCGAAGGCTCTTCTTATCGCTGCAAC
>CAZLCS010000035.1:1325-64546 GCA_964557955.1 uncultured Syntrophobacteraceae bacterium
CCACACCGCCCTGAATATGTCTCAATCGCCCGAAGGCTCTTCTTATCGCTGCAACGCGCCCGCTGGAGTCATTTCAGGTCGATGTGTGTGACGGTCTCAATCGCCCGAAGGCTCTTCTTATCGCTGCAACCTACGCTCGACGACCAGCACCACATCTGTGCCGCCAACTGTCTCAATCGCCCGAAGGCTCTTCTTATCGCTGCAACTCGGATTGGTCGAGCCAGGGCAGGGCTATAGCGTTGTCTCAATCGCCCGAAGGCTCTTCTTATCGCTGCAACTGCGGGATTTGCCATATTGGCACACAGAGCAAGCCGAGTCTCAATCGCCCGAAGGCTCTTCTTATCGCTGCAACCTCAAATCAAGTGGTGATATTAAATTTGAGGTATTGAAAGTCTCAATCGCCCGAAGGCTCTTCTTATCGCTGCAACTTTGTGGGATGTCTTCCACGCAATACATGTATATGAGTCTCAATCGCCCGAAGGCTCTTCTTATCGCTGCAACCTGTACCAAGGCTCTCTGGCTTGGGGATTTGTCAGGGCAGTCTCAATCGCCCGAAGGCTCTTCTTATCGCTGCAACCTCAAAAACGGCATTAACGCCCGGGTGCAAATCAAGGAGGTCTCAATCGCCCGAAGGCTCTTCTTATCGCTGCAACTGCACAAAAGGGTCATGACAGCGGCAAGAAAGAAGTTTAGTCTCAATCGCCCGAAGGCTCTTCTTATCGCTGCAACCCCTGGCACCTCCCGAGGCAGGCCCGGCGTGGCTTTGCGAGGCCCAAAACGGTAACCTCCCCGCAAGCGGTCCATCCCATGCCCAAATTCAAGCCCGAAAGTCGGTGACTTGTTCCGTAAACCCGCTTTCAGCAAGGAATTGCCCATGAACGGTAACCTCCCCCCAAAATTCACTTTTCATGCAATCCCTCTAAATCACAATGATTTCGGGATTTTCCGTCACCAGCCCCTGCCCCGGGATTCCGATCGGGCCCGCGCAGGTCATGCACAGGGAGGTAGAATCGCACGGAACCCTCCTTCTCGTCCAGAATACTTTTCAGTCGATGCTGGAGCCTCTCCAGTTCATCCGGGCCCAGTCCGGCCTCGAATACCGAGTATGGCATTAGAGCTCGCCGGCACTGACCGCACCGCATGGCAGACGTGCTGCATATCGTTACAGACTCTGGGGTACCGACGCTTCCGGCGTTTTCATCGAGGTCATCGTCGATCCATACCCCGAGCATGGATTGTGGCGGTGTGTGACCGCATTCCCGATGTCGGCCATCACCAGAAAAGCGGTCCCCGGGAGAATCAAGTACAGATGAGCAGGCTCCCTTCCGTAATGAAGCGCCGTTTGCGCGAAGAGGCCTTGGAGCGGGATGCCGCCATTCAGAAGGAGGGGCCGCAAGAGATCCGGGAGCTCATGGAGAGCTGCGAGCCCTTCCGATCGAGCCGGCCTCTGCGTCAACCGGTGTCCATCCGTCTGGATCCTTTCGCCATCGCGACGTCGAAACGGACCGCACGCCGCAAAACCATTCCGTACACCCAGCTCATGGCCTTGCGGCTCCACGAGAGAATCGAGCAGGAAAAAACCGCCGACCGCTCATGATGCCCCCTGCTCTCCCACTCGATCAATGGCGGGGATCCAACCCGGCAACAGGCGAGTCGGAGGCTTCCACCCCGGAAGGCCCCGGAGAACGCGATGCCGCCCTCCCCCGGCCGCCGCGTCTCTTGGCGAGGATGATCCCTTCCTCTACTGCGCCAGCGACCTGATGCCCATCATTTCGATGAGGCGGTTCATGTCGGTGGTCTTGAGGTTCATGCCCCCTTCGGAAACCGGGAGCAGGATGATCTTCTTTTCCTGGAGGGCCTCGGCGATCCTGAGCTTGACGAGGGCTTCGCCTCCGGTGCCCACGAGGGCGCGGTTCATCTCCCGGATGCCGGCCGCCTCGGCGACGCCCTCCGCCTGGATGGCCTGGGCGATGCGGGACTGTTTTTCAAAATAAGCGTCGGCCTCGATCTTGGCCATGCGGAACTCACCGTCCACGCTGGCCACCATCTTGTTGACCTCGCCCCGGGCATCCTCGAGCTTGCGCTTGTATTCCTCGAGGGCCGCATGCTGGGCCGATCGGTTCTTCTCGACGCGCTGATCGGCCACCTTCTTGTCTTCGATGGCCTTCTGGTACTCCGCGTTGAAGCGATAATCCTTGGTCAGCACCCGCTCCACCACGATACCCATCGGACCCAGCATCTCCTGGAGCACTTCCTTGGCGGCCTGGGCCTTGGCTTCCCGCTTGTCCGCCACGTAGAATTCCTCCGTCTTCAGCTCGCCGAAGATGTCCCGCGGCTTGCTCCGCCCCACCGTTCTCACGATGGCATCGCGCAGGGTCCTGTCGTTGCGGGCCACGTGCTGCAGAATGTGCGGCGCCTTCTCGGGATCGATCCGGTAGGCGATGATGACATCCAGCCCGATGTCGTTGCCGTCGATGGTCTTGAAGAGCAGATCATCCCGGCCCTGGCGGTCGCCGCGGGCCGAGTGGGCCGTCATCTCGAGGTTCTGGAGCTTGGTGTCGAAGGTGTGCCAGTCGTTGATGAAGGGCAGGAAGAAGTAGGTGGAGCCCGGTGCATACACCTTGTTCTCCACACCCTGGGGAGCGAAAATCCCGACTTTGACCGTCCTCACCCCCACTTCGGTTTCACCCGTCGTGCGCAGGGCACAGCCGGATACCAATGCACCCGCAGCGCACAGGACCAGTGTCAAAAGAGCGCGCCTCATCGAGCCCCTCCTTTCCGCACGTCGAAGAGATCCAGGGTCTTTTCCAGGTCCAGGGGATTCACCCCCTTGGGCCCGTCGCTCGGCAGGACGACGGTCTGAAGCCCCTTGTAGACCTCGGCCATCTTGAGCCCCACCATGCGCTCGGCCCCCTCCCCCTCCATGGCCTCGTTCTTCAGCTTGACGCGCTCGGCCTCGGCGAGCCTCACCTGGAGATCGGCTTCGGCCGTCTTGGTCCGCACGTACAGGTCCTTCTCGGCCCGCTTTCGGGTCACGTAGGCCTTGCCCTCTTCGAGCTTCACGGATACCGTGGCCTCCCCCTCCTGGACGATCTTCTTGAGGGTGGCCTCCTCGACGGCCGCGCGGGCCTCCGCCTGGTTCTTGAAGACCAGCTGGTCCTTGAGCTTTTTCTCCTCGATATTCTTCTGGATTTCGTCGCTGTACCTGAAATACCTCACCAGCACCTGCTCGACCTTGATTCCCTTGGGGTTCAGCTCCCGGTTCAGGATGTCCCGAGCGGCATCGGCCTTCTTCACGCGCATGGGGCTGTTGTAAAACTCCTCAGTGGTCAGCTCGCCTAAATTGGCCTTGAGGATGGGCTCGGCCTTGGGGATGACGCCGTTGTCCTCGTAGAGCGTTCCCGGACCGATGGTCGTAAACACCATGTAAGGGTCCTCCAGCCGATAGATGATGGACACATCCACATTCACGAAGAAGCCGTCGGAGGTCTGGATGTGGGCGGCCCTGTCCTTGCGGGCCTCGGCGGCAGCCGTCGCGGGGTAGTTGGTGAGCTCCAGCACCTGGATCCCCCTGGGCAGCCGGTGAATCTCCTGAAGGCCGGGGACCACGAAATGCATTCCCGCACCCTGGACCTCCTTCTGGACGCCGCGATGAGGGCCGAGCCTCACGACCTTGATCCCGAACTCATCGGGCTGAACGTAGACCAGAAAGAGCTTGTAGGGGACGAGGAGGAGCAGCAGCAGCAGGATGATCCTCTTCTTTCCCGCCCACTGAATTCGGGGGATGCGCAAGCGGCTTCGGAACCCCGGCGCCTTGAGCGTCACCGATTTGACTTCCTCTTCCGGTGTCTTTTTTTCCTTTTCCAACGGGATTTCCTCCTTTCGTCCCAAGAGTTGAACACTTTCAGACCGCAACCGCCGGATTCCGGGCTCCCATGCAGGCCGGCAGGAAGCACGCCACGACGGGAAGCCACCCGGGTCCATGTGTTAATGCTGTTGACTTACCATGGAAATAGATTCCCATGCATGGGGGTGTGCGCAGCGGATGCTCATGGCCGTTAAGCTCACAGGGGATTGGGCAGCCGGGTGCCATGGGCCAAGTACACCTCCACGGAAAAAGATGTCCATTTCGCCCCTCGTCATGCCGGCAATCTTTAAGCCGGCATCCAGCTTTTTTGTGGATTCCGGCCAAAACACTGCCGGAATGACGACTCGAGAGGTGGACACTCTATTGTGTCGGCCTGTACTGAGCGGAGCTCGCCCATGCCGGCCTCCTCCATCACGGGCAAGCTTCGCTCAGCCCGTGCCACCCCTCAAATCAACGGCATCGGGTCCATGCGCCGGGTGGAGGGCGGGGGGAGGTCTGCAGTGACCACGGCGAGCCCGCGTCTGAAGACCCGGTCGGATGCAAAGGCCCGGCCATTCATAAGAGTCCGGCTGAGCGCAAAACGGCTGAACGGAGCGAACGGAGCCCGTTGACCTGCATCAAGAATCGAGCCGTGGGCTGAGTGCAGCGTGCCCGTGCGGGATTCCTCGATCACCACGGGCAAGCCTCGCCTGGCCCGTGCCGCCCTTGAGTCAACGACGGGGCCTGCCCAGTGAGCTCGCACCAGGAGCCGGGGGCCGACAGGCACAGCCTTTCCCGGAGAGAGACGGGGCCGCTAATCGGGGGATGATGCCCGGAAGGCCCTGAGGCTCTCTTCGGGCCGCCTGTTGAAGGGCACCTGGAGATCCGTCAGCTCCGGAATGGTGTAGGCATCCCGGTGGAGGGTCTGGTTGTGGGAGCTTTCGTGGTTGAAGCCCCTCAAGACGGAGCAGTGCCTGCAATACGGGAAGAAGGGCGAATCCGAAAGCAGAGTGCGACGGAGCTTCGCATAACGGTCGCCTTGCCAGACAGACCTGAAACCTTCATGAAAGAAGCCGATCCTCTGGCGCCAGGCCTTGTAGCAGAAACGAATAGAGCCATCCGTGTCGATCTGGCAGAACTGCCAGGGATGGAGACACCTCCTTTTTGCCCTGTCCTTGCCGACCAGCGGCGGCAGGCGCAGCTCGATCCCGAGCTCCCCGGCCCTTCGCCTCGCTTTGCTGAAAACCCTTTCCGCAAGCTCGGGATGGTTGAAGAGCGATTCGCCGAAATCCATGCCTTCCGCGACATTGAGATAGGATACATCCAGTCGCTCCAGCCGGTAACGGCTGCAGAGGCCGATCATGTCGGGCAGCTCTTCCGCGTTGGATTTCATGACGGTGTACCGGGCCATCAGGGAGGGGAAGAGGGCGCCGCGTCGTGTCTTCAGGTCGGCAAGGGTTTCAATGTTCGCAAGGAGCTTCTCGAAATTCACCCCGCGTCGGATGCCCTCGAGCGTTGCCCTGGTTGCTCCGTCCATGGAAATCTTGAGCTCCTTGATGCTCTGGTCTTCCACGATCCATCGGGCGGTATCCCGGTCGATCAGCATGCCGTTGCTGACGACGATGGCGTGCATCCGTTTTTTCGCGGCCAGCATCAGGACCTCCCTGATGCGGGGGTAGAGAAAAGGCTCTCCCCCTGAGCAGAAAGAGACCGTATGGGCGCTGGGAAAGAGCTGTTCGGCGATCCGCTCGTAAAGGTCGAAGGGCATCCACCGTTCCCCTCCCAGGGAACCGTAGGAGATGCAGAACCTGCACCGGAGATTGCAGGCCTTGGTGAGGACGATATCCAGGTTGACGGGGAGACTGACCGGTCTTGCGACCTGCAGAAATGCCTCGGCGAAGCCGAGGGCCCCGGCGGCATAAGCCCCCGCATTGACGTCAAGCAGACTGCGAAGCACGCTCCGTGCTCTCATACCGACTCCGATTCCGGGTGATCCCGGCCGGGCGCGACCCTTGACCGTTGTCACGGATCAGGGCCAGCGGATCCCGGCCAGCCTGTAAAGCTCGAAGAAGTGGTGGACGGGGCCGTGTCCGCTGCCGATGGCCAGGCCCTCCCGGATGGCCCCGGTGATGTACTCCTTGGCCCGGCGGACGGCTTCGAATACGCTGAGACCCTTGGCCAATCCGGCGGCAATGGCCGATGCGAAGGTGCAGCCGGTCCCGTGGGTATGCGGGGTGTCGTGGCGCACATTTTCGAAGGGGAAGAATTCCCTCCCGTCGTAGAGCAGGTCCATGGGGCTTCCGGCCAGGTGGCCCCCCTTGACCACCACATGGCGAGGCCCAAAGGCGTGGAGGCGGCGAGCCGCTTCCTTCATGCCGTCCCGATCGTTGATTTCGAGGTCGGTGAGGGCCGAGGCTTCGTGCAGGTTCGGGGTCACGACTTCGGCCAGAGGGATGAGCTCCTGCAGCATGGCCTGGATGGCCTCCTCACGCAGAAGGCGGTCTCCGCTCTTGGCCACCATCACGGGGTCCACGACCACGTTCCGGAGATCGAAATGGCGGATATCGCGAGCCACCTGATGGATGATGTCGGCGTTGGCCAGCATGCCCGTTTTGACCGCATCGACGCCGATGTCGCTCACCACCGAGTGGATCTGTGACGAAACGAACGCCGGGTCCAGCTCCACGATGGACTGGACGCCCACCGTGTTCTGGGCCGTCAGCGCGGTGATGGCGCTCATGCCGTAGACCCCGAGGGCCGAGAAGGTCTTGAGGTCGGCCTGAATTCCCGCTCCGCCTCCGGAATCCGACCCGGCGATGGTCAAAGCCCTGGGGATGCTTCCCATGATCTATCCTTTCTCCAATCATTCCCCTCTATCGGGTGAACGGCAGCGAGCTTCGGGCCCATGTCACGGGTCTCGACGGTGGGATGAGATGAGCCTGCGATCATGCATCTCCGCTGGCTCGAAAATGGTCCCAGCCGCCTGCAGAGTCGGGGACGGGCCGGACCCGGCCGTCGGCTGAGACCGTCTCCAAACGGTCCGCGTCCTCCAGAATCTCGCCCACCATGTGTACGGGAGTCGCCGTCTTATCCTCGATGAGCTGCTTCAGCTTCGGAGCATCCTCGGGAGCGGTGGTGAACACCAGCTCGTAGTCCTCGCCTCCCCTCAGGGCCCAGCGCGTGGCATCGGCTGCAGCGGCACGGGCTGCACGGAGGCAGGCTTCACTGATGGGGAGCCTGGCGGCGAAGATGCGCGCGCCTCTCCCGCTGGCGCTGCAGATGTGTCCGAGGTCCGCCGCGAGGCCGTCGCTGACGTCGGCCATGGCGTGCACCAGCCCCGACGATGCCAGCAGTCGGCCTTCCTTCAGCCTCGGTCGGGGCGTCAGATGGCGGGTCAGAAGGAAGTCCCGATCTTCCCCGCTGATGTCGAGGTGCGGTTCGCGAGTGCATTCAAGGCCTGCGCGCGAATCCCCCAAATGCCCCGTGACCAGCACCAGATCGCCGGTCCGGGCTCCGCTGCGCAGGACCAGCCGCTCCGGGGCGACCCGCCCGAGGAGGAAGAAGTCGATCATGAACCGGTCCGGGGAACGACTGATATTTCCCCCGACGATGACCCCCCCGAAGGCATCCAGTGCAGCTCGCATGCCCTCATAGAGGGATTCAATGTAGCCGACCTCCATCTCTTCGGGCAGGACCAGGGAAACCAGCGCCCAGGCCGGCTCTCCTCCCATGGCGGCGATATCGCTCACGTTGATGGCCACAACCCGGCGCCCCAGCTGGTGTGCGGTGATGACATCCTTCGAAAAATGAACCGATTCGACCTGGCAGTCGCAGGTGGCCAGCAGATAATCCGCAGCAGGGGATTTCAGCACGGCCACATCATCCCCGATGCCGACCACGACCTCGGGTGAGCTGCACGGAAGCAGGCGGGCAATGCGGTCGATGAGCCCGAACTCCCCGATATTTTTCACCTTCTGGAAGTGGAGGTCGAGATGATCGGATGGGGATGCCATGGAAGGGACTCCGATTCGTCGGGAAGAGCTTCGAGCTCGAGCCCACGGGTTGAACGACTGACCCGGGTGCGGCCGCGTGCGCAAACGGCACCATTGCCATGCCCCGGCCCGTGCAGGCAGTATAGCACCACAACACCACACGGCGAGTGCCCAATATATGAGTCGTCATTCCGGCAGTCGTCAAGCCGGAAAAGTGTGATGGTCGTGATGCTTGCTGGGAATCGGAGGTTTCGCTGGTGGTGGAGCGGCATCCTGCCGCGACAGGAACGCCCAGTCGCGGCAGGATGATTGTTTTCAAAGAAAGACAGAAAATCACCGGGTCAAAGGATCTCATCCCGGACATGCATGGCTTCCGGGCGAGCTCACAGGGGAACGCCGACCGGAATTGCGGACTTCAACTCCGCGGGCGCGCACTCAGCCGATCTTGCGGGCGTACTCCTTGTCGATCTTGAGCCCTTCGATGTCCGTGGTCTTCTCTCCCCTGGCCGACTTGAGCTGATCGATGGACCGCTTCACGATGGCTCTCTTGGTGGCATAGGCCAGGGCCGTCTCTTCACTGATGAAGCCATCCTCGTAGTGCTGGGCGATATTATCGTCGAATGTGGTCCAGCCGAAGGGCTTCGCCTGCTGCATCATCTCATAGAAGGTCTTGCCCTCGCTCTCCCCGTTGACGATGGACTCCTTCACCCGAAGGTTGTTGCCCATGACTTCCATGGCCGCAATGCGTCCGCCCCCGACCCGGGGCAGCAGTCGCTGGGAGATAACCCAGCGCAGCGTGTCGGCCAGGCGGATGCGGATGAGGCGCTCTTCTTCGAGCTCGAACATACCGATGATTCGGTTGATGGTCTGGCCCGCATCGATGGTATGGAGGGTCGTCAGGACCAGGTGGCCCGTCTCGGCAGCGCTCAGGCCGATTTCAACCGTTTCGCGGTCGCGCATTTCGCCGACCAGGATCACCTTGGGGGCCTGACGCAATGCGGCGCGGAGTCCCGAGGAGAAGCTGTCGAAGTCGAGTCCCAGCTCCCGCTGATTGAAGGTGGCCATCTGCTGGGAATGCACGAATTCAACCGGGTCCTCCAGGGTCACCACGTGGGCGGCTCTCCTCTGGTTGATCTCGTTGAGTATCGCCGCAAGGGTCGTCGACTTGCCGCTGCCCGTGGCGCCCGTCACGATAACGATCCCGAACTTCTCTTCGGCCACCTTTTTGAAGACCTGGGGCAGCTTGAGCTCGTCGATGGTGGCGATCTTCGTCGGCAGCTGACGCATGACGATGGAATAGGTGCCGCGCTGGGAGAAGATGTTGACGCGGAAACGGGCGCGCCCCGGGAGATGGTAGGAAAGGTCGCACGACCCATGGCTCAGCAGGTGCTGGATATTGCGGCGGTCCCCACCGATCAGGTTCATCGCGATGGATTCGGTCTGGAAGGGAATGAGGCGGTGAATTCCCATCTCTTCCAGGACCGGCTTGAGCTGACCGTCCAGCTCCACCTGGGGTGGCTTTCCGACGGTGAAGTTGATGTCCGAGGCCCGGGGGTTCTCATCGAGAATCCGGGTGAGAAAATAATCGAGCTCTCTGCGTCTCACGGCATTATCCCTTCTTTATTATTCCAGTGTCCCTTCGGCCCTGCCATGACGGGCCTCCCGGAAATCCTACACCTCGGTGAAATCCTGAGGGGCCTCGGTGAGGTACGGCTTGAATTTCTCCTTGTCGACGCACTTCATGTACGCCTCATCGGGACTGATCTGTCCCGCATGCAGCCTGGCGGCGATCCCGTCATCGAGGGTCTGCATGCCATACTTCTTCCCGGTCTGCATGGCCGATGGGATCTGGTGTGTTTTGGCTTCCCGGATCATGGCGCGAACGGCGTGGGTGGCGATGAGGATCTCCTGGATCGCGCAGCGCGCCTTGATGTCGACACGTTTGAACAGGGCCTGCGACACGACGGCGCGAAGCCCATCGGCCAGGGTCGAGCGGATCTGGGGCTGTTCGCCCGTTGGAAAGACTTCGATGACACGATCGACCGTCTTGGCTGCGCTGGTGGTGTGGAGGGTCGAGAAGACCAGGTGACCCGTCGCAGCGGCTTCGATGGCGAGCCGGATGGTTTCGAGATCGCGCATTTCGCCCACCAGGATGATGTCGGGGTCTTCACGAAGGGCCGCCCTCAGGGCCGCTGAGAACGACCGGGTATGGGTGCCCACTTCACGGTGGTTCACGACGCAGTTCTTGCTGGTATGCACGAATTCGATGGGGTCTTCGACAGTGATGATGTGGTCCTTGCGCTTGCGGTTGGCCTCATCCACCACGGCAGCCAGGGTGGTGGACTTTCCGCTTCCCGTGGGACCCGTCACCAGCACCAGCCCTCTCGGAAGCATCGCGAGGCGACTGATCACCGGGGGCAGCCCCAACTGCTCTACCGAGAGGATCTCGCTCGGGATTTCGCGGAACACAGCCGCGATGCCGTTCTTCTGCCGGAAGTAGTTCGCCCGGTAGCGGGCCATTCCGGGAATCTCATAGGCAAAGTCGAGGTCTCCGGTTTCCTCGAAGACCTTGATCTTGTCTTCCGGGGTGATCTCGTAAAGCATGGATCTCAGTTCATCATCGTCCAGCACCTTGTACTTGATCCGCTCCAGATCGCCCCGAACCCGCAGCACCGGCTGCTGACCGGAGACCAGGTGCAGGTCCGAAGCCTTCTGTTCGTTCACGAGCTTGAAGAATGCGTCAATTCTGGCCATGACATCTCCTTGGCAAGGGTTTCCTGCCGGGGATAAGCAATCCCTGCGCCGACCCCGGGGGGATCAGGCAATCTTATTGCGTATTGTTGAAAAAAAAGGGGATTCGAAGAGGTGTGGCCGATGACAGGCCGGTAGCGTTGGAGGAAGCTCAAAACTCCAGCGTGATCCAGTGCCGGTGCCGCTCGTCCAGGCGGTCCAGTCCCTCCCGATGTGCCATCTCAAGAGCCTCCTCGAACTCACCGGAAGTGATCCGCCGGCCGAGATCGGGTTGTCCCACCGCCCCGCCACAGGGGTGGTATTGGCTCATGATGTTGACGTACGTGTTCCGGGAGATCTCAGTCGCCAGAAAATGCATGACGGACGCTGTTCCTGCGAGACCCTTCGGCATGACAAGGTGACGAACGAGCAGTCCTCGTTGAGCCACCCCGCCTGCGTCTATTTCCAGGTCTCCCACCTGCCTGTGCATTTCCTTGATCGCCTTTCGCGCCCGCTCCGGATAGTCGGGGGCATCGCTCAACCTCTTGGAAACTTCAGAATCCCAAAACTTGAAATCCGGCATGTATATATCGACGATGCCGTCCAGGAGCTTGAGCGCCGAAGTGCGGTCATACCCGCCCGTGTTGTAGACCAGGGGCACGGTGAGACCCTTGTCGACGGCCAGTGAGAGCGCCTCGAGAATGGGGGCGATGACGTGGCTGGGTGTGACGAAATTGATGTTGTGGCATCCCTGGTCCTGAAGATGCACCATGACGTCGGCCAGGGTCTCGGCGCCGACGGGGCGCCCTTCACCACCGTGGCTGATGTCATAGTTTTGACAAAAGATGCAGAAAAGGTTGCAGTGGGAGAAGAAGATCGTCCCCGAACCCCTCCTTCCCACCAGGGGGCGTTCCTCCCCGAAGTGCGGGCCGTAGCTGGCCACGACGGCATGCTTTCCCGTGCGGCAGAAACCCGTTTCACCCTCCAGCCGGTTCACGCCACACAGGCGTGGGCAGAGGGTGCATTTCTTCATCCACTCCATGCTTCTCCGGACGCTCTCCTGGAGGCGTCCGGAGCGGTGGGCTTCGAGATAAGCGGCCGGCATGGCTTTCTCCCTGTCGAAGCAGCCTTTGAACGAACCTACGCCGCCTCCTTCTTGAGGATGACCACCTCGATCTCCCCTTCGAGGGCCTTTTTGAATCGCACCGCATCGTCATCGCTGCCCACGATGGCCCCGTAATGCATGGGGATCGCCACTCTGGGCTTGATGGCCCGGGCTGCTTGCGCGGCTTCTTCGGCCGTCATGACGTAGGTGCCGGAAACGGCCAGGAAGGCAACGTCCGCCTGGAGATTCTTCATTTCCGGGATGACATCCGTATCTCCGCAGTGGTAGTACCTCACTCCGTCCAGAGTGATGATGAAGGAGAGCATCCCCGCTTTTTTGGGATGGAAATCCTTGTTGGTGTTGTAGGCCGGGTGGACCTCGATATCGACGCCTTTCACAGTGAGCCGATCGCCCGGCGCCACCACGCGCACGTCCCCCTTGAGCTTCCTGGCGGAGGCCGCGTCCGTGACGATGACACTGTCCGGCTTGCTCACCTTGGCCACGTCTTCGGGGGAGCAATGGTCGAAGTGCTCATGAGTGATGAGGATGAGATCTGCGGCACGGCTGGCGGTGAGCTGATAAGGATCGATACAGACGACAACGCTTCCGTCCAGGCGAATGCAATCGTGTCCGAGCCAGTGGATACGGTCAATCGCTTCTTGATTCATGGGGTCCTCCTTGATCCGGCAGCCAGGGCCGGGGGGAACGACGAGATGAACCGTTCTCTCCGATGGTTTTTGCCTCAGGAAATGATGTCTGATATTCTTCGATGACAAAAATAAGCGTTCAAGACGCCGGTGTGACTTCGGTGCCCACGAGGCCGCAGCCGCCCTTCGATGCAACCTTGCCGTCACCTTCCGGCTCCACCAGGAATGAGGACAACTGCCCGTGATTCAACGGTTCCTTTATGCACTGCTCCACCACAAATGGCAAGACTTCAAAGTGATCCACCACGCCGAGCTGCCTGCCCGCAAGCCCATTGCCGGCCGCCTCTCACGGCCGCTGCCGACGGTGCTGCGGGAGGCTCTTCTGGGCATGGGGATTCGGAGCCTTTACTCACACCAGGTCCAGGCCATCGAGCACATCCGCGAGGGCGAGACCGTGGTGGTCTCGACGCCCACGTCGAGCGGTAAATCGCTCATTTACAACGCGGCAATCATCGAGTCGCTGCTGACGGCCCCCGAATCGCGGGCCCTTTATCTTTTCCCCATCAAGGCCTTGACGAGAGACCAGCTCGAAACCCTTCGCCACTTTCTGGGGACGCTGGGGGGGGAAGCGGCCTTTCGCGCCGAGGTTTACGATGGTGACACCACTCCTCATCATCGCAACAAGATCCGCCAAGCCCCCCCGCACATCCTGCTTTCGAATCCGGACATGCTCCATTATGCGCTGCTCCCCTTTCACAACAAGTGGGAGCAGTTCTGGAAGAGCCTTCGTTTCGTAGTCATTGACGAGATGCACGTCTACCGGGGGATTTTCGGGAGTCATGTGTCCCAGGTTTTTCGGCGGCTCCAGAGGGTCTGCCGCTTCTACGGCAGCACTCCCCAGTTCGTCTTCCTGTCCGCCACCATCGCCAACCCCCAGGACCTGGCGGCTCAGCTCCTCGGGCTCTCCCGCGACAGCATAAGAGTCGTGGACGAAAGCGGTGCTCCCCAGGCCAAACGCCATTTTGTCTTCCTGGACTCCGAGATGGGACAGGCCGGACACGCATCGGGGCTCGCCGCACGCCTCATCCTTCGCGCAGCCCGGGGAGGGCTCAAGACCATCGCCTTCACCCAATCCCGCAAACTGACTGAGCTCGTGCACATGAGCGTGCTGCGCATGGCTCCCGACCTGGGCTCGAAGGTGAGCTCGTACCGCGCGGGGTACCTCCCGGAAGAGCGGAGGGGGATCGAGCAGCGGCTGGCCGACGGGTCCCTGGCGGCTGTCATCTCCACCAGCGCCCTGGAAATGGGGATCGACATCGGAGGGCTGGATCTGTGCATTCTGGTCGGCTATCCGGGGACGGTCATGACCACCTGGCAGAGGGGGGGGCGAGTGGGGCGGAGCGGCCGGGAGTCGGCCATTGTCCTGATTCCGCAGCCCGACGCCCTGGACCGGTATATCGTGCAGCATCCGGAGCAATTCCTGAAGAGCCGGTACGAACTTGCGGTCACGAATCCACTGAACCCCGAAATCCTGCGGGCGCACCTGCCGTGTGCGGCTGCCGAGCTGCCTCTTGAGGAGCGGGAAGTGGCAGCGGGGGATCCGGAGGTGCTGGAAATGGTCCGGCGCCTGACCCTGGACGGACGGCTCCTCCAGACCGTCGACGGCGGCACGTGGATCTCCTCAAGCCAGCACCCGCAGCGCCATGTGGATATCCGATCGGTCGGCGCCTCCTATACCATCTTCCGATCTTCCTCGGGATCGAGCTCCAGGGTCCCCCTCGGAAGAAACGACGGCCTGAGGGCTCTCAAGGAATGCCATCCCGGAGCGGTGTACCTGCATCGAGGCGAGTCTTTTCACGTGGACCGGCTGGACCTCGAAAAACGGATCATCGAGGTGACCCCGAGTCATGCGCAGTACTTCACACGGGTGAAGAGCGAGAAGGACACCGAGATTCTGGAGGTGCTCTCTTCCAAGCCCGTGGGAAACTTCATCGCGAGACTCGGCCGTCTCCGCGTTACGGAGCATATCCTCGCCTACGAGCAGAGGCGCCTGTTTTCTCAGGAACTGCTTGCAACCAATCCGCTGGAGCTTCCCCCTCAAACCTTTGAAACGGTAGGGTTCTGGATGGAACTCGAGCCCATTGTGACCCGTCACATCCAGGCCGCCGGGCTGCACTACATGGGGGGGATTCATGCGGTGGAGCATGCGGCCATCAGCATGTTTCCTCTTTTCGCGCTCTGCGACCGGAACGATATCGGAGGAATCTCCTGTCCACAGCATCCCCAGGTGGGGAAGGGGGCCATCTTTATCTACGATGGTTACCCCGGCGGCATCGGCCTGGCCGAACAGGGGTACGAGATCATCCTGGACATTCTGACCCGGACCCGTGACCTCGTCGCGGCCTGTTCCTGCACGGAGGGATGCCCCGGGTGCATCCATTCCCCCAAGTGCGGATCCGGGAACAAGCCGCTGGATAAGCAGGCTGCCCTCGCAGTCCTGAGTTACCTGCTCGGAGACCGACCGCTCGCTGAAGGGCTCGATGGGAAGCTGAGCCAGTTGGAGCCTGAGCCGGAGCATGAGAAACATGCCGGTCCGCTTTCCGAAACACCCGGCGAGCCGCCTCCGCGAATCGGCTTCTTCGACCTCGAGACTCAGAGGCTTGCCGAGGAAGTCGGCGGCTGGCAGAACAAACATCTGATGCGGGTTTCAGTGGCCGTCGTGTTCGACACGGAAACGGAACGGTTCCATGTCTATCGAGAGAACGAAGTGTCCGCACTCATTGAACATTTGAAGAAGCTGGACCTGGTGGTGGGCTTCAATGTTCTCTCATTCGACTACGCGGTTCTGAAGGCCTACAGCCCATTCGACTTTTCCAGCCTGCCGACGCTGGACCTTTTGAAAGAGATCCACAGTCATCTGGGTTTTCGGCTGAGTCTCGATCACCTGGCCGAGAAGACGTTGGGCAGACGCAAAGAGAGTGATGGGATTCAGGCGGCGAAGTGGTTCCGGGAGGGGGAGTGGGAGATGCTGATTGACTACTGCCAAAAGGATGTTATTCTGACAAAAGATCTGTTCAACCACGCCTTGGACAAGCGATTCCTCATGTACGCTGACAGGCAGGGACGGTTGATCAGAATTCCCACGGCCTGGGATGTTAACGATTACGTCCGCAAAGGACGGTCTATCAAGCTGTAACCATTGAGTGTCAGCCTTCAGGCGCAGGACGGGCATGGGAGCGGGATATGCCTTTTCTGGTCTGTGATCCGCCGCAATCGCACGAAAGATTCTGCCGGTTTGCGCTTCCGCAGACGGCCAAGTCAAGGTCAAGCGCCTCCGAACACATCGCGTGGGGAACGGGGCCCTTGTGTTTGATGCGCAATGATGACGGGAGATGCAACATTGCTCCTCATCGTCGTGAGGAGGATATCGCTCGTGAATGACGGCATTTTTGATCTGCTTGGCACCAGTATTGCTCTGTTACCCGGGATTGGCGACTGTGACCTTCTTTCAATACGTTTTGAAGACCACTGCATCTAGAGAGAAAGAGCATGGAACAAAGCTACCGAAATCCGATCCCCGATCGCTGCACTTATGGGGTGCCAGGCCGAGGCCCGGTCATCTTTCCAAAACTTACAGGAGCTGAATTATCCTGGTTTGCGCTTTATGTTCAGGTCAATCATGAAAAAGAGGTTTTGAAAAGGCTTCAACAGAAGTCCTTCGACTGTTACCTCCCGCTCATGGAGTGCTGGAGCAGGAGGCAGGACCGACGAAAGAAGGTGCATCTGCCCCTTTTTCCCGGTTATGTTTTCATACACACCGTCCTGGATAACTATACCAACGTCAATATTCTGAAGACGCCCGGTTCAGTCTGTGTTTTGAGGAATTCCGAGGGGCCCCTGCCCATCCCTGATTTCCAGATTGAAAACCTGAAGACGATGCTTGGCTCACCCTTCCCACTGGCGGCCCACTCCTATCTCAAGGAGGGCGACTGGGTCCGGGTGGTTCGAGGCGCCCTCGAGGGCTGCGTGGGAATACTCCTTCGCCAGAATCCCAGGCGAGGGAGGCTGGTGGTGAGCGTTGACATCATCCAGAGATCGGTGAGCGTGGAGCTCAATGTGGAGGATGTCGAGCCCGTGACGGCGCCTGCCTGAGCCTGCCGCCCCACCCCCGCGAACACCTTTATCGGGCCGAAAACAGGTGAACCTCCACTTCTGTTCCCGAATCAAGACCTTCCACGTGCTCGGGGATGACCACATACCCGTCCGCTCTGGCCAGGATGCTGATCATGGCGGACTTGCCGAAGAGCGGTATGGCCATGGGGGGGTCTTGATTCCGGGAAAGAATCACCGGGATGTAATCCGTCCGCCCTTGTACGGACGGGACCTGGCGGCTGACCACCGCAGAGGCTGCTGTTTCGCGGGCTCGCCAAACCTCCGCAGAGCTCATTCCCTCGAGAGCGGCAAGGGACGGCATCACAAAGGCCTGGCAGATCATCAGGGCGGACATGGGCTGGCCTGGAAGCCCCCAGAAGAGTTTCTGGCCGATCCGACCGAGGATGGCCGGTTTTCCCGGGCGGATGGCAATGCCATGAACCAGGAGCTCTGACGCCGGGAATGAATCGAGGACGTTCAGGGTGAAGTCCCGTACACCCACAGAGCTCCCCCCTGACAACAGCACAACGTCGTGCTCCTCCATGGCGCTCCTGCATGCGGCCCTCAACGCCTCCATGTTGTCGGGCACTATGGGGAAGGTGCTCGCGTCCAGTCCATTCTGCTTCAGGTGGCCGGCGAGCGTGTAGGTATTGATGTCGCGGATTTTCCCCGGGGGCAGCTCCCTGGTCACGATCGGCACGACCTCATCCCCTGTCGAAAAAATGGCGACCCTGGGCTTATGGAAGACCTTGACCTCTGTGATTCCCAGGGCAGCCAGCACACCAACATCCTGGGCTCGGAGCAGGTAGCTCGCGCCAAAGAGAGTCCGGCCCTCTTCAATATCTTCACCCCTTTTCAGGACGTTGTCGCCGGGAGCAACGGGCCTGGTTACCTCGATGGTTCGCTCATCGAGCGGCTGGGTATACTCGACCATCACGACAGCGTCTGCACCCGGAGGCAGCATACCTCCCGTAGGAATGGCGAGGGCACTCCCAGCCCTGAGGGGTTGATCGGGAATCTCGCCCATCCGGATCTCGCCGGCCGTCTCAAGAAGTGCCGGCAAGGTTTCAGAGGCTCCGAAGGTATCCCTGGCCTGCACGGCGTAGCCGTCCATGACAGCGCGATCGAAGTGGGGAACGGCTTCCGGCGCACGAATCGGGCCGGCCAGAACGCGATTCACAGCCTCATGAAGCGGGACCCATTCACCCGGGAGTGGGGAGAGCCGCTGGATGATGGCCAGAACTTCAGCGGCTGTTTTGACTTTGAGAAATGGAGACATGGGGTTTCATCCCATCAGCTTGATACCGCCTGTGAAAACATCGAAACCGATCCATACGCATCCTCTATTTTCATCAGGCCTCCTACTAAAAGAAAGGCACCATGATGTCAAATTCAGAGTATGGCGTGGAAAAGACGGGCAGCGAAGCAGAAATGCGGGGTTCCGCCCCCTGGGCTGCGCCTTGCAGCGGCGGGAGGATGGTGCTATAAACCGGCGTGTTGTCGGGGAGTGGAACCCCGACAATGCCGCCCCCCCGAATGAAGTCATGGAGACCCCAGCATGCAGTATGAACCGGTGATCGGATTGGAAATCCACGCTCAGCTCCTCACCAAGAGCAAGATCTTCTGCGGCTGCTCCACCACCTTCGGAGCCAGCCCCAACACGCATACCTGTGCGGTGTGCCTGGGTATGCCGGGTGTGCTCCCCGTCTTGAACCGCAATGTCGTCGAATTCACCATCAAGATGGCCCTGGCCACTCACTGTCGAATCGCTCCCTACAGCCAGTTTGCCCGGAAGAATTACTTCTATCCGGACCTTCCCAAGGGCTATCAGATCTCACAGTATGAACTGCCGTTGGCTCAGGAGGGATGGGTAGAGGTTCCCGGCGAGAACGGATCGAGGAGGATTCGGATCCATCGGATTCACATGGAGGAGGATGCGGGAAAGCTCGTCCACGACGAATTTCAACCGGTGAGCTACGTGGATTTCAATCGAACCGGCGTACCGCTCATCGAGATCGTGAGCGAGCCGGACATCCAGTCCCCCGAAGAGGCCGCTGCATATCTCAGGACCTTGAGAGAAATCCTCCGCTACCTGGAGATCTGCGACGGCAACATGGAAGAAGGGAGCATGCGTTGTGACGCCAACGTTTCTTTGCGACCGGTGGGAGCGGAGAAGCTCGGGGTCAAGACCGAGCTCAAGAACATGAATTCATTCCGCAACGTTCAGCGAGCCCTCGAATTTGAGATCCGCCGTCAGCGAGCCCTTTTGGAGCGGGGAGAAGCTGTGATTCAGGAGACCCTTCTGTGGGACGCCAATCGGGGGATCACCGTCAGTATGCGCGGGAAGGAAGAAGCCCATGACTACCGTTACTTCCCGGATCCCGATCTCGTGCCCATTGAGATCGACGAGGCGTGGATCGAATCCATCCGCCAGGGGCTTCCCGAGCTTCCGGATGCCAAACGTGAACGATTCATGCGGGATTACGCACTGCCGGTCTACGATGCAGAAGTCCTGACCTCCTCCAGGGCGTTGGCCGCCTATTTCGAAAAGGCCGTCGATCGGTTTCCTCAGCCCAAGATTGTCAGCAACTGGATCATGTCCGAGCTGCTGCGCGAGCTCAAAAGGGATGAGCGAGACATCGAAGAGTGCCCGGTCCCTCCCGAGAGCCTTGCCGAACTGCTTCAGTTGATCGACCGGGGAACGGTGAGCGGCAAGATTGCTAAGACTGTCTTCGATGAAATGTACTCCACGGGCGGAAAACCAGGTGAAATCGTCCGGGAGAAGGGCCTTGTCCAGGTCACCGATACGACCGCCATCGAGACCATCATTGACGAGGTGCTCGCCGAAAGTCCGGGGGAAGTGGCTGCCTACAGAGCGGGTAAGGAGAAGCTTTTTGGCTTCTTCGTCGGACAGGTTATGAAAAAGAGCAAGGGAAAGGCCAATCCGAAGGCGGTCAACGACCTGCTGCGCAGCAAGCTTTCCTCGTGAATCGAGCCTGTTCCGGGAGGTCGTTCTTTAGCTGGTAGCTGCCGGCGTCCCATGAAGAGATGAGTGCTTGTCTGTACGACTGATGAAGGAGCTGCGTACCATGACGGACCAATGGTTGCCCCCGATTTACCGGGATGGAGATGTCGTCGCCATCCTGGACCAGAGGCTTCTGCCCCACCGCGAGGTCTTTTTGCGCTGTACGACGGTCAGACAGGTGGTCAACGCCATCAGGAGCATGGCCATTCGAGGGGCTCCGGCCATCGGCGTTGCGGGTGCCATGGCTCTCGCCATTGGAGCCAAAACCATTCTGGCGGCCGAGACGCAGACGTTCCGTCAAAAATTCGTCCGAATGTGCGAGCAGGTGCGCACTGCCCGCCCGACAGCCAACAACCTGGCGTGGGCAGTCGAGAAGATTTACTCCGTGGTGGTGGAAAACCCCCAGGCGACAGTGGCTGAGCTTCAGACTCTCATTCAGGAAAAGGCCGATGAACTGCTTCGCGAGGACGTGGCCACCAACCAGCGCATCGGATCATGGGGGGCCAGGGTGATCCCCGCCGGTGCACGGGTCCTCACCTACTGTAATGCAGGGGCGTTGGCTACGGCCGACTACGGCACGGCCATCGGAGTCATCCGATCCGCCTTTGCTGCAGATCCCACGATCCAGGTGTATTCCTGCGAAACCCGCCCCTTTCTTCAAGGCGCCCGCCTCACATCCTATGAACTGCAGCGTGCCGGCATCCCGGTCACCCTCATCACGGACAACTCTGCAGGAAGTTTCATGCAGCAGAAGAAGATCGATGTAGTCGTCGTCGGCGCCGACCGAATCGCTGCCAATGGGGATGCAGCCAACAAGATCGGCACCTACACGCTGGCCGTTCTCGCCAGGGCACACGACATCCCATTTTATGTGGCGGCCCCGCGCTCGACCATCGATCCGAGCCTCTCGGATGGCTCGGAGATCCCCATCGAGCAGCGGGATCCGAAGGAAGTGACTCATTTTCAGGGCAGGCAGGTGGCTCCGGACGGCGTCAAGGCGCTGAACCCTGCCTTCGATGTAACCCCCAACAAGTATATTACGGGGATCATCACCGAAGTGGGCATCCTGGAAAAACCTTATGGAAAGGCCATTCGAAAGGCTCTGGAGGAGTAGCGGGCCGAGGAGAGACTCCAGGGCCCGCATCAAACCTTCCTGGAAGACACCAGACGCGCGAAATGCTCGAAGGAGCGGTCGTAAGTGCGTTCGGCGTCTTTGGGAAAACAGCAGGCGGGGAGCTGCCTGCTTTTCAGGTGATACTGCAGGCACTCGCAGCAGATGCCCTTCCTGGAGCAGGGTTCATAGCTGCAATTGCAGCCCTGCAGGTTCTGATCTTTCTTGCATTCCATGGCTGGATCCCTCAATGAGCTTCATGCTTGGCCTTGTCGCCCTTTGCGATCAAGAAGCTCATGATGCAGAGCAGCACGACTTCCCAGATGATGACCGCAGTCCACTTCTCGAAAAAATGCCAGAACAGCCCTCCACCGACTATGGCCGGAACCGCGGTGAGGATCATCATGCCCATGATCCATGCCCAGTTCATCTCCTGATACCTCCATCAGAATGTGAATGCGTCGATTCCCATGTTGCAGCGGTATGACGATCTTGCCCGTCGCCGGGCACACTCCTGCGCTCGACAACCTCTCCAAAACACGACGGCTCGCCTCCATCTCCTAGCACAACAGCCTGTCCCTTTCAACAGGACTTTGCTGAAAGATGGATTCCCGGGATCCCTGCAATGCCTGCATTGTATAGCTGGATCCCGGGCGCCGGATGGTCAAATCCTCCCATGGCGGGCGAACCCCGGGCGCCGGGAGGCTGTCCGAAAATACCTTTTTGTCATTTCGAACGGAGCGTAGCGGAGAGAGAAATCTCGTAAAATCGAGGTGTTACGATGAATGAGATTTCTCGCTGTCGCTCGAAATGACAGTTCTCGGGCAGCCTCCTAGCCGGCATCGGCTTTCAGGCGTGAGATAATCTTTTGCAGAGCTACCCGTGAGAGCCCACTCTGCCGGGCGGCCTCGGAGATGTTGCCGCCGGTGGCTTGGAGCAGATCTCGAACGTAGGTTTGGGTGAACTGGCTCACAAGGCGGGATTTGGCTTCCTTGTAGGATTGGATGCGGCTTGCCGATGGCAGGGGCAGGGGGATCTGCCCGGCTTCGACCTGGCGCATGGACTGCAGGTCGATCACCTCGCCGGCGCAGTAAACGGCCAGACGGCGCATCATATTCTGCAGCTCACGGACGTTTCCCGGCCACTCACGATGCTTGAGCCATTCCAAGACCTCGGACGTGGCGAATTTTTCGGCTGTTCGCAATTCGTTGCAGGTTTTCTTGAGAAAGTACTGTGCCAGGAGGGGGATGTCCTCGATGCGCTCTCTCAGGGGCGGAACAGCCACCGTCAGAACATTGAGCCGGTAGTAGAGATCCTCCCGAAAAGTATGCTGGAGGATCTTTTCCTCCAGGTTCTGATTGGTGGAGGCTAAAACCCGGACATCCACGTGCAGTGCACGATCAGCGCCCACAGGCCGGATTTCCTGCTCCTGCAGCACCCGCAGGAGCTTGGTCTGGACACTGTGGGAGATATCTCCGATTTCATCCAGGTGGATGGTGCCCCCGTGAGCCTGAAGAAAAAGGCCGCGCCGGCTGCGGTCCGCTCCGGTGAAAGCGCCTTTCTCGTGGCCGAAGAGCTCGCTTTCCAGGAGGTTTTCGGGAATGGCCGGGCAGTTCACTGACAGACAGGGTTTTGCCGCTCGCGGCGAATGGATATGAATCAACCGGACCACCAGCTCCTTACCCGAGCCGGACTCTCCTCGCACCAATACCGGGTAATCGTTGCGCGCCACTGCGGCGACCGCTGTCCGCAGGCGCACCATGCTGGGGCTTTCTCCCACGAGCGCGGGACCGCTCGTCTCCAGCAATTCTCGCAGCCTGGCGTTTTCCTGGGTCAGGCGGCTGCGTTCGAGTCCGCGTCGTACGACGCAGGACAGAACGCTTCTTTCAACCGGTTTGGTCAAAAAATCGTATGCACCCAGTTTGACGGCTTCCACGGCCGTCTCGATGGCACCATAGGCGGTCAGAACAACGGCGGCCAGGGTCGGAGCCAGCTCCAGGGCGCGGCCCAAGAGCGAAATCCCGTTCATGCCGGGCATGCGAAGGTCGGTGATCATGAGGTCGGCTCCGCGCGCATTGAGCTCGGCAAGCGCCTCTTCGCCGCTTCCGGCACAAACGCATTCCACATCAGGGAATTCGGCTGAAATCAGCCTGCAGAGGCCGCGGGCAAAGTCCATCTCATCATCGACAATCAGGATGCGACCAGCATCTCGGAGATCTAATCGATTTGGGGGATCCAGCTGCATGTTGTACGGTTTCCTCTTTCAGCCGGTTCTTTCGGGAAATGTAGGACAAAGCAGGCGCCACCCTCCGGGTTGTTGAAGGCTTCCACCC
This sequence comes from uncultured Syntrophobacteraceae bacterium, assembly GCA_964557955.1. Taxonomy (GTDB): domain Bacteria; phylum Desulfobacterota; class Syntrophobacteria; order Syntrophobacterales; family Syntrophobacteraceae; genus JALOOX01. The sequence goes on from CAZLCS010000035.1 coordinate 24,268, forward strand.
GTCCTCCCAAATCTTGCAGGAATCCGTAGATCACCGTCAGCCCGAGTCCGACGCCCTTTCCGGCCTCCTTGGTGGTGAAGAAGGGATCGAAAATGTGGGGCAGGTCGTCCTTGGGCAGGCCGGACCCGTTGTCTCGCACCGTCAAGACCACCTCGTCCCGATTGGCGTCGTAGCGAAGAGCGACAACGATCTGGCCGTCCTGAGCCGGCAGGGCATCCAGGGCGTTGAGCAGGAGATTGGCCATGATCTGCTCCACCATCTGCGGATCTGCGCTGCTGACGGGGGGAATCTCGCCATCAGCCTCCAGCCGGATCGTTGCGCGTCTCTTTTCGGCCTGCACGGTGAAAACACGGGTCACCGCCTCGGCAGTGGCCCGGATGTCCGTATGGCGGCCGGTCGTCGCCTTTGGCCGGGCGAAGTCGAGCAGACTGCGCAGTACCTCCCGCGCCTGCCTCGTATGGCGGATGATCACATCGAGATCATCCATCTGCTCCGGCCTGGCAGCTTGTTTGAGCAGTTCAGCGTAACACAGAATGACACCCAGAGGGTTGTTGATTTCGTGCGCAAGACCGGAGGCGAGCTTCCCGACCGTTGCCATCTTTTCCGAGCGGCTCACCTGCTCGAGCATGCGGCGCTGCTCCGTGACTTCACTCACGTGCACCACCATGCGACGGCTGTCTCTATCTGCCAGCGGATGCAGCCCCAACAGAAAGATCCGTCCCGAGGTGAGCTTGATTTCCGGGAGTTGCAGCATTTCGCTGGAAGTGATCACCGAGAAGTCCCGGACGGTATCATCTCCCTTGCCGGCACAAAGCAAAGCCAGGACGTTGCCGTCGTCGCGACGGCCCCCGGAAAGCTCAATCGTCAGCTCCCGTGCGGCCTTGTTGGTCACGATGGCCGTTCCCTGACCGTCCACCAGGAGCAATGGATCGGAAATCCCTTCGAAGATAGATTGAAGATGATCCGAATGTCGCAGGATGCTGTCCAAGGCGGCCAGGTATTCGGCCGAAATGCCGAGCTGGCGGCCCATTGCCCTGAGGATCTCGTGATCCTCTGCGCGGAAGGAGTCGCCCGGCGCTCTTTCCAGAAAGAGCAGGCCCTCGGGGTTTCCTGCTGAGGATTCCACCGCGATGAATGCTGTGCCCTCGTTGATCCGGGCCTCGGAGTGGGTCAAGATCTTCACGTAATCAACGGGCAGGACCGGTTTGGCAGCGCCTTCAGGCCAGACGAAGTAATTCTGCGAGGCGAAGGTGCAGATGTAGGCCGCTCGTGTCAGGCGGAAGCGTTCAGCAAGGAGCGGAAGGCAGCGCTCCCAGAGTTGAGGCCGTGTCTGGCAGCTGTTCACCCCGTGCAGCAGCCGGACAAAGAGATCCACATCAGCGGTTCTCTCCGCCGATTCACGCGCGAGCTCGCGGGTGCGCTCCGCAACCCTGTCCTCGAGAGCGGCAGCATACTCTTCAAGTTTGATGCGGTTTTCAGCGATGTGTTGACCGAGCTGTTCCACACCCTGGATCATGGCGCCGATCTCATCCCGGCTCTGCACTTCCCGCAGGAGCTCCTGCCCCTCGGCATCTTTCAAGCTGCTGCGCAGAAGCTGCATCAGGTCGCGGATATTGTCCGTGACCACCCGTTTGAAGATGAACTGCGTGGCCAGGAAGAAAAGCACGGCAGCAAAGGAGAAAATGATCAGGTAAGCCAGCACCCGCTTCCTCACCTTGGCCGTCTGGGCTGAAGTGGGAACGCCCACGAAATCCAGGCCGCCGACTGTGTCCTCGATGCGGCCGAAACCTCGTTCGCCGTACTGTTCAAGCAGCTCCACCGGGGCGTCTTCGGCGCGACCGTGGCAATGCAGGCAGCTCTTTTCGAATCGCACGGGGCGGGCCATGACAAAGTGATCCGTGCCGTCAAGGCTCATGTGGCCTTCCCACAGGACCAGGTCGGGGCTGTTGCGGAAGAAATCGATCAGGCGGCGTTCGGTTTCGTTGGCTTCAAATTCCGGATTACGAGCACCCTCAGCCACGCGGCGATAAAGTGCGTGGCCGCTCTTCTGCCCGGCCTTTTCCATGACCGACCGGGATATGAACGAGGAAGACATGGCTTCGATGATGAACTTGTTCGGCAGCTCCTCGTACATCCGTGGACGCAGTGTCATGCGTACGTAGCTCTGCACCGATTCCACCTGGGAAAGAATCAGCTCCGCTCGCTCGCGCACCTCCTTCTCAAGGACGCTCCGCATCTGCATGTAAAAACCCGAGGCGAACAATGCTCCGATGAGGATGGCTGCGAGGGTCAGACAGAATAAGAACTTGCTCTGAATGGTGTAGAAATGGGGCAGCTTCATCGTCTGTACATCATTCTCGCGGCATGCACTTTACCCGCGACCTCCACGGGTGTTAGGTTACGGCATTGTGGATGGTGGACATTCCACTGCCGGAGCGCACAGGCGTGAGAGCTGACCGCCTTTATGGAAGGGCCTACATTGCAGCAACGGAGCTGAACAATGCAGACAATCGTTTCCTCAGGCTGTGCCATCCTTTTGGGTGCAGCCTCGGTGGCTCTCTTCTGGGGCGCCTGGATATCCCTTCTGGCCATGGTGGCATCGGGAATCCTCTATTTCCGCGGCCAAATCTCGGCACGCCGGTGTCTCGTCCGCATGATGAGCGATTTTGGCCGGTCGTTGGCCTCAGCCCTGACGCTGATCGTTTCATTTCAATTCTACCTCGTGATCATGGGCTTCGGGAAGAGCCAAGGTGACCAGCTGGCCTACCTGGCAGGATGTGTGCCTGCCTTGCTGCTCTTCCTGAAGGGGGGAGTCCGCCACATAGAAAGCCTATTTGATCCCGACAGGCGTTAGCTCGGCAATATTCGCTCTATCACGCCCTCCCCCGTAGGGCCGGTAGCGTATCGTGCTGCTGGTCTCCACGCTCGAATCCCCCGTGATCTCCACATCCGTGTAAAAGAACATCCCCGTGCGCAAATTGTGATCATCGATCACCCTGGCGATTTGCTGCATCGCAGGAAAGGTCCTGTTGATGGCGGGGCAAACGAAGAACATCAGGCACCAGAAGGTGAAGAGGCCTCCGACGAATGCCAGCCATCTCATCAGTGCATTTGCTTTTTCCATCGTGGCCTCCTCATCGCTTTTCGCACTCGCTCCCGTTCATCCCCCGGGGGATTCAAGGCATTTGTCCGAGGTGGAAGCGGCTTCGATCCAAATCTAAATTTTGGCCGTGATCTCCGGAAAGACAACGTAGAACATCACGTAAGCCATGGCGAGGGTCAGTATGAGGTTGAAGGTCTGACCGCAGACATAGAGGATCAATGGCTTGCCGCCCTTGAAATGGTGGGCCAGCTCGCGGAAGTCAGTGGCGAGCCCGATGGATGCAAATGCCAGGCAGAAGAACCAGCCCCGGGCCATTCCGGAGAATCCGCGCAAGACTCCCTGGTCGAGAAGGACGTAGCCGCCGTCGGATCCCAGTTGGGCATCGAGCACCGAGAACAGGATGGAGGCAGCCAGGAAGCCCAGTACAAACTTCGGGAAACGGTACCAGATCTCCATCCAGCTGACCCGCCTGCCCTCCTGGCATTCAACCTTGGCGCACCAGTAAACCGCCACCCCAAAGGCGGTCACCCCAATCAGAACATTTTGGATCATCTTGATGGTCGCGGCAACATAGAGGGCCTTGTCGGAGAGAAAGGCGCCGGCTGCGGCGACTGCCCCGGTGGCGTCTATGGTGCCGCCCATCCAGGCGCCCCCGAGGATGTAAGGCATACCCAAAGCCTTGATCACAGCGGGCATCACCACCATCATGATGGCTGTGAAAACCAGCGACAGACCGATGGCCAGAGTGAGCTCCTCCTTCTTGGCGCGGCAGGCGGCTGCCGTGGCAATGGCTGCAGACGTGCCGCACACGCTCATGTCGGCCGAGATTACCATGTTGAGGGTCTTGGACGGCATCTTGAGCACCTTCTGACCGAAAATGAAGGTCGTGATCAGCACGATGGGCGTAACCACCCAGGCGACGAAAATGCCCGGAATGCCGATGGCCACAATCTTGGAGAAGAGCACTTCAGCGCCCAGCAGCACAAGACCGGTTTTGATGTAGTATTCGACTTCGAGGGCCGGTTTGATCCACTTGGGTGTCCCGATTGTATTCGCGATCAGCATGCCGATGGCAATGGCCCACACGGCATACTCAACGCCATACTGCTTCATGGTGGCCTGGCCGGCCAGGGCGTAAGAGGCGACACCGACCAGGAAAACAGCGCCAAATCCTTTGAGAAAGCCACCCGTATCCTTGCCCATGGCCTTGATGCCGATGGAAAAGAAGAGGGCCAGCAGAACCAGCAGCACCAGCAAAGTCGGTATGTGGTTGTAGGGCTTCAGCTCCGTTTTCGCCTTGGCTTTGGAAGCGGCTGCGCCGGCTTTGCGCCACGAGTCGATCTTCTCCTCGGCTGCAGCGTTCAACGAGGCGTCCTGGAAGGACGCTGCAGCGGCAGCTTCCTGGGCAGTCAATGCCGCAGCCAGGGATTCAGCCTCCTTGGCCTTGGCTGCCTCAAACTTCGGCATGTTCGCGGCGTTCAAGGCTGCGGCCCTTTCCTGGCTCATGATGAAGGACTCGGAAATGTCGGTCGTCCAGTCGCCCGGATGGGCCATCCATTTCTTGAAGAACTTGCCGACGTCGCTTCCGGTGGCCTTGAGCTTTTTCTTGGCATCCTGGGCCTTGTACCATTCAACCGTCTTGAAAGGCGCCCGAGCAGCTTCGGATTGCATGACGGCGTTCGACTGGGCAATGGTTTCGTCCATGCCCTTGGGCTTGGCGGGCAGAAAAAGCAATAAGCCCAGGATCAAGACGGTCGCCCCAAGCCAGATGGCCCAATAATCTTCCTTCTTCCACAGGTCGGACCAACTCGCGGTCCCACGGTCCGTAATGACATCATCCGTTCTGGGTGTGGTTTCCATCATGATGTCTGACTCCTTCCTTCAGGCTGGAATTGAGGGGGTTCGGTATACGGCAGATCCATGCGTGACATGCCGGAGGAGAGCAAGAACCGCTCCAAAAGACATTCATATCTTAACTATTGAGTATCACTAATGATTTTAAGTATGGCAGGCAACGAGACTGCGTACTTCAGTTAGCGTCTGCAAACTGAAGTTTGCAGGGGCAATACGGTTCCGGAGGTCATTTCAGCCCGTGGGAGCGGATGGAAGAAAAGGCCCACAGCCGGGCTGGTTTTCAACTCGAAACCCGAGACTCGAAACTCGAAACTTTTCGCAGCAGTGAGCGGAGCATCCGGCGTGACGGCATTGCGTGCAGTGGGAAGTTCGTGAATTGACGAAACCAAGGAGTGTGAGCTAATAGAATTGGGGAGTGGTCATGAAGGGGATTGTTCCAGGTGGGGAGGTCCGGCCTGAGGAGTACGGGGTGAACGAAAGGAAGGAAGTGCGCTTCTGCGGACGCGCATTCACCAGCGAAGAGCTGGAGCTGATTCGCGAGACGGTTCACGACTGCAGCGGCTTGAGCCGCACGGAGCTCGCCTACACCATTTGTGAGCTGCTGGAATGGAAGCGGCCCACCGGACGCCTCAAGGGGCGGGAGTGCCATGAGTTCCTGGAAGGGCTCCAGGCAGCCGGAGTCCTTCATTTGCCGGAAAGACAGGGGCCGGAGAAGAAGCCGAGGGCCAAAATCGCTCCCGCAAAGCCCGACGACGCCCCTGAGCATCCCCCACTCGAGGGAACCGTGAAGGATGTGGCGCCCATCGGCCTGGAGCTCGTGGATTCCCCCGATGAGCGGCGTCAATGGCGTGAGTGGGTGGGCCGTTATCATTACCTCGGCTGCAAGGTCCCTTTTGGCGCTCATCTGCGCTACTTCGTGACCGTGGCCCGGCCGGAGAAGCTTCGGGTCGGGTGCGTCCAGGTGTCGAGTCCCTCCTGGCGAATGGCTGTGCGGGACCAATGGATCGGGTGGGACGACGAGCAGCGTGTGCGGCGTCTCCAGCGAATTGTCCAGAACAGCCGATTTCTCCTCATGCCCTGGGTGCGGATTCCCCATCTCGCCAGTGCGGCCCTTTCACGACTTGCCAAAGTCATTGCGGATGATTGGGAGGCCCAATACGCCATCCGGCCGGTTCTCCTGGAAACCCTGGTGGACCGGGCCCATTTCAAAGGCACCTGTTATAGAGCGGCAAACTGGCTGCCCCTCGGTGAGACCAGCGGCCGCGGCCGGATGGACGAAGGGAGAAAGCACGGGCTCGCGCCCAAAGAGGTTTTGGTGTATCCCCTCCATCGCAGGTTCCGGGAGATGCTGCTGGAACCATGAGCCCCGGTGAATCCATTCCAACGAGAAAGTCCACATGCTGATTCTGGGCATCGAAACCTCCTGCGATGAAACGGCTGCCGCTGTCGTTGAAGACGGCAAGACCATACTCTCCGATGTGGTAGCCAGCCAGATCGCCGTCCACAGTCCATACGGCGGCGTGGTGCCCGAACTGGCTTCGAGGAAGCACGTGGAGTCCATTCTCGTGGTCATTGAGCAGGCCCTGGAAAGAGCCGGGCTGAAGAGCGATCAGTTGGACGCCATTGCAGTGACGCGCGGTCCGGGGTTGATGGGGGCTCTCCTGGTGGGGCTGAGTGCTGCCAAAGCCATGTCTTACGCGCTGCACATCCCCCTCCTTGCCGTGAACCACCTCGAAGGGCACATGCAGGCGGCGTTCATTGGAAGAGATCCCCTGGACCGTCCGTTTGTCTGTCTCGTTGTTTCCGGAGGGCACTCGGCACTTTATGTCGTCGAGTCGGATGGAGGAGGCGAGCTGCTGGGGTGCACACGGGACGATGCGGCCGGGGAAGCTTTCGATAAGGTGGCCAAACTCCTGGGGCTCGGATACCCGGGAGGCGTCGTCATCGATCGCCTGGCCGGAGAGGGAAATGCTCAGGCTTTCCAGTTTCCCAAGGCTTTCCTGGAAAAGGATTCGATGGACTTCAGTTTCAGCGGGATCAAAACGTCTGTGGCGAACTTCGTGCGCAAATACGGCCCGCCTCCCCCTCAGGGGCAATCGGGCGCCTATCGCCTGGAGGACCTCGTGGCCAGTTTTCAGGAGGCCGTCGTGGACGTGCTGGTTAAGAAAACCATTCGTGCAGCTCAAATCAGGCAGATCAGCGATGTCGCCGTGGTGGGCGGAGTGGCCGCCAATCGAAGGCTCCGCGAGCGGTTGGCCGAGGAAACCGCGTACAACCGTCTTGAGCTGCACCTTCCGGAATTGCGCTACTGTACGGACAATGCCGTCATGATCGCAGCTGCCGGCTACCAGGTCTGGAAGCGGCAGGGTTTCTGCCAGAACCCCCTCGAAGTCGACGCCGTCTCCAGATGGTTGTGAGAGGGAATCGCCCGCTCATGTTCCTGACTCCCCAGCAGTATTACGCAGTCCATCGATTCAGACCGCGAAAACGTTTCGGCCAGCATTTTCTGGCCCAGCCCGCCACGGCCGAGCGCATCGTTGAAGCGGCCCGCCTCATGCCGGACGACATCGCCGTGGAGGTGGGGCCGGGACTGGGAGCTCTGACTCGATTCATTCTTCCGAAAGTCCGACGGCTCCACCTGGTGGAGATCGATCGGGATCTTTGCGGCTACATCCAAGAGGCCGTCGGCTCCAGCCAGCCGCACCTGACCATCCATCAGCAGGACGTCCTCGATTTTGATTTCAGGGGGCTCAAAGAGCAGGAGGGGCGCCCCCTGGTGGTCATCGGCAACCTTCCCTACAACATCAGCTCCCCTCTCATGTTCAAGCTGCTGGAGTCCCGATCGGCCATACGCACCCTCGTAGCCATGGTCCAGAAGGAGGTGGGGCTCCGCTGGATCGCGTCGCCGGGATCCAAGGACTACGGCGTCCTGTCGGTCCTCCTTGGCGTCTATGCTCAATGCCGGCGCCTGTTCGAAGTGGGCCCCGGCCAGTTCTACCCGCCTCCCAAGGTGGATTCCCTCGTGGTTTCAGTCCGGTTCGAGAGCCCCTGGCCCGAGAGGCTTCCGTCGTTCGAACTCATGCGGGGGCTTCTCAACGCTGCATTTCAGAAGCGTCGCAAGACCTTGAACAACAGCCTCAAAGGATTCGGCGGCGCCGGCGGTGAGATTCTGCAATCCTGCTTCCTGCGCACCGGCATCGATGGGTCCCGCCGACCGGAAACCCTGTCTCCTGAAGAGCACATCCGCCTGACCCTTGAGCTGGAATCGCGACTCGCGCCAGCCTGAGATTCGAGCGGACCGAGCAGTTCCTCATGCCGCTTTGGCCCACAAAAAACAATGAAAAGGCTCGCGGGAGGGCGGGCTTTCAATCGAAACTCGAAACCCGATACTCTCAACTTTTCGTAGCAGACATGCAAATCTGCGATACGTCGATAGACCTGCCCTCTTCACGGATTCACAATAGTTTGAAGGAGTGGCGCCAGCAGCGGCGGCGGACGGGGTGGAGCCACCCGTTGAGGGTCAGGCAGCGGCGGGCCAGCAATTTCCCTCGCACGTATGGAATCGCCTCCACGAGCGCCCGGCTTCCAGCGACTGAACAGCGATCCAGGCAGGAGAACTGCGACCAGTCCGTTTTGCCGATCTCCGGGACCACCGTGACGTCAGCGCTTCTTTTGAGATGCTGCATCAGTCTGATGCGGGTGATTTCATTGCACCGGAAGAGGTGCTCGATGGCCGACGCCGGAAGCGGCCCCAGTCCGGGAACGTTCAGCGCGGCATCCGCCGCAAGGACGAAGTGCCCACCCAGGGCAATGGCCGGAACAACGGGCACGTTGTCCACCCAACCTCCGTCCACCAGCAGGTGTCCCCGATACTCGAGGGGCGGCAGCAAGCCGGGGATGGCGGCGCTCGCCGCAACAGCCGTTCTGAGCGAGCCGCTCCTGATGACCACTTCCTCACCGCTCAGGAGATCCATGGCCACCGCCGCAAATGAAAGAGGCAACTCCTCAATGAGGCAGTCCGGCATCAGATCTTCCATGATCTCCTGATAGCTATCCTCGGTGATCAAGGCGGGCCGCCTCATGGAATGACTGTAATAGACCCCTTTTCGGAAAAGCGACACGAGGCGGTTGAAAAAGCCGTCGTCCCCCTCCTCCAGGCGATCGTCCCGGGCGATGGCAACGGTCTTCATGAACAGATCGCTTTCGATGAGCACTCTCAGCCGTTCGCCCACCATGTCGACGTCCCGGTAGTAGGCATAAAGTCCCCCAACCACAGCGCCCATGCTGGTACCCACGATGAGATCAACGTGCATCCCCTGTCTTTCGAGCTCCCGGAGCACTCCCACGTGCGTCAGGGCACGGGCTGACCCACCGCTCAGCGCAAGGGAAACCTTGAATCGGCCCTGTGACATGATGAACTGCCCTCCCAACAGCTCAAGCCTCAACACGGAACGATTTCACGATGAATTCTCATAGAATGACTCAGCCCTTGAGTAAAGGGAATTCATCCTCTAATCTCTGGCGGTACGCCGAGAGGCGAAGCAGACATGGTCATCCGGTCCGCGACAACTGGACCAGTTAGCACAAAGAACGGCCGGAAACGAAAGGAGGAGAGATGCCGGAGCGGCGAGTTAGCATTCCTGCAGGGCCCCACCAGCTTGAAGCAGCCTTTGAAAAAGGTCTCCGGTCCGAGGGGGCGGTGCTGTGCCATCCCCATCCCTTGTATGGGGGCAACATGGACAACAACGTCGTCATGGCTCTCAGGAGAAGCCTGGCCACCCTGGGATGGTCCACATTGCGCTTCAACTTCCGGGGAGTGGGCTCCAGCGGCGGGTCATACGGAGATGGCGGAGGAGAAACGGAGGATCTGCTGGCTGCTGCCAATTATCTCAGCGGAGAAGGGCTGAGCCGCATTCACGTGGCGGGCTATTCCTTCGGAGCGTGGATCGCACTTCGAGCCCTTCGGCAGCGCCTCGCTCCGGCTACACTGATCCTCGTCTCGCCGCCCATCGATTTCCTCGACTTCTCGAGCCTCATGCTCCCCCCGACACCCAAGCTGATAACGCTGGGAGATCAGGACTCCTTCTGCAGCCTCTCAACACTCGAGAGCTGGCTCAAGAACCAGGCAGACGACCCGCAGCCCGGGCGCGTCGAAATCCTCAAAGGCTGCGATCATTTCTACTGGGGGTACGAGAGCCGGCTGGAATCCATTGTCGAGGAATTCGTCAATGCACTCACTCCCGAATTGCACTGAGCTGCCTCTGAAAAAAGCGGTCCACAAGATTGTTGAGCAGATCTCTGCACTCTGCATGCAGGGCATGACCGGCACCGTCTATTTCCACGAGCTCCGAGTCAGCGATGGCGGATGCCAGGAGGCGCGCATTCTCCCTGGGAACCAGCTGATCCTCCGTTCCCGTGACGATGAGGGTCGGCGTTTGAATGTCACCCAGCCGCTGTCGGCAGTCGAATTCGACTATGGCAGCCAGTTGGGCCTGAAAAGCATATTCGGGCTGAACGTCAGTGGAAAGCTGAGCCCGGCGGTAATCCTCAACCCCTTCAGGATCCTCCTCGAGGAATCTCTTGCTGAGGAAAATGGGCAGGTTTTTGTCGACAATCTGTTCCTGGGTCAGGCCATCATTGTTCAACAGGATCCCCATGACTTCACGGGAGGGGGCCACTCGGGATTCCCCGCCGTGATGCGTACATCCCAGAGCCAGAGCGATAACCCTCGAAGGGGCAAGCAAGGCCAGTTCCTGGGCGATCATGCCCCCCATGGAGAGCCCCATCACCAATGCCCGCTCGATCCCCAGGTGATCCAGTATGCAGAGAGCATCCTCGGCAAGCCGGCGCATCGTATAGGGTCCCTCCGGCATGTCGGATCGGCCGGCTCCCCGGTTGTCGAACGTGACGGTGCGATAGCGCTGCGCCATGTAAGGAATCTGTCCGTAATAGGACCACGCCCCGCCGCTCAGCCCGCTGATGAGCAGAAGCGGCACCCCCTCCCCGTGGACCTCGTAGTAAAGCTTCACGTCACCACACCTGCAAAAAGGCATCCTTCCCCCTCCGCATCATCAGAATTTTGAACAGGTCGAACTCTATCAACGATCGAACGAATACCTCTCTCCTCAACAGGAGGGGTCTTTTACTAGAAACGTTGCCGCAGTCCGAAGGGCCGATCGTTTCCGCCGTCATCCAGGAAGCGGAAGAAGAGCACCCCCAGATGGTGCTGTGCCGTGCCGGCCCAGTGCTCCGGCAGGCGCTCGCGTGTCGGAGAACCGATTTGAGCTTCAAAGGTGGCCTTCTCGCTCAGATTGCCGGCCCTGTCACGGATGCGGACCTCCACGCGCACATAGTCCCATGTCCGGATCCAGCTCGGGGTATTGAGCGTGAGGAAGCCCGAGAACTCCGCCTGGTCGCGCCCCTTCAAAGGGATGATTTCCGTATCGGTGTGCTTGCCCAGCTGGGTGATGACCACCCACAGGTGAGCCATATCCCCGTCGGGATCCGAACCGCGAAGATAAACCCGCCACGTTTCTCCCCCCCAAAGAGACGAGACCGCAAAACCGTCCTCGAGGCGCGGAGGGCTGCCCGGTCCCATGGTGTGAGGTTGAGGAGCCTCCCCCGGCATCATGGCAACCGGAGCGCAAGCACCCAACACCAGCAAGGCCACGGACAACAGGAGGGACTTCATAAATATTCGCTGATCCTGGATGGCCCTCATTTCAGAACTCCTTCCTCGCCGGCTCTGTGTCGTTTGCAGCACCCACCCGCCGGACGCTCTAACCCGCCGATGCAAATTCCCCTTTCGGGCGACAGGAACCAGCTTCATGTTGCCCGACAACGTACTCATAAAATGAAAATAAGCATTCCAATTGACTCGAGGAATCGCTTTGCGTTCAGACGTCCTGCACTCTGTGCCTCGTCCAGCGTGCACTTCTCTCGTACAACGACTCGGCAACCCGGCCTTCTGCAGCCTTCTCGATTCCATACCTTCCCGCAGGCGGGCGAGAGCTTGCAGGCCATGCGTTCCTGTATAGATTATTAGTTGGAGTGTAACAATTTGAATTTGCTGATGCCGCCTCTTCCTTTCCGCCCAAGGTGATGTTGGGAAGAGCAGTGTATGGCCTCGTTTGGGTGAATCTTGAGCAACCCGCCCGAAAGGCGTCAAGGAGAGCCAAGATGGAAAGGTCCGACTACAAGAGCTGTATATATCAGGAGCGAATGTATCATCACGATTCGGAGGTGTGCACAGAGTCATCGTGCATGATCTGCAAGGATGGAAGCTGGGAGGAAACCACCGATCTCTTCCCACCCAAAAAGTCCGGCATTCTGTCCCCATAGGAGTCAGGCTCCGCGACAACACTCAACCATGATGGAAGCCATTCGTGCAAAAGCTTCCCTTTCATACCGTCAGACGGAAGCTGGGGCTTGCGCAAAGCTCCTGCTTCCATTATGTTCAATCGTCGATTCGTCAGATGCCTTAGGGTCGGAAGAGCGTTCCAGCGCGCCGAAGACCGTCCCCCAGTTCATCGCCCATACGAGGAGAATGATCCATGGTGGCCAAAAAGGAAGTATGCTCCTGCACAAACTGCGGCAACGAAGCTGAGATGATCGTCACCTGCGAACTGGTTGATGTCGAAGAAGCAGGCGTAACAAAGAAGAAACAGAAAGAGACCAGAAAGTGCACTCATTGCGGCAATGAAGCCGATATGATCATCGACCTGGAGCCCTGAGCCTCCGTCGATCGCTTCGGTGCACGGGACAGCGCCATGATTCCACGGCCCATGAACACATGAGGGCGGTCGCCTGCGCGGAGCCGCCCCTTTCATTTCTTCAAGACTTTTTGAGCGATCTTTCTCACTTCGGCGACCGCGCCGGCTGCATCAACACCCCTCAGTATCCCCATCTCGAGTGAAAGCCGGCCGTTTATCCAGACGTAGCGGACATCCGAGCCCCGAGCGGCATAGACAAGATGCGAAATGGGCTCGTACATGGGAACCAGGTGAGGCTGGTTCACATCCAGCGCTATGATATCGGCCTTTTTCCCGGCTTCCAGGCTTCCGATCTCTCCGTCCCATCCCAGTGCGGCGGCCCCTCCCGAGGTAGCCAGTCCCAACACCGATTCAGCCGGACACACCAGGGGGTCCAGCCCAGCCACCTTGTGCAGTTTGGCCACCATGTCCATTTCCCTGAAGAGGTCGAGGGCGTTGTTGCTTGCGCAGCTGTCCGTTCCCAATCCCAAGGTCACGCCCGCTCTCAGCATTTCGGGGACAGGCGCTACCCCGGAAGCCAGCTTCATGTTGCTGGCCGCGTTGTGAGAGATACCCACCTTTTTTTGGGAGAGCAGACGAATTTCTTCCCCGTTGATCCAGACCGCGTGAGCTGCAAGGGTCCGCTCATCCAGGAGCCCCAGCGCATCCAGATGCATGACGGGACGTTTCCCGTAACCCTCCTCCACGGTGCGCACTTCCCATTCCGTCTCGGAAAGATGAATCTGAAAGAGGATCCCCTGGTCTCGGCAGAGATCCTTGACCCAGCGCAGGGTATCCGGACTGCAGGTGTAGGGAGCGTGGCAGAAAAGGGAGGGGCGCAGCCGGCCATCACTGCTCGGAAAGGCCTTCAGGAAGGACTCGGCCCGCACCCTGGCCGAGGTAGGGTCCGAGTGGTCGGGAGTCGGGTAATCCAGAATTCCCTGGCCCAGGACGGCCCGCAGCCCGGCATCCCGCACGGCCGCTGCCGCCTGCTCCTCGAAGAAATAGCCGTCGCAGAACGTGGTGACACCATTTTGCAGCATCTCCACACAGGAAAGTAGAGTCCCCCAGTAGACCATTTCAGGGGCCACCACCGCCTTCTCAGCCGGGAAGATGACCTCATGGAGCCACCGATCCAGAGGCAGATCATCGCCGACACCGCGAAAGCAGCTCATGGCCGCGTGGGTGTGGGTGTTCACCAGCCCCGGCATGACCAGGTGTCCAGAGAGATCGAGACTGCGCCCGGCACGAAATCGACGCTGCAGGACTTCCGATTCTCCCACGGCCACCAACCGATCGGATCGAATGGCCACAGCCCCGGACCGAATGGTTCGCATGGCCGCATCGCAGGTTACGACCCAGTCCGCGTTGAGAAGCAGCCAATCCACATCCTCGAGCGTCGGGGTGACCGGTTCAGGGTCGGATGGAGCGGGCGATGGCGCGCACATGATCCATGACCTCCTCAACATCCAGGGTGAGCAGCTTGCGGTCTTCCATCACGACCCGACCGTGGATGATGCTGTGCCGCACATCGGACCCCCGCGCGGCGTAGACCAGGTGGCTGACGGGCTCGTAGAGGGGCGTGAGATGAGGGCGATCGAAATCCACCACGATGATGTCCGCCCACATGCCCGGTGCCAGCTCCCCGATCCTTCCCTCGAAACCCAGCGCCTTGGCGCCATTGCGGGTGGCCATCCGGAGAACAGCCGGGGCGGGCACCACCGTCGGGTCCAGCGCCATCACCTTGTGGAGCTTGGCGCAGGAGTCCATCTCCCCGAAAAGATCGAGATTGTTGTTGCTCGCACACCCGTCCGTACCCAGCGCCACGTTGACTCCCCCCTCCAGCAGCGCCGGTACCGGCGCCACCCCCGAGGCCAGCTTCATGTTGCTCTCGGGATTGTGGATCACGTGGGCGGACCGTGATGCCAGCAGCTCCATATCCCGCTCGTTGAGCGCCACGCAGTGATCTGCAATGAGGTGCGGCCCGAGCATCCCGAGGCGCTCGAGGTGCTCCACCGGCCGGCAGCCATACAGGGACTGAACCTGTTGGACCTCAGCCTCGTTTTCGGACACATGGATGATCAGCGGCACATGCAACCGCCTGGCGATCTCGTCGCAACGGCGCAAAAGATCCGGAGAACAGGTGTAGATGGCATGCGGCTCGATGGCGATGCGCACCAGTGGATCCCCGGCCCAATCCCCAATGAGAGACTCCGTGAATCGAAGGCCATCCTCGATATCTCCGTAGTGAGGCGAAGGGAAATCGTACAGGACCTCCCCCACCAGGGCCCTCATGCCCGCCTTCCGGGCAGCCCGAGCCACCATGTGCTCAAACAGGTACATGTCACAGAACGTCGTGGTGCCCGAAAGGATCATCTCGGCACAGGCGAGGAGCGTACCCCAGTAGACCCGGTCTTCGTTGAGCTTTTGCTCGGCCGGAAAAATGTGCTGATGGAGCCAGTCCATGAGGGGCAGGTCGTCGGCGAGGCCGCGGAAAAGCGTCATGGCTGCATGGGTATGCCCGTTGATGAGACCGGGCATCACGACGCATCCCCGGACATCGAGAATCCTGCGGCCATGGAAACGGGCCTGGATGGAATCGACCGTGCCGACGGCAACGATTTCCGATGCCTGAACGGCCACGGCCCCTTCGGGATAGCGGTCGTGCCGGGAGTTGAGCGTCAGAACATCGCCGTTCACCAGCAGGAGGTCCACTTCCGTCTTTTCGCGGGAGAAGCCGGCTTCATTCATTTCAAAGATACCTCGAACATAAGATTCACATCCCCTTCACGGCTCCGCAATCCACACCTGCAGGCGCCCCAGCAAATCCTCGCGACCCATTCGCGTGGAAGACGAGAACAGCACCACTCCCGCCGGATCCAGGCTCAGACTGGCTGCAGCCTGGGCGCGATGAGACGCTCTCTTGTTCACACTGACCTTGTCGGCCTTGGTGAGCACGGGGACAACGGGGATCCCCCGATCACGGATCCAGCGCCACAACTGCAGATCCTCCGCTGTCGGCGGATGCCGGATGTCCATGATATGGACCATTCCCCTCAAGGTGCGCCGCGTCGTGAGGTAGGCTTCCACCATGGATCCCCATTGCGAGCGAACGCTCACGGACACCCTGGCGTATCCGTATCCCGGGAGGTCCACCAGCCGGAAGGACCCGTTGATCAGGAAAAAATTGAGAGTTTGGGTCAGGCCCGGAGTCTGGCTGACTCGGACCAGCTTCTTGCGCTGCACGAGGCAGTTGATGAGGGAGGACTTCCCCACATTGGATCTTCCGGCAAACGCCACTTCGGGAAGATCCTCGGGAGGGTAGTGCGGGGGTCGGACGGCGGACTTGACGAATTCCGCCGATTTGATGATGAGATGTTCGGTCATGACCCGCTCATTTCTTACGAGCGGGAACGGAGGTAGTCTTCGATGCGGCGCAGACCTTCGGCGATGTTCTCCAGTGAATTTGCGTAACTGAATCGAACGTAGCCTTCCCCGTTGGGTCCGAAATCGACTCCCGGGGTGATGCCGACATGGGCCTTTTCGAGGACTTCAAAGGCAAAACGATACGAATCCTTGGTGAAACGACGGGCATTGGCGAAAACATAGAAAGCGCCCGTCGGCTCCACGGTGATCCCGAACCCGATCTCCTGAAGCCGCTTCAGCATGAACCGCCGCCGGGTATCGTAGGTTTGGCGCATCCTCTCCACATCCGCCCTCACCGACTCGTCCGTCAGGGCCACACAGGCGGCGGCCTGGGCCATGGAGTTGGCGGAGATGAAAAAGTTCTGGAGCAGCCGCTGCATGGACCGCACAAGATCCCTGGGTACAATGAGGTAGCCCAGTCGCCAACCGGTCATGGCATAGAGCTTGGAAAAGCCGTTGAAGACGATGCACTGCTCCGTGAACTCGAGCATGGAATGGACCTGCCCTTCGTAGACCAGACCGTGATAGATCTCGTCACTCAGGACCCATGGTCCCATTTCCGCAATCTCTGCCATGCGCCCGGATTCAAGGATGTTTCCCGTCGGATTGGAGGGGGAGTTCACGAGAATGGCGCGCGTCCGAGGGTTCAAGACCTTTCGGATGGATTCCGGACGATACTGAAACCCGTCCTCTTCATAGACCGGCACGGTTACTGGCTCCGCTTCGAGGAACCGCACGAAGTTCGGATAGCAGGCATAGCCGGGGTCCGACAGGATCACCTGATCCCCGCACTCCAGAATGCAGCCCATGGCGATCAGGAAAGCCGGTGACGTGCCGGAAGTGACCAGCACCTGGTGCGGTTCGAGATTCTGAATGCCGTAGGTTTCCCGGTAATAACGGCACACGGCTTCCCGGAGCTGTGGGGTGCCAAGGCTGTGCGTGTAGCGTGTATCTCCCCGCTTCAAGGCTTCGATGGCGGCGGCCTTGACGGCTTCGGGCGTCTCAAAGTCGGGCTCGCCGATCTCCAGGTGGATGACCGACTCACCGGCCCTCTCCATTTCCTGGGCCCGCTCGAGCACATCCATCACGATGAAAGATTTGATGTCCTGAACTCTTCGGCAGATCACCTGAAACACCCTCTCCCATTTTCCCGCGGTGCCGGCACACTGGTCCATGAGGTTTTCGTTGATTCTTCAGGCTCCGGTTGGAAAGGTGCCATGGGCTAAGTACAGTTACACAGAAGAGTATGTCCGTTTTAACCTCGTCATGCCGGCAGTCTTTCGGCCGGCATCCAGTTTCTTTTGTGGAATCCGGCTTGAAAACTGCCGGAATGACGACCCAAGCATTGGACGGTCAATTGTGTGGAGATGTACTGAGCGCAGCTTGCCCCTGCGAGGCCATACAGTCACGGGGAAGCTGCGCCTGGCCCGTGCCACCCTTTAATTCAGTGGCATTGCTCCCCCCCCCATCCGCCGCGTCTCCCCGCCTCCGCGTCACGGACTCCCCTTCACCTTCAGGATGATCGGCTTGACCCGCTCCGCTCTCTCGATCTCGGCAACGAGCGCGTTGGCGACGGAGAATTCCTCGATCTGCCGGACCTGGACACTGTACATGGACCCCAGGGTCTGATGCGGAAAAGTCTTGATGACCGCCTTGTACCCCATTGCAGCCAATCGCTCACTCATCCGATCCGCATTCTCCCTGTCGCGGAAAGTCCCAACCTGCACGACATAGCTGTGCTGGCCTCCGCCGCCCTCGCCTCGCTCAGGCTCTTTCTCGTTCGAGACGGAAGGCTCAGCTTCCGAAGCGACGGCCACTCCCGCAGGCGCCGAGGCCCCCGAGTCGAAATCCCCGGTGGGGCGAGCGGCTTGGTCAGTCACTCCTCCAACCCCGCTGCGTGTTGCCTCCCGCGCCGTGACCACTTCAAACGAGGATGGCCTGTCGCTCGCCGCACCCATGAGTCCCCTGGGCCTGGATCCCCCGACCACACCCTGCATCCGATCCAGGTAGGTCCGCGCCTCCGATGCCATGGTCGAATAGGGAGACATCTTGATCACCCGGCTCAAGGAAGTCAGCGCACGTTCGATGTCACCCACATTGTAGGAGAGGATTCCGTAACGCAGATGGGCATCCAGAATATTGGGATTCAGCCTCACCGCATTTCCCAGGGCTTCACGGGCCTCATCGATCCGCTGAAGGCTCTCCAGGATCATCCCCATGCGATAATAGGCTGCGCCGTAGTTGGGCTCGAGCCGCACAGCCTGCTGATACTGCTTCAGGGCCTCTTCAGGCAGCCCCCGCTTTTCGTAGACCCGCCCGAGGTTGTAGAATGCATACGAAGGACTTATGTAGCCCGGATTGGAGAGCGCCTGCTTGAAGCACTCCTCGGCCTTCTGCAGATTTCCATGGGTGGCATAGTGAGCGCCCAGACTGTTGTAGGCCTCCGAGTAGTCCGGCTTCAACTCAATGGCTTTCTGGTAATGCTCAACAGCTTTCTCGGGTATTCCGCGCTGGTCAAACGCCGCGCCCAGCAGGTAATGGACCTTCGGGTCCCTGGGGCGCTTCTTTTCCGCAGCCATCAGGTACTGAATCGAAAATCCCAGTTCTCCTGCCCCCAGGTACTTTTCCCCGATCTCTACCAATTCTTCCCCGCTGAGCCGCATCATGGGATCCGAGCCGGTATGCGCGCAGGACGACAAAGCCAGGATCATAAACAGGAACAGTGGAGGAAAACGGGATTCTCGAATCATTAGATCACCTTATTCAGTGAGTACTCAATGATGCCCTCGGCCCCTCTCTTGATCACTTGAGGGATCAGCTCCCTGACGATTCTCTTGGACACTACCGTCTCCACGGACAACCAGTCGCTCTTGTACAGATGGGCTATGGTGGGTGCGTTCAGGCTCGGGAGGAGCTCGATGACACCGTTCAGCTTGGCCTCCGGGACGTTCATCTTGATCACCACCAGGTCTTCAGCTCGAAGGGCGCCCTGGAGCAGCAGCGAAATCTGCTCGATCTTCTCCCGCTTCCAGGGATCCTCCCACGAACGCCGGTTGGCGATCAACTGGGTGTTGGACTGCATGAGCTCTTTCACGATTCTGAGCCCGTTGGCGCGCATGGTGGTCCCCGTCTCCGTCACCTCCACGATGGCGTCGCAAAGACCGGCGATGACCTTGGCCTCTGTGGCTCCCCAGGAGAACTCGACCTGCACGTCCACCCCTTCGGCGGCAAAATATCGCTTGGTGAAGTTCACCAGCTCCGTGGCAATCTTCTTGCCCTGCAAGTCCCTCAATTCCTGGACCGGCGAGTCAAAGGGCACCGCAAGAACCCACCTGGCCGGACGCTGACTCACCTTCGAGTAAATCAGGTCGGCGACGACCACCACATCGGAATCGTTTTCCATGATCCAGTCTTTGCCGGTCAAACCGGCATCGAAAGTGCCGCTGTCGACGTAGCGGGACATCTCCTGGGCTCGGCAGATGGAACAGCTGATGTCCGGGTCGTTGATCTCGGGAAAGTAGTTGCGGTCAGAAAGAGAGATGCGCCAGCCGGACTGGGAGAACAGGCGCAGAGTCGACTCCTGAAGACTGCCTTTTGGAATGCCCAAAACAAGCTGCGTCACTTCTTGTAAACCTCCTTGGGATCAAATACGGGCTGGCCGATCGTCTCCAGCTGCCCTTTCACAAATCGCCTGTGGAAACAGGTTTCATAACCGGTGTGGCAGGCGGCCCCACCCACCTGCTCGACTTTGAGCAGAATCGTGTCGGCGTCGCAGTCGATGTAGATTTCTCGAACCCGTTGCACGTTTCCCGATTCCTCTCCCTTGAGCCAGAGTTTGTTGCGGGATCGGCTCCAGTAGGTCGCCTTTCCACTCTCGAGCGTCTTTTCCCATGCCAGTTCGTTCATGTAGGCGAGCATCAAAACCCTGCCATTGGTCACGCTTTGCACGATTACGGGTACTAGCCCGTTTTCTTTACTGAAATCAGGTTTCAATGTCAACTCTCCCCTCAATGTTCCATTCAAAACACCTGCAAAGTTGACCGTGCGAGATCCCTCGACCACGGGCAAGGTTCGCTCAGCCCGTGCCACCCGGCACTCAATTCCGGCATCCTCCAGATCCAGGCGTTTCAGGCACACGCCGGGCCGGCTACGAGCTGCCCGCAGGCGGCCCCGATGTCGGCGCCCCGGCTTTCCCGGATGATCACCGTCATCTGAGCCTTCAGCAGGACTTCCTGAAAGGCCAGGACTGCCCGGTCCGGAGGTCTGCCAAAAGGCGATCCCTCGTGCGGATTGAACGGGATCAAGTTCACCTTTGAGCGCACGGAGTGAAGCAGTCTCACCAGCTCCCGCGCCTGCCGAGGGGAGTCGTTGACCCCATCCAGCAGGATGTACTCAAAGGTGATCCGCTTGCGAGGCGGAGTCGGGTATTCGCGGCAGGCCCTGATGAGCTGCTCGAGGGGATAGGTGCGATTGACGGGCATCAGCTCGCTCCGGAGGGCATCCTCCGCTGCATGTAAACTCACGGCCAGGTTGACCGGCGTTATGCTTCCCAGCCGAAGCATTTGCGGTACCAGACCTGCCGTTGAAAGGGTGATCCGTCGATGCGAAAAAGCCAGGCCCAACGGATCGGTCAAAATCTGCATGGCCCGCACCACCGCATCGAGATTGGCAAGAGGCTCCCCCATTCCCATGAAAACGAGGTTGGTGATGCGGTTTCCCGCACCCACCTCCTCCTGTACCCGACAGACCTGGTCCACAATCTCGGCGGTGGTGAGATTCCTTCTGAGCCCCATCGTTCCCGTCAGGCAGAACCTGCACCCCAGGGCGCATCCGACCTGGCTCGACAGGCAGAGCGTCCGGCGCGGAGGATCGGGGATCAGTACCGATTCGATCCGCAGGCCGTCCCTCAGCTCGAACAGGTATTTCCGCGTTGCATCGGACGCCTCCCTCACCTCCTGCAGCGTCAGGGCATGCAGATGGGCACCGTGCTCCAGCTGGAGCCGGAACATCTTGCTGAGGTCGCTGCACTCTCCCCAGTTGTTGATGTGCCTTCCGTAAACGTTCCGGAACACCTGCCTGGCCCGGAAACGACGCTCCCCGATGGATTCGACCCAGAGCTCCAGGTCGGGCAGGGTATAGTCCTGAACGTAAATAGGCTCCACTCGATCCACTAATCCTTGCGGGCAATGTACTGATCGCACGTTCTGTCTTGTAGAAATACGTGACTGTAACGCCTGGAATCTGCGGCATCAAACCATTGATACCCCAGTTCCTGACAAGCCTTGCAGGCCTTTCTCGGGATGTGTACTCCGTAAATATGGTACCCGTTGTCCGCCCTGGAATCAATTCCCAGGGTGCCCGGGCACTCGGGGCACACACGCAGCTTCTCCCTCCGGGCCTCACTGATATTATCCGTATCGTAGTAGATGTGCATCTCCCGGTCGAAATATTCCTCCCTTCCGACCACCTGGTCCCTCCACTCGGGGATTCTGCGCCTCCTCTCATGGATGTTCTTGACCAGCCTCTCGATGTAACGGGTCGTATCAGCGGACTGCCTGGTTCTGCCGGGGTTGTAGTCAGGCTCGCGCACGCCCCCGAAATCCAGGCCGGCCATGGCCATGATGATTCCGACATTGACATAGGGCAGAGCCGTTTCGATGGAATACCCCCCTTCCAATACAGCAATATCAGGTTTCAGGCGACGGGTCAGTTCGGCATAGCCCTGAGCTGAAAAGCACATATTGGTGATGGGGTCGCTGTAGTGGTTGTCCTGGCCCGCAGAATTGACCACCAGCTCAGGTTTGAACTCCCGGAGGACAGGCAGAACCACTTCGTCCAGAACATACAGGAATCCCTCCTCGGATGTGCGCGGAGGCAGAGGGATGTTGACGGTGGCGCCCAGCGCCGTCGGTCCCCCGATCTCGCCGTCGAACCCGGAACCGGGATAGAGGGTGCGCCCGTCCTGATGAATGGAGATGAAGAGTGTATCGGGATCGTGCCAATAAATGTCCTGGGTGCCGTCTCCATGATGACAGTCGGTATCGACAACGGCCACACGGTCGATGCCATAGGCCTCTCGAAGATACTCGATCATGACGGCTTCAATGTTGATGTTGCAGAAACCGCGAGCACCGTGGACCACGCGCATGGCATGATGCCCGGGTGGCCTCACGAGGGCGAAGCCCCGCTCGACCTCTTTTTCCAGCACCTGAATCCCGATGGTTTTCGCCCCCCCGGCGCTGATGAGATGGGACTCCGTCACAACGCGCCACTCATCGGGAACGCAGAAGTGAACCCTTCTGATGTCCTGAATGGTGGCCAGATCAGGCTTGTACTCGACGATCCCTTCAACATCCAGGAGTCCCTCTTCAAAGACCTGATCCTGAGTGTAAAGCAGCCGTTCCTCACGCTCGGGGTGAGTGGAGCTGATGGCCCAGTCAAAGGCGGGAAAGAAGACGAGGCCCGTCTTGTGTTTTGCTCGAAGCATTCGAGGGATCCTTTAAGCCGGAATCCGGCAGCTCGAAACCTGAAACTTGAAAGTCAGCCAACTCCCGGCATCGGGCAGCTCTTGAAGAGGTTCTCGGCGATGCTGCGGTACTCGGGAATCAGGCCGGGCTTCACCTGCACCTTGACACGGATGTTGCGCCCCGACATGTAGAAATTGCGCACCATGCTGAACTCGGACTCTTCGACCACCTCAACGTCCGCTTCCGCCTCCGATCCCCCCTCGCGGGCGTGCCTGGCCCAGAGCAGTCTGTAAGCCACCTCCACCGCCCGCTGCTTGTCGAAGTCCCGGGGAACGGCCTGCCGAAAACCCTCCTCCGGTGCAATGCAAAGCCCCCGCTCCGTGTCGGCGAAAACGGTGACTTCGGAGGTGTTCCTCGCCAGAGCGGCACCAATGGCGTTGGCCACGTGCCACTGAGGGACGACGTGTACTTGAAAATCGGTGAGGGCCGCCAGCCGAAATGCGAAATAGGGCGCAGGCCCCCCCAGAATGAGAATTTCGGCCGGCCGTACCTGGTGCCCCTCCAACAGCTCATGAACCGTGTAGACGGGCTGGCTGTTGATGTCCGCGATCATCTGCGCGGCCTCGTCCAGAATGGTCCTGCAGGCCATATCAAAAACCAGGGCAGCGGCCTCTTCGACCTCCAGCCCCAGGGCTTCTGAGAGGGACAGAATCCCCCGGCGTGCAGCCTCAAGGTTTCCATCCGTCATCTTTCCGAGAACAAACAGGGCATCGGTGGGAGTGGGCACCGGCCCGCCGTAGGCCATCGCCGGTCCCATGCGGTCCGGCCCTATGGTGATTCGCGTGCCCACGACCCTCACGGCGCTGTCCCCCCCCACACCGATCGAACGAGTCTTGAGGGCGCGAATGAGCGTCTTGACGCCGCGCAACTCGATGCCCACGGGATCCAGGAGTGGAACGCGCCCGATCAGGATTGCCATGTCGGTGGTGGTGCCCCCGATATCGAGGACCAGGGTTTCCTCGTCCTCCGACGAAAACGGCAGGGCGCCCATGACGCTGGCAGCAGGACCGGACAGCATGGTCTGTCCCGGATTGTTCAGGGAAGACTCAAGGCTCATGGTCCCTCCGTCCGCCTTCAGCACATGTATGGGTATATCAAGACCTTTATGACGCAATGAGTCCCGAACCGCCTCGTAAAAACGCTTGTGCACGGGATAGATTGCTGCATTCAGGTAGGCCGTGGCGATGCGGCGCGGAAAGTTCAGGCTTCCGGACAGCCGATGTCCCATGATCACGTAATCGAAATCATCCCCGAGAATCTCACGAATCTGCGTCTCATGAACGGGATTCCGCGCCGAAAACTTCCCCACCACCCCTACCTGCCGAATCCCTTCAGCCCTGAGCTTCGACGCAACGGCCTCAATCTCCAGCCGATCGAGGGACTGGATCTCACTGCCCCGATGATTGATAGACCCTGAAACGGTGAAGTAAAAGGGACCGGTCCGGAACGACTCGGCATCCATTCCCGGTCCGCTGGAGACAATCATTCCCGGCTCGGTGAACTTGCGCTCCACAAGCAGATTCGTGGTGAGGGTGGTGCTGAGGACAATGCGCTGCAGCCGTTCCGGATTGATGTCCCGAGTCACCTCGTCCAAACCGGTCCAGACGCTGTCGAAGAGGTTCGATGGATCGGTCGGCACCTTGATCTGACGCTGAATACACCCTTCCCCGATGAGCACAACGTCGGTGTGTGTCCCCCCTACATCAAGCCCTATGATCATGGCATCACTCCCGTGTGAGGATGCTATCGAAAAGCCCACCCTCTGTCAATTCACTCGGCTCTTCGTCCGGCTCTTCGCAGCCCAAGATTGTTTCAAGAGAGAGTCGAAGGCTCAAAAATGTACAATTTTGTGGTGAGGCGAACCCTCTGCCACCGGGCGAATCCGGCCGAGCGCCTGTCCTGTCAGGGAGGAGACTCGGGGAGATGGGGGGTGTGGATCTTCTTCTGGAGCCCATTTGAGCCCGGTATCCCGGCTGCTGCCTGGAGTCGGTGCGTCCAGAGACCATTGGGATGGCACAGGATGTGCTCACTTGGCGGGAAATGGAAACGAAGATTTGTGAGCTCGAATTGAAAGTACTCTACGAGATCAGCCGGGTCATCGGTCAGGCCCTGAATCTTGAGCTGACTCTGGAGCGGATACTCGCCATCCTCTCCGAATCCCTCACCATGAAGAGGGCCACGGTCACCCTGATGGACGAGGAGAACGATTACCTGGTTATCCGCGCCTCCCACGGCCTCAACGAGGAAGAGAGGAAACGGGGCGTGTACCGGGTGACTGAAGGAGTGACAGGCCTGATCTTTCGGACGGCTCAGCCCTTCATCGTCCCGGACATCAGCAAGGAGCCCCTTTTTTTGAACAAGACCCGTGCGCGCAGGATCGAGAAAGGGCGCATAGCATTCCTGGGGGTTCCCATCAGTCTCCACGGAAACCCCATCGGCGTGCTGAGCGTGGACCGACTGTTCGGGGACGAAGTCTCTTACGAGGAGGACATCCGTTTCGTCACCATTGTGGCAACACTCATCGCCCAGTTTGTGAGCCTGAACCAGCAGGTGCAGGAGCGCGAGGCAACGCTTCGCCGTGAGAATCTCTCCCTTCGGGCGGAAATCTCGGAACGCTACAGCCACTTCTTCATGGTCGGCAGGAGCGCGGCCATGCAGCATGTGCAGGAGATGATCGACAAGGTGGCCCCGAGCAAGGCATCCGTTCTGCTGCTGGGGGAGTCGGGGACCGGCAAGACCCTCATTGCGAGGATCGTCCATGAGCTCAGCCCGCGGGCCAAATACCCGTTCGTGAAAGTCAACTGCGCCTCCCTCCCTGAAAACCTTCTGGAGTCGGAGCTCTTCGGCTATGAGAAGGGAGCCTTCACGGGGGCCAGCAAGGCCAAAGCCGGGCGATTCGAGGAAGCTGACGGCGGCACAATATTTCTCGATGAAATTGGAGAACTGGGCCTTGCATTGCAGGCCAAGCTGCTGCGCTTTCTGCAGGAACGGGAGTTCGAGCGCCTCGGCAGCACGAAGACTCGGAAGGTGGACGTGCGCATTATCGCCGCCACCAACCGGAATCTTGGCGAAGCCGTGAACGAAGGGGCTTTCCGGGAGGACCTGTACTACCGCTTGAACGTCTTCCCCATCCAGGTCCCTCCCCTGCACGAGCGAAAAGATGACATCCCTTACCTGGTGGAACATTTCGTCGCGAAGAACGCCAAGGAATACGCCAAGAAGCTCAGGATCACCCCACAGGCCCTGGAGTTGATGACACGCTACGACTGGCCGGGAAACGTGAGGGAGATGGAAAACCTCATCGAGCGACTGGCCATTATGGTGGAAGGACCCGAAATCGATATCCCGGATCTCCCATCCTTCCTGCACGCCAAGCCCCCCGCCGCCAGATCCGGCGAACCCGAATCCCTCTCCCGGCTCGAGGAAATGGAGAAGAAGGAAATTGTCGCCGCCCTGGAAAGGCACCGGTGGAATCAGTCCCAGGCTGCCAAAGAGCTCGGGCTGACCCTCAGACAGATCGGCTACCGCATCCGGAAATTCGGCCTGTTGAGGCTCCTGCGGGACGGCCGCAGTCACACCCGGAAGACAGCGTGAACCTGAGGCCTTGATTCACGCTTCACCGCAATGGTTCATCGACTAAGCTCTTTGTAAACCCTGCAAAATGGATTAGTATTCCCATCGCTGTTCTGGGGCTTGAACCACGGGCGACGATTCGATGCGACTGTTTCGGGAGCTGCTGTCTTCACGCAGCAGCCGACCCGGCGGGGGAATACCCTTCCAATGCGTCAACACTTTCTGGACAAACCGATTCTTTACGGTCTGACCTGCACCGTGGCTCGCATTCTCCCCACCCCCGTTCTCTATGGATTTGCCAGACTTGTGGGAGCCTTGGTTTTTTTGTTTTCGCACCAGGACAGGAGCAATGTCGAAAGCAACCTCAAACTGGTCTTCAATGGTTCCAGGCTTCCCATCGGCAGCAAAAGGCTCCTGTGGCGCTTCTTCCAGAACTATGCTTTCTACATGGTGGACTTCTTCAGACTGCTCACCATGCCCCTCGAACAATCCATGTCCTTCGCTCAGCTTTACAGAGGCCGTCATCATCTCGACGAAGCTCTGAGTCAAGGCCGCGGAGCCATTCTTTTGACCGCCCACATCGGCCATTGGGAAATCGGAGGTCTCGGCCTGCGGGCGCTGGGGTATCCCATCAATGTCGTCACTCTCCGGCACAACAGCCTTTTCACGAACAGCCTCATCAATGATTTGCGCAATCGGCGCGGTATTCGGGTCATCGAACTGGGCGACTCCGTTTACGACACCATTGAGCTGGTCAGAGTCCTGAAGCGGGGGGAGATTGTCGCAGTCCTGGGAGACCGGGTATTCTCGGACCGGAGTCAGTGCGTGAAGTTCTTTGGCCGCAGCGTCCCCTTTCCCGTCGGCCCGATTCTGCTCGCCATGGCGACGGGCTCACCGGTAGTGCCCGCCTTTTCGGTCATGGAGGCGCCGGGGCGTTATCGCGGCGTCATTGAGCCTGCTCTTCCCATGAGTCGGGACGGTGACCGGGAAGCTGCACTCGAGCACAATCTGGAGCAGGTTGCCCAGGTTTTTGAGCGTTTTATCCGTCAGTATCCGGACCAGTGGTATCACGTTGATCGCCTGTGAAAACGAATTGCCTTCTCATCGACGGAACGAATGCTTCGATGAAGCTGGAGACCTGGAATTTGCCACCTTGCGAGGCATGCAGGCTTTGTATCATGTGGATTTGATCATACCCAGATGGCCGTCGGGCAGCTTGTGGAGCAAGGTCGTCTTCCGCTTTCCGTATCTTTCCCTCACGGCTTTGGCGGCGCTCTCCCCTCCCGACGTCCAAATCAGGATTTTCGATGAGAATGTGGATGAGCTGATCCGGGAGCCCGGGCCCGACCTCGTCGGCATCTCCCTCATGACTCCCCTGGCCCCCAGGGGTTATGAGATTGCCGATGATTACAGAAGACGTGGAATCCCGGTGGTGCTGGGGGGCATTCACGCCACCATGATGCCCGAAGAAGCGGCCCGGCATGCAGATGCCGTCGTGATCGGCGAGGCCGAGGACCTCTGGGCCGTAATTCTGCGGGACGCCCGGAACAATAAACTCGAGCCGGTCTATCGCTCCGAGAGGCTGCCCTCACTTCAAGCTCTCCCCATCCCACGCCGGGAGCTCCTGCACCGAAAAGCCTATTTCTTCATCAACACCCTCCAGACGACCCGGGGATGTCCTTTCGACTGCGAATTCTGTTCGGTCACCCAGTTTTTCGGCAATACTTACCGGATGCGCCCTGTAGAGGAAATCGAGCGCGAAATCCGCTCCCTCGAAGGGCGCTTCGTCTTCTTCGTGGATGACAACATCGTGGGAGACAGGAAATACGCCGCCGAGCTCTTCCGCCGCCTCATCCCCTACCGGCTGAAATGGGCCAGCCAGAGCGCCGTCACTCTGGCCAAAGACCCCCCACTGCTCGACCTCGCGCGCACGAGCGGCTGCATGGGTCTCTTCATCGGCTTCGAGTCCCTCTCTCAGGAAACCCTGAAGGACATGGGAAAAAGCTTCAACGTCGTTCAGACTTACCGGGAGAGGATTCAACGCATTCACGACTACGGCATCGGGATCCAGGGTTCGTTCATCTTCGGAAATGATTCCGACACTCCCGAAATCTTCGATGACGTGGTCCGCTTCACGGAGGAGACCCGCCTGGATGCCGCACTGTTTTCAATCCTGACGCCTTTCCCCGGAACCCGCCTCTACAGGAAGATGAGTGACGAAGGCAGGATCATCACCCATGACTGGACCCGGTACGATATGAACCACGTGGTGTTTTCGCCGAACGGGATGACCCCCCGACAACTCCAGGACGGATTCGATCGTGCCTATCAACGACTGTACTCATGGTCATCCATCGCCGGACGTTTGTGGGGCTTGAGACGCAATATGCAGCTGTTCCTTCCCATGAATATTGGATTTCGAAGAGCCTGGAACGAAGTCATCGCACAGCGGGAGGGCGACGTTGGTTAGGGTCTGGCGCCGCCGTGCTGGAATCACATTGACGCTGGTGCTTCTGTGGTTCTGTCCTGCAAAGGTTCATGGCCGAGAACCGCTGGAAGACAAATCGGAGTGGCTGACCACAGTAGAGGTTCTGGAGCGGACTCAGGCCAAGGCTCGAACACTGAAGAGCCTGAGCGGTCGTTTTCGCCAGGTCAAGCAGAACCGCCTCTTGAACAGCCCTCTCGAATCCTCGGGGGTGTTCTGCTGGATCCCTCCCGAGCGGTTTCGCTGGGAAGTCATCCATCCCATGCCGTTTGTGGCGATTGCGGATGGCGCATCGCTCATGCTCCACTATCCCGATCTCAATCGGGCACGCCTTTTCAAACATCCGTCAGGCGAGAGCATCCTGGGACAGGTGTCGGGCGCCGCCGGAAACGTTCAATCCCTGAATGAGATTTACTACGTCCGGGTATTGCCGTCATCCGACGAAGACGGGAGCCGTCGCGTCTCGCTGAGTCTCGTACCCAGGTCGGGAAGACAGGATCGTCATATCAAGGAGCTCATAGTCACGGTCGACATTGCGACCTGGCTGCCCGAGAGGATCGAGATCCTTGCGCCATCCAACGAAAGCACCACTCTGTGGCTGCAGGACCTCGCCGAGAACCGGCCGCTGGACGAAAGTCTCTTCCACATGAACGTTCCCGAGGGAGTACAACTGCAACGACTGGATGAAAGTCCGCAACCATGAAGCGTTGTGCATTCCTGTTTCCGGGCCAGGGGGCTCAGGTTGTGGGGATGGGGCATGACCTGGCCGATCGCTTCCCCGAGTGCCGAGCCCTGCAGACGCGGGCGGAGCGGTACTTGAGGATTCCACTCGGCGAAATCATGCGGCACGGTCCCCGAGAGGCGCTCAACGATGACTTCACAGCTCAGGTGGCGGTCTACACCGTCAGCTGCATGGTTGTGAGCGTGCTGGAGGCTCGGAGGATCCGGGCGGCAGCCATCGCGCCCTACAGCTCGGGGCTCTATGCCGCGGCCCATGCCGCAGGCGTTTTGGGGTTTGAAGCCGGGCTCGAGCTGATGCGGGCAGCCGACCTCTGCATCAAGAGTCAAGAGTGCGAGGGAGCGATGGGAGTGGTCCTCGGCATGTCCGCCGCTGAAGTCGAGGCGCTCTGTCGCGATATCCCGGAACCGGTGGAAGTCAGCATCGCCAACACGGGGCATCAGACCATTGTTTCGGGGAAACGGCCGGGCGTGGAGAAACTGCTCAAGAAAGCCATGGCCGAGGAGGCGCTGAAGGTGGACTTCCTCCCGGCGTCGGCGCCCTACCACTGCAGACTTCTCGAAGGCGCCGACCGCTGCATGGAGAAAATCGTCGCCGAGACGGTCTTCGGCCCGGCCCACACCCCCATCCTGTCCTACATCGACTGCCGGCCGATGACCGAACCGGAGCACATGCGCCGCATGTTTGCCAGCCAGCTCGGCAATCCCGTGCAGTGGGTCGATGTGGTGGGCGAGCTGGTCCGACGCGACTTGACGCCCTTCGTGGAAATCGGACCCGGCCAGATGCTGGGCCGGTCGGTGCGTTGGATCCACCGTCAGGCCCGGGTGCTCTACACGGATACCGCCGACGCGCTCGAGGAAACGATCAGGCAGCTGGTCGACTGAGAGCCCCAATCCCGGGGGATCACAGGAACGCCCCGGACCGTCACTGCAGCGGAATCCGGAGCATTGGAATCCGGGAATTCTGAGATATTCGCTTGCAGGCTGACAACGTCAGAAGTCGGAAGCTCTTCGCTCCGCGACCCGAAGGATGCATCCACGAGAGCTTGACCGGCTCTCATGGCTCTTCGGGCGCATTCCAGACCGGCAGGGCTTTCAAAGGATTCCTGCCGTCGATGCCTTCGGGGGGGGCAATGCGAGCCAGATGAGCCGAGATGGGGACCAGGTCGAGAGTCGACGCGGTCTCCCCTATGACGTGACGCCCCGGTATGACGGCCTTCAATCCCGGCCCGGCCAGCCAGAACGAAACCACACAGTCATCCGGATAGAAGCTTCCGTGATGTGCATATTTGTCGGCATCGTTTTCGAAATAGACGCCCTCTCGGGTGACCACCTTGATGTCCGGCTGGGTCCATCGAGTGTACTGATTCCTCAACCCCGTGGCGAGGTAGTCACCCAGCTCGAATTGGGATTCGAGGGCGTTCAGCGGCAGAAGACATGAAAGGAAGGTTTCGCCGTCTCTCGTGCTCTGAAGGTATCTGCGCCAGTCGAAAACCCACCAACGGTCCGTCTCTGCGATTCCGTCGGCTCGCTCCCCGGGGTACTGGCTCACGAGGATGGCCTCTGTCGCATCGAGGATTTCTGCATCTCCCAACAGGAGATCCAGGGCAGGTTTCACATCCTCGCGCAACCGAGGGGGAACCATCCAGCTGCCCGACTCCCGGTTCCGGAGATAGACCTCCTTGGTGCCGGCTCCCGGCATGATGACCGCATCCGCGTCCCGGCGAGCCGTCTTCCAGCCGGGAAGGCGAAAACCGTTCTTGAGAGCTTGATCGAAGATCTTGTCGGGAAGCCTCTTCCGAATTCGCGAAAACCCGTGCTCCGAAACGAAGACGAAGACGGTGTCCTCATAGCAGCCCAGCTCCTTCAGGGCCTGAACGATCTCCCCCACCAGGGGATCCAGCACCAGCCTTGCGTGGAAGCGCTGGATGGAATCCATGGCCAGGTTGGATTCCTCCGGCTCCGAGACCGGGTAATGGGAGTGAAGGTCCATCCCCAGCAGCTGGATGGCCATGAGGTCCGGGATGATTCCTTTGCGGCGGAAGACACCCCTGAGACTCTTTCCGTAGGCTGAGATGTGCCCTGTCAGAAAACCCTGGACGGTCTTTCGATCCACATAGCCTGCATGGGGAATCCAGCGGCCGTTCCGAACCGCCGCCACCACTGACGAATTCCCCCAGAAAAAGGCTCCGGATCGAAGCGACCAATCCGCTCCCTTGGTCAGCATGAGCATGCTCGTCATGGAGTGTTTGCCGGCTCGAGCGAAGAGATCGAAAAGGGTGGTCACCCCATTTTCCTGGAGGATCCGGTTGATTCGCTGCTGCCCGTAGGATATGAGCGTGTGCGTGCGCGCAGTGCGACGATCGAACCAGATGCTGGCGACCACTCCCGTGCGATGCGGGTAGAGCCCCGTGTACATCGATGTGACAGCCGGCTGCGAGGCCGCTGGCAGCGTGGTCAGGACCCTGGGAAGATGGACGTAAGCATGGCTGTCGTCCTGCCCCAGCACCAGCTCGCGAATATTGGGCAGAGCATCCAGGTCATCGGCCAGGATGCCGGCTTTCATGCCATGGATTTCGAGCACGAGGATTTTGGGTTCTCCGGCTCCATGGGCGGGTGGGCTCGCGAGCACCATCGAGAGGAGGAGGAGCCCCATCAGGAGCGAGACGTCCCTGAGACAGCGTCCTGGATTCAGGGGAGGATGGGATGGCATGGGTATGGCGCGTTATCCGGAGTTCGAGTGCTGTCGAGTGGGCGCCTTCTTCGGGATCATCAACTGGCGCCTCGCTTTGGAGCCGCATCGAGCGTGGAACCTATAGCACGCTCAGCCGGCCGCGGCAATGGCAGCCGGCCGCTGCAAAAGGGATCTCTCGAGTGGGCGTACCCGTCTTGAGGCAATTCCATCGGCTGCGATGGCAGGCGATGAGACCTTGGCAGACGTGTTCGATGTGGCAGTCCCTCATGCCCCTTCTGGCCACCCTGAAGGATGAAAAGACTCACGGAAGCAAGTTTTCAACTCGCAACTCGCAACTCGCAACTCGCAACTCGGCACTTTATGCGGCGGAAGGTGAGAAGGTGAAAAGACCATCGGACGGGCGTTCAAGGATGGTGTGGAAGAGATGCATCAGGATCCATCTCGGGCTGTGGATACTCCTGTTCCTTTGCGCAGCCTGTGCGAAGCCGACCGTCCCCATGCGTCTGGACTACCTGCATTACAGCGGTCGGGTGAACGAGCACCGAATCGCCATCCAGGCATCGCCGGACCGGATCTTTGCCATCCTGACCGACGGAGACCAATTCCCGCACCTTGTCCCCGGAGACCGAATCCGGGTAGCCAAGATCACTCCGGAGCCTTACGGTGTCGGCACCCAGATCCGGACTCAAACGGGATACAGGATCAAGCTGAGCTGGACTTCCAGGGTGGTGGACCTGCAGCCGGGGAGAAGAATCACCCTGCAGTTCCAAAACGGCATTTTCAATGGCGGCTATGAAATATGGGAGCTTCAACCAATGGGAGACCAGACCCTGGTGAGTCATACCATTCTTTTCAACCTGTCGAATCTTTTTTACCGCGTCCTGTGGGTTGTCAAAAACGTCGAAGAAAAGCACAATACACTCGTTGAAGGCACGCTGTGCAATCTCAAGCAGGCTGCGGAATCCCCCCACACGCGCTCCACTGCCGCCCCCATGTAGCACCCCTTGAGCACTCCGACCCGTCGGGACTCCCGGAATGGCTGCAGGACCTGTGGGTTCACTCAGCTCATGCTCTTCCACAAAGCCGCCAGCCCTTCCCCCAGGCCTGCATACAAAGCACAGGCCAGTATGGTCCCCGTGATGAGCAGGGGGAAGCCCGCTTTCATTGAAAGCCCCATGAGCCGGGCGAAGAAGACGCCGGTCCACAAGCCAAATCCCTTGCAGGGAACCATGGTGAAGAGGATCAAACCCAGCCGCCCCAACGATCGGGTGAAGACAGCGAACCGTCCCGTTCCACATGAAAGAGCTGCATTCTGGAGCCGCTCGCTCAGCCGACTTAGGGGCCCATAGTTGAAGGCATGCCCATACAGGTAATAAAAACAGGGTATCTGCACGGCGTCCATCACGATCACCAAGGGGATCAGCGTCATCAGGTTGAGTCCCAGCAATCTCGCGGTCACGATGGCCGTGGGTTTGCCTCCCAATATGTAAAGCCCAACGAAGTAGATAATATGATGCTCATGGAAATGCTGCTGAAGCCAAAATGCTGCGTCTTGCATATGCTCTGAAGGCTCCTAACACAACTGCTGAACACAACATCAACTAAAGGTAGAATCGTATTTTTGTCAAATCCCTCGTGTCAAAAATTGAGGAAGCGAGATACATTCATAATCTATCCTAAAAGAACCGTCTCCTGGATAGCACCACCAAGCAGCGCAAGCAGGCAGCGACTGAAAAACAAATCTGGCCGAAGACACCTATCAAAATAACATAGAACAAAATATGAGATAAGTGCAATTTTGCCATTGCACCGATAATTCAACCAGCCTATTATAAAACAATGTGTCTTGTGCAGCTGCTCCCATGTCACGTTTTCTCCGCATGGCGCAGGAGGCTGAAGACAAGATGATCTACTGCAAAAGACATTTTTTTATCGTTGGAATTTGAAAATACAAATAATTGCAGATCTCACTGACTAGCTGGATTCAGTGTCGATGCATATTTATAGCTTTAAGAAAATCAAAATATAAGGATATAGTCATGAAAAGAGTAAGTTCTTTCTACATAACTATGTTATTAACATTCTTCATTTTTACTCATGGTTGTGCCACCAACGATACCCAATTAATTAAATCAACAGTTATAATAGAGAAAAATAATTTCATATATCAAGATCAAAAAATTACAGTTGGTCAGATTGAAGGGTATCCCGAAGCAGTAGGCTTATTGAAAAGTTCGCTGATTAATGCATTATTTACCATGTATACTGATTTATCAAAAAATGCAGATTATTATATTACAGGATCCATTTTTGCCAAGAAAGCTGTTAGAAAGAGAATATATGTTTATCATACTGTTAGCTTAAGGCTAGTTGATTCAAATGGAGAGATTGTAATGAAAATTAATAATAGCCAACCAATATTACAAAATCAGCTTGATGAATTTTGTAATCGGATTGTTCAATCCATGAAATGATTTTATCAACCATCTGAAATCTAGACATTATATTATATTTTTTCTTAATCTAAGCATACTCAATTTATTAAATGTAAATTATATACAAAACTTAACTATTTGACAATTTGCAGAAAGGAGAAATGTACGATGAGAAAGATGATGCTACTTATTTTGTCAGCTCTTGTTTTAATTACAATGGGCTGTACTAGCAATCGTGGCTATATCACTCTAAACACTTATCCTCCAGGAGCGGAGGTTTATATCAATGATGTGATGAAAGGCGAGACACCGCTCACCTTTGACTATGATATAAGCCGAACAGCAGAACTTAAGGTGAAGAAGGACGGATACCAAACATTAGTTGAAGAGCTCAGCAAGGGCTGGGTTGTGAGTGAGGCCTACAAAGGCAACTTCAACAAAGAATATCAAAAGACCAATGGTAGCAGTGAGCGCGTATGGAAGGTCAGGACAACACGCAACTTAATTGAAAAACAATAGCGATATACGCTGGGCGGGTTTAACGCCGTAACACAACCGAACGTAAGGCCTGTCCAGCCATGCCCGGGCAGCATCTGACGGAAGCAGTGAGCTCTGGAGCGCACCCGGAGGAGCCGTCTCACGGGGTGCAGCAGCATTCCAGCGGGAGCGGCTGCACGGGGGGTCCGGCCCTGTGCTCGGCCAGGTAAGCTTGCGCATTCATGATCTTTTGCGTTCGTCTCAGGACCCTGATCACAAAAGGGATTTCCTTCATCTTCACCTGCCGAATCCAGTACCACCAATCCCTTTCGCCTGCAGTGTTCAATACGGACCGCCGCCAGGTCTCCGCATAGAGCTCAAAGAAACGATCCACCCCCAGTCGGGGCTCCCACAGCACGTGGCTCATATCGTACTTGGACCACGGCTGCCCACGAAGAAGGGGTTCGAGACCACGATAATACTCGGTTCCGGGAAGAGGGGTCAGGATCGAGTAGCCGGCACGCTGCAGGCCATACCGTTTCACAAAGTCCCAAAGCTCCCGGAAATCCGCCTCTCCCCAGTCGGGATTGACCACGAAATTGCCGGTGGTTCCGAAGCCGAGAGCCCGGGCCGTTTCAACGGCCCGGATGATCTGGTCCGACCCGGAGTCTTTGTTCAGACTCGCCAGGTACCGGTCTGAAGCCCCCTCGAACCCGAAGAAGATGTCGAACTTTTCCGCCAGGGGCCGCCAGGCTTCCAGCAGGTCGGGGTGGCGCGAGACGATATCCGTCCGGCTCTGAACGAGCATCCACTTCTTCCTGATCCCTCTCTTCCTGAGCGCCTCGCCAAGCTCCCGGCTGCGTGCCTCCTGGTACCAGAACAGGTCATCCACAACGAAAATATTCTCACCCGTGCCGGCAAAATCCTCCACGACCGAACCGATGGGACGCTCACGATAGCTCCTGCCGTACAGCTGCCACACCGAACAGAATTTGCACCGGAACGGGCAGCCCCTGGCAGTCTCGATGAGCCACACAGGGCGCAGCTGCACGCAATGATATCGGTTCCGATATTTCGTCACGAGGTCTCGAGCGGGCAGAGGAATCGTGTCGAGTTCGGGCGGATGGACCGATTCGGGGGTCGACATCCACCCTTCATGGGTGCGCAGCCGAAGTCCGGGGACCTCGCCGATGGGGTGGCCGTTCTCCAACGCTTTGAGCAGCGCAGGAAAAGTCTCCTCGGCGCTCCCCACGCAGATGGCATCGAATTCGCCGGCCTCGAGGGGTGCAGCGTAGGATGCGGCAGCAGCTCCCCCCGCCACGATCAACGCCTCGGGACTGGATCGCCGAACAGAGCGCGCGACATCGACGGCAGCCTCGAACTCCAGGGCATGGGGCACGGTGATCCCGACCACCTGCGGTCGAAGACGGCGAGCTAAGGTCGCCGTGCGCGAATCAAAACGCTCATCGATCAAAACCGCCTGATGCCCGGCGGCGCGGGCAGCGGCTCCCAGATACTCCAACCCGAGAGGCTCCACTCGAAAGAAGGGACCCAGTCCAAATTCCTCATTTCCGGGTCTTGGGCGTACCAGAAGCAGTTTCATCAAAGGATTCCAATGCTTGAATCGTATCACACGTCAATCGCGCGGCTGCCATTGTCGAATGTGCCATGTAACATTTGATGTAAAATAGTGTCAACATGAGGGGAAAGCCATGCGGGATGACTATTGACAGGGTCAGATCACCTTAGTACAGGCCAACACAACAGAGTGTCCACCTCTCGAGTCGTCATTCCGGCGGTCTTCTGGCCGGAATCCACAAAAAAGCTGGATGCCGGCTTAAAGATTGCCGGCATGACGAGCGGCGAAATGGACATCTTTTTCTGTGGAGGTGTACTTAGAGTAATAATTCTTGTATCATGTTCATTCGATTGTGGCAGATCTCTGAGATCTGTTTCTGCATCTGGAAAGCGCTCCGGGAACCGAATGAATCAGGCAGCTCCCAACCACCTCCGCGCCGGAAGGACAGTCCTCAATGCCGCCTTGCTGCCTGCTCTGTAAATCCTGGTCCAGCCGGCCTGTCATCCGAGAGGAGTCGTGGCAATACTACCGCTGTGAGAGATGCGGGCTGGTGTTTCTGCACCCCCAGCCGTCAACCACATTCCTGCTCAGCCACTATCAGAGCTACCTGCCCTCAACCGACCCGGAGATCCAATCCTGGCATCGCCTCATGCAGGGCGTATCCGAGAAAGCGGCCGTTCTCATCGAGTCCCGTGTTTCCAGGCCCGGCACCCTCCTCGACGTCGGCTGCGGTTATGGATTCTTCCCCGGACTCATGTCACGCCGTGGCTGGCATGCGGAAGGCATCGAGATTTCAGCGCACGCACGGCGTTATGCCAGGGAGAATCAGGACATCGAAGTGACGTCCGAACCCCTTCCGAGGCCTGATTGGGACGACGGACGCTTTGATGTGATCACGCTCTTTTACGTCATCGAGCACCTCCCGGACCCCGTCGAAACCCTGAACGAGGTTTTCAGGTTGTTGAAGCCGGGCGGGCTGGTTCTTCTCAGATGGCCCCATACCACCCCCATTGCGCTGCTTTTGAAGCCATGGTCATCAAGGCTGCGTCTCTACCAGGCGCCATCTCACCTTTTCGACTTTTCTCCCGGGACAATGCTGGAAATGCTGAGCGGAATCGGATACGAACAGATTCGCACGACGGTGGTCGGGTGGACTCACCCCGAGAGCCCCGGGCCGCGGGTGGCCTCTGCGGTCTTCGGTTTCCTTGGGGAAACCGTGGCACGCTGCAGCCATGATCGGTGGCTGATTCCCGGTGTCAGCAAAACGACCCTGGCCCGCAAGCCCCTCGACCGGCACACGGTTTTGGCATCAGCGAGCACGAGAACCCATGCCCGGTAGAAGAGATACGAACGGACGATCCGGGAGGGCGCGGCGAGACCCTTCCCAAATCGTGGTGGGCATACCGCGCGGTTTGCTCTACTTCCATTACCAGCCGTTATGGTCCACCTATCTTGCCAGCCTGGGCTTGAGGGTGCGCGTATCGGACCCCACCGACCGCTCCCTCCTGGAAAAGGCCCAAACCGTGACAGCGAGCGATCTCTGCCTTCCGGTCAAGGCATTCCTCGCCCATGTGGCCCGCCTCATCGACCAGGTCGACTGGCTGTTCCTGCCCCGCATCACGAGTGTCGACCCTGAGAACTACATGTGCCCCAAGATTCTCGGTCTCACGGACATGGTTCGGAATATTTTCCCGTCTCTCCCGGGCCTGCTGGATCCGGTCATCAACCTCAAACCCCCGAAGCCACAGGGGACTGCCGCTGCCCTGGACTGGGTGGGCAGACATTTCACCGACAGCAGGCCGGCCCTGGATCGGGCATGGTCCGCAGCCGTCGAGGCTCAGAAGGAGTTCAACCGGAACGTCCTCCACGATCCCCGGAAGACCGCCGAATGGTTCGAAGCCGGGAAACGGCGGCGCCTTTCAGCAACAGAGGGACGTCCCCATCGCGTCGCCTTGATCGGGCGCCGCTACCTGATTTTTGACCAGGCGCTGAGTCACCATTTGCTCGGAATCCTCGAGAAACAGGGGGTGGAGATCCTCACCGCCGAGAGCGTGCCCGATGAATCCGCCCGGCGGCTGGCCCGGAAGCTCCCCAAAAAGGTCTACTGGGAGCTGGGCAAAGACCTTGTGGCGGCCGGAATGTACTTCGCCGAGAGCCCCGAAGTGGATGGGGTGATCAATGTTTCAAGTTTTGGCTGCGGCCAGGATTCCTTCACTTCGAAGCTCGTCGAGCACTATGTCACGAAAGGATCTTCCAGGCCCTTTCTCAACCTGGTCATTGACGAGCACGATGCCGACGCGGGCATGAAGACCCGCCTGGAGGCATTCCTGGACATGCTGGAGGACCGCCGGAAGGGAAAGGGGCGGCCGTTGCCGGAAGATGCGACCCGCGTTGAGGCCGGCCGTGTCGCCGCTCTGGGAGCAGGCGCCGCAGAGGCTGGAGATGCATGCCGGAACGAGGACCGAATGCACCTGACCATTCCCCACATGGGCCACCTCCACATCGGCTTCGAAAACGTCTTCAGGAACCTCGGGGTTCACATCACCATGCCCCCCCGGCCCAACAAGGAAGCGGCCTGGCTCGGAGCCCGCCATTCGCCGGACTGCGCCTGTCTGCCCTTCAAGCTCAACCTGGGAAACATGATACAGGCCCTCAATCAGGGCGCCACCGACGTCATCATGCCGGGAGGGTTCGGACCGTGCCGGTTCGGATACTACGGAAGCATGCAGGAGCTGATTCTTCGAGACATGGGCTACAAATTCCGGATGGGAAGCGCAGATGATCCGGACAGCCTGCGCGACATGCTCGCCACCGTGCGCAGGATCGCCGGACTCCGCTCCAGGTGGGACTCTTACAGGGTCTTCCTCTTCATTCTCTATCGCATCGCCCTCGTGGACCACGCGGTGGCCCATTCCCTTCGCGTGAGGCCCAGAGAGCGTGAGAAGCGGAGCACCGACCGCGTCCTCAGGCAGAGCATCGACCTCGTCGATGCCACCAGACGTTTCGTGGACTTGTTGCCGACATGGCGACGCATCGACAAGCTCTTCCGGTCCATCCCCATCGACAGGGACCGCCCGGTGGTGCGCATCGGGCTCGTCGGCGAGATTTTCATGGTCCTCGAGAACCACGCCAACATGAACATCGAGGAGCGTCTCGGCGAGATGGGGGTCGAGGTGCACCGAGGGTTGTGGCTGAGCGATTGGCTCAACGACCGATTTCGATTCATGCCGTTTCGCCGCCATACCTTCCGGTGGGCGTTGAACGAGGCGGCACCCTACCTGTACAGCCCCTGCGGGGGTGAAAGCGTGAATTCGGTGGGCCACGCCGTGCATTTCGCCAAAGAAAGGCTGGACGGCATCATCCACCTGATGCCCTTCACCTGCATGCCGGAGCTGGTAGCTCAAACCATCATGAATCGGATTTCCGAAGAATACGGGATTCCGGTCCTGACCCTGGCCTTCGATGAGCACACCTCTTCCGGCGCCGTGCAGACCCGGATCGAGGCGTTCGTGGACTGTATCCGGAGACGGGCAACGCTGTTGAAGTAAGCTCATCTGCCCAGTCGGGGTCGGGTGCCATGGGCTAAGTACACCTCCACAGAAAAAGATGTCCATTTCGCCGCTCGTCATGCCGGCA
>CAZLCS010000036.1:0-62165 GCA_964557955.1 uncultured Syntrophobacteraceae bacterium
CTCGATGAATTCCCCTTTGACCGTCTTTTCCGAAATCTCGATCGGCATGGATTTCCCCGTATCATCAAAAGCTTATATCGTATCACCGGGCGCTGTCGCCGCGGGGTGAGCCGCATCACCCGCTTGTCATCAACCGATCACCGCCAGGACATCGCCCTTCTGGACCGTGTCTCCATCCTTGAAGTTGATCTGCTTCACGGTGCCGGACGCCGGGCTGGTGATGGAGTTTTCCATTTTCATCGCTTCCAGGATGAGAACTACATCGCCTTCCTTGACCGACGCACCGACAGCCACTTCGTAGCGGATGATCATGCCGGGCATGGGTGCCTCGATGGTCGTCCCACCTGCAACGGGGGCTGCGGCCTTAGGCGCTGCAGCGGGTGCAGCAGCGGCGGCAGCGGGCTTCGGAGGAGGTGGCGGCACCACCGGAGCAGCCGGCGCAGGCTGAGGCGCTGCTGCAGGTGCGGCCGCCGGGGCGACCATGGGCGTGATGGCTGTGATGGCCGGGGCTCCCCCCACCTGCTCCACATCCACCTCGAAGAATTCGCCGTCCACAAACACATTGAAAGTACGCGTGCCGGGACCCTTCGCCGGGGCTTCCTTGACGCATTTTTCAACAAGCAGTCCGGCTTTGGCCTTCTTGATGAGCTCTTCTTCGGCCTTCACGTCATCGAAGGTCTTGGGCTTCACGTCGGCGGGGATCTCTTCCTGGCCGTACTTCCACTTGAGGAACCGCTTGCCCGTGGTCGGATAGAGGGCGTACGTGATGACGTCATCCAGATCTTTGGCCAGCCCTTCCACATCCCTGCGGGCCTTCTCCAGCTCGGGCTCCAACACGTCGGCAGGACGCACGGTGATGGGGGTCTCGCCGCGCGGATAGCCCTTCAGCGCCTTCTTCTGGACTTCGGGATCGATGGGAATGGCGGTCTTTCCGTACAGCCCGTAGCAGAGGTCTTTCACCTGGGCCGTGATCATCTTGTAGCGCTCGTTGGGCGTGTCGAAGAGCACGTTGTTCACGGTCTGGATCCCCACAATCTGGCTCGTCGGGGTCACCAGGGGAACCTGGCCCAGCTCTTTGCGGACGATGGGGAGCTGCCTGAACACTTCGTCGATCTTGTCGAGGGCGTCCATTTCGCGCAGCTGGTTCACCAGGTTGGAGAGCATGCCTCCCGGGGTCTGGTGGAGGAGGACGTTGATGTCCACAATGGACATTCGATCATCCAACAGGTGCCGGTACTTGACCGAAATCTTTTCCATATGCGCGCTGCACTTGGCCAGCAGCTTGATATCCAGGCCCGTGTCGCGGTTCGTTCCCTGAAGGGCGACGACCAGCGGCTCAACAGCGGGATGGGAGGTGCGGTAGGCCCACGGAATCAGACAGGTATCCACGATGTCGACTCCGGCCTCGATGGCCTTGAGGAGCGACATGTCGGCCATGCCCGAAGTGAAATGGCTGTGGAGATGAATGGGAGCCTTGACGGTTTCCTTGAGCTTCTTCACCAGGATGTAAGCATCATAGGGGGCGATGAGGCCGGCCATGTCCTTGATGCAGATGGTGTCGGCGCCCATGTCCTCGAGGGCTTTCGCCTTGTTCACGAAATAGTCCAGGTTGTAAACGTCCCCGCCCAGGCGCGACTGGGTGAGGGAGTAGCAGATGCAGCCCTGGAAATGCATACCGTTCTTCTTGATGATGGGAACGACGGTCTCGAAGTTGCGATAGTCATTGAGCGCGTCGAAGGTCCTGAAGATATCGATGCCGTTGGCGCAGGAGCGCTCCACGAAGGCTTCGGCCAGATCGTCGGCGTAATTGCGGTAGCCCACCAGGTTCTGGGCCCGGAGCAGCATGGAGAAGGGTGTCTTCTTGATGTACTTCTTGAGGGTCCGGATGCGCTCCCAGGGATCTTCAGCCAGGAAGCGGTGCATGGTATCGAAGGTGGCGCCGCCCCATACTTCCATGGAGTAGAAGCCCACCTCGTCCATTTGCTCTGCGATGGGAAGGAAATCCTCGGTGCGGCCGCGCGTGGCGAAAAGGGACTGGTGTCCATCGCGGAACGTCAGGTCCTGAACCTTGACCGGGTTGGTCACGGGGGTCTTTTCTTCAAACAGCTTGGCGACAAGCGTGCCGTGTTCATCTGCCATCTTTCATCTCCTCATATGTGGAACACAGTTTCTAGTTTCTAGTTTCTAGTTTCTGGTTTCGGGTTTCTGGTTTCTAGATTCTGGTTTCGAAGTGGCCGTTCCCGGTCGGCATGAAACAATCGGGTCTAACGAGCCAGCCGCATTTGCAGGAACCGCCTCATGTCCATCATGGACTGGCGTCCGGAAAGGGCCCAGGGGTTCCAGCCCGTGGGCGACGCCACCGGAGGCCGGCTTTCGGCTACCATGGGCTGTGCCGGGATCTGCTCGGCCTGCAGGAACTCCCCCACGGCAGCGGCAACGGCTGCAATGACTTTTCGATTCACAGGCATGACCACGCCTTTCTGCTTCTCAAGGTTTTATCCTCTGCGTCTCTGAGTGAGAAATCCTCTTCTTCTCTACGTTCGCTCAACTTACAGAGGGATGTTCCCGTGCTTTTTGGCCGGCAGCGCTTCCCTCTTGGTGCAGAGGACCTCGAAAGCCTCAATCAGGCGCGGCCGTGTGTCGCTCGGCACAATGACCCCGTCGATGTAACCACGGGAGGCGGCAATGTAGGGGTTGTAGAGCAGGTTGCGATACTCGTCGATCTTCTCCTGCCGCTTGGTCTTCTGGTCATCGGCCTCCTGGATTTCTTTCCGGAAGATGATGTTGGCAGCGCCTTCGGCACCCATGACCGCGATTTCGGCCGTGGGCCAGGCCAGCACCAGATCGGCCCCCAGGTCGCGCGAGCACATGGCGAGATACGATCCGCCGTAGTCCTTGCGCACAATGAGGGTGATCTTGGGCACCGTGGCCTCGGAGTAACACCAGAGCAGTTTGGCGCCGTGTCGAATGATGCCGGCGTGCTCCTGCTGCCGGCCCGGCAGATACCCCGGAACATCCGGCAGGGTCAGAATGGGAATGTTGAAGGAATCGCAGAAGCGGATGAACCGCGTAGCCTTGTCCGAAGAATCGATGTCAAGGCACCCGGCCAGGACCTTGGGCTGGTTCGCAATGATGCCGATGGAGCGGCCGTTCAAACGTGCAAATCCCGTGATAATATTCTGGGCGTAGTTCTCATGGACCTCGTAGAAGTCGCCGTTGTCCGCGATGGAGCGAATCACATCCTTCATGTCATAGGCGCCCATGGGATTGTCGGGAATGATGGAGTCCAGGGCGGGATCCGTCCGTGTGATGGGATCCGTGTTGGGAAGCACCGGCGGATCCTCCATGTTGTTGTCCGGGAGGAAGCTCAGGAGTCGTTTGATCTCAGTGATGCAGTCGACCTCGCTCTCGCTGGCGAAGTGAGCGACCCCGCTCTTTGAGGCGTGTGTCATGGCGCCGCCCAGCTCTTCCTGGGTCACGACCTCTCCAAGAACCGACTTGATGACATCCGGTCCGGTGATGAACATGTAGCTCGTGTTCTTGACCATGAAAACGAAGTCCGTCATGGCCGGCGAATACACGGCTCCTCCGGCGCAGGGGCCCATGATGGCGGAAATCTGCGGGATGACGCCCGACGCAATGGCGTTGCGATAGAAAATCTGCCCATAGCCCGACAGCGCATCGACGCCTTCCTGAATGCGCGCTCCTCCCGAATCGTTGAAGCCAATGAGAGGCTTGCCGGTCTTGAGGGCCAGGTCCATGACCTTGCAGATCTTTTTAGCGTGCATCTCCCCGAGGGTTCCGGCACGGGCGGTGAAGTCCTGGGAAAACGCGAAGACGTCGCGGCCGCTGACCTTGCCGTAGCCGGTGATGACGCCGTCCGCCGCGATATCCATCTTGTCGAGGCCGAACAGCGTGCCGCGGTGTTTGACGAAAATATCGAGCTCCCGGAAGGTCCCGGGATCGAAGAAGTGGTCCAGTCGCTCACGGGCGGTCATCTTCCCGCGCTCGTGCTGGGAGGCCACAGCCTTAGCCCCACCCATCTCCTTGACCTTGTCTTCCTTCTGTTTGAACGCTGCAATCTTGTCCGCTACTACTCCCATCGACTCCCTTCCCTTGCTCCTCGGTTTGTTCAAGTCTCAGCTGTCAGCGCTGTGCTCTCAGCTGTTGGCTCTCAGTAGTAGACCACCACACGCTGCTTGGAGGGAGCTCTCAACAGTGCGTCGATCTTCTTCTGAAGCTCAATGCGGTCGGGATTCGCTTCCCAGGCCTTCCACTCTTCGAGGGTATTCCAGGTGGAAATGACGATACTGGTGTTGGGGTCGTCCAGATCGCGGAGAGTTTCGCCGGAAATGTAGCCTTTCACCTTCATGGCCTTGGCCCGTAGCTCCATGAGGACGCGGTTCAGCTCCAGGTCGTTGCCGGGAATGGCCTTTCTTTCGATGATCACTTTGATCGCCATGGTTGAAGCTCCTTTCTCACCGGGACCGGCAAAGGCCGGACCGAAAGGGAGC
This sequence comes from uncultured Syntrophobacteraceae bacterium, assembly GCA_964557955.1. Lineage (GTDB taxonomy): Bacteria > Desulfobacterota > Syntrophobacteria > Syntrophobacterales > Syntrophobacteraceae > JALOOX01. The sequence goes on from CAZLCS010000036.1 coordinate 4,515, forward strand.
CGGAAGGCTGCAACCGCACATCCCATCCGGCTCCTCACGGGGTTCAGACCTTGAGCGTTTTCACCAGGTCTCGGACAGCTTGAACGGATTTGTCGAATGCGGCCTTTTCTTCGGGGGTCATCTGGATCTCGATGACTTTTTCCACGCCGTCGGCGCCAAGGAGCACCGGCACTCCGACATAGTATCCACCCACGCCATATTCCTTGTCGCAATAGGCAGCGCAGGGCAGAATACGCTTCTGGTCTTTGAGGATGGATTCAGCCATCTGTACGGCCGAGGCCGACGGTGCGAAGAAGGCGCTGCCCGTCTTGAGGAGGTTCACGATCTCGCCGCCGCCTTTGCGCGTGCGATCCACCAGGGCTTCGATGCGCTCGGCCGACATGAGATCGGGGATAGGAATACCGGAAACCGTTGTGTAGCGGGGCAACGGAACCATGGTGTCGCCATGTCCACCGAGCACGAAGGCCTGGATGTCCTTCACGGAAACCCCGAGCTCCATGGCAATGAAGGCGCGGAAGCGGGCGGAGTCGAGGACACCCGCCATGCCCACAACACGGTGGGTCGGGAAGCCGCTCACCTTGTGGGCCACGTAGACCATGGCATCCAGGGGGTTGGAAACGACTATCAGGAAGGCGTTGGGCGAATGCTTAACGATATTGGCGGTAACGTCCTTGACGATACCCGTGTTGATGCCGATGAGGTCGTCTCGGCTCATGCCGGGCTTGCGGGCAATGCCCGCGGTAATGATCACGACGTCCGAATTGGCCGTTTCTGCGTAGTCGTTGGTCCCGATCACATTGACGTCAAAGCCCTCCACGGGGCCGGCTTCCAGAAGATCGAGCCCCTTGCCCTGGGGCATGCCCTCGATGATGTCCACCAGGACCACATCCGCCAGTTCCTTGGCCGCGATCCAATGAGCGCAGGTTGCTCCGACGAATCCACCCCCAACGACCGTGATCTTTTTCCGCTTCAGTGACATACCCGTACTCCTTTTGGTTTGAGTGTCAAACGTGATGGATCCGAAACAGTCCAAGCTTTCAAGCTCCAAGAATCTTCTTCGTGGTCTCGCCGATCTGCCCCAGGTTCCGCACCACCGTGAGACCGGCAGCCTCCATGGCCGCGATTTTTGCCTGCGCCGTCCCGCTGCTGCCGCTGATGATGGCGCCGGCGTGTCCCATTCGGCGCCCCGGAGGCGCCGTGAGGCCGGCGATAAAGCCAACCACCGGTTTGGTCACGTTCTCGCGAATGAACGCCGAGGCGTCCTCCTCTGCCGATCCTCCGATTTCCCCCACCATGACGATGGCTTCGGTTTCGGGGTCCTGCTGGAAAGCGGTCAGTGCATCGATGAAGTTGGTCCCGATGATGGGGTCCCCTCCGATACCGATGCAGGTGCTCTGGCCGATGCCATTTTTGGTCAACTGGTCAACGACCTCATAGGTGAGGGTGCCACTTCGGGAAACCACCCCAACCTTGCCCGGCTTGTGGATGGGAGCCGGCATGATCCCCACCTTGCATTTGCCGGGAGAGATGATTCCCGGGCAGTTGGGACCGATGAGGCGTGCGGAGGTGCCCTTCAGGAAATGAAAGGCCTTCATCATGTCCAGGACCGGGATGCCTTCGGTGATGCACACGATCACGTCCATCCCCGCATCGGCTGACTCCATGATGGCATCCGCCGCAAATGCCGGCGGCACAAAAATCATGGAGACGTTGGCGCCTGCTTCACGTCTGGCCTGCAAAACAGTATTGAAGACAGGAATCCCGTCCATGGACTGGCCACCCTTGCCCGGCGTGACTCCGGCGACGACTTTGGTCCCGTAGGCCACACATTGTCGCGTATGGAACTGACCTTCGCGGCCCGTAATGCCCTGAACGACTAACCGAGTGTTATCACCAACAAATATGCTCATTGGAACTCCTCACTTCCTTCGGTGCGGATGGTACTGTTTCGCTTCTGCATTCACCTCGAAGGACACGAAGACCATGCAGAGTGGACCGTCGAGTTTTTCGAGTTCTTCGTGGTGAGAAAAGGGGCGCTCACCGCCGGCCAGTCGTCAGGCCTTCGCTCTCGCGATCTCAGCCACCTTGCCGGCTGCGTCCCAGACATCCTTGGCCACGAAGAGGTTGAGCCCCGACTCTTTGAGAATTCGTCGGCCTTCGTCGACGTTGGTGCCCTCCATGCGAATGACCACCGGGACCTGGATCCCGACTTTCTTGGCTGCCTCGACGACGCCCTGAGCCAGGATGTCGCAGCGCAGAATCCCGCCGAATATATTGATGAGCACCCCTTTGACATTGGGGTCGCTCAAGATGATCCGGAAGCCGTTTTCCACCATCTCGGCACTGGCGCCGCCGCCGACGTCAAGAAAGTTGGCTGGTTCGGCACCCGCCAGCTTGATGATGTCCATGGTAGCCATGGCGAGACCCGCGCCATTGACCATGTTGCCGATGTTTCCGTCCAGCTTGATGTAGTTCAGATTGTATTGGGACGCCTCGACCTCCAGGGGATCCTCTTCGTCCAGGTCGCGGTAGGCCTGCAGATCCTTGTGACGGAAGAGCGCGTTGTCGTCGAAATTGATCTTGGCATCCAGGGCAATGAGGTGATGATCGTCCGTAATGACAAGGGGATTGATCTCGAGAAGCGAGCAGTCACAGCGGATGAAGAGGTCGCAGAGCTTCCCGACCATCGTCATGAACTCCTTCATCACTTCCGGCGGGAGGTTCAGATCGTAGGCGATCGCCCTGCCGTTGAAAGGTTGGAGTCCATCCATGGGCTTGATGCGCTGCTTGATGATCTTCTCGGGGGTTTTGGCGGCCACGTCCTCGATATCCATGCCGCCGGCCTCACTGGCCATGATCACCAGACTGGCCGTGGCCCGGTCGGGCACGATGCCGAGATAGAGCTCTTTGGCGATGTTGAGGCCTTCCTCCACAAGAAGCTTCTTCACAACCCTCCCCTGAGGGCCCGTCTGATGCGTGACCAGGGTCATGCCGAGCATTTCCGAAGCCAGCTTCTCCGCTTCGTCCAGGGAATGGGCCAGCTTGACGCCGCCGCCCTTGCCGCGGCCCCCCGCATGAATCTGGGCCTTGACAACAACAGGCAGCATGCCGAGCCCCTCCGCCACCGAGCGCCCTTCCGACGGGCTGAACGCCACAGCCCCGCGGGGAACGGGTATTCCATAAGATCTGAACAGCTCCTTAGCTTGATACTCGTGTATTTTCATGGTTGCCTCCGATGTCCATGCCTGCGCTTCTCCAGACGGAAGGCCTGCCGACAAGTCTTCAGGCAATGGCCGCGTCGAGCCTGGCGAAGATTCCACGTCGAAAAGCTTATACGGCATTAGGGAAACGACGAATATCCGACGGGTTCTGATTTTGATGTCAGAAATCCCTTCCACGTCTGTAATGGATTTTCTTACAGGACGATCTTCTTGCAGCACCCCCCGTTTCTCCCCCTCCCCGTGGGCTTCCCAGAATGCATGAGCATGGAGAGGGGAATCTAAGAACCGAGCACCACTCTCCGCCCCTCATCCGGCATTGCCCGCATGCGGATGATCTGGTAAGACCAGCGGGCGGATGTAGCCTGATCCCCCGAACCCGTTGATCCAAGGGGGTGATATTCAGAATGTCTGAACAAGGAGCCATGACTTGAGCTTGGAAGCGGAAGGACCGAACGGGAACGATACCCTCCCCCGGTTGTGGGGCTGGCAGACCCTCCTCAGTGGCCTCGCCACTCTCATCATCCTGGCCTTTCTGGCGACCTACATCGATTGGCAGAGCACCTGGCATGAATTCCTGAGCAGTCACAAGGGCTATGTCCTGCTGGGAGCCGCATGCCACTACCTGACCTATCCGGTGCGAGGCGCAAGATGGCGGCAATGCCTGGCGCACCTGCCCACTCGAGAGAACGGCGCGAGCTTCGGACTCGTCGTTTTCTTCCAGAATTTCGTGGACAATGTGGTTCCCGCCAAGCTGGGTGACGTCTACGGGGCTCACCTGGCGCGCATCAACTTCGGCATACGTCGATCCGAAGCCATCGGATCCATTGTTTTCCAGCGGATGCTCGACGCCTGGATCGTCTTCCTTCTGTCCGCCCTGGCCTGTTCGACCATTCTGGCCGATCACCTGCCGCCGTCGATCCAGTGGGTTCTCCTGGGGGGATGTTTGATCGCTGTCCTCTGCAGCGTGATCCTGCTCATTTTCCTCTTTCTGGATAAGACTACCCCCGGCTGGCTCCCGCACAAGGTGGTCGATGTGGTCCGTGCGTTCCGCAAAGGGATGTGGCCCAAGCGGGAGAGACTTCTTCCCATACTTGGTTTTTCCGCCCTGATCTGGCTCCTTGAGACGCTCTGGGTATACTTCCTGATTCGGGGATTCGGCCCGACTCTGAACCTCACTGACGCACTGTTCCTGACCATGCTGCCCCTCCTGGCCACGGCCTTTCCTCTCACTCCATCCGGTGCGGGAGTGGTGGAGCTCACCCTGTTCAGCTGCCTGCGTGTCGTCGGCGTTGAGGGATCCCTGGCAGCGTCCATCACCCTGCTCAACCGATTCCTCGACTACTGGTGTCACATTGGGGCCGGCGTCGTGCTCTGGTTTGTCAGAGATCGTCTGGGGCTGCGAACGTGGCGGGAGCTGCACCCAATGGGCGACGGCTTCACACCTTACAGAAAAGCGTGAATCTCCCCGCTGCCTCTCACACACTTCAATTCCGTACAGCAGGCTGCGTGAGACCGCACGGACGGTTATGAGGTTTTAGGAAAGAACGGGCGGGGGTCATCAGACACTGTTTGCCGCCACCGCATGGAATTGGGCCAGGATGCGCTCCACGGCATTCCCGTTGTAAAGAGCGAAGGCCTGGACCTGAAGGGTTTGAGCCACGAGCCGCTCGGCAACGGGAAAGCTTCGGTCGCACTTCGCTCCATAATACTCCGTGACAGTGTTGTGCTCAGGAATCAGGGTGCGCTCTTTCTGCTCCACGGGACATCCCATTTGCTGCAACCGCCTGTACACCAAGGCCAGGTCACCAAATCGAGCGACATCCACCCGCACGGGAATCCGCCAGTAAACCCGGCTGGCCGCTTCGGGCGATGAGAACGCCGCGAAACCCGCTGTCTCCGCAAGGTCCCTCTCGAACCTCCCGGCATTTGCCACGAGACGCCCGCACCGATCGGCATAGGATCCCAATTGATGCAGCGCGAGGACCATGGCAAACGGGTGCGGCCGGTACTTGACCCCCACCGAGTTGTGCAGGTAGCGGTATTCATTCGTAATGAGCGACTGAGGGACCCGGTTGACATGGCCGTAGAGGAGCATGCGGTCCCGCCAGCGGTCGTCATTGGTCGTAACAACTCCCAGCTCGCCTCCCGATATGAGCTTCCCTTTGCCGAAGGAGGCACAGACGAAGTCGTAATAGCGACCCAGGGGAAGCCCTTTCCAGAGGGCTCCGTGAGCGTGGGACGAGTCGCTGATGAGGCAGAGTCCGTGGCGGTCCGCCAGCCACCTGAGGCTCTCGACATCCGCCGGGCAGCCCCATGGCTGGTGTGCGATGACTCCACGCGTACGGGGGGTGACGAGTCTTTCCGCCTCTCCCACATCCAGGGTCAAATCGCCTTCGCGGATGTCACAGAAGACGGGAATGCCGCCCATCATGCAGACAGGCAGGGCCATGGCATAGTAGCCATACGCCGGAAGGATCACCTCATCACCCGGCTGGAGGTCCAGGGCGAAAAGAGCCAGGTGCAGCGCGGCCGTGCCGTTGCAGACCGCTACGGCATGGCGCGCCCCAAAAAAACTGGAAGCAGCCTCCTCGAAGCGTTCCAGGACGCCCCCTTCCACCACGGAGAGATCCTCCTGCACCACCTCCCGCACGATGCTCTCGATGGCTCTGTCGTCGAGTCCGTAGAAAGCCCGCTCGTCACTCTCTCTGAGGTTCATCAATGATCACCCGTAAGCCCGTTTGCCCAGGACCGGATGAGGTGTGCGATGCGTCTCATCTCCTGGTTGGGAATGACGGGATAGACGCAGATTTCCAGAATGGAGGCCTCCTGCCCCACGGCCCGGCCGGTCCGGGCCCCACCGGCTTGGAATGCCCGAAGCCTCGTGCAATCGCTCATGTCGCTGGTCTTGGAGTCCACTCCATGCCGCAGAAGAAACGTGCGGAGGTTGTCCCGTCGATCGGCCTCGACCGTGAGCGGGTAGTAGACATAGACGTGCTCGTCGCTCCTCGCGGGAGGCTTCACCATCGGCACCTCGCCCAGGCTGTCCGTGAGGGTGTTGGCATTCCTGCGCGCGCCATCGTTGAAAGCGTCGATGTGCTGGAGCTGCAGCAACCCGAGGGCGGCCTGCAGATTGGACATGCGCGTGATGCGCGGATTGGAGCCGACAAAATTCTCGAGCAGCTCATCCCCGACGGCCGAATCCATGAGCGGCTTCCCCAGAGCGAGATTCAGACGCAGGACCGGGTACGCCGTCAGACCGAATACCCAAGGCCGGGTGAGGAGCCACTTGGTCCAAACCGAAAGGGCCTGCTTCAACATGGAGCCGGCGTCCACCGAAGCCGCTCCCTCCAGAATCTGCTTTGCACGCTCAGCAATTTCCTCATCTGCCGTCGCAATGGCGCCGCCGCCAAAACACGGCATGTTCTTGCCTTCAGCAAAGCTAAAAATCCCCACGTCGCCGAATGTCCCCGCCTGCCTCCCGTTCACCCTCACGCCGCACGCATGGGCGCAATCCTCGAGGAGCCGGATACCCCGGCTTCGGGTCAGCTCAGCGATCCCGCCAATGGGGCATGGCCGACCGAAAAGGTGCGTCGCCAGCACCGCCCCTGTCCGCTCCGTGATTTTTGCCTCAATGTGCTCGGGTCCGGAATTGTACGTGACGGGATCCACGTCGCAAAACACGGGCCGGTACCCCATGAGCTGCGCCACCATGGGGATCACGGGGAAGGTGAATACCGGGAAGATAATTTCTCTCCCCTTCTCCAGGTTGAGGGCTTCCAGGGCCAACTGGAAGGCGGATCGACCGGACGACGCACCGAATACGTAGGGAAACCCGAGCCATCGGCCAAAATGCGTCATAAATTCACCGAGGTCATCCCCATCCAGAATCCGGCCGGATACGGCCTTCCGAATCAACAGCCTGAGGGCGCCAGGGGGGAGATTGACGCACCTCCGAGGAACCATCCCAATCCACGACATGCTCGACCTTTCCTTTCAAAACAGCTTCCGAATTCCGAGGAGCGTCCACAAAATGTCCAGATTATGCAGGTAAAACCGTCCATGTCTCCGAAGGTGATCCAGGGCAAACCGCGGGCGCAGGATGTAGCTCCGGTAGAAATCCGAACGCAGCTTCACCAGCTCGTCTATGGGCACTTCAGACAGCGCGAGCTGCGGCCTGGCATAGTGGAACATCTCCCCGCATTCCGCGCCGTGGATCCGGTCTTTATAGCGCTCCCAGGCTTTCGAGCCGGGATACGGCGTGTAGAAATGCACCTGGATGCTGTCTGAATTGAGCTCCAGCGCCAGCTGAATGGTTTGCCGGATCTCCTCCCGGGTCTCCGTCGGATTGCCGATCACGTAGTAGGCATTGGTGCCGATCCCAAGCTCCCGGGTCCACCGAAACACGCGACGGCAAAGGTCCGCCCAGGGCTCCCTGCGCTTCGTCTTGTTCATGTTTTCGATGATTCTCTGGGAGCCGGCTTCGACACCGATGCCCAACATGGTACAGCCGGCCTCTTTCATGAGCTTCAGGAGCTCGTAGTCCAGCTCATCGACACGCACCCGCGCCATCCAGGGCATTCCGGCCCCCCGCGCGATCAACTCGCTGCAAACACCTCGAACGAATTCCCGATGTGCCGAGAAGCTGTCGTCCTGAAAGGAGACGATATTGACCCCCTGCCGGGCAAGATGCTCGAATTCATCGGCTATGTTCTGAGGAGAGCGCCTGCGAAGCTTTTTGCCCACGCTGACCCGCATGACCTCACTGCAGAATTCGCAGTCGTGGGGACACCCCCGCATTCCAATCGTGTATCCCCAGGTCACCCTCCTGCCGAGACGAACGGGAAAGATGGACCGGTAGGACTCGAGCTCATCCGGAGTGTAGCGGGGAAATGGCAGCCTGTCGGGATCTTGAACGAGGAACCGGACTTTTTCCACGCAGCTTCTGCGGTACTCTTCCCTCCAGCCGACCCCGCTCCCGTCTGAATCCTCCAGAACCCTTTCGAACAGGTCGAAGAACGCCTCCTCCGGCTCCCCCAGCAGGATGGCGTCGTAGGGCACGTTCCCCCGGTCGCCGTTCCACTGGTCGCTCACCGGATAGAACCCCTGCCCTATCCCAATGATGATAGGCGGGTTCGAACGCCGTTTGAGCGCCCTTGCATACCGGTCCGCCATATGGACGTCGAAGCTCGAGGCGGAAACAACCACCAGGTCGGGGTGAAGCCGGGTTGTCCGATCGTGGAGAGCGCTGGTATCCATGGGATGAATCCAGCAGTCCAGCATATGCACGGTCATTCCCCGTTTGCGCTCGAGACCGGCCTGAATGTATTTCAGGGGATAGCAGGGATCGAAGAACTGCGGATGGTCGACGTCTTTATCGACCGAAGAGCTCACTCGTACCAAGAGAACGGTTTCAATGCTGGGCATGACCCTCGCTGTTCCTCGCTCATCAGGATGGGCTCGACTCCATACAAATCCTGACCAGCCTTGATGCTCAAGCACGGATTATCACGCTGCGTGAACCGCCCGGGCCCTGCCGGACGTCACGCGCTCTTCGAAGACCTCGCAGGTCTTTTCGAACACCTCATCCACCGAGATCAGCTGCATACACAGGTTGTTTTTGCACGTCAACAGACGATTGTTGTACGCATTGACGCAGGGACTGCACACCGTGCCGGCCCAGATGACATGAGATCGCTTTGATGGCGCCCCGAAGAGCTTGGGGGTCTCCGGGCCGAACAGAGTGATGACGTCCACGGGCGTGAGAACCGCAAAGTGAGCCGGACCGCTGTCGTTGGTCACGAGGATCTGGGACTCGGAATAGAGCGTGAGGAGCTGCCGCAGAGTGGTCCGTCCCGCAAAGCTCACGCAGCGCCCGGAGCCCACCCGACGGACCAGGCGCTCCACCGGCCCCCGTTCCGCCGGCGCCCCCGTGAAAGCGACGGTAAGATCCGGATAACGCTCCAGAAGACGCCGGGCGAGCGCCACATAGTTGTCTTCCTCCCAGCGGCGAAGCGGGAGCAGATCACTGCAGTTGGCATTGAGCAGGATGATCGGGGGCACCTCGGGCTGTCCCGTGACTTCACGAATGAGGCGCTTCATGGCCTCTACTTCCTCGCGGCCGGGCGAAAACCTGGGCACGGGAGCGTGACCCACCGCTGGCGCCGTCGCTCCAAAAGCAGGAAACAGCTCCCGGGGCCGGGTCAGTGCCTCCACCATGATTTCGAAGACCTGAGAGGTATGAAGATGGGGATTGTAAACCAACCGATGCGTCATGAGGTCTCCTCGATACGGGCCGTCACCGCCGTAGGAATGGAAACCCACACGCCGGGCCGCGCCGCTGAGATAGGCGAACACCGCCGATCCGCGGGCAAAAAACTCGAGATCCACAGCCGCATCCAGGTGGAGCCCTCTCAATTTGACCACGGCCAGAAACGCCGAGATCAGCGTCGATACCAGGGAACCGTTCTTGATGGCCACGACGTTCTGCGAGGGAATCAGGCCCAGCGCATCGACGATGAACCGGTTCTCCTCAAACACCAAAAAGTAAACGTTATCCCGCCCCACCATCCGGATGGCCCGCTGGATGGCTCCACAGGCCAGGACGGTGGACCCCTGCTCCGCCAGTTTCACAAAAAGCAGGTTTCTAATGGGGGTGGACCGTTCTTTCCTCAGGCAGCTCGTGAGAGATCGAACGACAGTCAGGACGAAAGTCAGAAAAGTACCACCCCAGCGGTCGACCTTGCGCAACGTAGAGACGTTCATGATGAATGTGTCACCGAACCTTTACTCCCTCCATGGCTTCCGACTCCGGGGATTTCATATGGTCAGGGGCCGGGCGGGCCAGCGGAGCAGGAGGGATCTCCTCCCGTCCGGCGAGCGCTCCCCTGCCGGAATCGTTTTCACCCGAACCCGCACTGGAGGTGGGCTGATTGGAGAAAAGCTTCATGCTCCCGCTCTGTGTCAGATAGTGAAGTCGGAGCCTTGCGTAAAACTCCCTTCGGTCGAGGCGTTCATTGGATGGATAATCCGTCAGCAGATAGACGCGAGTCGGCGAATTCCACAGGCGGAAAAACTCCTCCTCTTCAAGGAAGGTCCCCGCCGCATCGGGAAAACGGGACCCGAAAGCCAGGTCCTTCTTGACTCCGTGGACCATCGAGATCTTTTGCCCGGAGTAAAACGTAACGCAGGCCACATCCTCGTAGAGACCATCCATAACGATCCGCTCACCGGGCTCGAACCTGGAGGAAATGGCCGTCCCCAGGGACTTGGTGGAAACAAATGGCTCGAAAACCTTTGTACCCACCTGGCTGAAATAGCGCAAGGCGACCATGGTGAGAAGAACCAAAACGAAGGTCCAGGCATACCTTCGGAGTGCCGCCGTCAGCAGCGCCGGAACGGAGAGGGCCAGCAAGGTTCCGCCGCAGAGCAGCGCCAGCGAAGAAAGGTCGTCCCATGACGGAAGTGAAACGACCTTGGATGTGGTGACCGCCCCATCGTCGTACCCCATGAGATTGGTATCCACCATTCCGTAGAGCTCCCTGCCCAGGCTCTCCTGCCACAGACCGGGAAAGAGGGCGGCCCCGAGGATCCCCGCCGCAATCAGGAAGATGGGCACCGTAGCCGCCGGAATTCCCCATCGAAAAAGGCCTTTCTTTTCCGGTGCGGCATCCGTCCCCGACAACACAGTCTGGGGCTGATCCACGCCGGTAACGGATCCATGGACGTCGGGATCTCCGGGGTCAGATCCGCTCTCCCGAGGCTCACCCCGGCGGCGCGAAAGTCCTGATTCCAGGCGAATTCCCATAATGATCCCTGCCCAGTATTTTCCACTCAGGACAGCCAGGGCAGGGAGCGCCGGAAGTCCATAGTAGAAGAGCCGGAAGGATCCAACAGAGAAAAAGAGCAGGAGCACTCCCACCCACAGCCAGAGCCACAGCACGGCCTTTTCGGCCTCCGCCCCGTTCCGCAGCCGGAGCGGAAAATCCTCCCAGACGACGAGCGGAAGAAAAAAAGTCCAGGGGTAGAAGATGAGCGCAGTCCCGGCCCAGAGACCCGCCACGGAGAGCGAGGTCATGCTCGAGGCAATGGACCCCGCATTGAAAAATCTCAGGAAGTGAACGTCCAGGAGGTAGAACTTGAGGAACCCCGGACTCCTGATCTCTGCCGCCAGGTGCCAGGGGACGGCCAGCAGGAAGAAGACCATGATTCCACGCCAGGTGAGGACCTGCCGGATCAGTCCGAATTCCCTGGTGAGAATGACATAGCCGAGCATCGCCATCACGGGGAAAATCAGCCCGATGAGCCCCTTGGTCATGACGGCCAACGCCATGGCCGCATAGCCGGCCATAAAATAGCGTTCCCGGTTCCGTGAATCGCTGCAGCCAAACAGAAGAGCCGCCAGGGCCGCGGTGAGAAAGAGGGTGAACAGGATATCCGGCTGGAGCTGCCGCCCCGTTTCGAACACGACGAGCCCTGCGCTGGTGGCGAAGATCAGGCCGGAGAGCATCCCGGCCGGGCTGCCGAAAAACCTTCTCCCCACGACGGCGCAAAGCGCCATGATGCCGACGATGCTCAGGGCGGAGGGCAGGCGGGCTGAGAGCTCCGATATGCCGAACAGCTTGAAGGAGACGGCGGTGAGCCAGTAGAGAAGCGGCGGCTTGTCGAGGAGCCGCACGAAGTTCAGCCGGGGAATGATCCAGTCGTCCAGGACCAGCATTTCCCGGGCGATCTCCGCATATCCTCCCTCATCCAGGTCAAACAGGGCCAGGGAGCCCAGTCTCCAGAGCGAAAAGAGGAACCCCGCAATGAGCAGCGCGGCAATATGCCAAAAATCTCGAGGGCCTGTCCTGGGAAGCATGCACCGATTCTCACAACTGGATGGAAAGCATGAATACCCCGCGTCATCAACGAAACATCCCTGCATAGCACAGAAGGTCGTGTTCGTCCACCCGGCCATCCTCGGGTCCTCGGGCCCTCATGGCACCTCGGTCCACACAGATCGATACGGAGGCCCATGGCCGGCCTGTTTCCCAACTTGAAACCCGAAACCTGAAACCCGAAACTCGAAACTGTTGAGACGAGGTCAGATCTCGACGAGGCCGTTCTGGATGGCGAAGCGGGAAAGCTCGGTGTTGTTGCGGAGGTTGAGTTTTCTGAGGAGGCGGAACCGGTAGGTGTCCACCGTCTTGGTGCTGATGTTGTAAGCATCGGCGATCTCGCGCGTCGTCTGGCCCATGGCGAGGCGCCGCAGCACCTGGATTTCCCGGTTGGAGAGGGAGTCCAGGAGCGAGCGCCCCGGAGTGCCCTTGGCCACGTGGAGGGCCAGGAGCTCCGCCGCCGAGTCGCTCAGGTACCGGCTGCCGCCGTGGACCTTTCGAATGGCCGTGACGAGCTGCTCGGGCGCCGACCGCTTGGTGATGTATCCCATGGCCCCGGCACTGAAGACGCGGATCACGTACTGCTCCTCCTCGTGCATGGTGAGCACCAGGACGGGGAGCCTGGGGTTCAGCGTCTGGAGCTGCGTGATGACCTCGAGCCCATCCAGGCCCGGCATGGAGATGTCGACGACGGCCACGTCCACTTCCGCTTCCATCGCCTTCCTGATAGCCTCGCGCCCGTCGGAGGCCTCGGCCACCACCTGGATATCCCCGCTTTCCTCGATGATGCGGGCAAGTCCCGCCCGAACGATGCTGTGATCGTCCGCCAAGAGCACTTTGATCATGGTACCACTCCGATTCGGCCCGAGATGGGCAGCCTGCAGCGCATCTGGGTCCCCTTACCCGGACTGGACTCGATCTCCAGCGATCCGCCCGCGAGACCCGCCCGCTCGCGCATTCCCGCCAGCCCCAGGCAGTCCGACTCGGAAAGATTCGACACGTTGAAGCCCCGGCCGTTGTCCGTCACCGTGATCACCAGCACATCCCCCTCCCCTTCGAGCGAGACTTCCGCGTGCGAGGCGGAGGAATGCCGCACCACGTTGGTCAGAGCCTCCTGGGCGATGCGGTACGCCGCCGTCGCCACGAGGTCGTCCATGGGCGGAACGTCATGGTGATGGAGGATGATGGCGATTCCCGAACGCTTTTCGAGGTCGGTCGTGTACCATTCGAGAGCCGGAATGAGCCCCAGGTCGTCCAGCACGCTGGGGCGCAACCGCAGGGCGATCCCTCGCACTTCGTCAATGGTCTTGTCGATGATGTCGCACATGGTGAGGGCGCGCACCGCAGCCCTGGAATTGGAATCCTTCAGGTGGTTCAGCATCCAGACGGCGTCCATGCGGAGGGCCGTCAGAATCTGCCCCAGCTCATCGTGAAGCTCGCGGGCGATAGCAGCCCGCTCCGTTTCCTGGCCCGCGAGGATGCGCCCCGAAAGCCGCCGCAGCTGATCCTGCGCCTTTTTCACCTGGGTGATGTCGGTGCCGATGCCACACGTTCCCGTAGCCACCCCGTCCTCGTCGTAGAGTGGAAACTTCACGGCCAGATACGTGTGGATTCCGTCACCCTGCGGAAAGTGCTCCTCAACCTGCCAGGATCGCCCTTCGGCAAGCACCTGCAGGTCGTTGGCCCGGAAATGGTCCGCAAATTCCGCCGGGAAGATGTCGTGGTCGGACTTCCCCCGGATCTCCTCGCTGCTCATACCCACGAGCTCTTCGAAGCGGGCGTTGACGAGGGTGTAATACCCGTCCACATCCTTGATGGTCACGATGGCCGGCGTATACTTGAGGATCCCGCTGATCTCTCGGGTCCGCTCCCGGACCTGGCGCTCAAGCTCTTTGGAATAGCGGCTCAGCTCGTCACGTGCCCGCTTGAGTTCGAGTTCGCCCTTCTTGCGGTCGGACAGGTCCCGGGCCACACAGACGCTCCCGATCGTCCGGCCGCGATCGTCCTTGAGCAGGCTGATGGAAATGTCCATGGGGACGATGCTGCCGTCCCGCTTCTTCATGAGGATTTCGTATTCCCGCACCACGCCTTCCCGGCGAAGCCGGTGCAGCATCCGGTCCAACTCCTCCCGGTCAGCGTAGAGGTCGAAGGAGGATTTGCCGGCCAATTCGTCGCTGTGGTACCCGTAGATCTCGACGGCCCGCCGGTTCCACAGGATGAACCGCCCTTCCCGGTCCACGATGCCGATGGCGTCGACGGAGTTTTCGATGATGTTTTCGAGGTATTCCTTCGTGCGTTTGAGCTCGGCTTCGGCGCGGCGACGCTCGTCGATCTCCTTCTTGAGCTGCCGGTTGGCCTTCTCGAGGTCGTGGGCGCCTTTTTCGATGCGCTTCTCGAGCTGGTCGTGGATGCGGTCCAGATCCTTGCTCGCATGCTTGCGGCCGGTGACGTCGCGCAGGATCTCGAGGGTCAGTTCCCTGTTGTTCAAGGTGAACGGGATGGTCGTCACCTCAACCCATAGCTCAACGCCGTCCCTTCGTCGAATGAGACATTCCGGAACGAACGAGCCGTTCCAGGCGGGCTCGCCGTGTGCATCACGAGATTCCTCCAAGAGTTTGCACCGGATGAGCCCCAGATCCCTGTGAAGCAGCTCCTCGCGGGAATAGCCCGTCATCGCACAGGCAGCCGGGTTCACATCCACGCACCGCCCCTCCTCATCCGAGATGAACATGGCGCCCCGTGCATTCTCAAAAATGGTACGCAGCGGTTCCCCTTGCTGGTCGTCCCTGAGGCGAACTTCTCCGTACCTGGCCACGTTGGCTTCCAGCTCGGCCACGCGCTCGCGAAGACGCCTGACCTCGTCGAGGCCGCCCGAATGTGCCGTTTGTTGCTCGTTCACAATGCTCCACCCATGAAACACACCTGATCCGTCTCAAAGAGCCTGTCAAAAAGCGCTTCAGCTGTACTCATTCGCCATTCGCGTGCACGCTGGAATCCAGGAGAGGCGAGGGTCCCCATCCCCCTCCTGCGCGCAACGCTGCTTGTCTGAAAAGTGAGCTCCCGATCGGTCCCGGGAGACGCTTAACGGTGTCTGCTCCTCACAAAACATCAGTCGCAGGATCATCCCACTGATCGTATACAACATCCCAGCCCGGGAGAATATGAGGGAACATCTGATTCTATTGTCAGTATTTTTCTTACTGCAGATGAAGCCCTCGCTCCGGGCATCCTCCACAGACTCCATTCCAAAAGTCTGTGCTCTTGAATTGAGCCAATCGCCGCTTCTGCAACCGGGCGCCATCGGTGAAGTGCAACCCCCCGGTAGAAGTCGGTTTTGACTTCGTCATGCAGGCGGTTTCCATGCCGCCATCCAGCCATGGTGTACCTGGACTTCGGCTTGAAGATCGAAAGAACTGCAGCAAACCTCTTGCGCTGCCTATTCAGCAGAAGGGTTCCCCATGTCGAAATATCCTTGCCGAGGTCTCAAGCGTCCATTAAGCTTCTCAATGGGTATGAGCGCGAAATCAGCTCTCAAGGTGGATCTACACGGCAATTCGCACGACCCGCAGGAGGTTTCCTTAGTCGGAGGTCTCAAGACTGCGCCCGATGAACTGATGAGTTTTGCTCCTGTTTCAATGTAAGATTCAGATCAAAAAAGGATCTGCAATGTATTTTCTAGCTCGCTCCGAAACATGCCTGTTTTTCAATCTAGGTGCTGTGGTCAAAGGCTCCGAATGCTTATCCGTAATGAACCAGCTGCAATCTGTCAATCAATCGCGACTGAGACTCAGGTTGTTAGCCATTGCAGCAACTGATGAATCCGCATCATATTGCAACTACGCGGCAGAGAACGGGATACAGGTATATGACAACTACCGGGAGCTCTTGGCCGCCGAGCACCTCAACCTCATTCTGGACCTAACCGGTGATCCTTTCATTCTATCGGACATCGTGAAGCACAAGAGGCCTGCTGTCGGTGTGCTGGATCGCGAAGCATTCATACAGCTCCTGGATATAGCCAATCTTTATTCGCGGCTGGATCAGCATCAATCAGAGTTCGCGAACGCTTTACTCAGGGCCTCGCCTGATGCTGTTCTTGTAGTCGACGATGAACTTCGGATTCTCGACGGCAACCGGTCATCCCTGATCGCTGGAGGGGTAAACATCGAGAGCTTGCTTGGGAAATCATGTTCCGAGGCGATTCATGGGGCATCGTCTGACTGTCATGAAGCCAGCAAGAATTGCCCGGCCATAAAGACTCTGAGAACCGGAAAGTCCTCTCGTGTGATGTATGAAGCGGCTGGAGCCGGCGGCAAGCCACAGATTGTGCAAACCACAGCCTACCCCATTTTCAACCACCTTGGTGATGTCGCCCAGGTCGTTCTCACAATCCGGGACATGACCGAGGATCTCGTGGACAGGATCGAGCAGCGCACTCAAGCCATAAGAAAAGACCTGGCTCGAGCGGTTCAAGAAGATCGACTCGCCTCACTTGGGAGACTCGTCGCCTCGGTTTGCCATGAGATCAACAATCCCATCACGAGCATTGTGACGTTCACCAAGCTTGTAAGAGTCCTCTTTGAGCGGCCGGATCTCTCCGAAGCAGATCTTAAGAAGATCGATCACTATCTGGACCTCTCCTTTCGTGAAGCGCTGCGCTGCGGCATAATTGTCAAAAACCTCCTGACCTTTGCCCGACCGAGAAGCCTCGAGGCAAAAATCCTCGATCTCAACGAGATTGTCCACACGATCCTTGCCCTGGCCAACCATCAAATGGAGCTCGCCAATATCCGTTGCAAGACTGATCTTCCTGGTGCCCCCTTTAGAGCATGGGGCGATTACGCAAAGATTCAGCAGTGTCTGCTCAACCTCGTACTCAACGCTATCGATGCGATGCCGAATGGCGGCACCATCACCATTTCCGGTAAAACGAACGAACCTTCTGATTTCGTCTGGCTGGAAGTCTCAGATACCGGGCATGGGATCGAACCCGAAGTCCTGCAGAGAATATTCGAACCGTTTTACTCAACGAAAATGCACGGCAAAGGTGTTGGACTGGGATTATCCATGGTGCATGGTATTATCCGCGAGCATGGAGGTATGGTGGAAGTGGAGAGTGAGCCGGGCAAAGGAACGACTTTCATCATCAAGCTGCCTAAAAAGCCGGTTAAGGACTGCGAAGGCGAGCACACCTCATGACAGGGTTTCACGACACTGACAACGCATTGGTCCCTGGGAGTCCATCCATCAAGAGAAAGGGAATCTCTGTATGAGTTTATCGACTCGTATCTTGATTGTCGACGACGAAGAGACGATTTGCGAGGGTTTCAAAGAATGGTTCATCAAGGACGGCTACCAGGTGGATACGGCTCTTTCCGGTGCCGACGCGTTGGCGCTCGTTGAAGAAGAACCTTTCGACATTTACCTCGTGGACATCAAAATGCCGGGTATGGATGGAATCGAGCTCCTTTCCCGCCTGAAGGAGCAACAAGCGAATGCCATCGTGATCATCATGACGGCCCATGGATCGATAGAGACAGCCGTGGAGGCCATGAAACTCGGGGCTGTGGATTACCTGTGCAAACCCTTTGATCCGGATGAGCTTTCGCTGCTCATGGGACGCGTTATTGCTCACAGAGACCTTCGGGAAGAGAATGTTGCGCTGAGGGAGCAGTTGAGCCAACATCAAGAGGGGATTTTCGATGTCTTCATCATACACTCTGAACCCATGCGCAGGGTTTTTGAAAACATTGAGGAAGTGGCAAGGTCATCAGCGCCCATTCTGATTACCGGCGAAACCGGGGTAGGAAAGGAGATGGTGGCAAGAGCCATCCATTACAAGAGTGATCGTTCGGGAGGACCCTTTCTGGCGGTTAACTGCGGGTCCCTGGCGGAGTCCATCCTGGAGAGCGAACTGTTCGGCCACGAGAAGGGAGCCTTCACCGGAGCGGTGAAAGCGAAACGGGGACGATTGGAGATGGCCGACAAGGGAACCCTCTTTCTCGATGAAGTCGGCGAAATCTCTGCAAAGATGCAGGTAAGTCTTCTTCGCGTTTTGGAAGAGAAATGCTTCGTCAGAGTTGGAGGGCATCAATCCCTTCACTCTGACTTCAGGCTCATCAGCGCCACTCACAGGGATCTCACCTCCCTGATCAGGGAAAGTCAATTCAGGGAAGATTTCTACTACCGCATCAATGTAATCAGCTTTCCCATTCCCCCTCTGCGCGAGCGATTGGAGGATATTCCCATACTGGCCGATCATTTTCTCAAGCGCTACGCTCATGAAACCGGCAAGCACGTGGAAGGCTTCACTCAAAAAGCGCTTGAGCTTCTGACTTCGTATCACTGGCCGGGTAATATTCGTGAGCTTCGAAACGTGATCGAGCGCTCAGTGGTTCTTGCCAGAGGAAGGATGATCGGAGCTTCGGAGCTGACCTTCCTGAATCCACGTGCTCAAACACCCGCTTTGGGGACGATGACGCTGTTGCAGCATGAGATCAACCTTATCAAGACTGCTCTCGACGAATGTAACGGGAACATCATTCAAGCGTCCAGGCGACTGGGAATCAATCGAACCACATTGATGCGAAAGATGAAGCGATACCAACTTACCCGCTCAACACCCTGAACCACGCACCAGCTGAACGCATTGCAGACCCCTTTCAGCGAAGGTCCCGTTGGGAGCAACATGAAGCATGCACCCGTGCGAACGCAACGGAGCTCGAAAGCAAAGCGCTTGAGCTCCGAACAGAGCCACCTGGACATTATCCCGCTCGGGCGGGTGAACGAGAAGACGATCTCCATAGTGGCAGCAAATCTGCAAGTCGTCATGGGTCTCAACGCGAATATCCTGCCCCCCCTTCCAGAACCGAAGGATGCATATCTGCCCTTGCGCTCTCAGTACTCGGCAGGGAAAATCCTGAGGCTTGTTGAAGCTGTGGAGGGGGCGAGGTTCAAACTCGGGGTCGTTCACTGTGATATTTGCACTCCGATTCTCAAGTTCGTGTACGGGGAGTCACAATTGGGGGGGGTGGCAGCTGTTGTCTCCCTTTATCGACTCGAGGACAAGGATCAGGAGCGTATGTACATGAGAGCGGCCAAGATCAGTCTTCACGAGATGGCTCATCTACTCGGTTTAGGGCATTGCCGCACCCTGGGTTGCCTGATGGATCCTTCCATCAACCTGGAGAGACTGGACGCTCTACCCCTGAGGTTTTGCAGCAGCTGCGAGTACGAAATCGGACGTGCTCTGAGGCATGTTTTCCCGTCCTGAAAAAATGAGGGGTGTGGCCTTTCCTGAAAAGAGCAGGGGTACGTCCCAAGTGTATCACGGGACCTACCCCTTATCCAAATTCCATGAGCAGTTCGAGTTTCGTGAACAGGTTCTACCCCGAATCGCCTGATGCCAATCTAAACCAGGAACTCTTTCACCAGCCTGTCCCAACCGATTTCCGGAAAGGTCCCGTAGATGTCATGAATTGCCTCGCCACCTGCTGCAACCATTGGGTATCTGGGGTCCTCTCCAAGCATCACATTCAGACGTCCAGCCTCATTATCAATCCATTCCAGGCCCTCAGCATCGAACCGCAGATTCTTCAGATTGCTGCGGAGATTTTTTGGCTTGATCAGCATGAGCCATCCGTCCCCGTAGGGAGATTTGTTGACCGTTCTCGCCTCGGTCTTCACCTTCTGATTGACAGCAATAACGACCCCGTCCACCGGGCTTAGAACCGAAGCCTCGTTATTGGATCTCTTCAACAATGCAGCGGGGCGGCTTTGACCGACCTTCGCGCCCAGGCGCGGCACCTCGATTTCGTCTTGCGGACCCAACAGACGCAAGGCAAAATCGTCGATGCCGACGCGCACATGACCACCGTATTCCACCCGAACCCAGACATGGCCGGGATGGTAGTAGTAATCACGGGCAACATCGAAACCCGAAGTCCGATCCACATCAGGTTTCTTCAGGTTGGGCGCATAACTGGAGTCCTCGATCATCTGATCATAAGGACACTTTTCACAGTTGTACGCGTAAGAGCACACTCCGAAGGAAATGCGGCCGCTCAGCATGTGGCGACACTTGCCATGGCGCATCATGAGGACCGTTCGCGGCCGCATGAAATCACTCTGCCCCAGGGACTTGCGCTGTTCCTCAAAATTAGCCAGGATGCGTTGATCAAAAGCACATCCGAGGCAATCGAAGGCATTCATGCATTTGGTAGGCTTGACCACCCCAGCCTGACTCCAGACGCATTGGTCATTTGCCATCGAAAAAACGACCGGCTGCAGATTCTTCTTGCGCTCTTTGTCTTCCATGTCCTTTCTCCTCTTCTATATGCATGAAATGCCTTCCCACAATTGCACGACTCTGTTTGCTCTTCAGTAGAGCAGGATTCGGACCAGACGATTCCAATGCCGCGATTAATTCGGTAAGTGTTTGCTTTCTTTGCGATATTTTCTCGTCATGGTAGGCTATGAGCGTGTTCGGGGGGGAATCTGATGCATACTGAAACGGTGCACATTGCATCAACCTGAAGGGGAGGTTCTTTTATTTTATAAATTACAATGACTTATGCTCGAAGATCTTTTTGCATCACTGTGATGCAATTTGCATCAATGGTTTTGAACCAGAAAGTCGAACCCCGAGACTTTTCAGAGCGGGGACAGCCGGCAACGCTTTCTCACGGCAAACGGGGGGCTTGCATGGCATAGTCAGAGCAGATTTCCGAATGCCACGGACGTCTCCATAAATGTGCAGTCATCCTGTGGAGAGGTGACTTCTGGAATCTTTTTCACAAAATTTCGCATCGAAAGGAATACAGGTAGTTACAACACCGCTGGATTATGTTATTTTCCATACGCTTTGATCACTGACCAGACTAGCTCTACCCTTTGCGTGGCACCTGATATTTGCGACATTGCTCCAATTCGCCTCTCTTTCCAACGACTCGCCAGAGCCACTGAGATCGCGTGATCTTCACATCCATCGGTTCGCCGAAGGATGTGGCTCCATTGGAACGGTCAACCTGAGAACGGCCCCCCGAAGCACAGGTTCCATTGGAGCTCGTGTCCAACGACTCTGACCTGCAGGAATCGACTCATGGTTTCCCCGGATGCGAGAGACAGATGCACTTGCTGAACCGGCTCAATTTTCAGTCCAAGATCATCCTCATCACGCTCGCCATGGTGGCCCTTGTTGTCGTAACGGGCGCCATCGCCATCGACCGGGTTATCCTCCCGGCCATCGAGGCGGACGTTCACGACAGGACCTGGAAAATTGCCAGGGGTGTGGTCGCTCAGATACGCGAAATAGGGGACGGGGACCTGGATGCTCATTTGCGAATGAGGCTCACCCCCCTCTTTTCCGTGCTGCCCAAGCTTCTCTACATCGAAGTGCTGGATCAGAACGACCAGCCTACATTCTGGATGGGTGAGGAAGGGTGCCGGGAGGGAGCCGGGGGGGCGGGCTTTGACACGGGCAAGCAGTCGGGAGGTCTGGTGGTGAAGCGTCCATCATCCGACCGTCCCATTTACGAAGTCTTACTGCGCGACCCGGGTGAATCGCCTCCCCGGACAGCCCTGGCGGTGCACGTCGGATTCTGCGCCAAGTCCCTGGAGCAGATCAGCACCCAGCTTTTCCGCGTGCTCTTCACCGTAACTCTCATCGTTCTCGGCATCAGCTTCTTCATAACGAGAGGCTTCTCGCGCATGATCACACGCCCCGTCGATCGGCTCATGCGCATGACCTATTCCCTGGCCAGAGGGGAGGTGGAGGAGGTGGTCCGGGAGGTTGAGCAGGAGCTGCCGTGCTGGCAGAAGCTCCAGGACGATTTTGTACTCCTGAACGACAGCGATGCGCCGGGCTTCTGCCCCCTGCTGACCGTCGAGCAGGGAAGGAGGGCGTCGCAGGAGAGGGAACCTCCTTACCCTTTCTGCAGCCAATGTGACGCATTCAGGTATTCCACCGGCGATGAGCTCTCGAGCCTGACACTGGGCTTCAAGTACATGGCGGCCAAACTCAAGGCCTACCAGAGGCAACTGCGACAGCATTACGAGTTTGAAGAACGTCTGCTGGAGGCCTGCCCGGACGGCATCATGGCGAACGACCGGAGTGGCCGCATCATTCTTTACAACAAGGGCGCCGAACGCCTCCTGGGCTACACACCGGCCGAGGTGCTCCATAACCTGCCCGTCCAGGATTTCTACCCGGTGGGAGAGGCACAAGCTATCAGGAAGGCCCTCCTCAGCGATGAATACGGAGCCCCCGGAACCCTGCTGGGCTACAACACGCGGATCATCTCCAAAGATGGACGGACCATCCCCATCCGGCTCTCGGCGGCCCTGCTTTCCAAGGATGGCCAGGAGACCGCCGTCGTGGGCTACTTTCAGGATCTCACGGAGCTCCGCAGGCACATGAGCAAGCTCGTTGAAGCCAACATTCGTCTTCAGGAAGCCAACGAGCATGTTTCCCGCCTGAACCGCCGCTATCTGGAGATGCTGAGCTTCGTCACCCACGAGCTCAAGTCTCCCATTGCCAACAGTTACATGAGCGCCAATGCCCTTCGCCAGGAGGTATTCGGTGAGCTCGCCCGCGAACAGAATCTCATGGTGGATGCCATATGTCGCAACCTGGAACAATCCATGGAAATGATCAAGCATTACCTGGACCTCTCCCGGATCGAAAAGGACGAGTTGCCGGTCCAGCCCCGTCCCACGAACATCATGAAGGAAATCGTCCAACCGGTGATCGATGGCCTCGGGGGCACCATTGTAGAGCGGCGGGTTTCCATTTGCGTAGACGTTCCGGAGACTCTCGAATGGAAACTCGATCCCGAGCTTTTTCGGAGTGTTATGGGAAACCTGGTAAACAATGCGCTGAAGTATGGCGACGAGTCGGGAAGGATTCGCATCACCGTCATCGATCTGGGAGACCGCTGCCGCATGGAAGTGTGGAACTCCGGCCCCGGTATACGGGAAGAGGACATGGGCAAGGTATTCCGGAAGTTTGAACGTTTGCAGGCCTCCCGTCACCATTCGACGCGAGGAACGGGGCTCGGCCTTTTCATCACCAAGACCATCGTGGAGCGTCATCAGGGGAAGATCTGGGTGGAAAGCCGGGAGGGTGAATGGACGGCATTCATCATTGAGCTGCCGAGAGTGTAGAGGAACGAGAGCTTGACAAAGCTGCAAGCTAGAGCCACGGAGGTGAGATGCATGAAGAAGCACAAGATCATGATCGTTGATGACGATCCCAGTTTTCTGGAGATCACTGCCGCCATCCTGAGACGCTTCGGATACGAAGTGACCACGGCCAACAGCACAGCCGGCGTCCTGCAGAGCATCGAATCCGAAAAACCGGACCTGCTCATTCTGGATATCATGATGACCACCATGGACGAGGGGCTCGAATTTGCGACGAACCTCAGACAGAAAAAGGGGCTGGAGCGATTCCCCATCATCATCGTCTCGGCTCAGCCCGATTCCGAGAAGGGGTACGAACGCTCCGTCGATGAGGACATGGACTGGATAGCCGCGGATATTTTTATGGAAAAGCCCGTGGATCCGCAGGCCTTGAACCACAATATCCAGCTCCTCCTCGAGAGGCAGACGGCGTGATCCCATTCCGCCAGCGCCCGTTGATCCGGGGCCTTTGAACTGGTGGACACACTCTGGAGGGTCTCATGGACGACAAAGTCAAGATACGCATGGATGGCAGGGAAGTCGAAGTTCCCGCTGGAAGCACCATTCTCGACGCGGCAAACCAAGTGGGCATTCATATCCCCACCCTGTGTTACAGCCCGTTGCTGCACCCTCTTGAAAACTGTCGCCTCTGTGTCGTGCGCGTGGCGGGCGAACAGAAATTCAAAGCCGCCTGCAGCACTCGAGTCGTGGAGGGCATGGACATCACCACCGCTGACGACGACCTTCGGAAGACCCGGAAGCTGCTGCTCGATCTCCTGCTGGATACCCACTACGGAGACTGTGTGGCCCCCTGCTCGACAACCTGTCCCGCCGGCGTGGACATCCAGGGATACCTGGCTCTCATCGCGCACGGTGAATATCGAGCGGCTGTTCGCCTCGTGAAGGAGAAGATCCCCATGCCGGCCACCATAGGACGGGTGTGTCCCCATCCCTGCGAGACCGCGTGCCGGCGACAGCTGGTGGATGAGCCCGTTGCCATCAACTGGTGCAAGCGCTTCCTTGCAGACTGGGAGATGCAGGCAGGAGAGCGTGTGCTCCCGCCCGTCCCCCCTCCTAGCGGGCACCGGGTGGCCATCATCGGCGGAGGTCCCGCTGGGCTCAGCGCCGCCTACTATCTTCGGAACATGGGACACGGCGCCACCATTTTTGAAGCCAAGGAAGCGCTGGGCGGAATGCTCAGGTACGGGATTCCCGCCTACAGGCTCCCGAGGGAGGTTCTGGACTGGGAAATCGAGGGCATCCTGAGCCAGGGTGTAGCCGTGAAGACCGGGGTCCAGTGGGGGCGGGATTTCACACTCGGGGAGCTCGAGCGGGATGGCTTCGATGCTGTTTTCCTGGCCATAGGGGCCTGGGCCACCCGCAGGTTGGGAATTGAGGGCGAAGGGCTGAAGGGTGTCGAGTGTGGGATCGACTTTCTGGAGCAGATGGCCCACCCACGTCGCCGCAAGATCAAGGTGGGGAAAAAGGTGGCCGTCATCGGGGGCGGCAATGTGGCCATCGATGCCGCCCGCACCGCACTCCGGCTGGGTGCGGAAAGCGTGACCATACTCTATCGGCGCTCCCGCACCGAAATGCCCGCAAGCCCCGAGGAGGTCGAAGCCGTCCAGGAGGAAGGCGTGGATATCCAGTTCCTGGTCGCGCCCACCCAGCTCATCGGTAGAAGAGGAGCCCTGAGCCGGATCGAATTCGTCCGCATGGAGCTTGGAGCGCCCGATGCCAGCGGAAGAAGGCGCCCCGTGCCGATCGAGGGGTCCGAGGTGGCGATGGAAGTCGACCAGGTCATCAGCGCCATCGGCCAATATCCTGAGATCCCCATGCACGAAGCCACCGAAGGCATCGGAAACGCTCTGCCCATCACCCGATGGAACACCATCGGCGGCGATCCCGCGAGTATGCATACCGGCAACGGCATGATATTCGTGGGAGGGGACGTATTCCGGGGACCGGCGACGGTGGTCGCCGCCCTCGCCGACGGCCGAAAGGCCGCATGGTCTCTCGATCGATGCTTCCGTACGGGTCAGGTGGTGTCGGAGCCCCCCCAATTCAACATCAGCAAGGGGGACCTCGCCGCCATTGATCGTGAGCCATTCAGCGTCATGCGAACCATTTCGAGGGAACCGATGCCTCACCTGGAATTGTCAGGGCGTGTCGGCAACTTCGAGCAGGTGGAGCTGGGGTTCAACCCGGAGCAGGCCCGGCGGGAAGCCGTTCGATGTCTCTCGTGCGGCTGCTCCGCAGCCTTCGATTGCAGACTGCGGGAGGTCATGAACGAATTCCAGGTGGACTGGAGGGATCAGCCGAGCAAAAAAGTCCATTACCAGCGCGTGGCCGTGGTGGACACGCATCCCCTCATCGCGCTCGATCCCAACAAATGCATCCGTTGCGAACGATGCTACGTGGGGTGCGCCGCCTTCCAGGTTTCCGACGCCATTATCCTCAAGGAATTTCCTCGATTCAACGAGCGCTGCGTCGACTGCGGACTCTGTGTCGATCTGTGCCCCACGGGCGCCCTCATGGAGAGGGTGGACGGCAAACCCGTCGATCGGATCGACTGGCGCACGGGAACGACCCACTGCATCCACTGTGGAGTGGGGTGCGAGCTCCAGCTGAAGTTCAAGGGCGACAGGCTGGTATGGATCTCAGACGGCTCCAACCATCCTCCCAACTGGGCATCGACTTGTCGGCGGGGACGATTCCGAGTCTTCGACCGCGTTTGGCTTGGAGAGCGACTCCTCAAACCCATGGTGCGCCGCAATGGCTCTCTGCAGGAGACATCCTGGGAGACTGCAATCAACGCCGTCGTATCCGGCTTCCGCGCCATCCATGAACAGCGGGGTGGAGCTGCGCTGGGCGCCCTGGCCTCACCGCGCTCCACCAATGAGTCCCTTTATCTGCTCCAAAAGTGGCTGCGCACCGGATGGCAAAGCCACAGCCTTGATTTTCCCGGCCGCTCGCCGTGGGAGAAGCTTCAGACAATGATCAGCCAACACGTCAACCTCGCCGCGACGAAACAGGATCTCGCCGGGCTCTATGGGGCTCAAGCCTTCTTCATGTGCGGAGACAACCTGGAGAGTCTTTCCCCCGTGGTGGCCACAGTGATCCGGAGGTCTGTCAGGAGCCGGAATGTACCTGTCGTGCAGATCAACTCGCAGCCCGATGAACTGACGCCTTTTGCATCCGTTGCTCTCCACGCTGAGCCACTTGAGTGGGGCACGATGCTCGCGGAGCTGCTGGCTGTCGCCGCCCGGTCCCGAAGCTCGTCTGAAAACCCGTCGAAGAAGGGCCATGCCCCGCCGAGCCTCACCCGTGAGTCGACACTGATCCACGACTGCCGCCGCGGCGAGGTTCCGATAGAAATCTGGGAAGCTTTCAAAGAGGCACTGGCCGCCACTCCTTCCGTCGCCTTCCTGTTCCCGGACACTCTGGCCGGATCCGAGGAAACACGCCACGCATTGGCGAATCTGCTTCGGTTGGCAGTCGCAAAGGCAGCACCGCGCAAGGCAGGAGGCTCGATGATCTATCCTCTCACCGCCGAGATCAACACCTTCGGCGCCCTCCTCATGGGTGTATCGCCCCGGCATCTCCCCGGTCTGCTGGATGTGACGGATAAGAACGGCTCCAAAAAGATTACCAGGGTCTGGAAGGGGCAGCAGCTTCCCCTGGAGCACAGGGGCCCCATGGATGATCTTCTCGAGGCCGGCCTGATTCAGGGGCTTTTCGTGCAACAGGCCAACTCCCTGTGGGAAAAGGGTGCCGGGAAGTGGAAGGACCTGCTGAGCGGGGTGGAGCTGCTGGTCATCGCGGACAGCTCACCCAGTCCTGCGATGGACTTGGCGCATGTCGTCCTGCCGCTGGCTTGCTTCGGCGAGCAGGAAGGAACCGTCATGAGCCAGGAGGGAACCGTCCTTCGTCTCGGACGCGTCCTCGAACCACAGGGAGATTCTGTTGCAGACTGGGAAATTCTGCTTCGAATCCTCGCGGCCCAGGGTCTGCAAACACCAAGAGATCTGGAGTCCATTCAGAGGGAGATAGCGAAACTGGTGCCCCAGCTGCCCGGTTTTCCCGGGCTCTAGAGAAATGTTCGTGAGCATTCATGAGGATTCAGCCCCGGGACGTATTTCCCGAATCCCTTCCCGGGGCGGGGGGATCGTTGTTGCTGAATCAGGGCTGGCACGGACTCAGCGAACCTTGCCCGAGATCCGATGAGCGTTCATATGCCACGGCGATAGCCGACAAAATTGTAGACATCGCTCATGACGCTTTCATAGTCCTTCTTGATTCGCTCGTACATCCGGGCATTCTCGATGGCGATGGCTCCCATTTCAGCCAGCGCCTCGGCGAAATCCAGCTCGTCCTCGTCGAAGTCGCGAGGGGCCGCCGTATAAAGCCGCATTACCCCGATGACCTTGCCTTTGATGGCAAGAGGGACCGAAAGCATGCTGGCAATTCCCTCGGCTGAAGCGCTCTCGGGATACTGGGCCCTGGGATCGTCGGCCACACTTCGGATGCTGACAGTCTTCCCTTCCATGACTTCAGCCATGCTCCGATCAGCGTCCACCGGTCCCTTCTGGATATAGGCCTCACTCAATCCGTTAGACGCCACCAGCTCCAAGGTACGTTTTTTGGGGTGCAGGAGACGAATGGCGCACGCCTTCAAATTCATGACGCTGGTTACGTGGGTCACCATCATGTCCAGAACTTCCTGGACATCCAGGCTGGAGCTGATTGCCTTGGCGACCGTCCGGAAGGATTTGAAGTATGTCCTGTCCTTGCCGCTCATCTCATCCTCCGCGTATCAACGGGTTTCAAGTTTCAAGTTTTGGAAGCCGGTTTCCCAGCTGGGCGCTTTCACCTAAATGGATCGCATGCAGCGGTCTGGAAAGCAATACCCATTTCTCGACAGCCCGCATCCCGTGTTGGGATATCGCTTCCGGAAAGCACACGAGCGCTTCCGGTTCTTTCAAACAGCTGACTCTCTGTTCAGCATCCAGTTCCCATCAACCCGATCCCTGAACTCCCAGACTTGAAACCTGAAACCTGAAACGCACCTCTAAACGCCCGCAGCCCGAAGATGCCCCGGCTCCTCCCCGGGGGCCTCTACCGTCACATCCCAGCGCCCCACCTCATGGGGCTCCAGTTGAAGGAGCTCCAGAAAATGATCGCTCCGGTGGGCATGGATGGGGCGGTACTGATCGAGTCGTTCGATTTCCTTTACGAGATGCTTCAGAAGATGCCGTTTAAGTGTCAGGCTGTATCCCACTATGTGACGGCGGCGTCCAACGATTCGTTCCACGGGCTCCCGTGTCAGCAGTCGCAGCGCCTCCAGCCCTTTGAACAGCTCGAGCCGATCCGTCCTCGGATTGGCCAGCAGGTAATGCAGGAAACTGTGGGGAAAGAAACGCAGTGCGCTTGTTACGGGGTTGGACGCCGTCATGCCCAGTCCACACTGGCTGCCGGCCTTGATGGTATCGCTCTTGGCCCAGAGCGCATGGATGTGCTCGCTGAGGCCTTCACCGTTCAGGACAGCGTCCAGCGTCCTTCCCAATGAAACCGTCCCCTGGAGGCACGGCGGACACTGGCCACAGGACTCTTCAGACAACCAGTCGGTGAAATGCCGGGCCAGCCTCACCACATCATCATCCTCCCCCAAGAACACCAACCCCCCGGAACCGAGCATGGCACCGACCCGGTCGAACGTGTCGAAATCCAGCGGTGTATGCAGCAGGTAGGCCCGCACGCCGGTCAGGGAGAGAATGGCGCCGGATGGCCCGCCGATCTGCACGCCGGCCAGGACTTTTCCCTGCTGGATGCCTCCGCAGATGGAGATGATGTCACGCAGAGTCCGACCGAACCGGACTTCCACCAAGCCTGTCTGATTGACAATACCGGCTACAGAGAAGATCTTGCTGCCGCCGCTCCGCTCAGTCCCCTGGCTCGCGTACCAATCGCCGCCCTTTTGAAGGATGAGCGGCACATTGGCAAAGGTTTCGACGTTGTTGAGGAGGGTAGGCTTGCCCCAAAGTCCCCGCAGGGTGTTGGAGATGGCATTGAGGGTCGGCTCCGCGGGCTCGCCTTCGATGGCGCGCATGATGGCCCGCTTTTCGCCGGCCACGAAGGCTCCGGCGCCGAGGCGGATATCCAGGTCGAAATGGAGCCCCGAGACCCCGAAGATGTCTCTCCCCAGAAACCCTTTGCGCCGGGCCTGGAACAGGGCATGCTCCAAACGGCGCACAGCGTCCTCATATTCCTTGCGGACGTAAATGACTCCGTAGCGGGCCCCCACGGCTATGGCCGACAGGATCATCCCCTCGATGACCTGGTGCGGCCTCTCCTGGATCAGGGTGCGATCCATGAAGGCCCCGGGATCCCCCTCATCACCGTTGGCGACCACGAGTTTGATGGCGTCCTGATTTTCGTCCTGTTCCCGCACGAGGCACCGGGCAAGCCGCACGCCATCCCATTTCCGGTCGGCCGGAAATCCTGCCCCGCCCCGGCCGCGGAGCCGCGCCCGGCTGAGCTCCGCAATGATGTCACGAGGCTCCCAGCCGGGCTCCCCCCGCTGTCCCAACACACGAAAGACGGCTTCGTAGCCTCCCTGAGCCATGTAAGACATGATCTCATCCGGATCGACATCCGCTGCAAAACCGAGCACCAGGCGATCTTGAAGTCGCAGGAATTCGGGCCCTTCAGACCCTTCGACGCCGAGCGTCCCCGCTGCGATCCCCTGCTCCTTTTCGGGCAGGGCCTGGTTCGGCGGCCCATCCAGGCGAACCAGCCGCATTCCTCCGCCCTCGGCTTTGACAAGGATGGCGTTGGCGGTGAAGCTTCCAAGCCTCACGGATCCCCCTTCACGCTCCAGCCACACTTCTCCGTTCTCGACCCGGGCGCGAGGTTTCACCGTCCTCGACAGATCATCCCGCAGCAGGGAAAGATGGCAACCCATGACCGCACTCACCTGCCCCACCTCGTCCAGGATGACACCTCCCCAATCGCGTCCACCCCTGGGAGATGGACAGCTGTAGGGCAGAGCGTCAGTCAGAAGGCGGCCGAGGGAATGCTGGGCGCCGTTACTGCACGCGAAAACCTCCCCTCGGGCATCGATCAGAAGATTCGCCATGGAAGGGACCAGTTCCACGGATCGGTCCGAGAATCCCTCGTCTCTGCTCATGACCACATGCCCGGCATCCTCGATGACCTCGAGAACCCGCAGCTCTTCAAGCCGTTCACTCTCCCAGCCCGGCGCCAGCATCCGCCGGATCCGGTCCAGAAACATGGCCCTGTTTTCATACGACGGTCCTTTCAGAAGCTGCTCCAGCAGGAGGGGAATATCGTCGGGGACGCGCTGTCCCAGAAAGGTGTCGCGGGCTTTCACAACGGGCGCCAGATGGCAGACTCCGAAACAGTCCATTTCGATGAACTGAATCCCATGGCCGCCCACTTCACCCTCGTCGGCATGGATTTCAGCCGCGAGCCGCCGGGACAGGTCGGGCTGCCCGCGCAGAAAGCAGGCTGTTCCCTTGCACACATAGATGAGGATGTCTCCACCCGGATCTGCACTGTACTGCTTGAAGCCGGCGATGACGCGTATGACGTCCGCCGGATCCAGCTCCAGGATCCGAACGATCTGCGCGAACGCCTCAGGAGTGACATAACCGAAGATGTTCTGCACTTCATGGAGGGTTCGGGGCAGATAAGCCCTGGTGCCCAAGCCGGACAAGACCCAGTAAATGTCCTTGTGACGCTCCCGATCGGCAATGGCGGCCACAACGTCCGGACGCAGGAGGATCGCAAACATGAGCCATTGCCATTCCGCATCCTCGTAAGCCACTCTCAGCCCCGAATGCTCTGGCAGCCGGTTGTAGCGCTCCACTTCCTCCCTGAGACGCCGGACCTGCTCGTCTTCAGGGGCGTAACACGATGCCAGGATGCGCCTGTAGGCGTCATCTCTCTCGATGAGGTAACGCACAAAGCTGGCGTGACCGGCTTTATTCAGCGGGAGAGCCTCCAGGAGAACGAGTGAAGCCTTTTCGAAAGGCTTGAGGGGCACCATGAGCCCCTTCTGCTCCCATCGGGATTGTGCCTGACCATGGATCCGTTTCCAGAGTTCCGCCGGTGCTTCACGCTCCAAAGCCCCGGCTTCAACCGCATCGTCCCCGGCGCCTACGAGAGAGCTTAGAACGTTCAGCAGTTGGTAAACGCCCTCTTCATCCAATTGCTGCCGGGTCGGAGCCGTCTGATTGAGATAGTCGCAGGCCCACTTCAAGCCCATGAAGCTCGATCGAGCTTCGCATATGAATCCCTGGACAGCCCGGTCATAATCCTTTCGGTTGGACCGCCTGAGCTCCTCCAGTCCGCGCAAATCCTCCGCCAGCGGGTGACCGCTGGATGACGAGCCCTCCCCGCCAAAGTAGTCCAACATCATCTCGAAAAAGTCCTGCTCACGCCAATCGATGCGTTCGAGGCCGTTTTCAACCAGCCGGATCAGGCTGTCCCGGTCACCCGTATCCGGCAACCCCGCACTCAACCCGCGAAGCTCCTCACAAAACCGGTGCGCCCCGTCTGGATCGGGTGCATAAACCCACCGAATGATCTCGAGGCTCGAGCGAAGACTGCACAATTCGCGGGCCAGACGCGCCATGCCGGCCGGCACGCGGGTGTCGCGCGGCGTCCACGCCAGTCGCCGAGAGGCCTCATGCCTTTCCAGCCAATCGGCGGCGCCCATATCAGCCTCGGGCAGCCAAAAAGGTCGAACTGAGTCCATAAGAGCTCCCTTCTGTGATCCGGAGGCATCATGCCAAGGCGCGCCGCTGCTGCCCCATCCAGTCCTGGAGATCCTGACGAGCCGCTGAGCTCGTCTCCTGTTGCCACTGCAGTAGCGAAATGCCGAGAAGGGCTCGGAACCGGTCGTCCAATTCCCGCAGGCGCTGCTCCCGGTCAGGCCTCCGGGAAGCCAGGAGCTCCTCGAGGGGGTTCAATCCGTGATCCACCACGAACTGCCAGAAGTCGTCCCAGCTTGGATCGGCTTCCCCCTTCTGGTGCTGTCTGAGCAGGTAGAAGATCGCACGGGAGTCGATTACCCCGCGATACCATCCCTCCTGAATCTCAACTCGCTTTCTGTCCAGCTCTTCGACGATCTGACGAATTCGCTTGTTAAACGTGGCCAGTCTCTCCGCTTCAAGGAGGTCGGAGAGCCGACGGTACATCTCTTCCTTGATCTGGCCCAGAGCCACCCCCCGACGACTCACAATCTCCGCGAGACCTCCTGCGGGGGTCTGCATCCCTCCCCCTGTCGACTCCTCAGCAGGTGAGGATTTGGCTGGGATTTCGTGACGGTCCGAAGATCGCAGATCGCTGTCCCTGAGCAGCTCCATTTTGACCTTCTGAAAAGCGCGGTCCACCTCCTGAAGCTCCGCATGCTGAGCGGCGAGGAGCCGAGCCGTCACGCTGGCATAGATCCAGATTTTCTGGTCGCGAAGATCTTCACGGCGCTTCCACTCCCGTTCCAGCAGGGTAACGAGAGCGTCCTCGTCTATCCCGCTGAGGTCGTAACCGGCACGTCGAATGTCGCTCAACCCGTCCTCCAGGCTTCCATGATGGTCGTCCTGAAGAAGAACGTGGTACCTCACCACCTGGACCAGCTCGCGATAGGCAGCCAGAACCTGTCGTTTTTCGCCGCGCCCCATGCCCTCGCGGAGCCCACGGTTGACGGCCTCTTTGTCCTTCAGCCCCGACACCAGGAGAGGGATTCCCAAAGCGGCGCCGGGAAGCTGCTTGGGGGTCGGTCCCTCCTGCAGTCGCTCTTCGGTGAACCGCAGCCAGGCAGCTTCGATGACATCTGACGTCTCCCTGATTTCTCGGAGCAACGCCGTCAGGGCGTCCAGATTCCCCTCCATCTTGGCCACGAGGAAGAGGTAGTGCAGCAGACGATCGCGGTCCGTCGGCTGGTAGCGATCCAGCATCCGATCCAGGAAAGAAGTGAACACGGGAAAGCGGTAGAGCACCGAATCCATGTCGTCCTCTTCCACCTGGTCGGGCACCAGAGACGCCCCTCTCAGAGAGAGCTGATACTGACGTTTGCAGGCCAGGTGATGCAGGAGATCTTCACACCATGCGTCAATCAATCCGGGATAGGCAGCAGCACCGCCCAGATGGGCCCTGAGCTCCTCTTCGATGGCCGCCCGCTCGATCCCCCGACGCACCCGATCCCTGACAAGCAGTCGAATGAGGCCAAGGGGAGGTCGGCCCGGGGACCGATCCGCCAACTTGGATTCGAGCCAGGCTGATTCCATCCGTTCCTGCTCACGCCGCTTCAGCGCCGTGCTCAAAAGTGCGCGGAGGAACGTCGACCGGACCTGCAGGCTCTGATTCCAGGATTCGATGACCTGGGCCCCGAGGCCTGATCGACCGAACGCCAGGCCCAACCGGACGAAATCCTCCTCCACCTCGTCCTGCTCTTCCGGAAGGAGCTCTTCCCAGCTGCAGGAAAAATCCGGGGAGATTATGAAACTCTCCTCCTGGAACCTGCCCCAAGCGTGATCCAGCCAGATCTTCAGCTGATCCTCGGATGTCTCTGAGGGTTCGGCGAGCCCGCCTTCGTCAATGCAAGCCTCGAGGAGCCCCCGCAACTGCCCGACGCCTCCAACGGCAACGCCCCTTCTGTGGCTGCTGAGAATCTCGCGTTTGCGCGCATACTCCGCTTGCTCCTGCCGGATCAACCGCTCCAGGTAGGCCCCCAGCATCTGGACAGGGGCCACTTCCGCAGGCAGCAGGGCCGTGCCCCGCTGCCCCGCTTCCTGCAGCATGCTCAAGGCACGGCCGGCCGCCAGAGATGACTCCTGGTGCCAATAAGCATTCTTGATGATTTTGGAGAAATCCTCCCAGTCGCGGATAGAGAAGTCGGGGAGGTTCATATCCAGCAAATCCTCGTTCCACCAATGGCTGAAACCATCTTCAAACCGTTCCTGCCGATGCCGCAGAACCAGCTCCCGATCGCGCTCCCCCAACTGATGGAGGAAGAGGAACTTCTGGTAGGCTTCCCGGGCCTTCCACATGGGGTCCTGAGTGCGGATCAGAGGCTGGCTCTGACCCTGTCGACGCGCCAGTACCAGCCAGTCGCTGTTTTGGAGCAACTGCTCCCATTCCGCAGCCAGCCGAAGGTCCCCATGGTCCACCAACAGCTGCCGTTCGTCACGCTGCAACCGCTCTGCCGCCTCGTACCCAAGATACTGGCAAAGCGCCTGATACAGATCGGCGCCGCTTGGAGCCCTGAAAATCCTGGGTTTGGGATTCAGCCGCTCCCACAGAGAGTGCATACGGTCGCGGAGGAGCTTGCGACTCTTCTGTTCGGTGACCGAAAGCACTTTCTGAAAATGTACTCTCTCGGCCGACGTGCGCCATTTGGTCTGGTCCCGCAGCACCTCCAACAGGTTCCCATTCCCCTTGGCCTCAGAGGTTCGCTGAAACTCGTGCACTCTTGTCTTGAGCGCTTCCAGCTGGTGGCCGGAAAGGTGGGTACAGTTTGACGGGCTCGTCTGGCCAGCAGCCAGAGACGCTGCGAAGGCCTTGCAGCTGCTGCGCCCGCAGGCTCCGCAGTCGAGTCGCGGCAACAGGCTGAGGACGACCTCCACGTGCTCCCGTGGAATATCCCCGGGGGCCCCGTCAGGACTGATGAGCTCCATTAGAGTTGCCTCAAGTGATTCAGTGAAGAGCATTCTTGGCGGCATGTCAACGTTGCTCGCGGACGATTTCAAATGAGCCCGAAGCCGCTCAAGGCTGGCAGGATCCTGTGCCTCACCGCCGTTCACCTCCATCCATCGATGCGTTTCCCAGGTCACAAAAGCCTTCCACTCCGCTGCACTTCGGAGGCAAAGCCTCAATTGCCGTCGGTACAAGGGGGCTGCGAATTCTGTCAGATATCGTTCCACGCTCTGCCGCGCACCTTCCTGCAGGCTGCGTACAGTGGGCGCAAGCAGTCCGACGAGGGGTTCCAGCTCCTGACGCCACCAGGAAGTCAATGCCAGCCGCCCGTGTGCAGCCTGCGCCCGGCCATAGGCCACCAGCAGCCTGTGACAGGCTGGCGTCAGCTCTTCCATGAGCCCCCGATAGACCCTCCCCTTCTCCCCATGGGACAGCACGAAGCCGTCCGTGAGACGATCGATGACAGCCTCTCGAGGGCAGATCTCTTCCAGGTGATCCCGCACCGCCTCAAGGCTGTGAGGGACCGCCCGGTGCGCATCCACGGACCACCTGGATGTGGTCTCTTTGACCCATTCCAGGGTCTGTATCTCCCCACCGGTCAGCTCACCCCTCACCAGGGGAGCGCCCCAGTCCCCCGGATCGGCGCCGAAACGCTCCATCCAGCGCTGGAACAGCAAATAGCGGATGAAATGCCGAAAATCGTGGAGCCCCTGGATGGAATGACCTGCTCCGATCCGGATCAGCGCCTCACACTGCTGGCTCCACTCTGCTCGGATGAGACCGGTCAGCTCACCCTTGGCCTTCAGCTCATAGCCCTTCCGAGGCCTGATGAGATGTCTGATGGTCCCCTCCGGGAGAGCTTTGCGAACAGATTCCTCCGCATCATCCACTTCCGTCTGCAGTGGCCAGGAACTGCGCGCCAGGACCAGGGTCGTCACCATTCTGATGAGCCGATGCAGCAGACCCGTCTGGGGCAAAGGCTGCAGGGCAGCCTGAAGATAGCTTTCCACATCGGACACCGCCTCACGGACGAGTCTCTGATACCATCCTGCGAGCTGTTCCGATCCCGCGCGTCTGTCCCGCTCCCAATCCCCTGAAAGGTCCTCGAGGGATACCAGGAGTCTCAACGAAGCTTCTTCAAACCGCTCAATATCGGCAATGGGGACCAGGTGAGCCTCGTAAGGATCCCGAAACCGTTGATGATCCACATTGAATCCTTCCGACTGGAGCTGATCCAAAAGGGCAGATGGTTCCGGGAGTTGAGCCTCCCCCATGGTCTTGTGCAGGACCAGTCTCATGAGATCCAGCAGGCTGTCGATCTGGCGATTGGCCTGGATCTGCAGAAGCCTCTTCTGCTCCTTCGTATCCAGCGTTTCCATCAGGCAGAGCTGGTGGCAGCGAAGCAGTACATAAAGAGCTGGTTGCACGGGTGAATTCGGAATCAGGACGTCCCACCTGACTCCCTCCAGCTCCTGCGCGATCTCGCAACTCAGTCGACCGATGCTGCCCTCGGCTCCCTCAGGCTGCCCCATCAAACGCAGGTCGAGCCAGATCAGTACGTCCTCGAATTTCGTGATGCCTCGCACAGGGCCAATATCGCGCAGCGACCGGTATCGATCGAGCCGCTCCTCGTTGCGGACGGGATCCAACCGATGATAGCCCTCCACTTCGATGAAGCGCCTCGTCCAGCCCAGGATCTCATGGGGCACTTTGTGGAAAAAGCCCGCTCCCTGAATGTGCTTCAGCGCACCAAGCCTTTGGGAGGATTCCCCTTCGTTCCCGCTTGCCGGGGCCAAGAATTCCCCGTTCCAGCGCTCAAAGAAAACGCATCGGGCATATGCTCCCGCATCGTAGGTGCCACTGGTGCCACAGGCCAACTCCGCTGCAAACCGGTCCTCGAGAATCTGCCTCACCGCAGTCTCCACTTCAGCGGCTTGTGCGGGTATATCGAACACGCTGTGCAGCTCGAAAAGGATGGCGTCGAGGACATTGTCTCTGAGCCGTTTGAATTCCGCCTCCCTGAGACCGACAAAATCGTCAACCGTTCCGAATGTGCCGTGCCGCCGAAACGACTGCTCCCTCATGAAGCCGTCCCTGGCACAGGACAGCTGCCAAATTGGCAGGCGGGCTTCAACATCCCGATAGATTTGCTCCCGCTGGCTTTCAGTGATCATGGGAATCGCTCGCTTTCTACGGATCAAAATCCATTCCCGCTCCAGGGCGCGGAGATGCGGCTCCCGTCAAAGAGGAGGCGTGCGCTCGGCGCAGGATCCTATCCTCAGGGTGAAATACCGGATTCGCGCAACAATTCCGGGGCCACCCAGTCCCTGAAGAACTCCAGGTAGATCATGGGATCATTCGCGGTACGGGGCAGGCACCGGTTCAGGAGATAACGCTCGACCTCGTCGACGATGGATTGCTGCAGCTGATCGGGGGAAACCTCGACCAGCACCTGCCTCAATTCGCCGATGAGTCCCTTCAGTCTTTCTCGATGAGGCCCCGTGAAGAGCGCCTTGAGCTCCGGTAAATGGTGTTGGCTGAGCACTTCCCATTGCAGCGTACGGTCGATGACATTTCGGTAACAGCACTGGTAGCGCCACAGATTCCGGTCGACTTCCTCCGCAGGCAATCGATCGCTAAGCCCATGAAGCGCTGATGCAGGCTCCTTCTGGAGCCTCGTCAGCAGCTCCCGCTCATAATCCTCGGGGTTGAAGCAAAGCGGCTTCTCTCCCTGGAGCCCAACCAGGTCCATGAGGATGGATTCAATGAGGCCCACTTCTGATGGATCAACTGTCATTGGTTCCAGTGAGAGCTCCTCTCGGGCCGTTTCAGACATCAAGACCTCTTCGCTTTCCCCACACGCCGATTCCGGATCCATAGGCCCCGTCGCCGTGAGGGTCACACGCGCCTGGACCGGCACTCCCCAGTGTTCCAGGAGACGTGGAGCCAACGGCAGGGGATCCTGCATATCCTGCAGCGCCCCTCTCGCCAGTTCGCGGTCCGCAGGATCCTGGCTGTAAACCAGAAGCACCGCAGCATGGCGCCAGGTCCCGTGTGAGGCCTTCAAAGCCTCACGCGCCAGCTTCGCTTCCAGATGAATGACGATTTGCTGCAGCAGAGCCGTTTCCTTCAGAACTTCCCGTGGAGCGATGAACTCCACTCGATGAAAATGGCTGAGGAAGCTCGAATAGTCCCGGATCGACAACAGGCGGGAAAGCCCGTCCAACCGTTCGCGGTATTCTTCCCCCTCAGCTTCGGGAGGTCTCAGGTGCGACGGCACACGGGTGTGGCGATTGGTGCTGCGCAGTTCAAGGGCTGCAGCCTCCTCCAGGAGGGCTTTCAAAATCGGGTCATCAGCCAGCCATTGGGCGATGAGAGCTCCCTCCCAATCCTCAAGCGGTGAAAAGAGCAGATGGGTCGAAAGCAGGATTTCTTTCATTTCGCGCACGACAATCTCGCGCCCTCCCAACCCGCCCACCAGGGTACGGAGTGATTTGGGACCCAGGTTTCCATCGCGTGCCGCAGACCGCGCCAGGGTCCCCATGACCCTGCTGGCCAGCGGAGGCACGGACCCGAAGCTGTTGGAACGATCCAGCACCACGATCCGGCGTGCCTGATCCAGCCACGGGGCGAGCTGCTCCTCGGGAAACGGGTTGAAAAGGCGCACCGACAGGCACGCCATACCGCTCCATCCAGCCTCCTCCAGTTCGCGAAGCGCTTCAACCGCATTGGGAACCAGAGAGCCTTCCAGGATCATGACGGTCTCAAAGACAGGTTTTCGATCCACGCCATCTACGGCGGGGCAGATTCCAGACTGCGGATCTCCGATCGTCGCCGCCTGACCCGGACCCACATCTGCCGTCATTCCCTGACACGCGGCCTCTATTTCGGCAATTCTCAAGCCCGTGAGCTCGTGAACAGCCTGGACGGCATAAGGGTAGATGCGCACTGCCGCCTGGTGAGCCTTTTCAAGTTCGGACTGGGTTTCCTGATAGACCGCTGAGGTTCCACTGGGACCGTGCACGATGATTTCGCCCTGCCGGTTGATCAGCTTGTGCTCCAGGAAATCAAATCCCCCCAGGGTCTTCCGGAGCCAGTTCCTCACCCTTTCATCGGAGGGAACCTTCACGAGTCCGATCTTGTGGGTATCCGTGATCCCGCCAATTCCGACGATGACAGGCAGCTTGGCGAAGTGTGTGAGGAGCCTCGCCAGATACAGCGTCGCCACGTACTCCTGGATCGACTTCGGCGCCAGCATGATGCCGCCGTCATCCCGGAAGCTCATGAAGTCTGTGTGGCTCTCCTCAATGTTGAGGTTGGGGGCTGCGAGAGCGCGCTTGGTGAGAAGGAAAAGGCCCTCGAGCCTTGCCCCCACGAACTGCGGAATGATCTCGGTGAAAAGACGCCATCCCTGGGATGCCGTGAAAGTGACCGGCAGAAATCCTCCGGCACGGCCCACGCCGATCAGCTTTTCGGCCGCAACCTTTTCAGAGGGATTGACTTCATCCACCACGATGTAAGGATGTCCGTTGGCGTAGGCGTCCGCCATGGCATAGAAGGGATTGCCGGCTGGAGTGATGGGAAACCCGATGTAGAAGAGAGGATGCTCGGGAATGGCCACCTGGCTCAGGACCATGCCCGCAATCGTCCCGCCCATGATCATGAGCGAATCGCCCGGGTCTTCCCCCATTTCCTCCGAACGGGATAAATCCGCACTCCCGGCCTCTTCCAATTCCGTTGCGGATGCCTCCGGGAGGATGCGGCAGGATTCGTCGATGGCCGGACCGCATCGCTCTCGGGCACGCTCCATGGCACGGTAGTACTGCTGGAGCAGCCTGGCGTTTCGGAGCACCGCATCGGGAAAACCCTGACTGAGAATTTTGAGGTCAGTGTCCCAATCGAAGGGAAATCCCAGGGCCACGAGGGACTGGAACATGGGGCCCACCGCCACGAGATTGGATACGACATTCGTGGCGCCGGTCACCTCCTGCATGATGCCGTCCATGTCCACACTGATGACCCTTGCCGTCACCATGGCCACCAGTTTCTCGAGCTGACGGACCTGGTCGGGGCTGAGCTCGGCGGGAGGCCGGGCCCAAACGGAGGCTGCGATACGCTGCCTCAAACCCTGAAGCGTCACGATACCTTCGGGCGAATCCGAGGAGCCTTGAACCATGCCGGCAGAGGAATCAGCGAACGGTCCGGTGCACGCCATTCTCTCTTCGCGCAGCGGCACGACCAGACGACGGATTTCATCGGGCACCTGCTCCATGAGATCCCGCCACAACGCCTCGCCCGGCAGCGTCTGATTGACGATCAGAAAACCGCCTGCGCGCAGCTGTCCGAAAAACAGGTCCGGCTGTCGCTTCATCTCTTCGAAGTTCGTCACTCCGAGAACCGCCACGGGCAGACTGTGCATCGCGTCCTTGCGCTGCAGCGGCCTGGAATCCACGAAGGTGGCCGAAAGCACCGGTGTGCCCCGCTTGGACGACCCGAACTGCCAGGCCATTCCGGCCCAGGCACCTTTGGCGGTAAAGAAATTCGCGAAGATGCGGTTGATGGCTATACCCCGGTCTCCCGCAAGACTGGCCACGCCCACCGTAAAGGGACCAAACTCCGCGATCCGTCGGCGCAGTTCGGCTCGCTCACGTGCCGCCGCCACGGCATGGCTCACCCTGACGAGCCCTCCCGTCTCGAGGAATTCCTTCCGGAGCTGAAGCGACAATCGATATTGTTGCAGTTCGGTGTATTCCCCCAGCAACCGTTCTTCTAGAATTCGATCCAGGAGCTCGGTGAGCTGCTGGCGACTCACTGCCGCCGCGCTTGGCGCTGACACCTCCTCGCGACGGAACAGCTCATTCTCAACGGGATCCTCAGCCCTCAAATGTCCCGCCGCAGCCTGAAGCTTGCGCACTTGCTGTCCCAGTTCTTTGTGCAGGGCATCGATCCGGGACAGGATCTCCTGAACCGCTCCATCAAGCGAGCTCAGCTCGCCTGTAACAGGGTCCAGGAGCTGCTCCAGCCGCTCAGCCGCCTGGGCATACTTGGTCAGATGTCCGTTTTCCTCCGCAATTACGCGGTCACGGGTGGCGATATAGCGCTGCAATTCGTCGGAACCGAGCAGTCGCCGCACCATTTCGTGCTCGAGTGAGGCCGCGAGCTGAGGTTTCCAATCCCCCTCGACATTGAAGAGCATCCTGTAGGGGAACTGCTCCAGCCGATGGCGATAGTGAAGCCGGGAGGCTTTAAGCTCCTCGAGAAACGCCCTCACCTTTTCTTCCGCCTGCCGTATGAGATGCGTTTCGAGATCGATCTGCCGGTTCATCTGATCCCGATAGCTTTCAAGCTGAGTGATGAGGAAGTGGGCAGCCAGGTTGCGCGCCTCGGTGCGCCCCGTTTGAGGATTGCGCCGCAGCAGAGCTTTGTATCGGGGATCACGCTCGAGCCAGGAGAGAATCGGCTTGGGAGCTCGCCGCCACTCTTCCCAGGGTTTTTCGCGGTCCTCGGGGTGGTACGGGCCCACACGTTTGCGAAAACGTCCCACAAACACGAGCTCGGGGAGCATACCCGCATGAGCCATCACCTCGGCAAGATCGTCGGGGTCCTCGCCGAAAAACTTCCCCGTTTCCGGGCACGGGGTCACATCCCATCGAATGCCGGACTGCCCCAACTGGTCCGCCCGATGCCAGAACTCCTGCATCGCCACCCGATTCGCACTGTGCCCGCAACCCACGAGAATGTTCGGAAACTCCGCCGCAAGATTGATGAGACTCCACTGAACGTTCTGATTTCCGAGAAGGAACTTCCCAATGGGAGTGGTGAGCGTACCCATGCCGAGGAGCGACGTGGCCGAGCTTTCTCCGCCGGTATTCGAATAAACCTGGGTGTCTGTGATGACGATAAAGTGCAGAACATTGGGGTGTCGACGCCGAATGAGGGTTGATTGCTGGCGCAGCGCATTGAGCCACGCCGGCAGCCCGATGACCGCCCCGCCGTCGCCCCCTTGACTGACCACATAGCGACGCGCCTTGGGAAGGTGACCCCGGCGTATGGAATGGTCCTGGGCCATGGTGATGGCCTCGCCCAGCGCAAATCCGCCCCCGAATACCGTGCGGCCTCCCGGCACCTTCTGAGCCACTTCTCCAACCTTATTCAAGGTTTCAGACATGCAGCCCGTCTCCAGCGTAAGCGACACCTGCGGTACTTCTCCTCGCGCAAGGCTCATGGCGATGGCCATGGTTGCCGGGATTGCCAGCACCTGCACCTCCGCACAACTGGGGCAGGCGGTGTGACCACTGGCAAGGGCCATGTGGCGGTAGCGCGCATGGATGAGGCGGTGATGACGCGGAATGTCGCCGAGGAGGTTTTGGGCAAACCTGGCCTCCGCTTCCATGAGCTCGGGGTGCTTTAAAAAGATGGACTGAAGATCCTCATTCAGCTCTCCCAGCAGCGGACTCCGGCCCATGGGCAAAGCCTGTATCACATGAGGAGCCAGGATGTGGCCTCTGCGGCCCGTTTCATCCAGAACGCGCTGCTGCAGGGCGGAGGGCAGCTCCTCCTCACGAGACACCAGGAACGCATCCACTTCACGAGCGTCCCAGAGATCCAGCAGCGAGGCTCGACGGTACCGGCCCAGTGAGTCGAACAGACG
This sequence comes from uncultured Syntrophobacteraceae bacterium, assembly GCA_964557955.1. Taxonomy (GTDB): domain Bacteria; phylum Desulfobacterota; class Syntrophobacteria; order Syntrophobacterales; family Syntrophobacteraceae; genus JALOOX01. The sequence continues at coordinate 47,162 of CAZLCS010000036.1, forward strand.
CGCCGCATCGCTCGTGGCCGCTCCGTCCAACGACGCGGCGGGACTCTGCCAGTCGAGCACAGCCGCGACCTGCAGTCCTCTTCTCAGCGCCGAAGCGGCCAGATCCTCTTCGATGCGCCCCGTCTCAGTCTGGAGGACCAAAGCCGCCCGCACCTGCTCGCGGACCAACACCCGCGTGCCATTCTCTCCTGCGCTTCCAAACACGCTCACCGTCAGTGGCCGTCTCTCGCCACTCGCACCATTGCTCTTTTCGAATATCAGCCGGATCTGGCGCCTGATGCCTCCGGGAAGTTCCCGGTCCGGGAGGTGCCCAAGAATTTCTTCCTGGCTGTAACAGAATCCATTGGAACCACCATGACGGACGTTCGCCAGAAATTGCAGAAAACCGTCCGCCATCTCCCCGTAGAGTGCGATGCTGCTCCCACCCTCCTGAATCCGGACCGGCAGGTTGTTCAGGTCCGCCGCAGCCTGTTTCGGGAGGGCCTGGAGCAGGGCACACCGCTTCCTGCATAGCCCGCAGTTGGTGCAGTAGTCTTCCGCGGGCCCAAGGAGACGAGCCCCCTCCCGGCTCACCATGGCCACCATCTCACTGCAGCTCGTGACGCAGCGAAGGCAATGGTTACAAAGGCGATGATCCACGAGAACACGACGGGAAAGAAATTTTTGCAGCCGCTCGGTACTGTGCCGCTGGACGATGGACGGCGCACCCAGGACCTGGAAGTCCCCCGTGTCATCCAGCCGGGCAGGATCTCCTGCCTGCTCCAGCAGGTTATGAATTCCCAGTGTGAACAGAAGCCAAAAATCCATCGAACTCTGTTGCGGTGCATCCATCGCATGATAATTGCCCCGATGGTCCGCCAAGATCGTACAGACCGGGACGAAGGAGCGCTGCTCCCCCACCCGCCGGCATGCCAGCAAAAGGGTCCGCCCCGTTGTCTTTTCCGCCTCCAGAAGTGTCCTCCAGGGGTCTGTAGCAAATCGGAAGTCAAAATCCCTGGCATACTGGGCTCCAAGCAATCCTACATAAAATCCTGGACCTGCGGGTTCGAATTGGACAAGACGATAGAGACGCCCGTTTAGTCCAACCAGCGTGCAGGCTGTCGAACGTTCCTCCTGGATGCGCCAGCTATCAACGGTTCTCTCCAGCAGCGAGGCAACCCTTTCGAGCATCTCCTCGGAAGGTCCGGCTTGTGAGCAATGGGACAGCGACGCCATGATGAATCCCTCTTTCTGTTGTAGGCAAATGTTCCAGACTCCTGGTTTCGAGCCGGGGGTCGAAGTCCGCCCTCGAATGCTCAAGACCGGACCCATCCCTCATGGACCCATCCGAAGCAGAATGGGGCGGCGGCAACGCATTGGTATACTTCAGGAAGAGAACTATCGAGGGCTTCCCGGGTTCAGGTCGAGCAGGCCGTGAGGAGATATCTCGTCCAACGCGAAGCAACAGCTTACAAATCCAGCTGAGTGTTGCTTTCAAAAGAAGTGATTTCTCAGCCTCTGGTCAAGAAAAATAATTTCACAAAGTCAGAAGCCGCTTCATTCCTTGTATCAGTAAATAGGTTTTCCTCATGATCCCCTTAAGACCTTCCGCCAAATGCCGATAACATGGCATGGGTTGTTCGGTATTAATGAGAAATCAAGCAGGAGAAAATGATGAAACTCGAGCAGCTTTATCATAAATGCGGTCATTCCATCATTATGGTGAAGAAATCGGTCGGTCCGGCCGCTGAAGCATTCTTCATAGATGGAGACAACCCCTTTCTGGAGGGTAAAGGCGGAGCCAGAAGGCCTAATGTGGTCAGCAAGTGCCCGGCCTGCAGTGGATTTCTCAAGATAGAGAAACTGCTCTCCACCAAGCCCGAAATCAGCGATGAGAGAGTTCCAAGCGGCTACATTCCGGCCAAGTTCTCAGCGGGAGCGTGAATCAGGATCCCATCGACAGCACCGGGGGACGTGTTCCGGTCAATTGACTCGATGCCGGCACATGTCCCCTTTCCAATGGCGCCCATGTATTTCTCCGAAACGGGGTGAGCACTTGAAGTGACAAAGGCTCATCCACTGCCTCTTTACATGATCCCCACCATCCCCATGCGCCCAAGGCCCCGATCGCTGCCAGTTCCCTCTCCGGAGAATCTTCTCCATTTCACATGCCTGCCCCCATAGTCTGCGCGGACCCATGATCCTTTTTTCGCCCGTCCTCGTGAACGTACGCATTCTGGTGGCAGCCCACCTGATGAAGCCACGTGTGGAAGCGTCTCACCTTGACAAGTCAACAGGCATTGATACACCGCTGCTTTGGGAAGGCACCGTCAACGGGTGCCAACCCAAAAACGAAGGGGACTTCCCGGGAAGGGTCCGGCGAATATGTGATGACTTCCGTCGTAATGAGCTACTTCCTGAGGCTGAGTGTCAGCTCCACCTGGGTGGTCTTCCCGCCCTTGACGGCTGGGAACCTCCAGCGGGCAGCCAACCGTTCGAGGCACTTCTTGCAACCCTCCGACGCATCGCGAGGGGACACGATTCGGAAGTTCCTTACAGTGCCGTCCATACGGATTTCCCATGCCAGCACGATTCTTTCCGGCAGGTTTGAGGAACCTTGGCCATCAAGGCAATTGCGGATCTCCTCCAGCTGCCGCTCGATTTCCTGCCGAACAGCCTCATTGCTCAACGCCCCCTCGACCCTCAGGGAGTCAACCGTAATGGACAGTCCTGCCTCTTTCTCATCGGATTCCATCTGCTGCGGCTCTCTTCCGCCAGAGGGCCGTCCCATGCCCGTGGCCGTTTCTCCCGCCGCTCTTTCGCGGTAAATGGGGGCAGGTGACATGCGCATGGACTTGGACATCATGGGCTGGATGGCTTGCCCGACGGCATAATCGGATACTCCTTCGGGAAGTGGCAGGGGCTGTTTGACCGTGGTCACGTCCTCACCCTTGCGCCGCACCTCCGAATCGATTGCCACAAAAGAGGTGAAGGCCGTCAGCAGGTTATACCGGAGGCCGAGGTCCGTGATCCGGCGAACCATCCCTTCGTCAGGTCGCAGCCCGTTATAATCCGACAGCTGCGCAATCCGCGACCTCGCCCAGAGATAGCGAAGGGCTGAATTCTCGGGCAACGGCCTGAAGTCCGCAACTTCGAGGGTTTCTTGAAAGTCTCGCTTCCCGCTCCGCCCTGTTACCTTGACCGTCCCTCCAGCTTTCCCCTTCCACTTCCCGTGGAGCAGGATCGGACGCTCGGCGAAAAGGTCCGGGATCTGCGGAGGCTCGACATCGTAGGTTTCAAAGCCTGAAAAATTCACCCGGACCTTCGTCAGCACCGGCGACTGAATGTACTGACGCAGCTTTTCGGCCCTGGCCGGCGCCTCTTCAGCCTTGGTGACCACGAAGGGTTCTCCTGCACCCACGCGGGCCATGCCCTCGATGAGATGCCTGTTGACACCGGTGCCGATACCGAACGTGAAGAAATTGGCGTCACCCAGGTGGTTCCGAATGAGATCGAAGGCCTCAGGCTCCACCGTGACATAGCCGTCCGTTGCAATGACAAAGCTTCTGGATACGTTTTCAGAGCGGGGCAGGTTCAGGGCCCTTTTGAGGGCGGGCAGGAGTTCCGTGCCGCCACCCCCCCGCTGGCGCTCGATGACATCCAGGGCTCGTCGAATATTCTCCGGACTGGCCGGAAGCGACCTTTCGGCAAGCAGCTCCGAGCTACCGGCAAAGAGGAGTACATTGAAGGTATCCGTCGAACGCAGGCCGCCGATGAGATCCTTGAGGAGCTTCTTCGAAATCTCCAGGGGATAGCCGTGCATGGAGCCGGACACATCCACGATGAAGACATACTCACGCGGAGGGATTTCGGCTTCCGTGACCCGCCTGGGCGGCTGCATCATCATCAGGAAAAAGTTCTCTTCCTTTCCTTCGTACAGAAGAAGACCGGTTTCGATGCTGCTGCCGGCCAGTCGGTACCTGAGGATGAAGTCCCTGTTTCCACCCGACCGCTCCGAGTTATCCAATTCAAGGTGCGCCCTTGTCTTGTCGAGGTAGTCTATCTTCACCTTGTGGCTCGAGCAGGCCATCTCCTGAATGGGAAGCCCCGCCGTCAGGTCTATCCTGAGGTCAAAGGTATAGGGTGGAGCCTCTTCCTGATGGAGATAGGGATTCTTGGACCAATGCTCGGATGCCGGAGCCTCAGCAGCCGGCTGATTCGAATAGCGGGGCCCCACAACGGTCGGATAAACGAGCTCGTAGACCCCGTCCGACGGAACGAGCAGCTCCGTGTAACGAAGCTCCGTCTTGATCTCGTCTCCGGGCATGATGTTGGCCACATTCATCTGAAAGACATTCGGCCGCTGCTGTTCCAGGAGAGAGGCCCCCTTCCCTTCCTGCCTGGCCTTCTCATAGGCCTGACGGGCCTCCTCGCGCTTCTGGATCTGAGCTTCGATCGTCCGCTCGCCGATGGTCATCCGCATACCGTATACAGCGGCCCGGGTAGAGGCCGGAAAGACGTAGACGGCTTCGAGCGGCTTCCGGCCCTGGTTCTTGTAGACCTGCGTGACGAGCACATCTGCGATGACCCCGGCAACTTTGACTTCTGCGGTCGTAGCCTTGAGCGGCATCTGATCCAGGGACGGATCGTCGGACTTCACAAGAAAGTAAGGGGATAGGGTCAGGTCAGCCCTTTCGGCTATCTCTCCCGGCAGCACTCTGGCTCCCACCTGAGGTGGAGCGATCCATGCCGAGCCGACCATCGCCAAAGCCACCAAAGAGGGCACTATGGAACCCGACATCCTGCACAAACATCCCAATGATCTCTTCATTTTCATCTCCTCATCCAGTGGGTGATGGTGATTAGAATCTTTCAGTCCTCTTGGACAAAGAAGCAAGGGAAAGGTTCCCCGAGATCTGAAATTTTTCTCTTGTCGGCCTCGCGCTGAGCTAAGATGGATTCGATACCGGGAGCGAACGGGAGCGAGTCAGCCGTTTCAGGATGAGACAGATTCAGACTTCACCCACGAGAATTCATGGGTTAGCGATCGTTTCGATGAGAAGGGATGATATGAAATATTCCCCAGTGGGAGGATAGTTCCATGCGGATCCTGGTCATCGAAGATGAGAAAAAGCTGGCAGGGTTCATCCGGAAAGGCCTCCAGGAGGAAGGCTATGCCGTGGATGTGGCCTCTGACGGGCAAACGGGCCTGGACATGGCCCTGGACGGCGTCCACGATCTCATCCTCCTCGACATCCAGCTCCCACGCAAAGACGGCCTGACCGTTCTTCGGGAGCTGCGGAGGCAGAAGATCGCGATGCCGGTCCTCCTTCTCACCGTGCGGGGCACCATTGAGGACAAGGTCCTGGGGCTGGATTCCGGTGCCGACGATTACCTTACCAAGCCCTTTGCATTCGAAGAGCTGGTCGCCCGTGTGCGCGCGCTGCTGCGGAGGCGGAGCGGGACCGGGGAGCCCGTCCTGCGGGTGGGCGATCTCACGCTGGATCCAATCCGGCACACCGTGCATCGCGGAGACACCAGGATTGACCTCACGGCCAGGGAATTCGCGCTCCTGGACTACTTCATGCGCAATCCCGGACGCGTGCTTACGCGTACCATGATCACCGAACGTGTCTGGGACTACAACTTCGATCCCATGACCAATGTGGTGGACGTCTATGTCAACTACCTCCGGAAAAAGATCGATCTGGACGGAAAACCCAGACTGATCCACACCGTGAGGGGTGCGGGCTATGTTCTCAAGGCTGACGAAACATGATCCTTCGATCCATTCGCGCCCGTCTTACTCTCTGGTACATGAGCCTGCTCACGGTGACATTGATCCTCCTGGGTGGGGCGGGTTACGTTGTCCTCGCCTACAATCTTTCCAGCCAGGTCGACCAGGCGCTCAATGGTGTCGCCCGTGTACTGGCCGAGCAAACCGGACCCGAACAGAACCCCAATATTCCTCCCGACGTGGATGAAGTCTTCAGGCGCTTTTTCGGGTTCTCTCCCTGGGAGCGGTACTTCCGGATGCTGGATCCCCTGGGCCGACGCGATCCGATGCACGGGGGCGCCCGATCGGAGAAACTGTCCGTCAGCCCCGAGGCCCTTGAGAACGCATCCCGAGGACTGCCCACTTTTGAGACGTTGGAATCCATCGAGCCCTACCCGGTGCGGATCCTCACCCTGCCCGTCCTGCAGGGAGGGCGGGTGGTGAGGGTCGTCCAGGTGGGGACGTCACTTCAGAGCGTTTTCGAGACGCGAAAGCGTTATCTTTTGATCATGGCCGGCCTGCTGCCCGTCGGAGTGCTGCTTGCGGGAGCAGGCGGATGGGTTCTGGCCCGTCGGGCACTGCAGCCGGTGGACCGCATGACGGAGGCGGCCAACCGAATCGGCGCCGCACACCTGGCGGAGCGGCTGGAGGAGACCGGAGCCGACGATGAGCTGGATCGGCTGGCCCGCACGCTGAACGGCATGCTGGCCCGCCTGGATGGGGCATTCAGCCAGGTGCGCCGCTTCACGGCCGACGCCTCCCATGAGCTCCAGACGCCGCTCACCATTCTCAAGGGTGAGCTGGAGGTGGCCCTGCGGTCTGCGAGATCTCCGGAAGAATACCGGGAGACTTTGCAGAGCGGACTGGATGAAGTGAACCGCATGATCGAGCTGGTGAACGATCTGTTGCTTCTGGCGCGCTCGGAGGCTGGAGTTTTGCGCAGGGAGCGGCATCTTCTGGATCTTGCCGAACTGGTCCAGCAGGTGGGATTGCGAATGAAGATGATTGCGGACTCCCGTTCGGTGGAGCTTTCCATCGGTCCGACAGGGCCCGCTCTCGTCCTGGGGGATGAGAACCTCCTTACCCGACTTCTTTCCAACCTCGTGGAAAACGGGATCAAGTACAGCGGAGCAGGCGGGCGCGTCTCCATCGGACTGGAGCTCCAGGGGGATCGGGCGGCCATTCATGTCACCGACACGGGACCGGGTATCCCCGAGGATCTCCATGAGCAAGTTTTTCAGCCTTTCTTCCGAAGTCCCGATGCCCTCACTCAGCGAGGGGTCGGTCTGGGCCTCTCCATCGCCCGGTCCGTCGCCCTGGCCCACTCGGGCACCCTGGAGGTCCGGAGCAGCCCCGGCCGGGGAAGCACGTTCACCGTCCGTCTGCCCCTGGCTGGTTCATGATCTATGCTCTCCCCTTGGCGCCTCACCCCAAAGGCCCCAGTTCTGGTCATCTCAACTCATGAAGCGCACGCACGATGGCGGCAAACATCGTAATCATCGCCGTCATCCGCCCTTGGTTTCGACCACTTCACTGAAGATCATCACCATACCGAGAGCGACCGGCGCCTTCAGGGCATGCTGCTCCCCCACGCTCACGATGGCGCGATCGGAGGAGGTCAGGAAACCCTTGATTTTGCCCAGGAGCCCTTGGGGCTGCTCCGTCTGCCTGGGCAGCCAGATCAGCTTCGCCACGAGCTCCTCCCCGGCCATAATGGCATAATCATCGGAGCCGACTCCGAACATCCGGTCCGGGATGCTGTTTCGCAGATCCACGATACGATAGACCTCCCGTTCCTGGGCATCCAGCATCACAAATACGTTCTTTGTGATCGGATTGACGAGCTTGCCCAGGATCCTCTGATCGAACTGCATGGCCGTCTGCTCCCTGGGGTCCGTAACGATCCAGCGGGAGGGCATGATCTTGCGATTCGGCTTCATCTGCCAGGTTTGGTTCTCGTGATCGGTAATGGCGAGAGTCGAAAAGGCGGCATGGCCAATGAGGTCGCATGCGGCCATGATTTGCTGGGTTCTATCGTCTGTCATTTCAAGGGTGTAACGATATTTCTTGGGCATATCGCCTTTGCGGCGGGACTTGCGTACTCTATAGACGGCATGCTCCACCGGAGCGCCCGTGGGTTCAGGCTTGGACCTGAACGACTGCAGAAGGATGTCATTCATCATGGGGATTCTCTTTCATTGAACTGACGCCGTGGCGCGATCAAAAGGATGCGGCCCTGCCGGGTACGGCATGCAGCAACAGATTGAATGCTGACACAGTGGGAAGGTGCTTCCCTCTCGGTGGCCGCGCCAATATCCCTCTCTATAACGTCAATCACCACCCCTTTGATGAGTCCAATCCACATCATGAGGAATCTGGGATTCCCGCCTGCGCTCTCTTATTTGATCACGACTCATCCCTGAGCTCTTGAGGATGAGAGAATTCTAATACTCCCTTAATCTCCCTCTCATCTGAGTCTCTTACATTCTTCAGCGAAGGCCCGGCGGTTTGGAGCCGGTTGAGCAACGCATGACATTGTCAATTTCTGAAGGGAGGATGAATCATGTTTGGCAACATTCAGTGCCGGTTGAAGAACAGAAGATGGGCAAGCCGCAGTGCGAGGGCCTTTGCACTCGCATCCCTGGTGACGGGGGTGACGCTGGCATACGGACTGAGCTGGAATGGACAGCATCCGGTACTCGGAAATGCCCGCGCATCCGTCATGGCGGACATGCCGGGAATCCCCATTCAGGGCTCGTTTGCAGCCATCGCAGAGAAGCTCTCACCCTCTGTCGTGAACATCAAGGTCACAAAGGTCCAGAAAACGGATTTTCCGCTCCATGCACTGCCTGAGGGACCCTTTCGAGACCGTTTCCGCCATTTCTTCGACGACAAGGAGTTGACTCCAAGGGAGCGGCCTGCGGAGGGCGCGGGGTCGGGTGTCATCGTCAGCGGTGACGGCCTCATCCTGACCAACAATCACGTGGTTGAAGGCGCAAAGGAAGTCCTGGTAACGCTGGCCGACCAGCGGGAACTCAAGGCCGATATCGTCGGGCGCGACCCACGCACCGACCTCGCCGTCCTGAGAGTCAAGGACTCAGGGGAACTGCAGGCAGCGCGTCTGGGGGACTCCGACGCCCTGAAAGTGGGTGACTGGGTCCTGGCCCTCGGGAACCCTTTCGGACTCAGCCATACCCTCACTTCGGGCATCGTCAGCGCAAAAGGACGCGTGCTTGGAGCCGGTCCCTATGACGACTTCATCCAGACCGATGCCTCCATTAACCCCGGCAATTCCGGCGGCCCCCTCTTCAACATGCAGGGAGAAGTGGTGGGCATCAACACTGCCATCATTCCCAACGGCCAAGGCATCGGATTTGCCGTACCCGTCAACATGGCCAGGCAGCTCATGCCCCAGCTCGTGGAGCATGGCGTGGTCACGCGGGGGTACATTGGCGTGAACATCCAGACCGTGAGTCGGGACCTGGCACGGGCGATGAACCTCGAAAAGCCCGAAGGCGCGCTGGTGGCTGACGTAGTTTCGGGCGGACCGGCAGACCGAGCGGGCATCAAGCGGGGGGACGTCATCGTATCCTTCGACGGCAAGGAGGTCCGCGACAGCCAGCATCTGCCCGCAATGGTGGCAGCCACCCCGGTGGGTGGGGAGGTCTCCGTAAAGGTGCTGCGGGCCAGCAAAGAAAAGGATTTTCGCGTGAAGGTGGCAAAACTGGAGTCTCCGGACCTGCGCCCTTCGGCATCGGATGAGCCGTCCCAGTCCAGGTGGGGAATGGAACTCAGGGATCTTTCCCCTGAAACGGCGAAACGCCAAGGCCTTGAAGACGGCGGGGTCGTGGTTGTGAACGTCCAGCCGGGGAGTGCTGCAGATAAAGCATCCATTCAGCGCGGAGACATCATTCTCGAAGCCGATCGGAAGCCCGTCCACTCCGTCCAGGAGCTCAAGAAGGCGATCGCTGACTCCGGGGACAAAGACTCGCTCCTGCTCCTGGTCCAGCGCGACAATGCCAGAATTTTCGTCGCGCTGACGAGCTGATCGAGCCCACTAGCCGGAATCCAGTAGACCCTCAAAGACTGCGTGCTTTCATCCTTCACGGGTTTTGCTGCCCCTGGCTTTGCCAATGGCGGAGCAGACAATGAGGTTGACTTCAACCCAACGGGAGGAGATAAACTCCTCCCCTACAATTGAATGGATATCTCGAAACCTGCACATGCCGAAGGTGGAAACGGACACTGCCCATGGGAAAAGGTTCGCAGAACGATGATGACAGAGGCGCTCTCGACAAAGCCGGGATTCAATCCTGGGTGAAGGATCGGGCCGGCGCACTCACTTCCTGGATGCGGATCTCCTACATGCCGCCGCTCATGGTCTACGTCGCAGCGGGAATTTCCGGGCTCACCGGGATCGTCGGAACCTTTTTCGTCAAGGATTTTCTGGGGCTCTCAGCCGAATTCCTTGCAGGCCTCGCTTTTTGGGCCGGCATTCCATGGACCCTGAAGATGCCCATGGGGCATATCGTCGACCTCCTCTGGAGGTGGAAATCCTTCATGGTCTTCGTTGGGGCCGGCCTCATCGCAGTGAGTCTCGCCGTCATGGTGGGGCTCCTGGAATCGGCGCCCTGGATGCGCGGCATCCTGAGTGTCGAAGCCTGGTATGTACTGAGCACCCTCCTGGCTCCCGTGGGATATGTCATCCAGGACGTGGTGGCCGATGCCATGACCGTGGAAGCGGTGCCCACCGTGGACGATGCCGGAAAGCCGCTGGACCGGAAAGTCATCAAGCTGATGCACACCACCATGCAGACCCTGGGGCGTGTGGCCATCGTGGGCGGGGGAATCGCTGTCTCCCTGGTGAACGTCCTGATGTTCAGCGGTGTGGAGAGCATGACGGCCGATGACAAAGTGGCCGTTTACATCCTGATCTACAAGATGGCCATGATCATTCCCGTCATCTCGGTCCTGGGCGTAGCTTTGGCGGCTGTGCTTCGTCAGGTGCGCGTCCGAAAGCTCCGGCGCAGCGGGCTCAGTCGGTCCGAAATCGAAGAGATCCTGCACCCCCGCACCGAGCCGGTCAAGCCCAGCGCCTGGATCCTCGGCGGCAGCCTGGCGTTTGTGGTCTTCACTCTCGCCGTGGGGCTGGGGCGGGTGCCCTTCGATCAGGAGATCGTATTCGCGGGATCCATGGCCATCGTTCTCTTTCTCATGGCACGTCTCCTCAGGGAGCTCGAGCCGAGCCAGCGATGGACCCTGCTCGGGACGGCCGTCATCATTTACATCTACCGGGCCCTTCCGGGTCCCGGTGCGGGCTCCACCTGGTGGCAGATCGATCAGCTGGGATTCGACCAGCAGTTCATTTCGAAGCTTTCCCTCATCAGCAGTTCCCTGACCCTCTTCGGACTGTTCGTCTTTCGGCGCTTCATGGCCGAGCGGCCCATCCCCTACATCGTTGCATTTCTGACCATCGCCTCAACGGCCCTCAGCCTCCCCATCATCGGCATGTACTACGGGCTCCACGAATGGACCTCGTCACTCACCAACGGAGTGGTCGACGCTCGGTTCATCGCGGTGGTGGACACGGCTCTCGAGTCCCCGCTGGGGCAGGTCTCCATGGTTCCCATGCTGGCCTGGATCGCCCAGAATGCGCCGGCTCACCTCAAGGCAACATTTTTCGCCGTCATGGCATCCTTCACCAACCTGGCCCTGTCCCTGTCGAGCCTCGGCACCAAGTATTTGAACCAGGTTTACATCGTGACCCGCGAAGTGAAGGACCCGGCCACGGGGGCCGTCACCGTACCGGCGGATTACAGCGAGCTCGGCATTCTTCTCATCACGGTGACGCTCATCGGCCTGATTCTGCCCCTCCTCACGATCCTGGTCGTGCAGAGATCGCGCCTGCGCAGCATCTGATGGCTGGGGAGTGCCCGGGAAAGAGGGCTGCACTCAACGGAAAGCGCACGGGCTTTTGCCATGGGAGACACATCCCCAGAAAATCTGGAGCCTCAAAGTATCTCGGACCGCCTGGCCACCGAGCGCACTCGAGAAGCCGCCGAGCGCACACTCCTCGCATGGATCCGGACCAGCCTCTCCCTCATCAGTTTCGGATTCGCCATCTACAAGGTGGTCGAAGCACTGTACCACCGAGAGGCGCGCCAGCACGTCATGACCTTTCTCATCGGGTGCTCCTTCATCCTGTTGGGGATTGTCTCCATGTCCGCCGCCACGCTGCAGTACCTGCAGATCCTCAAGCGTCTCCATCTGGCCAGCGACCCCTACAAGCCGAGCTGGTCCCTCGGCGTGCTCGTCGGCATGACCCTGGTCATGATCGGCATCCTGGCTCTCGCCACCATCATGGTTCAGTTCTGGGTGAACGCATAGTCGCGGCTTCATGGCCGGGCAAAGGTCCGCAGAATCGGTTGTGTGTCGTCATTGCACGTCATCCCCGCATGCCCCTGGAAGACATCCGTCCACATGAAGGCCCCCAGACTCAATCCGTGGCAGGATGGACCGGCTACCGCCGCGGCCACTCCAGCGTGCGAAGCTGACGGGATCACACAGATATGGCTCAAACCGGATCGATGAAAATACCGATTGATTGACGTGTCAAAACCGACCTTTGCGATCTGGATGGGCAGGCCCACCCAATGTTCCTGATCGAGAGACGCTTATCTTAAGCTCTTGGCTGGCAGGAGGTTACGCAGACAGAGGTGGATATGGGAATTGATAGCCTGACCGGGATTTTGAGCTCTGAAAACTTCATGCAGGCTCTCCTTCAAGCGGTCCCCTGCGGGATCCTGGTCCTGGACGAGGACAGGCGCATTCGGGCCGTCAACAACGTGATGGAGCAGGTGTTGTGCGTTTCCGAAAAATCTGTTCTCGGAAAACGTGGAGGTGAAGCGCTTGGATGCGTCTATGCCGTGACTGCCGCAGAGGGGTGCGGGACCGCGAATGAATGTGACCAGTGCGAAGCCCGCAGGATCGCTTTGGCCGCCCTGCATGACGGCGTTAACCAGAGAACGAGGGTGGTTTTGAAGCTTTCGGTCAGCGGAATTTTGAAGGAAGTGGACCTGCATCAGATTGCAAAACCTTTCAGATACAGAGGCAAAAGGCTGGTCCTGATCATCCTGGAGGATACCACAAGGCTCGCGGAGCTCAGGCGCAAATGGGACAGGAAGCGGTTGGACGAGATCGTGGGGGAGGGTCCCGGCATTCGCCAGGTCATCCAGTCCACTCATGAAGTGGCCTAGACCTCTGCATCGGTGCTCATCCAGGGAGAGACGGGAACCGGCAAGAAGCTGGTAGCTTCAGCTCTTCACAAGGAGACTGGGCTGGCTGGAAAGCACTGTGTGACGGTGAACTGTGCGACGCTTCCTCACGGACTTCTTGAAAGCGAGCTTTTCGGCTACGTACGAGGGGCTTTCACCGGTGCGGTGCGAGATAAGAAAGGACGCTTCGATCTGGCTGACGGGGGAACCATATTCCTCGACGAAATCGCAGAGCTGGACCTCCCGCTTCAGACCAGGCTCCTGCGCATCCTTTAGGAAGGAAGCCTTGAGCCGCTTGGTTCTCTGAAGACCAGACACGTGGACGCTCGCGTGATCAGTGCCACCAAACGGGATCTTCTCGAGGAGGTGAGCCGGTGCCGGTTCCGGGCCGACCTCTACCAGGATTCGTACATCGGAACGAGCGCTTATGTTGAAACTTTCAATCCAGCAACATTACTGTAAAAGTTAGCTTTCCGGTCAATTCTTGCTGTGAAAGCTGGCTTCAGAAACTTACAATAGAAAACATTGAAACGAAAAACTATTCTATTGAATGGTTTGCCTTTTCCATACTGAGAATGATCCCTCAGGGAACTTGATGCAGCCCATCGCTCATCAGGTTGCTGGGCCTTCCCATTTCGGCGTGCCGGGTAACCGCTTTCGCCAGTAGAAAGGTCGGCGCTTCTGATGGGCGGATGCTAGGACTCGAAGCTTTTCGGGATACACGGCATATATCAGATTGTATGGGAACCGCCACAGGGTCTTCCGGCGTACTCTCGCTCCGATCTTCCGGCACGCTTCAGGGTACTCCGTAATCTGATCGAAGGCTCGCTCAACCTCTCCAAGCAAATCCAGCCCCAGACCAGGCTCACGCGACTCGTAGTAACGCACTGCCTCCGTGATCTCGGCATCCGCGTCGGGGTGTAACGTAATCCGCTTCACGAGATGGCCGCCCGCGCCCGGCGAAGTGCGTCCTCAGCAGGGACCTCTGCCACCACCCCCTGCTCCAGCTCATCCAGGCGACGTTCGGCTTCCTCAACCCACAGTGCCTCGATCTCTGCCGGGGAAAGCTCATCCAGACTTTCGACGATCCGCTTTGCCAGTGTGGCGCGGTCTTTCAAATCCAGCTTCTTGATCTCAGCCTCAAGCTCTTTTAGACTCATAGCGTTCTCCTTCGCTGTTCTATCCTGCAGCGCTTCACATCAATAACTTCCGACTCAGCATTACCCCACCACCCGCTTGAGCTCAAACGGGGGTTTTCTGTTCATGTCGAGATCGAACCTCCCAACAAAGTTAATGTGCTCGGTCATGGTCGGCAGGATATGCCTGAGGTCGTTTTCCGAGATAACCTTCAGGCCCGATCTCAAGATGTTTTCGACAACAGAGACCGCATTCCACAGCACGATGGCGTTTTGGACCACCGTCAGGAACCAGAACACTTCGTCCTGGTCCTCGATCGTCTTCTCCCGGATGAGATCGCCAAAGGCCTGCACTTCCCCGGTGAACTTGTTCCAGTGCTCGCGCTTGCAGACCTCCGGTCCGACGAAGCGACGCAGCTCCATGTCTTTTCCGTATCGAAGCAGATATGAAGACCGGTCAAGCTTGTCGAGCTCTTCCAAGCCTTGAGCAGCGGGGTGTTGGGGCTGCGTGGCCACATGATTCAAGATCACGAGCGGTTTGGCTGTTCCGGCCTCGATCGAGGAGAGTATCCACGCGATATCCTGCCACCCTTTGTCTATGCGATCGCAGCGGATCTGACCGGCAATGGAGGCAGCGATATTCTTATAGCCCGCGTCTTCCCTGGTTCCCCAGAGTTTCAGATGACGGCTGCGAACCCTGGGATAGAGCAGGATATTGAGAAGACCGGAGAGGCCGAAGACCAGGTTTGACTTGCCGGCACTATCGCAGATGTTGATAACGGGGTCGCGGCTTTTCTTGATGATGGAAAGAATCTCGGAAAGCACGCCTTGCTGCGATT
>CAZLCS010000037.1:0-7122 GCA_964557955.1 uncultured Syntrophobacteraceae bacterium
TATTTAAAATACAGTATGTTATGGATCTTCATGACAAGTTAACCGGACAGCAGTGCAATATTATATTGATTTGAATGTCGTGATTATGCAGAAGTAAACAGGGCCGGAGCAGGATGGATTCGCCTGCTCCACCGCAAAGGATTGAGTGAGGTAGCATGATGAAAGAACATTCATTAAAAGACGATCTGAAAATACTTGAGCTTGGCAGGGAGTATTTCCCTAGATTCTCCAAAGACACAACAGATGTTGAAGTAAGAAAAATTTTGGAGGATCTAAAACAAAAAGTCAGAGAGCAAAGAGATATGCTTATTATGAAATATAAAAATGATGCTGCCGACAATCTAGAAAAGATTAATGAAATCAATGCGGCAGCAGACAGGATATTTGATTTGTAATTAATAGTTATTTAGGTATGTTATAAGTATTATGGTTATGATTATTTTGGCTTGTAATATTATGGATATTCTTGAAATATGAATCCGGGAAGACTTGATTTCCCTGAACCGGCTGGAAACTATGTCAAGAAGCAGTTCGGTATCAATTTTGCTCATAACATAGTAATTTTCCCAAGAGCCGGGGAAAGGAAATGACGTACCGCCGACCTCGCTCTGCTGACATTCTCATCACCGGGAGGCCGGATTGTGGGAAGAACGCTCTGCTCCAAAGGCCGGTTCATGCGCTGAGAAAACTTCGTCCGGTGGGGATTTGCACCGTAGAGACGTGCATCCGGAGCGCACGGAAGGGTTTTCTGGATTTTCGGCCACTCCCTTCAGCTGATAGATGAACTTGAAAATATGCCAAAGAAATACAGGACCGGGAATAAATTGCTTTCAAACGTTGGCTGGGGCATGGTAGATTATGTGATAGTTGAATGCGCCGTCTAGCAATGGAGATGTTTTGGTGTGGGGGGAGATTGCCGAACCGATCGTTCCGCAGGTTCGGCAAATGATGGTAGTGTCGTCTTACATACAACACAAACTTATGGAGGAGGTACTATGAAAAGAGCATTGGGGTTCCTGTTATTGGCTGCATTTTTTGCCGTGTCCTTGGGTGCTTGCGCATGTGCTCAGAAGGAAGTGAAGAGCGAACCACCTCCTGCGCAGGTTCAGAAGACACCTCCACCTGAGCCAGCCCCGCCGGCCAAACCGGTTCCACCCAAGAAGGACCGCAACTAGACCACGACAGGCGCCCTGCCCCGCTGATGAGGGGATCGCGAGGCAGGGCTTCCGTGGATTGTTGTTGAACGAGAGACGAATCACCGACTCGGCATGGACAACCATATGGCAGAAACGGGAGAAAGATTGACGGTGTCCCCCCGCTGCGTGGGGATGAATGACTCTCCCCGAAACGTTCGCTCGCTGGCGACCATGGTGGTCAGAATGTTTTGTCTCGGCCTGTTGACCGTCGGCTGCGCTTCCCATCAGGTTGGCTTGACGGATAATGCCGCGCAGTTGCCCAACCCGAATCTCTCATCACCGCCACGTCACATGTCATCCACACCCCTGGCTGTTGGGACTCAACCCGTTGAGGCGCCACGTTTCAAACGGGCGAACTTCGGTTGGGAGCCTAAGTCCCCTCAGACACAGCGCGTGGCAGACTGGGTCGTCCATTCAGGTGATAATCATGGCATGCCCTTTTTGATTGTCGATAAGGTGGATGCCAAGGTTTTCGTGTTCTTCGCCGATGGACAACTTCGCAGTGCAGCCCCTGCTTTGCTGGGGCTTGCCAAAGGCGACGACTCCATGCCCGGCATCGGGGACCGGAAGCTGGCGGAAATCAACCCTGAAGATCGCACCACGCCTGCGGGTCGATTCGTTGCAGCACTGGGTTACAATTTCAATGGGAAAGGCGTGCTCTGGGTGGACTACGATAATGCCATTTCCCTGCATCGCGTGGTTACGAGCAACCCCAAGGAGCGTCGCCTGGAGCGACTGGCCACTCCAACGCCTGACGACAACCGCATTTCCTTTGGTTGCATCAATGTTCCGGAGAACTTCTTCAATGAAGTTGTGAGCCCGACTCTTGCCGGGACCTACGGCGTTGTCTATGTTCTGCCGGAAACCCGTTCAAACAGCGAAATCTTCGCCTCGTATTACGATGTCGATCCTCCCGGGGAAGAGGCGAAACGGTTGACCTCTACGAAAAATCAAGGTTTGGACGCCGGCGATCCCAATCGGATGTGACTCGATCCAGGCTCTGTGCTGAGCGCACAAGTCGTTGAGCGTATGGAGGTAACTCCAACACCGAAACTAACAGCGATCATTTGCAGGCAAGCATCCAAAAGACACCCGCTCTCCAGACACTTGTTTCCTCCCCTTGTGCCCCTCTCCGCACGATGATTAAGAACTCTGTTCAGAAAAAGTCTAACAGAATATGTTGCCGTTGTTCTTTGCAACACGAAGTAGAAATGCTCTGTGGCTATGCACGCGTATCCACCCAGGATCAGCCCCCAATCTCCTTGTAAGGTGTGGCATGGGCTAAGTGGAGCTTGCCTCCCGTGGTCGAAGAGCCTCGCATGGGGTGATTAACGACAATTATCTCTCCCAGGAGGATCATAATTGTCGCCAATCACCTGCTTCGTGCTCAACGCCTTGCGGCATCAGAGATCCGAGCAGATCCTGGTGAACGGTGCTCCTGCCTGCTCTGACCTGTGCTCAACGCCTTGCGGCATCAGAGATCCGAGCAGAAATCCAGCAGATGGTCAAGGAGTGGGTACTGTACCAGTGCTCAACGCCTTGCGGCATCAGAGATCCGAGCAGTGCCGACCCGGCGAAATCCCTGCGGATGTTCGATGTGCTCAACGCCTTGCGGCATCAGAGATCCGAGCAGCTATCCCAACAGTTAACCCGCGCAGCTTAGACTGGTGCTCAACGCCTTGCGGCATCAGAGATCCGAGCAGTACGTCACAAGGCATGGCCACCGCCCTCGGTCAATGTGCTCAACGCCTTGCGGCATCAGAGATCCGAGCAGCTAGGGTGGAAATGGGTCTGCCTCGACCCCACCGAGTGCTCAACGCCTTGCGGCATCAGAGATCCGAGCAGTGCCCTGGATAAGGGCACGTGGCTGACAGCGATTAGTGCTCAACGCCTTGCGGCATCAGAGATCCGAGCAGCCGACGAGCTCCTCACTGTCTACGGCGTAGATCGTCGTGCTCAACGCCTTGCGGCATCAGAGATCCGAGCAGAACGGCCTGAACAAGATCGTCTGCACGTTCAACAAGTGCTCAACGCCTTGCGGCATCAGAGATCCGAGCAGTCCATGGGGTGCCATTGGACATGTAATAATGGCTGCGTGCTCAACGCCTTGCGGCATCAGAGATCCGAGCAGATGCCGGATCACGGATGCAAGCCAGGGTGGTACGGTGGTGCTCAACGCCTTGCGGCATCAGAGATCCGAGCAGGTTGTGAATGCGCCAGTATCGCCAAGGGTATATAGGCAGTGCTCAACGCCTTGCGGCATCAGAGATCCGAGCAGTAAGCGGAGAGTGTCCACGAGCACTCTCCGGCCAAGGTGCTCAACGCCTTGCGGCATCAGAGATCCGAGCAGTGCTGCGCTGGGCGTATATGCCTCCGTATGACCGGTGCTCAACGCCTTGCGGCATCAGAGATCCGAGCAGGGGGCGTCAGGACCGACGTCGAAAACTCCACCCCCAGTGCTCAACGCCTTGCGGCATCAGAGATCCGAGCAGAGTCTCCAGCGGCCAGTACTGCGCGCACAGCAGTAGTGCTCAACGCCTTGCGGCATCAGAGATCCGAGCAGGGACGCTCGGCGCGTCGCTCGGCCGGATCCCCGGGTGCTCAACGCCTTGCGGCATCAGAGATCCGAGCAGGCCACTTCCTGGAGGACGAGGCGGAGTTTTCGGCTTTGTGCTCAACGCCTTGCGGCATCAGAGATCCGAGCAGACCAGGAGTCGAGCTTTTTGACCGTCTTTCCGAAGTGCTCAACGCCTTGCGGCATCAGAGATCCGAGCAGACCCGAAACTCGAAACTCGAAACCCGGAACCATGAAGTGCTCAACGCCTTGCGGCATCAGAGATCCGAGCAGCTCCACGAACTCGTAGCTCCCGAGCCCGACCTTTCGGTGCTCAACGCCTTGCGGCATCAGAGATCCGAGCAGGCGCCGCTGATAACGTCCGTCCCACACATTGGCTTGCCGTGCTCAACGCCTTGCGGCATCAGAGATCCGAGCAGTTAAAATACTGATGCAAGCCTTTTTCTTTGTAATAGTGTGCTCAACGCCTTGCGGCATCAGAGATCCGAGCAGCTTGGGGCGTCTATTAATTTCTTCGAATAGACTGCGTGCTCAACGCCTTGCGGCATCAGAGATCCGAGCAGTTGCCAATTTCACCGCCTGCTTCCAAGTTTGCAAACGTGCTCAACGCCTTGCGGCATCAGAGATCCGAGCAGCTATGAGACCCTGCAGGCAGCCCCCACCATGGGATAGTGCTCAACGCCTTGCGGCATCAGAGATCCGAGCAGCCGGGTTTCCTGGGCTGACCCTGTAACGAAGGAAAAGTGCTCAACGCCTTGCGGCATCAGAGATCCGAGCAGGAGTCCCAAAGGGGACTACATTCAGTTTCCAAGGAGTGCTCAACGCCTTGCGGCATCAGAGATCCGAGCAGACTCTCTTTTCCTTGCGCGTACTCGATAGATGGCTCAGTGCTCAACGCCTTGCGGCATCAGAGATCCGAGCAGCCCAGTGGACTATGAGAGGTGCCCCCACCGCGACGCGTGCTCAACGCCTTGCGGCATCAGAGATCCGAGCAGCCAGCAATATGTCCAGTTTTCTCCCCCATATACTACGTGCTCAACGCCTTGCGGCATCAGAGATCCGAGCAGAAACAGTCTAATATTTTATCTTGGAATGGTTATATGAGTGCTCAACGCCTTGCGGCATCAGAGATCCGAGCAGCGTTTGCTAAAGAACCATCAAAAGAGCTTGCGAAGTGCTCAACGCCTTGCGGCATCAGAGATCCGAGCAGAGGACGGTCTTCGGGTACATTTACGAGCCGAATGGAGTGCTCAACGCCTTGCGGCATCAGAGATCCGAGCAGGTGATGATGAGCACAAAACCTATTTGATGTTTGCGTGTGCTCAACGCCTTGCGGCATCAGAGATCCGAGCAGTCGGCTTTCAGAGCCATTCTATAAATGATTGATCGTTGTGCTCAACGCCTTGCGGCATCAGAGATCCGAGCAGCTCGATTTCGTCGGCGCTCCTGCCATCTAGGCGTATGTGCTCAACGCCTTGCGGCATCAGAGATCCGAGCAGACACTATGGGGTTATTCCGGGGACGAATGGGAAACGTGCTCAACGCCTTGCGGCATCAGAGATCCGAGCAGTCGAGGTAGTCGGTGAAATCCGTCTCGGACGTGGTGGTGCTCAACGCCTTGCGGCATCAGAGATCCGAGCAGCTGGCGCTTGAGGAGATTGCGGCGATGAATGTCGGGTGCTCAACGCCTTGCGGCATCAGAGATCCGAGCAGCGATCTTTTTGCTGCCGCCAGTGTGTCGGAGCCTCGTGCTCAACGCCTTGCGGCATCAGAGATCCGAGCAGTGAAATAGATCTCGATGTCGGCTGTATGGGCAATGTGCTCAACGCCTTGCGGCATCAGAGATCCGAGCAGCGGCCTGGGCCTTCCTAGCCTCCCGTTCCGCCTCGTGCTCAACGCCTTGCGGCATCAGAGATCCGAGCAGATATAAAAATGAAGTTGAAGGCCCTGGATATAGCTAGTGCTCAACGCCTTGCGGCATCAGAGATCCGAGCAGGCATGTCGCGTATCTGTCCGCGGATGGCATTGCCGGGTGCTCAACGCCTTGCGGCATCAGAGATCCGAGCAGTGGTAGTCGATTCCAGTCCTCACGATGGTTTGACGGGTGCTCAACGCCTTGCGGCATCAGAGATCCGAGCAGAAGCTCAAGGATATCTCCAACCTGGTAGTCTCGATGTGCTCAACGCCTTGCGGCATCAGAGATCCGAGCAGCCTTCAACTTATCAATCTTATTTGGGTCGATTCGGTAGTGCTCAACGCCTTGCGGCATCAGAGATCCGAGCAGAGTCGTGGCTGACATTCTGGCCGGCTACCGCAGGGTGCTCAACGCCTTGCGGCATCAGAGATCCGAGCAGAGCTGGGTGATGCCCATGAGGCCAATGACGCCCTTGTGCTCAACGCCTTGCGGCATCAGAGATCCGAGCAGGCCCAAAGCATGTCGGGCGCCTCAACCACGTAGTGTGCTCAACGCCTTGCGGCATCAGAGATCCGAGCAGTCGAGTCTGGCCACCTCGCTTGATAACCGGGTGAGTGCTCAACGCCTTGCGGCATCAGAGATCCGAGCAGAAATACAGCGGACGGAGCGGGCCGTGGATCTATGGGGTGCTCAACGCCTTGCGGCATCAGAGATCCGAGCAGAAGGAATGGGAAAGGGTACACGACAAGGCAATAAGAGTGCTCAACGCCTTGCGGCATCAGAGATCCGAGCAGTTTATGGGCTGAAGGCTGGTTGGGTAATCATGAGGTGCTCAACGCCTTGCGGCATCAGAGATCCGAGCAGCTATGTTTCCTGCTTGCTGCTGCATCTCCATCGATGTGCTCAACGCCTTGCGGCATCAGAGATCCGAGCAGCCGATCCAGAATTGCCAGGTGGTGATTAGGTCGATGTGCTCAACGCCTTGCGGCATCAGAGATCCGAGCAGTGCGCTGAGGTAGACTTCGTATTGGGCAACACGCCGTGCTCAACGCCTTGCGGCATCAGAGATCCGAGCAGACGATGTATCCGCATGCCGGGCAGTACACCTTGAGGTGCTCAACGCCTTGCGGCATCAGAGATCCGAGCAGTGAGGATGGCACGCCAGGACCAGGAATAGGCCAGGTGCTCAACGCCTTGCGGCATCAGAGATCCGAGCAGATAGCATTCGCGGCGTCTCTGTATGAGATCAAACCTGAGTGCTCAACGCCTTGCGGCATCAGAGATCCGAGCAGGTTTCGATGGCGGTGATGTAGTCTGCGAGTATGGAGTGCTCAACGCCTTGCGGCATCAGAGATCCGAGCAGTCAGGTGACGGGTGACAGCAGACAGAATAAGCCGTCGTGCTCAACGCCTTGCGGCATCAGAGATCCGAGCAGT